>JBAPRH010000060.1:0-6327 GCA_049280995.1 Acidobacteriaceae bacterium
GGAAAGCAAACAACGCTTCCCACCTCCCCACAGGCCCGACTACGAAGGCTGTCAGATATACTCACAGCCAAACCAAAACCGGGAAAAAACTCCAGTTATGAATGGTTGAGAAAAAGGGGGCAGGTCAAAGGGTCCGCTGCCGGTAAAGGTTTTGGGCGAAAAGGTATTGCTGACCAGCGGATCGATGACCGCGGCGATAGACCGGCTGGAGGGGCGCGGATGGGTGGCGCGCGGCGAAGTTGCAGAAGACCGGCGCGTCCGGCTGGTGCGGCTGACGGCGGAGGGTCGCGGGACCATTCGGGCGCTCTTTCGCAGCCACGAGCGTGATATGGAGCGTGCGGCCGCGGGGCTGAATCCGTCGGAGCGCGCGGCGCTGATCGGCCTGCTGCGGAAGCTGGGGAAGGGAAGACAAAGCTCAGCGACCGGAGTTGAGGATTGAGTTGAGCGTTCCGGCTGAGACGAGGTTTTGGAAATTCCAGAAATGGAGAGGAGCAACAATGACTGCAACTGCTACGAAAACGAAATCGGTGCTTCAGGTGCGCGGACCTGGGTCGAACCACTGGGTAGGCGATGGCTTCCCGGTGCGCAACCTGTTTCCGTCGAATGGGATTGACGCGCAGGTGAATCCGTTTCTGATGCTGGACTACGCCGGGCCGCTCTACTTTGAGCCTACGAAGAAGCGGCAGGGAGTGGGTGAGCATCCGCACCGCGGATTTGAGACGGTGACGATTGCGTATCAAGGGGCGGTGGACCATCGCGATTCGGCGGGGAACGCGGGGACGATTTTTCCCGGCGACGTGCAGTGGATGACGGCGGCTTCCGGCGTGGTTCACGAGGAGAAGCACGAGCGGGCGTTCAGCGAGCAAGGCGGGACGTTCGAGATGGTGCAGCTCTGGGTGAACCTTCCGGCGAAAGACAAAATGTCGGCGCCGCGGTACCAGGCGATTACGAAGGAGCAGATTCCCGCTGTGAAACTGGGAGCCGAGAGCTACGCGCGCGTGATTGCGGGCGAGCTGAGAGGCGTGAAAGGCCCGGCGAAGACCTTCACTCCGGTCGACGTTTTCGACGTGCGCGCGAAAGCCGGCGAGCGCTTTGAGCTGGCGCTGCCCGAGGGACGGAATGCGGCAGTGGTTCTGCTGAAGGGCAACGTAAAGCTGAACGGCGAGACTCCACTGGAGGGCGAGGCCCGGATTGCGGTGCTCGATTCCGAAGGCGGCGGAGTGACGGTGGATGGGGCCGAGGACTCCACGCTGCTGGTGCTGAGCGGCGAGCCGATCAACGAGCCGGTGGCGAGCTACGGCCCGTTCGTCATGAATACGCAGGAGCAACTGGCCCAGGCGGTGAAGGATTACCGCGAGGGAAAGATGGGGGGACTGGCCGTCCAGGCACACGCGCCTTCCGGCGCAAGTACGCGCTAACCGCGCGCCTCCGGAGCAGATTCGCAGATCCGTGCGGCCTGAGTGCGGGAGGGCCTTCGATTCAATCGGAGGCCCTTTTCTTTTGTGAGACTGATGATTTGGAGCGCGGCTCCGCCACGGCCTTGTACATTTCCCGCTGAACCGCTACAAAGGCAGATATGCCGAAGCGGAAGAATCCAGACGTTGTTTCCGGGAAAAGCCCATTTCTGCCCGCGCGGCCCATCAGCCTGAAGATCCTGGGCGATTACCTGGACTTGTCTCCGGCGACGATCTCGCTGGTGCTGAACAATGCTCCGGGGGTGCGGTCGATTCCGCAGGAGACGCGGGACCGGGTGACGGCGGCGGCGAAGAAGTTCGATTACCGGCCAAGCTTTTATGCGCGTTCGCTGCGGCGGCGACAGAGCTTTTCGATCGGCGTGCTGGTTCCGGAGCTGAGCGACGGCTATTCGGTGCTGGTGATGAACGGCATTGAGGAAGTGCTCATGGAAGAGGGTTATTTTTACCTGACCGCGAGCCATCGGCGCAAAGCCGACCTGATCGAGGAGTATCCGCGGCTGCTGATGGACCGCTCCGTCGAAGGGTTCATCGCCATCGATACCGCGCTGCAACACCCGCTGCCGCTGCCGGTGGTGGCGGTGGCCGGGCACAAGAAAATCGAGGGCGTGACCAACCTCCTGCTGGACCATCGGAGGGCGGCGGAGCTGGCGCTGCGGCACCTCTATCAACTGGGGCACCGGCACGTTGCGTTCATGCGCGGGCAGACGTTCAGCTCCGACTCGGGTGACCGCTGGAAGAGCTTTATGGCGGTGGCGAAGGAGCTGGGACTGGAAGTGCAACCGGAGCTGGTGATTCAGCTCCAGCAGAACCTTTCATCACCGGAGCTGGGCTATCCGGTGGTGCATCAACTGCTGGCGGCGAAGAAGCCGTTCACCGCGCTGGTATCGTTCAACGACGTTGCGGCAATTGGGGCGATCCGGGCTTTCCGGGACCACAATCTGCGCGTGCCGGAAGACGTTTCGGTGATGGGCTTTGACGATATTCAGGTCGCGGCTTATCACAACCCCAGCCTCACGACGATTCGCCAGCCGCTGAACAGCATGGGCATTACTTCGGCGCGGGTGCTGCTGGAGCGGCTGCGCGGCAAAAAGGATTACCCGGAAGAGATTCCGATTACCCCGGAACTGATCATTCGCGAATCGACGATTCCGCCGAATCCGAAGCGGATGACTCACCGCAGCTGAGGCTGCGAGAGATGGTTTCTATCCAGAACTAAACAGTTTTACTAATCTGTACCCCGAATGCTACGATGGGCTTTCTTCCTCGAAGGAGACACCGCTTTGATCAACCGACGCCAGTTTCTCAACTACACCGCCGCGCTTGCAGGCGTAGCCGCTATTTCCCGCTACTCGCTTGCCGCGAACCCTTATTTTGTTCCCGAAGACACATCGATTCCCGAGATCGACATTGCCGGGGCGCGCTTTCCCGAGCACTTTCTGTTCGGTACGGCGACGGCTTCCTACCAGGTCGAGGGCGCATGGAAGGCGGACGGCAAGGGCGAGTCGATCTGGGATCGCTTTGCGCATACGCAGGGGAAGATCAAGGGCGGCGACACGGGCGACGTGGCCTGCGACACCTACCATCGCTACAAGGAAGACGTAGCGATCATGAAGCAGCTCAACCAGAAGAGCTGCCGCTTCTCCGTGGCGTGGACGCGGATTCAGCCGACGGGCACGGGCGCGGTGAATCAGAAGGGCCTGGATTACTACAGCCGCTTTGTGGATGAGCTGCTGGGGGCGGGGATTCGCCCCATGTGCACGGTCTTCCACTGGGACCTCCCGCAGGCGCTCGAAGACCAGGGTGGATGGCCCGATCGCGACATGTACAAGAAGTTCGCCGACTACTCGGCAATTGTGGCCAGGGCGCTCGGCGACCGCGTAAACACGTGGGCGATCTTCAATGAGCCGTGGGTATTCACCATGCTGGGCTACGGCACAGGCATCCATGCTCCGGGCAAAAAGGACATGCGGCTGTTCCTGAAGGCGGCGCATACGGTGAACCTGGCGCAGGGCGAGGCGTTCCGCGCGATGAAGGCCGCAGCGCCGCAGGCAAAGATTGGATCGGCGTACAGCATGTCTCCGGGCACGCCGGCGACGGACAGCTCGGCGGACAAGGCGGCGACGGAGCGCTTCCACGCGATCAACAACATCTTCTTTCTGGAGACGGCACTGCACGGCAAGTATCCTGATGCGTTTGAGGGCAGCCAGGTTCCGTACGAAATTATGGGCATGCGGCCGGGCGACGGGAACATCATGCGCGCGCCGCTCGCCTGGATCGGGATCAACTACTACAACCGGCACATTGTGTCGGACACCGGCAAGGGCGGCGAGCCGTTTGTCCATTTCGATGCATTGATGCCGGCGGTGGGGCCGATTACTTACAACGGCTGGGAGGTGTGGCCACGCGGGATTTATGACATCGTGACCCAGATCTCGAAGGAGTACGACCGCCCGATCATCGAAATCACGGAGAACGGCTGCGCGTACTCAGACGGGCCGCTGCCCGAGGACATGAAGAAGGTCCCGGACCCGAGACGGATTGAGTTTTATAAGGGACATCTGGCCGAGTTGGCGCGCGCCATCAAGGACGGGGCGGATGTGCGCGGCTACCACGCCTGGAGCCTGCTCGACAACTTCGAGTGGGCTGAGGGCTACAGCCAGCGCTTCGGGCTGACGTATATCGACTTCCGCGATTTGCGGCGGACGGTGAAGGATTCCGGGCAGTGGTATGGGCGGGTTGCGGCGGCTCGCAGGCTGGACGTATAGGACTGGTCGCTCCGGCACATGCGCTTTGCGCTTGCCGGCGCGGGCGCGTGGCTACCCGGCACGTTCACTAATCCGCATTGCGGTCCGCAAATGGACCGCCTACTCCAACGCAATCGCCTGCCGTTGCGCCGCCAGTAATTCCTTGATCCCGGCTTCGGCAAAGTCCATCATCTCCAGCATCCGGCTCCTCGGAAACGCCGCGCGCTCCGCTGTCGCCTGAACCTCGACCAGCCCGCCGTCTTCGGTCATGACGACGTTCATGTCCACCTCGGCCTGCGAATCCTCTTCGTAGGCCAAGTCCAGCAGGACCGAGTCCTCCACAATGCCCACGCTGGTCGCGGCCACCAACCGCGTCAACGGATTCGCCTTCAGCGCCCCCGAGGCCACCATCCGGTGGAACGCGATCGCCAGTGCCGCGCACGCGCCCGTGATGGCCGCCGTTCGCGTGCCGCCATCGGCCTGCAACACGTCGCAGTCCAGAATCACTGTCCGCTCGCCCAGAGCCGTCATGTCCACGACTCCGCGCAGCGACCGGCCAATCAGCCGCTGAATCTCGTGCGTCCGCCCGCCGACTTTGCCGCGCTCCGACTCCCGGGCCGTCCGGGTCAGCGTGGCCCGGGGCAGCATCCCATACTCCGCCGTGACCCAGCCTCGCCCGCTGTTCCGCAACCACGCGGGAACCCCCTGTTCCACCGTCGCGTTGCACAGCACCCGCGTGTTGCCCACCTCGATCAGCACTGAGCCCTCGGGCATCGCCACATAGTTTGGAGTCAGCCGCACCGGCCGCATCGCCGAGGCCGCCCGCTCCCTGGCACGAAAGAATTGTCTGGAATTCGTCACCTCAGCATTGTACGGGTTTGGGACCGCACCTGCCGGGCCGCCAAAACCCGGTTCCGATCTGGACCTGCCCCAAAACGGGACATCGACGAACTACTGCTTGTAATCTATATAAAAAAAATTACTTAGACGGTCAGCATCGGGAAAGCTGTCCCAATTTGGGCCAAGGCCCGCCTCGCACCCCTCTCCGTCCTGCCCGCAGTTAAGTCTTTTCTTTGCTGTTGGCTACGGAGTTGATTCCACTTTGGCACGCCACGTGTATTAAGAACGGGCAAGGAAGCTGGCTTGGCGGCACTCCAGGGTCGCACCCGGCTTCCGAGTCCCTCTTGAAAGGAAATACCTGCGATGCCCGCGCTTGCCAAACCTCCGGCGATTCTTCCCCGCTTCGTTCCCCATACCCATGCCGGAGCAGACGCAGGCGCGGGCACTTTTTTGGGCTCCACCGCCAGAGCTATAACCAAAAGCCCCGACCACTACGACAACCTCGACCGGCTCGCCCACGATGCCCGCAACGTTCTTTCCGGGCTAATGCTCTACAGTGAGCTGCTCGCCACTCCCGGAGTCCTCAACCCACAGCACGGCCACTATGCCCGGGAGCTCCAGGGCATTGCCGACGCAGCCTCTCAGATCCTCGAACAAATCATCGAGGGCGCAGCCCCGCAGCCAACTCCCGCATCGAAACTCCGCAAAGTCTCAAGCGTTTCGAAAGAATCAAAAGAACAGGCCCTCCCCACTGCCACCGCCGTCCCCCTTGCCGCCGTCTCGGTCACCGACGCCGCCGCCGACCTGCGCTGCCTTCAGCCGCTGCTCGCCGCCATCGCCGGCCCGGGCGTCCAGCTCTCGGTGGCCACCATGCCCTGCAACGGGCGCACCGCGCTGGCCGTCGAAGACCTCACCCGCATTCTCATTAACCTGGTGCGCAACGCCGCCGACGCTATGCCCTCAGGAGGCCATGTCCGCGTGACCGCGCAGTATAGCGGCGGGCTCAGCTTCATCGATCCCTCCGTGCTCGGTTCCGCTCCCGGTCCCACTCCAGATTCCGTGTTGCTTACCGTGAGCGACGACGGCCCGGGCATCCCGGAAGATCTGCGTGGGCAGGTCTTCGATCTCGGCTTTTCGACTCATAAGGATTCCTCCAGCCGGCCCTCGCCGCGCCGCCGCGGCATGGGGCTCAGCATCGTCCGCAACCTCGTCGTAGCTGCCGGAGGCACAGTCCGCGTCACGGCCTCGCACACCGGCGGCGCGCGCTG
>JBAPRH010000061.1:0-30155 GCA_049280995.1 Acidobacteriaceae bacterium
CCACCCCCGGAAAAGGTCATCTCCCGTCATTGGCCGATCCTGCGCAGCGGTTTCCCGGCCATCAGGTTACGCTCGATGTGTTCCAGGGTCATGTTCTTGGTTTCCGGAATCAGGAAGAACGTGACCAACAGGAACAGGACGTTGAAGCCGGCGTACAGCCAGAACGTCTGCGCGTGGCCGAAGCTGTTGAGCAGCGAGAGGAAGGTGACGCCGACCACGAAATTGGCAACCCAGTTGGTCAGGGTGGAGATGGCAATGCCGAAGTCGCGCCCCTTGATCGGCTGCACCTCCGCGCACAGGATCCAGATCAGCGGGCCTGCCGACATGGCGAAACCAACGATGAACACCAGTAGCATAACCACGGTGAAGATCTGCTCGCCCTGGGTATTGATGCCCAGATGCATCATGGTGCCGACGATTCCCAGGCCCACGGCCATGACTGAGAAACCGGTGTAGAGAATTGGCTTGCGGCCCCACCTGTCGACCAGCCCGATCGCGATCAGCGTAGCCAGCACATTGGTCAGGCCAACGGCGGCCGTAAACCATAATTGCGCCTCGGTGTGATAGCCCATGTCCTGGAAAATGCGCGGAGCATAGTACATCACCACGTTCATGCCGGTGAACTGCTGCACAATTTGCAGCACCACTCCCAGCCCGACGGAACGGCGGAAATTTTTGTTTTGCAGGAACATGTGCCAGCCACGTTGCGGGATGCGCAACTGTTCGGCAATTTCTTCCTCTTCGCGCTTGACCACCTCCGGGTTGCCGCGCAGCTTGGTCAGCACCTTGGTGGCTTGATCCCTGCGTCCGCGCATCATCAGCCAGCGCGGGCTTTCGGGCAGGGCGAAGATCCCCAGAAAGAACAACGCGCCCGGGACGGCGATGATGCCGAGCATCCAGTGCCAGTTGCCCGAGTAGCTGAAGGCGGTATCGGACAAAAAAGCGAGAAAAATGCCGATGGTGATCATCAGCTGATACAGCGACACCATCGCGCCGCGAGTGTTCTCCGGCGCGATCTCCGCCAGGTAGATCGGCGCGGTGAAGGACAGAATGCCGATGGACACGCCCAGGATCAGGCGTCCGATCAGCAGAACCTCCACTGACCAGGCAACGCCGCAGAGCACCGAGGCGACCACAAACACCAGCGAACCCAATAGCAACGACCGCTTGCGTCCCAGTCTGGCCGCCATCCAGCCGGCGCCGATCGCGCCAGCAGCAGCGCCCAGCATCATCCAGCTGACGACGTGTTCCAGCACCGTATCGGAAATGCCGAAGTCGTGCTGGATAAACTGCTGGGCGCCCGCAATCACGCCGATATCCAGCCCGAACATCAAGCCCGCCAAGCCCCCCAGCAAGCCGGTGAATGCAGCGGTGGCCTTGGGATGAGGTTCGGGTGTGGCCGTTTGTGCTTTCGCGTTCATGGAGTCTCCATCGAGATTTCGTGGCAGGGTGGAGGTGACGCCGTGAACCGACGCAGTTGCACTATGCCGTAATCCGCCTTCCCCGCTCGGTCAAAACCGCCCGCGGCTACACACTGCGCGCAACGCAACCAGCCAGCAGGCAGGATCGCGGGGCACAGAAATTTCCGAGAACGTCTCGGCCAATGTACACGCTTCCATCTACATTCGTCCATCCGCCGCTGGAAATAAAAAATACTCTTGTCATTTGGTGGCCGGAGTTCGCGCAGCGAAGGGCCCGCGGTTTCAGCATGTCGCTGTAATCGCCTCGGCCGCGATCGCCGCTGCTCCTTCGCATGCCGCGCGGTCCACGTCGTTGTGCGTCACAAACCGAATCTGGTCGTCGGCCGCGGTCCCGGCCAGCAATCTATGCTCCTTCATCGCCGCCAGCGCCGGCTGCATGTCGGTAAGTCCGCGCAGCCTGAATATGACGATGTTGGTTTCGACCGTCGCCAGATCAATCTCCACCTGCTTCAGTTCCGCCATGCACTCCGCCAGCAGCCGCGCATTCGCGTGGTCCTCGCCCAGCCGCTTCGGCATTTCTTCCAGAGCAATCAGCCCCGCCGCCGCCAGGACCCCGGCCTGGCGCATTCCGCCGCCCAGCATTTTGCGAACCGAGCGCGCCCGCTCCATCAGCTTCCGGCTGCCCACCAGCATCGAGCCCACCGGAGCACACAAACCCTTCGACAGGCAGAACATCACGGTTGAAAACCCAGCCGTCAGCTCCGCCACCGGAATCCCCAGCGCAACGGCAGCGTTAAAAATCCGCGCGCCGTCCAGATGAACCGGAATCCCTTCGTCCCGCGCCCCCGACCATATCTCTTTGTACACGTCCAGCGGAGTCACCGTTCCGCCCGCCATGTTGTGCGTGTTCTCGAGCGCAATCAGGCCCGTCTGCGGACGGTAATCCAGCCCTCGCGAAAGCGCTGTCTTAATCCGCTCCCAGGTCAGAATCCCACGCTCGCCCTTCACGGTTCGTATCTGGCAACCGGAGAAGGCCGAAACCATCGCCATCTCCCAGTCGAAAATATGCGCCCGCGATTCGCACACCACCTCATCGCCCTGGCGCGTATGAAGATGAATCGCAATCTGGTTTCCCATCGTGCCGCTGGGGACAAACATCGCCCCTTCGCGCCCGAAAATCTCCGCCGCGCGCGCCTCCAGCCGATTCACCGTCGGGTCTTCGCCGTAAACGTCATCGCCCACGTCCGCCGCCGCCATCGCCGCGCGCATCGCCGCTGTCGGCTTCGTGACCGTGTCGCTGCGAAGATCAATCATCTGTTCTCGATTCAATTCCTGAGCCATGCGTCAATTTAAGCACTCACCGGGGTCCCCGCAAATAGGACTCCGTTTGCGGAGCTGCTCACCGGCTCGGCGAGGAAGCGGGTAAACACCTCGTTCGACAGCAACCGCCCGCGCTGGGTCAGTCGAACCCGTTCGCCCTCACGCTCCATCAGACCATCCGCGACGGTTTCCGCAATCACGCCGTCAAATCGCGTCGTCACTGCCGCACCAAACTCCGCACTCAGCAATGCGAGGTCAACGCCCGCATTCAACCGCAAACCCAGAAACCACGCCTCCTCCAACTCTTCCTCGCGGATCAGCCGCTCGGGTTCCGACCATCCTGGCCCTTCAAGAAACGGCTCCAGTTCGTCCGTCGTCGCAAATCTTAGCGCGCGCCCGTCCGCGTCGCGCAGCATGGAATGAGCGTCCAACCCCAGCCCCAGATAAGCCCCGCGCTGCCAGTACTTCAAATTGTGCTGGGATTTCGCACCGCGCCGCGCAAAGTTAGAGATTTCGTACTGCGCTAGCCCGTGCCGCTCCAGAGACTCCACCGCCTCCGAGTACATCTCTGCAATCGCATCCTCCGGCGGGACCAGCGACGCATAATATTTCTGCCCACCTGCACCAATCTCGCGCCCCAGCCGTGAGTCGTCATCGACCTCAAGCATATAAACACTGGCGTGGTCCGGCTTTGCGCCGCACAGCACCTCCAGCGACTCGCGCCACGAATCCGGCGTCTGCCCGGCAAGGCCTGCAATCAGGTCCAGGTTCACGCGTCCGATCCCCGCCTCGCGCACGCGATCCACATCGCGCAGCGCGACCGCCCGCGTGTGCAGCCGGCCCGCGCGCTGCGCCTCCTCATCCACAAACGACTGCACGCCAAAGCTCACCCGGTTCACGCCGCACGCAACCATCGCCGCCAGCACATCGTCCGCCATCTGCCCAGGAGGGCACTCAACCGTAATCTCCGCGTCCGGCTCGACAACAAACGCGGCTCGAATTGCGGCAAACAGCCGCTCCAGCAACACGGCAGGTAGGAGCGAAGGCGTTCCGCCACCAAAGTAGATCGAATCTAAACGCTGCGGCAGAAATGCGCCCCAGGACGAAGCCTGCGCCCGCACACCGCGCAGGTCGTCCTCCACCCGCGCCACGTACCGCTCAAAGTAGCTCGCCGGAAACACGCCCGAGGCAAAGTTGCAGTACGTACACTTCGACCGGCAGAACGGGATCGAAAGATAAAGCCCGAGAGAATCCATCAATTTCTATTGTAGGGAAACAGCTATCGCTTCGAGGCCGTGACTTCCTGCATCCTGAACAGCGACGCGCGCTCACAGGTCGAATAGCCCTTCAGCTTCGGAAACCCCGAACCCGAACGGGCCGCAAAGCGATAATCCCGAATCGAGTAGCAGGCGGAGTTCTTCCCGACCACATATATTTTGATCGCCCCCTGCTTCTGCTCATTCAATTTGGAACAAAGCTTCTTCTTCAGAAGCGTCGCCTCGGCCGGCGACTTCGGCCCGCCGACTACGCTGCAGGGAGATCCTTCCATCCCGGAAATGCCTACCGCCATCGGTGGCAGTGTCTGAGCCACACACGGCAGAGCGCCGACAAGAAGGAGCGGCACAAGAACACGGAAAAGCGTCATAATCGCCTCCCGGCCAGTGATTATAGCTCTCGGCCCGCAACCCTGTCTCCAACTCTCCTGAACGCTGATTGCTGTTCCTGTCAAGATGCAGAACCTTTCTCCCGGTTCGCTCATCCGTTATCAGAGGGAGCATTTCTCGCCGAAAGATATCCAACGGAATCTATAGAATAAGAACCACGCATGGCCGACAAGGAAAAACCAAAGCAGCCGCAGGAAGAGGAGATCATCGGCAAAGCCTATGATGCGCGCCTCATGCGCCGCCTGCTCACCTACCTGACTCCATACAAGCTCGCCGTCGGCGTTTCCATCGCCGCCATCCTCATCAAGGCAGTTTGCGATGTCGCCGGGCCTTACCTGATCGCCGTGGCCATCGACCGCTACATGACCGGCCACGCCACGGTAAAATCCGAGTGGCTCGCCCGCTGGCTCAGCGCCGATCCGTGGACCGGCGTGACCGAAATCGCCGGCATTTACATGGGTGCGCTGCTCATCTCTTATCTATGCGAGTTCGCCCAGACCTACCTCATGCAATGGACCGGGCAGAAGATCATGTTCGATCTTCGCCGCCAGATCTTCACCCACCTCCAGCGCATGCACGTGGCGTTTTATGACCGACACCCTGTAGGCCGCCTCGTCACCCGGCTGACTAGCGACGTCGATGCCCTCAACGAGATGTTTACCTCCGGGGTGGTCGCCATTTTCGAGGACGTCTTCGCCCTCACCTTCATCGTTGCCGTCATGCTGCGCATGAAATGGTGGCTCGCGCTGCTCACCTTCGCGGTTTTGCCGCTCATCTTCCTCGCCACGCTCGTCTTCCGCAAATACGTCCGCGACTCCTACCGCCGCGTCCGCACTTCGCTGGCGCGTATCAACAGCTTTACGCAGGAGCACGTAGTCGGAATGAGCCTGGTGCAGCTGTTCAACCGCCAGCGCCGTGCCTACAACGATTTTGAGGACATCAACCGCAGTTATCTCGTGGCCTTCAAAGACGCGATCATGTCCTACGCCCTCTATTACCCGGCGGTTGAAATCCTCAGCTCTACCGCCATCGCGCTTGTTCTTTGGGTTGGCGGCATCGGCACCATGCGTAACGCGGTCACGGTCGGCGTCCTTGTCGCCTTCATTCAGTACGCGCTCCGCTTCTTCCGCCCCATTCAGGACCTGAGCGACAAATACAACATTCTGCAGTCCGCCATGGCTGCCAGCGAGCGCGTCTTCAAGCTCCTCGATACCGAGCCCGAAATCGTTTCGCCCGCGCACCCCAAAACCGGAGACAACTCCGGCAGCATCGAGTTCCGCAACGTCTGGTTCACCTACCAGCGTCTCGATCCTGAAGCCGCCGACCGCATCGCGCGCAGCACGCCTGCCGAGCTTGAGGCCATGGGCCCCGACATGCCGGATGTCGAGTGGATTCTCCGCGGCGTGTCCTTCCGCATCGAGCCCGACCAGACCGCTGCCTTCGTGGGCCACACCGGCGCCGGCAAAACCACCATTGTCAGCCTCATGATGCGCTTTTACGACATCCAGTACGGTCAGGTGCTCATCGATGGGCTCGACGTGCGCGAGCACGACCTGCTCCGCCTGCGCCAGCACTTCGGCGTCGTCATGCAGGACCCGTTCCTGTTCAGCGGCACCATCGCGGACAACATCCGCCTGGGCACCGCCATCAGCGACGAGCAGATTCGCCTCGCCGCCGAGCAGGTCAACGTCCACGACTTCATCGAGTCGCTTCCCGGCGGATACAACGAGGCTCTCCGCGAGCGCGGGAATTCCCTCTCCACCGGTCAGAAGCAGCTCATCAACTTTGCCCGCGCCCTCGCCCACAACCCGCGCATCCTTATCCTCGACGAGGCCACTTCCTCGGTCGATACCGACACCGAGCTGCGCGTCCGCGCCGCCCTGGATCGCATGATCGAAGGACGCACCTCGGTCGTCATCGCGCACCGCCTGTCCACGGTCCAGCGCGCCGATACCATCCTCGTCATGCACAAAGGACAGCTTCGCGAAATGGGCACCCACCAGCAACTGCTCGCCCATCGCGGCATCTATTGGCGTCTCTACCAGCTTCAGTACAAGGACCAGGAACTTGGCGACCAGGGCTCCGGACTCACTCCATCGCTCGCCTTAGGAACCGATTGATGCCTGCCGCCCGCATCTTTCTCTCCGCCGGAGAAGCCAGCGGCGAGCATTATGGAGCTTCGCTTGTTCCGGCCATCCGACGACTCGTGCCCGATGCGGAATTCTTCGGGCTCGGCGGCCGGCGCATGGAGGCCGTCGGCTTCCGTCCGATCGTCCGCGCGGAAGACGTGGCCGTCATGGGCATCACCGAAGTTTTGCTCCACATGCCCCGCATCTACGACGAATACCGCAGGCTCAAAGCCGTCATCCGTCAGCAACGCCCCGATCTCGCCATCCTGATCGATTTCCCCGATGTGAACCTCTCGCTCGCCAAACGCCTTAAGGGCGCCGGAGTCCCGGTCTTATACCTCGTCTCGCCCCAGATTTGGGCCTGGAAAAAATACCGCATCCGCGATGTTCAGCGATATGTGGACCGGATGCTCGTCATCTTCCCTTTTGAAGAGCCCTTCTACCGCGATCACAACGTGCAGGCCACCTTCGTCGGCCACCCGCTCGCCGATCTCCCGCTGCCCGCCGTCACCCGCCAGGCCTTCGCTAGCGAAAACCGTCTCGACCCGTCCAAACAGTGGATCGGCCTGCTTCCCGGAAGCCGTGCGAAGGAAGTCCGCCACAATCTTCCCGAAATGCTCAAAGCCGCCCAAGCCCTGTCGCAATCAAACTCATACGAATTTCTTCTGCCGCTCGCGTCCACGCTCACAGCCGCGCAGCGCGCACAAGTTCGGGCCACACTCCCGCCCGATCCGAAGATCACCGTCACCGACGATGCCCGCGCTACGCTCCACCACGCGCGCGCCAGCATTGTGGCCAGCGGGACCGCTACCGTGGAAGCCGCACTGATCGGCAATCCGTTCGTGGTCGTCTATCGCGTCTCGCCCGTCAGCTACGCCGTCGCTCGCCGCGTAGTCAATGTTCCCCACGTCGCCATGGCCAACCTCATCGCAGGCCGCCGGGCTGTTCCCGAGCTTATCCAGAGCGACTTCACCGCGCGGAATCTCGTCTCACAACTCGAGCCGCTGCTCAACGACGAAGCCGTCCGCACCGCAATGCAAACGAGCCTCCGCGAAATATCCGATAAGCTCAAAGTCGAAGGCGCTTCGGACGAGACGGCAATCGGCCGCACGGCTGCCGTGGCGAGCCAAATGCTGCATCCAAACAAATTTCTGCACGAACTTTCCTGAACGCCCATGACCTATACCCAGCCCCATACCCGAAGCAAGCCCCAAAGCGAGACTCGATGCCAAGCCGGAGATCACCACCACGCCGTGCGCATCGCCTCCGTGCTCCTCGCTGCGCTCGCGCTTACCACGGTCCTCGCCCGCGCCGCCGACAAGCCTCCGCTCGATATTACCGGCTACTCCATCGACGCCACGCTCAGCCCCAAAGACCACACTCTCGACGCCACCACCACCGTCACTTTCACCGCGCAACAGCCTGTGCCTGAGGCCGAGTTCCAGCTTCACGGCGCGCTCAGGGTCGATAAAGTTACAGACGCCAGCGGAACCGCCCTCAACGGTCAGCGCGGCCCCAACGAAACCATTCTCGTCACGCCCGCCGCCCCGCTCACCGTGGGCCAAAGCTACACCTGGACCTTTCACTATTCCGGCACGCTCGACGGCAGCGGGGGCCCGGTGCCCGGCCTCAAGCTCGCCAGCATCGGCGACCCCATCAGCTATCTGCTTTACGCCGGGGCTTGGTTTCCCATGACCGGCTACCAGACCGACCGCTTCACCGCCGACATTCACGTCCACGTCCCGACCGGATACACCGTCATCGGCAGCGGCGCCGTCTCTCCCTCTGCTCAACCCGCCACCGGAACCAGCGCAAAGACGAACTCGAAAGCCAGCACGAAGAAATGCGCAAAGGGTGCGAAATCCAACGCAAGGGCAGCGAAAGCTACTCTGGCCCCAGAAGCCGCTCCCGCAGCTGACACCACCGAGTACGATTTCAAGTGGGACAAGCCCGGCTTTCCTGGGACCATCATCGCCGGCAAGTTCATCGAGACCTCATCCGCGCCCAACATTCACTTGTTCACCACGGCCGCCCACAAGGCTGACGCTCATGACTATGCCAAGTCCGCTCTCGACATCTTCGCCTATTTCACCTCGACTTTCGGTATGCCCGAGTCCACCCAGATCAACATCGTAGAGTTGCCCGACGACACTGTACCGGCCTACTGGGCTCCTGAAATCGCCGCCGTCGCCGGCAACCGCATTCCCGGCAAAACCGCCTTCCGCCTGCTCTCCAACACCATCGCTCATCAGTGGTGGGGCAACGAAATCAGCCCTGCATCGCAGAACGACGCTTGGATCACCAACGGCATGTCCCGCTATGGCGAACTCATGTATCTCCAGGACTCTGCAGGAGAGGGCGCACTGCAGGCCGCGCTGCTTGATGTGGAGGCCGGGGCGCTCGCCTACGACACAATTCCGCTGACCTCTGCCGCTCGCCTCAACTCCTTCACGCCCCAGTTCCAGTCCATGACCCTGGAGAAAGGAGCCTTGGTTTTCCATATGCTTCGCTGGGAAGTTGGCCGAGACAGTTTCATCAAAATTCTTCGAGCGACGCTTTCACAGTTTACCGATAAGTCAATCACGACAAGCGATTTCGAGAAGGTAGCAGAAGCCCAATCGCAGCAGCAGCTCACGCCTTTCTTTGCCCAGTGGCTCGACGGCACCGGAGCGCCCGATTTCAACGACAAATACGCGGTTTACCGCCTGGGAAACAACAAGGGCTTCCGAACTATCGGCGAGATTCAGCAGAACCTCGACCTTTTCAACATGCCGGTGCAGCTTCGCATTGAGACCGACGGCAAAACTGCAAACCGCCGCATCCAGGTAGTCGGCACTGACTCCCAATACGTTGTCGATACCTTTGGGATGCCGCGCCGCATCATCATCGACCCCGATGACTGGATCCTCAAGTCCACGCCGGACATGTCCGTTCGCGTCAACATCCTCAAGGGCCAGCAGCTGGTTGCCCAGGGAGACACGACCGGCGCCCTCGCCGAATACCAGAAGGCCCTCAAAGTCAACCCGCAAAGCTCTCTCGCCAGCTATCGCATCGCCGAGATATTTTTCGACCAGCACAACTTCCAGGCCGCCGTAAACTCCTACCGTGACGCTCTCAACGGCGACGACGATCCCAAGTGGACCGAGGTCTGGAGCCACATTCAGATCGGAAAAATCTTCGACATGACCGGCCAGAGAGACCGCGCCATTCAGGAATACCGTCAGGCCATCCAGACCAACGACAACACCTCAGGGGCCCTCAACGCGGCTCGTCATTACATCCAGACGCCCTATAAGGCGCCGCCGGAGACGGAATAGAAGGTTGTTTAGGCCTCGGCCTTCCGCTCCGTCTGGCTGAGCAGGTTCTTCACCGAGTCTGCTGCAAATCCGATTGCCAGGACCGCGATCATCGCCGGTACGAAATCGAGCTTGTCCAGCTCTCGCAGCGCGCCGGCCAGCAGAGCCGCCAGCGCCACTCCGAACGCAATCAGGAACCGCATTCCTCCCGCAATCGCCGGAGCATAGGAGGGCCGCTCCTTCTTCTGCAGCTCAAACGTCGCCGAAAGCGAATTCTTCAGCAGCCTTCCATCCTTCGCTGCCGAGGCATCCGTCGGCTTGCGGCTCTCGAATCGTGCCGAGACCGTTACTCCTCCTTCATCGGGCCGCGACTCCGATCCGGTGAAGAAGTGGCAAATTCTCCAGCCGTAGGCCAGCGGCTGCTCCGGGAAATCCCAGGTGCAGGCCAGGCGGCGGATGGCCGCGGCATCGTTCAGCCGCGAATCTTTGAATCGGATGGAGAAAAGCACCGGCTGATAAGGCCGAACCGCCCGCGGGTTAAGCGCAATCTCCGCCTGCCCCTGCGTCGCAATCGCCTCCAGCACGTCGCTTTCGTAAATGTTCTCCCTCATTTCCTGCATCAGCGCGCGCATGTCGCGCAAGCCCGCCCACGACAAGGTCCCCAGCAGCGCAATCAGTTCGCTCTGCCGTGCGAAGAGTCGGTCTCGCGCGCTGGTCCCGCTTTCTCCCACTGCCGCAACTGCCGGGGCGCTCACCCGCAGCATCGCGTAATCAAACGCCATCTGTAATGCCGCAATCCCATAGTCAATGGCGAACATCATCTGGCGCGTGACGTTTCGCGGGTCGTCAAACGGCTGGTTCAGCATCTCGAAGAGTCCCGGCAGCGCTGCTTTCAGGTCGTTGTAATACGCATATGGAACCAGCTTCTGGCGTACCTTCAGGTCTCTGAAGTTCTCCGCCGTCATCTGCGCCAGTGCTTCGGTATCGGTGGCCATCGTCAGCGATGCCTCGGCCGTGTCCATCATCCGTCCCGCCGCGCTCGCCTCGTCTTCTGTCAGCGCAAACGACTGGAGCTGCATCGCAGCCGCCTGCAACTTGAGGTCGATATCATCGGTCACCGATGGCGGAGCCGCGACCGAAGCCTCGTCCAGCCTGCGCCGCAACTCATCCAGCCGCTCGGCCGCCTTCAGGCGATGGCGCAGCCGGTCAATACCCGCCGCAGCCGTCTCCAGCCTTTCTATCGAAGCAGGCGAAAACGCTCTGGCCCGCTTCAGCAGCAGATCGACCCGCTTTCGCTCCATGCGCAGCAGCGTCCTCAGGTACGCATCCACCCGCTTGCTCAGGCTGTTGACGCGGTCACCAAAGTCGCTCGTTTGCCTCCGCAGGCTCATCTTCCTCATCGCGTTTGGCAGAACCGTGTTCCCCACCAGGGACAAGAGTCCGCCGATCAGCAAAAGTATCGCCATGAAGATGCGCGACCATACGCTGGTCCACGAAGGTGATAGCTTCTGCATCAACAAATTCATCCGCAGCGTGCGGGCGGGCAAAAGTTCTCCGGCGATCTCCGGTGGCCCGTGCAGAGACAGCAGCAGCAGCCCTGTCTTGTTTGATGGGCGCACATTATCTCGCCACGAGTAGAGGTCGTCCGTCGGGGTCAACGTAACTTCCGAAGTGCCGAAAGCCGCCAGTTGCAGCTCACCGCTCTGCAGAGTCTTGCCGTCAACTTCAAAGGCCCAGTCCAGCGGATAGGCTTCCCCGTCTCCGTTCTTGAGGCGCACGGTCGCATCGCTGCCCTTGTTCAGCACGAGTCTGGAGTCCGCCCCTCCGCTGCCGCTGATCGAAACGTCGAGTGGCGCGTCAATCTCCACCACTCGAAGTCTGCCAAGCTCCGCTTTTCCGCTCAAGAGTGGAGCGCTGGCCACACTTGCGCCGCTCATCCCGCTCACGTTGGCGGTGAGGCGCAGCGTCGCGCCGGGCCCAATAAAGGGAGGGATGGCCGGTCCGGCGTCCCAGGCAAATGTTACCTTGGGAGCCCCTACCGCCATCTGCGTTGCATCATCCGTGAAAGGCCCCACCCTCAGTGCCAGCGGAGCAGGCGTCGGCCCCGGATTCGTCACCCGGAACACCACCGACCCGGCCCCGTCGCGCAGTACCACCGGGCCGTCTACCGAATATCTCAACTGCGCCGCCGCGGTTGCCGCCGCGCATATCGCAAACACCAGCCCCAGGCCAAGGGCCCGCTTCTGCCGCAAATCCGTCCTCCCGGAAACTGCTGTTGATTGTACCCAAATTGTCGCCGCGCCTCCCGCGACTTCTCCCCTTTTCGGATAACCACAGTCAACACGATCCGGAATACACTGGCCGCGACAGAAAATTACAGCTCGCGAGCGAATCTCGCCCCTCCCTGCATCTCACCAGAAAAGCAGCAAATGAGGTTACGAATGAAAGCCGCCGTAACGAAGTCCGCCACACACGTCCACACACCGCACCGCTCCGCAGAGCGAGCTTCGCACGAAGGCTCCGCGCAGCCGCTCTCCACAGTTGAGTTTGACCAACTCAACGCCTGGTGGCGCGCCGCCAACTACCTTTCCGCCGGAATGATCTACCTCTACGACAATCCGCTGCTGCGCGAGCCGCTTCGCCCCGAGCACATCAAGCAGCGCCTTCTCGGCCACTGGGGCTCCGACCCCGGCCAGAGCTTCGTCTGGGTCCATCTCAATCGCATGATCCGGAAATATGACCTGAACATGATCTACATTTCCGGCCCCGGACACGGCGCGCCCGCCACTCTCGCCAATTCGTACCTTGACGGCAGTTACACCGAGATCTACCACGACAAGAGCCAGGACGAAGACGGCATGCGGAAGTTCTTCCGCCAGTTCTCTTTCCCCGGGGGCATCGGCAGCCACTGCACGCCGGAAACTCCCGGCTCCATACATGAAGGCGGTGAGCTGGGCTACAGCCTTTCTCACGGCTTCGGAGCGGCGTTTGATAATCCCGACCTCATCGTCGCCGTGGTTGTCGGCGATGGCGAAGCTGAAACCGGCCCGCTCGCCACCTCGTGGCACTCCAACAAATTCCTCAATCCCGTGTACGACGGAGCCGTTCTCCCCATCCTCCACCTCAACGGATACAAGATCGCCAACCCCACCATTCTCGCGCGCATTCCGCCCGAAGAACTCGACGCCCTCTTCCGTGGCTATGGATACAACGCCTATGTTGTCGAAGGCGACGATCCGCACCGGATGCACCAGCAGATGGCGGCCACCCTCGAACGCTGCGTGGAAGAAATTCGCGCCATCCAGAACAAGGCCCGCTCAGCGGGAAGAGCCACCCATTATCCCCATTGGCCCATGATCATTCTGCGTTCGCCCAAAGGCTGGACCTGCCCCAAGGAAGTGGACGGCCACAAGGTTGAAGATTTCTGGCGAGCCCACCAGGTCCCCATCCTCGACGTGCGCGAGCAATCCGCCCACCTCAAGCTGCTCGAGCATTGGCTGCGCAGCTACAAGCCGCAGGAGTTGTTTGACAAGCTGGGCGCGCCCGCGGCGAAACTCCAGGCCATCGCGCCCCGCGGCAACCGGCGCATGAGCGCCAATCCTCATGCGAACGGAGGCCTGGTGCGCAAGCCGCTCGCAATGCCCGACTTTCGCAAGTATGCCGTGAAGGTAAAAAAGCCCGGAACCACGCGTGCCATGCCCACTGAAGTCCTGGCCCAGTTCCTCGCCGAAGTCATGCGCCGCAACATGACCAGCTTCCGCGTCTTCGGCCCCGACGAAACCGCGTCCAACAGGCTCCAGGGCATTTACGAAGCCAGCAAGAAAACCTGGCTCGCCGCCTACAAGCCCGAAGACGCCGACGGAGGCGAGCTTTCCCTTGATGGCCGCGTCATGGAAATGCTCAGCGAGCACACCCTTGAAGGCTGGCTCGAAGGCTATCTGCTCACCGGACGCCACGGCTTCTTCTCAAGCTACGAAGCCTTCGTCCATGTCATCGATTCGATGTTCAACCAGTACGCCAAGTGGCTCGAAGCCAGCAAGAAAGAGATCTCCTGGCGCGCGCCCATCTCCTCGCTCAACCTGCTCATCACCTCGCTGGTCTGGCGGCAGGACCACAACGGCTTCACCCATCAGGACCCCGGCTTCCTCGACGTTGTGACCAACAAGAGCCCCCACGTGGTCCGCATTTATCTACCGCCTGACGCCAACTGCCTGCTCAGCGTCACCGACCACTGCCTGCGCAGCACCGATTACGTCAACGTGATCGTGGCCGACAAGCAGTTGCACCTCCAGTACCTCGACATGGACTCCGCCGTGGACCACTGCACCAAGGGCATCGGCATCTGGGACTGGGCCAGCACCGACGCCGGCCACGAGCCCGATGTCGTGATGGCCTGCGCCGGAGACATCCCGACCCAGGAAGCCCTCGCCGCCACCGCCATTCTGCGCGAGCGCTTCCCTGACCTGAAGCTCCGCTTCGTCAATGTTGTCGATCTCTATCGCCTTCAGCCCAACACCGAGCATCCGCACGGTCTCAGCGACCGCGACTTCGACTCGATTTTCACCAAAGACAAGCCTGTCATTTTCAACTTCCACGCCTATGCCTCGCTCATCCACAAGCTCACCTACCGCCGCACCAACCACGACAACATTCACGTCCGCGGATACAAGGAGAAGGGCAACATCAATACCCCGCTCGAGCTCGCCATCGAGAACCAGATCGACCGCTTCGACATAGCCATCGACGTTATCGATCGCGTGCCGCGCCTCCAGGCCATAGGCGCGCACGTCAAGGAATGGCTGAAGGGCCAGATCATCGACAGCGTCAATTACGCGCATCGCAACGGCATCGACAAACCGGAGATTCGCGATTGGAAATGGCCGCTATGACGAACGAGGAGCCTCTTATCCTCGCCGTCAACAGCGGCTCATCCTCACTCAAGTTCGGCCTCTTCGCCCAGCGCGACGGCGACGAGGCCGCGCTCTATCAGGGCGAAGCCGACAGCATAGGAAAGCCCGGCGGCAAGCTCACCGTCACCGATGCCAGTCACAACACCATCCTCGACGAGCCCCGCGCCTCCGCCACGCAAACCCGTGCGCTCGAAGCCATCCTCGCCGCGCTCGCCAAGTGCGGCACGTCCCCGCCCGTCGCCGTGGGCCATCGCGTCGTCCACGGAGGCCCGCACCTTCGCGAGCATCAGCCGATCACCCCGAAAGTCATCGAGACGCTGGAAGCGTCCGTGCATTTCGCGCCGCTGCACATTCCACCCGCGCTCACGCTCATTCGCGAAACCGAGCGGCTTCTGCCTCACGCGCAGCAGTTCGCCTGCTTCGATACTGCGTTCCACGCCACCATGCCGGAAACCTCTGCCCGCTACCCCCTGCCCGTCGACTTCTACCGGGAAGGCGTCCAGCGATACGGCTTTCACGGCCTCTCTTACGAATCGGTTCTCTACCGCCTCGGCGACAAGCTTCCCTCGCGCGTCATCTGCGCGCACCTCGGCAGCGGAGCCAGCCTCGCCGCCATCCGCGATGGCCGTTCCATCGACACCAGCATGGGCCTCACGCCCACCGGCGGCATTCCTATGGCCACGCGCACCGGCGACCTCGACCCCGGCGTCCTCATCTTCCTCATGCGCAACAACCACCTGGACGCCGCCGCGCTTGAAACGCTCCTCAACAAGCAGTCCGGCCTCGCCGCGCTCTCCGGCGGCGAGAGCGACATGCGCCGCCTTCAGGCCGCCATGGAGAGCGGCGACCAGCAAGCTGCGCTCGCCGTCAACATCTTCGCCGGAGGAGTGCGAAAATTCATCGGAGCCTACGCGGCCGAGCTCGGCGGGCTCGACCTGCTCATCTTCACCGGAGGCATCGGCGAGCACAGCCAGTTTGTCCGCAGCCTCGTCTGCCAGGGACTCGAATTTCTCGGCATTCGCCCCGGCGAGGAAGGCCCGCAAGCCCAATCCCAACCCAGGGTCCTCGCCATGCCGAGCGAGGAAGAAGCGCAGATCGCCCGTCACGCTCGCCGCCTCATGCTTTCAAGCGCCGCCCCCTCTGCAGACATCACAGCGGATTGATCTGAAAAGTTGGCAATCCACAACCAGCAAATGGCAGCCTGCCGAAAACCCGCCTGCCCAACCAGGGGATTCACCCCAAAGTCCTGTCAACTCCCTCCGCCGCACGAAACCCGCAAAGCCGTTCAATCCAAAAGCGAGGATTTCTCACGGGGGATGCTGTTGAATTTCTCCAAAAAGCTATACTGGAGCTAGGACAGTAAATTTCCAACCGACACATTGCGAGTTCGCCTCCCACGTTAAGTAATTGAATAAACAGGAGATATATATAACTCATTTGTTTTGTTGGAACTACAGACGAACAGCCGCTCTAACCTGAAGAAAACAAAGGAGAGCGGATCAATTTCTTCCGGTTTTTCAAGCCCTTTTAAGGAGGACATCCCGTTGACCGACTTCTCGCCCGTACCGCTAACCATCGAAGGCTCCTCCGTCCTCCACCAGTTTTTTGAATTCGATTGGAAAGCCTGGCGCGGCACGCCCGACCGCACGCGCATCCTCGAAGAGGCAACGCAGACCCTGCGCAGCCTTGAGCCGGGCAAGAATCCCGACACCATCCAGTCCGCGCTGTACTCCGTCGTGGGGCACAAGGGCGACCTTATGCTGGTCCACTTCCGCGACTCTGTCGAAGACCTCAACCGCGTCGAGTTGGTGCTCGCGCAGACCGCCTTCTACGGCTTTCTGACGCCGACGTCTTCTTATCTCTCCATCGTCGAGCTGAGCCTCTACGAATCCTCCCGCCAAACCTACTCTTCACTCGCCGAACGCGGCCTTGAACAGCATTCACCAGAGTGGGACGCGGCCATCGAGGAGGTTCTCGACCGCCAGCGAGAAGCCATGGCGAAGCGGCTCTTTCCCTCTGTTCCGCCAGCGAAGCACATCTGCTTCTACCCCATGGACCGGAGCCGCACCGGCGATCAGAACTGGTATGCCCTGCCTTTCGATGAGCGCCGGAGCCTGATGCACGACCACAGCATGATCGGTCGCCGCTATGGCAACCGCGTGCGCCAGATCATCAGCGGCTCCATCGGGTTGGACAACTGGGAGTGGGGTGTCGATCTGTTTGCCGACGACCCTGTCGTCTTCAAGCAGCTCATTTATGAAATGCGCTTCGACCCGGCCAGCTCGCTCTACGCCACCTTCGGGCCGTTTCAGGTCGGCGTGCGTCTGCCGGTCGATCAGCTGGATGCTTGGACCCAAGGCCACCTGTGAGCAGGCCAGACTGAACAAGCAGGAAGGCAGGCTGGTTCAGGTCGCGGACTCCGAACCGGTTCCGGGCCACAGGAGTTTCCCAAGTCGCCTTTTATGGACTATAGTGACGCTATTCATCGGTCTCGCGGCGAGCCCTTCGACCGTTCACGCTTCGAGCCGCGCTTCAATGGATGCGCCGCAACCCGGATACCGACCGCAAGATGATGTGCGTTACGGCAGTTCAGGGTCCCCCGCGGCCCCAGAAGGCGGGCAGCTCGACCGATATGCAGCAATCGTTAATGACCCACCGCGTTGACATTTCGTCCGGCGCAGACAGCCGTCTCTCCAGCGGAGCAGAGCCCTCGTTGCCACTCGACTCCAGGGCAGCGCGCTTCGTATGCTGCGCACGGAACGTGCTTGTTCTCTGCAAGACGTTTCTCAGGCCAAAAGATCACACAATTTTCCGCCTCGCTGACGGGCATCGTTTTCCGCTCTTTTCCCGCGCGCGGGGGTGAAGCCGAGAAGTTTGATATGGCAGTTCTCGTCGTTATGGTTCGCTACAAGACGCCTCTCCACCAGTCTGACACGGTAAGGGGCGTGTGCGAAGCGCTCGCGGGCAGTCCGTCGCTTTGTGAAGGCTGTCAATTCCTCATCTGGGACAACAGCCCTGAAAAGCTCACCAATCCCGTCCTTCCTATCCCTTTCGAGTACCGCTATTCCCTCCACAACCTCGGTATCTCGGGAGCCGGCAATTACGCGATGCAGCTCGCACGCGAGCAAGGCCAGTCGTGGATGCTGCTGCTTGACCAGGACACGTGCGTTTCCGCTCCGTTTCTCAAAACCATGCTGCGCTGGAGCCACGATCTTGCCCGTGAGCGGGAGATCGCCCTCGTTGCTCCCACTGTGCGCTCTGGCGAGCTTGTCGTCTCACCTGGCCAGTATCTCTTCAACCGCCATTGCGCATATCCAGACAGCGTCCCCGGCATCGCCATCGGAGAAGCCTTTGCCATCAGCAGCGGGTCGCTGATCAGGGTCGCCGCGCTGAGAAAAATAGGAGGCTTCAGCAATAATTTCTGGCTCGATTGCTCCGACATGGACGTCTGTCACCGGCTCTACCTGCACGGCTACAAAGTATGGCGAGCCACCGATGCCGAGCTTCAGCATGAAATGACGGTGCTGGACGACGACCGCCTCATGACTCCGGCGCGGTACATCAACTACTTGTACGCAGAATCAGCCTTCAACGATCTGTACAAAGGTTTCTTTGAAAATTGCTCGCAGGATCTTCGTCTGTTCGCACGCGCCATTCGCCAGCGACGCGAATATCAAAACCAAGCCTTCTCTCGCATCACATTTGCGCAGCTTCGCTACAGGCTGCGGGTGTCGCGCCGGGTACGCATCGAACGATGGCTGGAAGTAGGCGAGCAGCGGCGTGCGACCATGACGCTCAACGACGCAATCGGGCAACGGAGAGCGGTCGGATGAGCGCCCTCGATATCTCGCTGGCCGCGCGCTGGTTGCGCTTGCTCTGCTCAACTGCTGGCTTTGGCGCTCCGTCCTCTATCCACCATTTATTTTCTGCTTCATGTGGCTTTCGTTATCGAGGCGACCTTTACCGCGCTTCTCTTCGCGACTTTCGGCCCCTGCTCCAGCAGTTTCCCCAAAAAGGCACATCCAGCTGTTCATCGCGGGAAGCACCGACAACCGCATCTTCGGCAAGAAGGTCGTCCGCCGCGAAAACGTCCTCCGGACGGGCTACATCAGTGATGACGAACTGCGCACGCTCCACGAGAACGCCGCCGTGGCTTCCAACGCCTCGTCTTTACTCAAGTCGGGAGCGGATACCGCAATCTTCTTTGATCCGGAGTCGCCAGAGCAGACAGCAGACCCCATCGCCTCCGTCCTCACAGGGACGGCTTTAAGAAACGATCTATCCAAAAAAGGAAAAGCTCAAGCAGGAAAATTCCGCTGGCGTGACACGGCCCGCCAAACCTGGGCCACACTGCAAATCTAATTGCGGCTTCCCCAATGTTCCCAGCCTTAGCGGCTACGGGATGCGCGCAGCCGCGCTATCAGCGCGGATAATGCGACCCCCAAACACATTCCCGATGCGACGAGCTGCAGGACGTCCACGCTGTGAAAGCTGGCAAATCGTGGCCGTTGCATGAGATTCATCATGCCAATAAGCCCTATCAGCCCTGCAATGAGAGGGGTGATAATAGCGGATCTCAGAGACTCACGCATCGCAGGAATTCTAATCCTCGGTGTCCCTGTTGTCGAGGATATACACGACCAAACTGAAGCCGCCCGCCGCCTTCCCCCCCGGACCCAATCCACCAGCCGGCGCTATTTGTCCCGCGCCACCACGAAATCCGGAACCCACAGCAGTGCGCGCTTGAACTCTGAATCTCCCAACCCGGTCAGCGCGGTGCGAGCGGCTTCCGCGTGCCGGAAGGCTGTATCCATCGCATAGTCCACCGAGCCGTTCCGGTGCAAAATTCGCAGCACCTCGGCGTGAGTTACCAAGTCGAAGTTGCGGTCGGTCAAAACTGTCTGAATCGCATCCCGCTCCACTGCCGAACCGTTTTCGAGTGCATGGATCACCGCGAGTGTGGCCTTGCCCTCGCGCAAATCGCTCGCCACCGGCTTGCCCAGGACCTCTTCCGTCGCCGTCAGGTCCAGCACATCGTCGACAATCTGAAAGGCCATACCCAGTGTGCGCCCGTACTCGCCCATTGCATCTTCCGCGCTGCAGTCCACGCCGGCCAGCACTGACCCAAGCCGCATGGAAACCTCGAACAGGCAGGCCGTCTTGCGATAGATCAGCGAGTTGTAATCGTCCTCGCCAATCGACAGACCAAGCTTTTCCATCTGCAGCAGTTCGCCCTCGACCATCTGCTGGGTGAGGCCGATCAGCAGGTCGAGAATGCGGAAATTCCGTTCATCCAGCGCCGTACGGAAGGCCTGCATGTAAAGCCAGTCGCCGGCCAGCACGCATTTTGCGTTGCCCCAGGTCGTGTTGGCAGAGGGCCGCCCGCGCCGCGTGTCCGCCGCGTCAATGATATCGTCGTGCACCAGCGTCGCTGTGTGCACCATTTCGACTACCGCACCGAGCCGGATCATTGACCTACCCGAATAGCCCTGCGCCTTGGCAGAGAGCAGCAACAGCGAGGGGCGAATGCGCTTGCCGCCTCCATCCCTCAGATAATCGGAGATCTCCGTGATCGCCGCAACCGACGAAACCGACTCTGACCCAAACTCGCGCTCAATCGCACGCAGGTCGTCGTGAAGCAAATCGAAGACTTCTTTCGCCGTCGCTATGGCCAGTGTGCTCACGCTGCTCTTTTGGATGCCTTTCTTTAATTCGAGCGGTAATTCGTAAACTGCAATTCAACGCCAAAATCATGACCCCGCAGCAACGCGATCGCCTCTTGTAGAGTATCGCGGTCCTTGCCGCTGATGCGCACCGTATCTCCCTGAATGGAAACCTGCACCTTCTTTTTCGAGTCTTTGATGAGACGCACAATGTCCTTCGCCTTCTCAGTCGAGATGCCCTGTTGCAGCGTAATCTTCTGTCGAACGCTCGAACCCGCGGCCGGCTCGACCTTGTCGTAGGTCACGTTCTTCAGCGGGACCCCGCGCTTGACCAGCTTCTGCTGCAAAATCTCCACCACCGCCTTCAGCTTGTACTCGTCGGCAGAGGCAAGCTGCAGAGTGTCCTCGCCCTCAAGCTTGATCTCGGAGTGCGAATTTTTGAGGTCGAATCGCGCGTGGACCTCTTTCGACGCCTGCTCGACCGCGTTGCGAACCTCCTGCAAGTCCACCTTGGAAACCACATCAAATGAATTGTCAGCCGCCATATCTTGCTCCCGCTCTTTTCAGACTAACCGCTTTTCATGGAACAGGCTAAAGAGTACAGGGCATAGAAGACCCAATCCACGTTCCTCGCCCGAGCCCATGTTCTTCCTCACACCTTGAAAAATCGCCGGAAATTCGCCGCCGTTTTCTCCGCAGCGTCTTCAGGTGAGATGCCCTTAACCTCGCCCATCAATGCCGCAACTTGCGCCACCCATGCCGACTCATTCCTTTTCCCTCGATACGGCACCGGAGCCAGAAACGGCGCGTCCGTCTCAATCAGTATTTTCTCCAGCGGAAGTGCGGCCATGACGTCGCGAATCGGCTGCGCCTTGGGAAATGTCGCGTTGCCGGCGAAGGAAATCAGAAAACCCATTCCGGTCGCCAGTTCCGCATGCTTCAGCCCCCCGGTAAAGCAGTGCAGAATTCCGCCCAGGCCAGTTCCCTTCCAATTGCGGTCCAGCATGTCCAACGTGTCGTCCCAAGCGTCGGTTGATCCTTGTGAGGGACGGCAGTGGATCACAATCGGTTTTCGTCGCGCGGCCGCAATCTCCATTTGCCGCGCAAACGCCGTCCGCTGCGCATCGCGTTCCGAGTGCTCATAAAAGTAGTCCAGGCCGATTTCGCCGCAGGCCAGGACTCCATCGTCGGCCAGCAGGCCGTCCAGTTTCAGGAGCGCCGTTTCGCTGATCAGCCGCGCCTCGTGCGGATGCACCCCCGCCGTCGCATAAATCTTCGGAAAACCATTCCGCCCTGCAAACTCCCGAACCACATCGAGAGCCCGGTGCATGGTGTCGGGACCATCCCCAATCCCAATCGAAAGGATTTCCCGCACCCCGGCAGAGTAAGCCCGCTCCAGCATGGCCTCGCGGTCGCCGTCGTATCGCTCGCTGTCGAGATGGGCGTGAGAATCGATCATTGCTTAGCTCAGGACCATTGAACCTCCCGACCAACGGGAGGGCCACGATGTTGATTTTGAATGCTACGCAGGCGCGCGTGCCTGGACAGCCAGTCCCTACTTCAGTCTTGCTCCAATCTCTACATCTTCGAGAAATCCCGCCAGCACCGGCCTTCCGCCTTCGAGCGAAGCCGCGACGATCATCCCGTTCGACTCAAGCCCACGCAGCTTTCGCGGGGCGAGGTTTGCCACGATCACCACTTTGCGCCCAACCAGCGACTCCGGCGCATAGGCCTCGGCGATTCCAGCCAGAATCTGCCGCTGCTCGTAGCCCAGGTCCACCTCAAGCCGCAGCAACTTGTCCGCCTTGGGAATCCGCTCCGCCACCTTGATCTGCGCCACCCGCAACTCCACTTTGGCAAAGTCGTCGATGGTGATTTTTTCGGAAGCCGCGGCAGGAGCCGGAACAGCAGCCGGCGCGCCCGAGGGCACGTCTCCGGTGATGACCTCCTTGACCAGATTTTCCGTCGCCACCACCACCGCCGTTTCGCTGGTGGCCTCGGAGATCGCCACAGCAAATCCTTCCAGCGCCGCGCCCATCCGCGAGGGATGCGGCTCAGTCTTCGCGGCTGGCTTCACCTCCGCCGCCTTCTCCGACTCCGGCGCAGCCGCCGGAGCATTCTTCTCTTCGATTTCCTTCATCTTCGCCACCGCATCCTTTTCCGCACGTGGAAACACAGGGCCGATCTCGCCCAGCTTCGTGCCCGGCTTCAGCCCGCCCCACGCAATGTTTTTCAAATCCGCTTTCTGAATATCTCCCAGCCCAAGCTGCGCCCACACCTTCGCCGCTGCATACGGCATCACTGGATAAAGAAGCGCTGTGATGATTCGGATCGCCTCGGCAGCCGTGTACAGAACCGTGGCCCGCAGCGCGCGCTGCTCATCGTCCGTCAGGCCCTCCGCCTGCTTCCACGGAGCACGCGCCGTCAAATATCCGTCCGTCGCCGCCACAATCATCCACAGCCGTTCCAGAGCACGCGAAAAATCCAGCGCCTCGAACAACTGCCCCACCGCTGCTATCGTTTCCGGAATCTCCGTGGCGGGCGATGCCGCCTGCAATCCAGCGGGCTCCGGAACCACATCGTCGAAATACTTCCCAATCATCGTCAGCGTGCGGCTGACAAGGTTCCCATACCCATTCGCCAGGTCGGAGTTGTACCGCTGCACCAGCGCGTCGAAGGAAAAGCTGCCGTCCTGCCCGAAGACCACTTCCCGCAGCAGGAAGTACCGCAGCGCATCCGCGCCCAGCACCTCCAGAATCGTCTCCGCCCGCACAATGTTCCCGCGCGACTTCGACATCTTGTTCTCTTCAAACAGCAGCCATCCATGCGCGACGATGCTCTTCGGCAGCGGCAAGCCCGCGGCCATCAGAAATGCGGGCCAGTAGACGCAGTGGAAACGGGTAATCTCCTTGCCCACGATATGAAGGTCCGCGGGCCAGTATTTTTCGAACTTCGACGGATCATCGCTGCCCCATCCCAGCGCCGTAATGTAGTTGGCCAGCGCGTCCATCCACACGTAGATCACGTGCTTCTCGTCGCCCGGTACGGGGATTCCCCACTTGAAGCTGGTCCGACTGATCGACAGATCCTTAAGCCCGGCACGCACGAACGCGACCACCTCGTTGCGCCGCGTTTCAGGAAGAATGAAGTCCGGATGCTGCTCATAGAACCCCAGCAACACACGCTCAAACGCTGACAGCTTAAAGAAATAGTTCTCCTCGTTCACCGTTTCGGTGATGCGCCCGCACTCCGGACAGGATGCACCCGGGGGCACGTCCACATAGGCTTCGTCGGAGATGCAATACTGTCCCGTGTATGACCCCTTGTAGATGTAGCCGCGCTCTTTCAGCAGCGTAAACAGCTTCTGCACGCCGCGCTTGTGCCTGGGCTCGGTTGTGCGGATGAAGTCGTCGTAGGTCAGCCCCATGCGGTCCCACAGCGCGCGAAACTGAGCCGAAACCTGGTCGGTAAACGCCTGTGGGCTGCATCCGGCGCGCTCCGCTGAGCGCTCAATCTTCTGCCCATGCTCATCGGTGCCGGTCAGGAAGAGCGTCTCCACGCGCTGCGCGCGCTTCCGCCGCGCAATCACGTCCGCAACAACCGTTGTATAAGTTGTGCCAATGTGGGGCCGGGCATTCACGTAATAAATCGGAGTCGTAAGGTAGAACTTATCTGTCATGAAGGATAAAAATGCCTGAATCTACTTCATCTTAACAAAGATGCGACACTCTCCCGTTTCGATGAGCCCGTCCACGCTCCTGTAAAATCAATAGGAAACTCAGAGTATTTCCTAAGCCAATCAAGGTCCTGCCCGTGTATTTGAAAGAACAGAAAAAGCTCGAAGCGCGACTCCGCAGCGTGCTCCGCGAAAAATTCTCGATTGAGTTGGAATTCGTCGCGATCGAGCAGCCGCCCGAAATCAAATTCGGCGAATACGCCCTGCCCGTCGCCTTTGAGCTGGCCCGCCGCCTCAAAAAAGCGCCGCGCAAAATCGCCGAAGAACTCATTGCCGCGCTCGGGCCCGTTGAGGGCTTCGCCGGATTCGAGGTTGCGGGCGCGGGATACATCAACGCCCGCCTCGACCGCACCGTCGCCGCGAAAGCCGTCGCCGCGAAAGCCGAAATCGAGCTCGCCGCCCTCAACCGGGGCCGCGCCATCGTTGAGCACACCAGCATCAACCCCAACAAGGCCGCGCATGTCGGACACCTGCGCAACGCGATCCTGGGAGATACTTTCGTCCGCCTGCTCCGAGCCACTGGCGAGCAGGTCGATGTGCAGAACTACATCGACAACACCGGAGTCCAGGTCGCCGATATCGTGGTCGGGCTTCAGCATCTCGAAAACAAATCGCTCCCTGATATTCAGTCGCTGCTCGCAGAGCTGAAGTCGAGGGGCGAGCGCATCGACTACTATTGCTGGAATCTCTACGCTCGCGTATCGCAGTGGTACGACGCTGATGCCTCGCAGAAACCGCGCCGGATCGAACTTCGGCTCGAAACCCTGCACGCGCTTGAGCGCGGCGGCAACAAAACCGCAGCCATCGCCGAGCTCATCTCGACCGCGGTTCTGCGCCGCCATCTTGAAACCATGCAGCGGCTCGGCATCGAGTACGACTTTCTGCCACGCGAAAGCGAGATACTCCACCTGCACTTCTGGGAGAGGGCCTTCGAGCAGATGCGCGACAAAGGCGTGCTCTACAAAGAGACCGAAGGCAAGAACAAGGGCTGCTGGGTCATGCGGCGGCCCAACTCTGAAGCACTCACGGAAGGTCTTCCCGATGAAGACGCCAAGGTCGTCGTGCGCTCCACCGGAACCGTGACCTACGTTGGCAAGGACATTGCCTACCATCTCTGGAAGTTCGGGCTCCTGGGCCGAGATTTCGGCTATCGGACTTTCTACGAATATCCCGATCACGTGTGTTGGATATCGGCGGAATCCGGCGAAGCAGAGCATCCGAGCTTCGGGCGCGCCACCGCTATCTACAACGTGATCGACTCGCGCCAGTCCGATCCGCAGTCGAACGTCGTCGAAGCATTGCGCGGACTCGGCTATGCCGAACAGGCCGCGCACTACACGCATTTCTCTTACGAAATGGTCGCGCTCACGCCGCGTTGCGCGCTTGAGCTCGGCTACGAAGTCTCTGAAGAAGACCGCGCCCGGCCTTACATCGAAGTCTCGGGCCGCAAGGGCTTTGGCGTGAAGGCCGATGACCTGATCGACAAGCTTATTGCCGCTACGCAGGCTGAAGTAGACCAGCGCCATCCGGAGTTGGTCGCATCCGAGCGAGCCGCGACCGCGCACGCCATCGCCGTCGGCGCGCTCCGCTACTTCATGCTCAAATACACACGCAACTCCGTCATCGCCTTTGACTTCAAAGACGCGCTCAGCTTCGAGGGCGAGACAGGTCCCTACATCCAGTACGCGGTGGTGCGGACGCGCAGCATCTTCCGTAAAGCCGGGACCACTGCGAAAGAATCGCTCGCCGCGGTCGCGACGCTCGACCCCGCGCCGTACCTTGCCGGAGAAGACAACGATGCGATCTGGCAGCTCTGGCTGCGGGCCTCGAAGACATCCCTGCTTTTAGACCAGTGCATCACCGCCGCCGAGCCCGCCTACCTCGCCAAGCATGCCTTCCAACTCGCGCAGGACTTCAGCGATTTTTACCGCAAGCATCACATCCTTACCGAATCCGACCCCGCACGGCGCACGTTCCTGCTTGCGACCGCCGCGGTCGCCCAGCGCGAGCTCATCCGCTCGCTCGACTGGATGGGAATCGAAGCCCCTGAAATCATGTAGGACTGCGCGTCCAGCGACACGCGGCTTCGCCGCCATTTCTGCATGAACGTTGGTGGTCGCTCCCGCTGGTCGCGGGTCGATATCCGAACACGCAGCAGCAATCCCGATCAAAGGGAGGGCCAGCAATGCGTCCGGCGCCGCCGGCGCGTATGCCGCGATGGCCAGCCTCCTACTTCTGGTTGACTTCTCTCTCAACCGATTCGGCGATGCATCTCTCCTCGTGCGTCAATACAGTGGGGAAACACCTTTATTTTGGGAGATCAGCTTTGCGTAGATCGTTCGCAGTAATCCTCGTGTGCGCCGCATCTGCTTTGCCCGGCCGCGCACAGACTGCCTCATTTTCCAGACGTCCCATCAACTTCAATCTTTCGTATCGCGCCCGCGTAGAAGCCTGGCAATGGTTCGCCGCGCCGCCCGCGTCCAACGTATACGCATACGGCGATTCGCTCCTGCGCCTCGGTGTTTCGCAAACGCTGCCTCGCTGGGATTGGAAGCTGGAGCTTTCGCAGCCCGCCATACTCGACGCGCCCGACGATGCCGTTTCGCCCAACTCCGCGCAGGGCCAACTCGGGCTCGGAGCCACCTATTACGCCTCGAGTGATAACAATTCATATCCCGCCGCGGCCTTCTTCAAACAGGGCTACCTCCGCTACCGCTTCGACGGAGAGCATGCCGACAAGAATCTCCGCATCGGACGTTTTGAATTTTTTGAAGGGCTGGAGACTCATCCCAAAAACCCCTCCATCAACTGGCTTCAGGTCAACCGCGTCTCGCAACGCCTCATCAGCAATTTCGGCTTTACCAACGCGCAGCGCAGCTTCGACGGCATCGACGGTCACTACGGCGAGCGCTCATGGGACATTACGGCATTCGCCGCCCGTGCCGATCAGGGCGTCTTCAACATGAATGGCAACCCCGAGTTGAACGTGGACGCACAATATCTTGCTTTCACCCGCCACGCTCTGCACGAGCATGTGCTGTGGCGGGCCTTCGCCATCGGTTATCACGACGGGCGCACCGGCATCACCAAAACCGACAATCGACCCGCTGTTGTCCGTGCCGCCGACCACAAGAACATCCGCCTCGGCACTTATGGCGGAGACATAATCGCGGTTGCGCCCGCCGGCCCGGGCCAGTTCGACTTTGTCGCCTGGGGAGCCTGGCAGAACGGCCGCTGGGGTTCGCAGAGCGACAGCGCCGGGGCCGGAGCCATCGAAGGCGGCTACCAACTCACGCGCGTCGCCAGCGCTCCCTGGCTGCGTGCCGGATGGTTCCGCGGCAGTGGCGACAACAATCCCGGCGACAATAAGCACACCACGTTCTTCCAGCTTCTGCCCACGCCGCGCAGCTACGCCCGCCTTCCCTTCTTTAACCTGATGAATAACACCGACGAATTTGTCAGCCTCATGGACAAGCCGATCAAGCGACTCGCGCTGCGCAGCGATCTCCACGGGCTTCAGCTTACCTCTGGCGACGACCTCTGGTACGCGGGCGGTGGGGCCTACGACAACAAGTCTTTCGGCTTCAGTGGCCATCCCTCCAACGGACACACGTCGCTCGCGTCGCTGGCTGACATCAGCGCCGACTGGAGCGCCTCCAGGTCGCTCACCGTTGGCCTTTATTACGGATATGCATGGGGCAAAAGTGTTGTCGCCACCATTTACCCCACCGGCCCCGACACTCAGTTCGGATTCGTCGAGATGGACTGGCACTGGGGCACGCCGCTGGCGAAGTAGTCCTGCACGTAAAAGAAAAGCCCGCGCCCCGAAACAGGGATGCGGGCCGGGAAAATGCGCCGATCTACCGACAGGCCGCTCTTCGCGGCGTCAGGGCAGAGGCTGTCCGTCCGCCGTCAGCTTGTTGATCTGCTGTTGATCGAACTGCTTCACGCCGTCCGGCAACGGAGCGTAGTTCAGATCGTGAGCGGTTGCCTGACCATCCGTCACAACGTACTGCAGGAATTGCTTCAGCGCCTCACGCTTGTCCTTGTCCGGGCCGTCCTTCGGAACGATCAGGAAGGTGAGGGTCGAGATCGGATACGCATCCGGAGCCGAGGCCGGAGCATTCACGATCGGCGACCTCGGGTCTTTGTTCAACTCAGCAGTAAACGCACCGATCGCCGCTGTGGTGCTGTCCAGGCTAGGAGTAATGTATTTCCCCGCCTGGTTCTTCACCTGCGCCAAAGGCAAATTATTTCCCAGCGCGTAAGCGAGTTCCACATAACCGAACGCGCCCGGAGACTGCTTCACCAGGCCCGTCACGCCCTCGTTGCCCTTGCCGCCCAATCCCACCGGCCAGCTCACGCTTCCACCGTGGCCTACCTTGGTATTCCACTCCGGGCTCACCGCGCTCAGATAAGTCGTAAACGCCGCCGTCGTGCCGCTTCCATCCGAGCGGTGCGCGACCACAATCTGCTCCTTCGGAAGATCCACGCCGGGATTGTCGGCGACAATCGCCTTGTCCTGCCAGTTCGTGATCTCTCCGAGATAAATCCCCGCAATTACGTTCGCGGAAAGCTTCAGCGGTTCCTTCAGCTCTGGCAGGTTGTACGTGATGCATACCGGTCCCGCCGACTCCGGAAGCTGGATCACCGGCTTCATCGCCGCCAGTTGCGCGTCCGTCAGCGAGTAGTCGGATGCGCCAAAGTCTACCGTTCCGGCTTGCACCTGACGAACGCCGCCGCCCGACCCAATCGACTGATAGTTAATCTGGACCGCCGGGTGCCGCTGCGTAAAGCCCTGCACCCAGCGCGTCATCACCGGATACACAAACGTGCTGCCGGCGCCCAGCAGCGAAACCGATTTCGACGATTTGCATGCGTTGACAACGAGCGCGGCGACGACAGCAAGCGATGCGGCAACGATTTGCTTTCTCATGCGTCTACCCTATCGTATTCTGATTCGAAATCGTGTTAACCAGCCAAAACAATCCCGTTAAAAAGTGATGAATCGCCCGCAGGGATATCGTTGAACGCTGCCAGCCGATCGCGCCTGCGTGCGTCTTTGTAACCACTCCGCAATTCTCCGCAGAATGGCGCGCTGCGAACGTGCCCTTCGTTATTGCCGTCGCATACAATTACCATCAATCCTTGATTTCTTGTCGACCAATGACCCAGAAGATTCAGGTAGTCGTCGCCGAAGATCAGGCCATGGTTCTGGGAGCGCTGGCCGCGCTGCTTGAGACTGAGCCGGACATTGCCGTCTGCGCCCGCGCCGCCAATGGCCGTGAGGCGCTCGATGCCATCGCGAAGCAGAAGCCCGGCGTCCTCGTTACCGATATCGAAATGCCGGGGATGACCGGCCTTGCGCTGGCCGCCGAAGTGCGGGACCGCTATCCGCAGACGCGTGTCATCATTCTCACCACGTTCGCGCGGCCCGGCTACCTGCGCCGCGCCCTTGACGCCGGGGCCAAGGGCTATCTGCTCAAAGACCGTCCCGCCGCCGAGTTGGCCGATGCCGTGCGCCGCGTCCATCGCGGCCTTCGCGTGATTGACCCGGACCTTGCCGCCGAGGCCTGGGACAGCGGACCCGATCCGCTCACCGACCGCGAGCGCCGGATCCTGCAATACGCGGGCGAAGGCAAGTCCAGCCAGGAAATCGCCGAAGAGCTTCATTTGTCCGAAGGAACGGTACGAAATTATCTCTCAGAAGCCATCAGCAAGCTGGGTGCCGCGAACCGCGTCGATGCCGCGCGGATCGCCCGGGCGAAGGGCTGGCTGTGAGCGGTCTCCGCCTGGAAGATCAGGCGGAATTTTTCCCAGGTTTCCTGTGTTTTGTTGGACTTACGGGCGTGCGGGGCGTCTAAGTCCACTGTATTCAATTAGTTGTGGATATCTCCCAATTTGTCAATCAGTTAAGGCTGCGCTAATCACCCAAAAACAAAAAGGACCGCCCGGGCGGCCCTTCTTTATTTATTCTCTGCTTTCATAATACCAAGCCGAAAAAATTAAACTGCAT
>JBAPRH010000062.1:0-326709 GCA_049280995.1 Acidobacteriaceae bacterium
GTGTGCTGCCGCCGCCGCTGCGGGCGGGCGCCCACGCGGCGGTAATCGTCGCGGTCATTGGCGGAATCGTATTGGTGAATGTATCGGGTGGGGTGACGCGCGGCGCGCGGCTGGTGATCCTGACGACCGCTCTGAAGCTGGTCCCGCTGGCGGTTTTTGTCCTGGTGGGCGTGTGGTGGATCCACGGCGCGAACTTCGCGCCGCCGGCGAAAGCCAGTACGCAGGGGACGGGGCGGGCGCTGATCCTGGCGCTGTTTGCCCTTTCCGGCATGGAGGTCTCGCTGAGCATCAGCGGCGAAGTGACGCAGCCGGCGCGCACCATACCGCGTGCGCTGGCGATTGCTCTGGGGTCGGTGCTGGCGCTGTATATCGCTATCCAAGTGACGGCGCAGGGGATTCTGGGGGAATCGCTGGCGCACTCCCACGAGCCGCTGATGGACGCGATGGCGCGGATCAGTCCCGGCCTGCGAATGCTGATGCTCGCGGGCGCGGCGGTGGCGATGCTTGGCGGCATGTCCAGCGACCTGCTTTCGACTCCGCGGGTGATCTTCGCGTTCGGGCGCGACGGACTGCTACCGCGCGTGCTGGGGCGGCTGCATCCCCGCACGCACGTTCCCCATGTCGCGATTCTATGCTACGCGGCGCTGGCCGCGGTTCTGGCCCTGACGGGGACGTTTGTGGAACTGGTGGTGCTCTCCATGCTGGCGACGGCGGCGCTCTATATCGCCGGCTGCGCGGCGGCGTGGCGGCTCAAGCGCAAGGGCGTGGCGGAGGCCGGGGCTCCGCTGAACTTCCGATGGATGGGAGCGGCAGCGGTGGTGGGCATTGGCTGCATGGCGGGGCTGATCGCGGCGGCTTCGCGGGCGGAGATTCTGGGCCTGCTGGCGGTGATTGGGGCGAGCGCGGCGATTTATCTGGTGCAAACACGAGCCTGGCGGGGGAAGAAGCTGGCCAATTCCGCCGTGGATTCTGGCTTGTGAGACGGGTGCCGGCGGGTGGGGGAGACGTGTCTTGAAGGAACATAATAGGATGGATTTGCGAGGTGAGAGATGCGATACGGGCTTTGGATTACGGCTGCGGTTGTGATGGGTATTGCGGTAGGCGCTCAGGCGCATGGGCAGGCACACGGCGCGGCTGCGGCCGGGGCCTCGGCTGCGAAAAATCCCGGCGGGCCGGAGGCAAACAGTAACGTGGGGAAAGACGCCAACTATGCGAACCTGGCTGAACACCAACGCGGCGGGCTGTCGTTTACGGGCAAAGTCAAGGTAGAGGACGCGGCGTTTCCCTGGGACCCGATTCCGGTGATCGTGACGTGCAACGGGGTGGTGCGCTACCGGACGGAAGCTGACGCTAAGGGCGGGTTCACCATTCAGGGCAATCAATCGCCTTCGGTTCTGGTGCCGACCGAAACTAATCCGCACCAGGAGGCGGCCTCGCAGTTGGTTGGCTGCGATGTTCGTGCTTCGGTGCCGGGATTCACCTCGAGCGTATTGCGGATTGCGAACAGGGACATTATGGACAACCCGGATGTTGGGACCGTTACCCTGCGGCCGGACAGCAGCGCGGCGGGAACCTCGGCAAGCGCCACGACGGCGGCGGCCCCCAAAGATGCGATGAAACAGTATGACAAAGCGCGGGCGGACTGGCTGAGACGGGATGGCAAGGGCGCGGAGCACGATCTTGAGAAGGCGGTGAAGATCGATCCGCAATTCGCGGATGCGTGGTATCACCTTGGCGAGGTGCAGCAGGCGAAGAAGGATGATAAGAACGCGCTGGTTTCGTATCAGAAAGCGGCGGCCGCGGACCCGAAGTTTGTTCCTCCCTACGAGCGGATTGCGGAGCTGAGTGCAGCCCAGAAGAATTGGCAGGACGTGGCGAATGCCACCGACACGGCCCTGAAGCTGGATCCGGAGGGGACGCCGCAGCTGTGGTACTTTGACGCGCTGGCCAAATATAACCTGGGCAAAGTGGACGATGCGGAGGCAAGCGCGCAGAAATCGCTGGCGATGGACCCGCAGCACGTGGCTCCCAACACGGAGCAGTTGCTGGCCGTGATGGAAGCAAGCCAGGGCCAGCTTGCCGACGCGCTTAAGCATTTGGAGCATAGCCTGACCTATATGAAGCCGGGGCCGAATGCGGACCTGGTCAAGCAGCAGATTGCGCAATTGAAGAAGGCCATGCCGTCGGACGGAGCGAAGTAGGGAGCGCGCCAGGCTGTGGGGGTGCGATGATTCTGAAACAGTACTATCTTGGGTGCCTGGCCCACGCTTCGTATCTGCTGGGGGACGAGGAGAGCGGGACCGCAATTGTTGTCGACCCGCAGCGGGACATTCAGCAATACGTGGCCGATGCCGAGAGGCTTGGGCTGCGAATCCGGCATGTCTTTCTGAGCCACTTTCATGCTGATTTTGTGGCTGGGCACCTGGAGTTGCGCGACCGTTGCGGCGCGACCATCCACCTTGGTTCCCGCGCGCAGGCGCAGTATGCGTTTGTCGCGATGAATGACGGCGATACGCTGGAATTTCCGGGGTTGCGCCTGCAAGTGCTGGAGACTCCGGGGCACACCATCGAGTCGATCTCGATTCTGGTGTTCGACCTTAAGAAAGACAGTGATAAGCCTTTCGCAGTCCTGACCGGGGACACCTTATTCATCGGCGACGTGGGGCGACCGGATCTGCGGGCGTCGCTGGGATGGAGCGCGAATGACCTGGGCGGTTATCTTTACAATTCACTCCACAGCAAGCTTCTGCCGCTTCCCGATGAGGTGCTCGTCTATCCCGCTCATGGCGCAGGCTCGTTGTGCGGAAAAAAGCTTTCCTCCGACACGGTCTCTTCGTTGGGGGACCAGCGGCGGCTGAACTACGCGCTGAAGCCGATGTCGAGGGAGGAGTTCGTTCGCCTGGTGACGGCGGACCAGCCCGACGCTCCGTCGTACTTCACCTACGATGCGATTCTGAACACGCAGGAAAGGGCCACGCTGGACAAGAGTCTGGAGCACGCGCTGCGGCCGATTGAGCTGGCTGAGCTTCTTCGGATGGGAAACAGCGGAACTCAGATCCTGGACGTACGCGAGGCTGCGGAGTACGCCAAGGGGCACCTGGCGGGCAGTATCAACATTGGGCTGGGAGGCCAGTATGCGACGTGGGCAGGAACGCTGCTCGATCGCTCCCGGTCGATTGCCATTGTTGCCGAACCTGAGCGCGAACAGGAAGCCGCGCTGCGGCTGGGCCGCATCGGTTTCGACCAGGTATCGGGTTATCTTTCAGGCGGGATGGCGGCACTTGCCGGCCGGCCTGAGCTGCTGCGCGTCACGGAGCGCGTCAGCGTGCTGATTGCCGCGGAGAGGCTGGCGGACTCGGATGCGCCGCTGGTGCTGGACGTTCGGACTCCGCAGGAGTGGGCGAGCGGGCACATTGCGGACAGCCTGAATGTTCCGTTGAATCGGCTCGAGCAACGGATTGCGGAGGTGCCGCGGGACCGCCGCATCGCCATTCATTGCGCGGGCGGATACCGGTCGTCGATTGCCGCCAGCATTCTGCATCAGCAGGGAATCACCAACGTGGTCGAAATGGCCGGCGGCCTGGCAGCCTGGGAAGCCGCCGGATTGCCGGTGGTTTCGGAAACCTACGCGTAGGGAGCAGGCTGGCGAGGTAGGCAGTTTTGCTCCTCAGCGCACTTATGTTGCTGATCTTTGGCCGCTGAGGCGATCAGGAGAATATTTGTATGCTGTGAATCAGAGGGTCTCTCGATGAAAGAGGCGCTTGTGGAATACTTCCGCAGCCCACGTCATATTCGCCCCGGCTGCAGCTACGCTGCCTAACATCATCGCTTCTCCGATTTCAGCCTCGGTTGCACCGAGCGCTTTTAACGTCTCCAGGTGGTGATCCACGCAATGGGGGCATCTCTGCAAAGAGGTTGCTACTAACAGGATCAAAGCACGAGTCTTGGGGTCCAGTACGCCACGCTCGCTTACTAAGGCGGCAAACTCGGTGAATGCCTTTCCGCCTTCCGGCCATGCTCTCTCCATCCATGCCGCTGCTTTCATCGGTCTTATATTAGTTGACATAATATATCCAGTTTACGCTTGGGCGGAAGTCTAGAGGAAAGCCTTGAGAGGCTGGCACCACTCTCAGTGGAGCGACTTGAGCGATTGAGTCAGGGATTGCTTCAGGAGCTGCTGAGCCGAGCGGTCGAGCTTTTCTTTCTGGGCCGTCAGATAGAAGACGTCGATGGCCATTTCGCCTTCGGTATCGATGAGGGCCACTTCGATGTTGCAGGTGTGCTGGGCGAAGGCTAACACGATTGCCCGCAGCAAGCCTGGCGTGTCCTGCGCGACTACCTGCAGCAGGGTGCTTTGCTTGGAGGATTCGTTATCGAACTCGATTCGGGTTTCTACCGGGACTCTGACGTGGATGCGGCGGCTGGCGTGACTTCGTGACTGCAAAAGCTTTTCTACCAGGATTTTCTTTGAGACGACATCGCGAACGTTGTCAATGAACCGGTATACCTCGGATGGGTTGAGGGCGAGGGTCTGGAAGGTGTCGGTGAACTGGAAGGTATCGACGAGGACTCCGGCTTCGTTCGAGAAGGCATCGGCCTTGATGATGTTCATGCCCCAGGCGGAGAGGACTCCGGCCACGTCGGCGAACAGATAAGGGCGGTCGGGGGTGATGAGGGTGATTTCGTTGAGCTGGCGGTAGACGCGGTAGGCGATCTGGATGGGCTCTTCGGCGAGCTTTTCCGCCATTTGGAAGTGATTGCGAATCTGGTCTGGCAGGCGGGTCTGGAGGTATCGCTGCGGGAGCCCTTCGAGGAAGGCGCGCAAGGCCTGCTGTTTTTCCGGGCTCTGGCCGGTGGAGCGATCGGCCACGAGCGCGGTGATGCGGTTGAGGACAGCCGGGTCGCTATGGACGTGATAGCGGGACTCATCGACACTGCGGTCGAGGAAGTTGGATGTTCCGATATAGAGCTGCCAGAGATTTTCGGCTTTCCATGGAGTGAGCGCGTCGGGCGAGACGGCCTTGATATCAGCATAGGTCAACAGCGTGAGCATTTTGAGGTGCTGCTGCGAGTTGAGTTTTTCGCCAAAGGCGCGGATGGTTTCCGGGGCGAAGATGTCGCGGCGGAGCGCGGCGGACATTTCGAGATGGGTGCGGATGAGGCGGCGAACGATTTCGCGCTCTTCGGAGTCGAACTCGAGACGGGCGAAAAGGCTCTCGGCAAGCTCGACGCTCTGGGTGGCGTGGTCGCCGGAGCGGCGCGCCTTGCCGGTGTCGTGCATCAGCGCAGCGAGCAGCAGCAGGCCGAGGCGGTCAATTTCTGGAAGCAGGGTGGCGAGGCGCTTCTCCCAGTCGTAATGGGGCTGGCGCAGGGCGTGAATATTGTTGATGAGCAGGAACGTGTGCTCATCAACAGTGTAGCGATGGTAGGAGTCGCGGATGACGAGCGAGTCGATGCCGTGGAACTCGGGGATGAGCAGTTCCAGAATGCCGAGCGCGTGCATGGTGCGCAGGGCGTGTGCGGCGTAGGGTCCGACGAGGACTTCGCGGAGGCAGTTCCAGAGGAACGGGCCTTCGGGCATCTGCACGGCGAGCACGGGCAGGTTATCGACGATGCGGTCTTCGGCTTGCTGGGTGAGCTTGTAGCCGTGGTTGGCGATGACTCCGAAGATGCGCAGGATGGCGTCGCCATCGATGCCTTCGGCGCCGGCAGCCAGATCGAGGCGGTCCTGCTCCAGGAAGAAATCGGTTCCGGGAATGTGGGTACGTTTGCGGCGGAACTGCTTATAGAAGGAGCGGCGCGGCGGTGGGAGCGCGTCGAGCAGGGCCGCGGCGCGGCGATAGATGGTGCGCGCCTGGCGGTAATAGGTGCGCATCCAGTAGGCGGGGTCGGCGGAGCCTCGGGTTTCAAGGCCGATGCTGTGGGCGGCGGCATCATCCTGCGCGTGCCAGTCGAGGGTGTTGTTGTCACGCTTGTAGCGGAAATGGAGGAAGCATCGCGCGGAGGCGAGAAAATCGAAGGCGTATTCGCGCTCAGCGTGGGTCCCGTAGAGGGGATTGCCGGCCGGCTTGGGCCAGGACTTTGTGGAGTGCAGCGCGGTGAGAAGCGCGAGCCACTGGGCGACGTGATAGTCGCGAAGGCCGCCGGGACACTCCTTGATGTTGGGCTCAAGATGAAAGATGGTGTTGCCGTACTTGGTGTGGCGGGCACGGGCGATCTCGGCGAGGTTCTGCACGATAGTGTCCCAGTCGCGGAGGGCGAGCGAAGGCAGCAGATCATTTTCGAAGCGCCGATAAAGCGCAGGATCACCGGCGAGGAAGCGACGGTCGAGCAGCGAGATGGTGAATTCGAGATTGTCGGGATTTACCTTGTCGCATTCCTTGAAGGTGCGGGTGGCGGGGCTGGCGCGGAGGCCGGTGTCCCACATGGCCTGGGTCACGGCGCGCAGGGTCTGGTGGAAGTCGCGCTCGACGGCGTCGTTGCCGCAGAGGTAGAGCACGTCCACATCGGAGCAGGGAAACAGCTCGCGGCGTCCGAAGCCTCCGGTGGCGACGAGCGTAATGTTGGCGCGCTCTTGCTCTCCGGCGAGGCTGGTCCAGATTTTGCGGACGATGTTATCGACGACAGAGGAGCGGCGGCGGATGGCGGCCGAGCCGTCACCGGTGCGCTCGAAAGTCTGGCGCAGGTCGGTGCTTCCCCGTTCGTACAGGTCGCGCAGTTGCGGCAGGCTGGTGGTAAGCGCATTCATCGGCGGTTCACGTCAAGTTTGCGGATAGGTCTCTATTATGACGGTTCAAACAGATAGACCTATAGTATGACGTTTGCAGCCACGTCTCATATGAGCATGAGGATCGAAAAGGTCATTGCACCGTGTGGGCCGCCGCGCCTGTGTGGTTGCGCACCCGGATTTCAACCGGTGAGCGGCGGCTCAAAGGGCGGCGGTGCCGCGCTCGTCGTTGCGGATGCGGATGGCGTCGTCGATCTTTGAGAGAAAGATTTTACCGTCGCCGATTTTGCCGGTGCGGGCGCTGGCAAGGATGGCCTGGACGGCCTTTTCCACGAGCTCGTCGGGGACGACCATTTCGATCTTGACCTTGGGAAGAAGGTCAACAGTGTACTCGCGTCCGCGATAGAACTCGGTGTGGCCTTTCTGGCGGCCGTGGCCGCGGGCTTCGAGGATGGTCATGCCTTCGATGCCGACTTCAAGGAGCGCGTCCTTGACGGCATCGAGCTTGGAGGGCTGGATGATTGCTTCGATCTTCTGCATAAATTGAGAATTCCCGGAACACAAAAGAGTATCAGGTTTGCTCATCGCAAGGTACAGGGATCAGGAGTTTCCGCACGATGACCACCCCGCGACCGTGCGGGCAGCTCCGCTTCGCTCCCTTTGGTTGCCTCGGTCGGGATGACGGCGCTTCTTGAATCGAGTGTCTCGATGCTTTGATCTCAGGACGCAAGGTCGTACCCCTCCTCGCCGTGCTGGGTCACGTCGAGGCCCTCGATTTCGTGTTCGCGAACGACGCGCAGGCCGATGGTGAGATCGACGAGCTTGAGCAGGATCAGGGTTCCGACGACGGAGACGGTCCAGGCGATGGCGACGCCGATGAGTTGGTTGAGGAGCTGGTGCCAGTTGCCGTCGATCACGCCGGAGGGCAGGACAGCGCCGGTTTTCGCATCTTTGAAAATGGGATTGATGGCGCTCGAGGCGAAGACGCCGGTGAGGATGGCTCCGATCGTGCCGCCGGCTCCGTGGACCCCGAAGGCGTCGAGAGAATCGTCGTAGCCGAACCAGGATTTGACCTTGACGACCATGAAGTAGCAGAAGGCTCCGGCGATGGCTCCGATGACGAGGGCGGACATGGGCTGGACGAAGCCGGCGGCGGGGGTGATGGCGACGAGGCCGGTGACGGCTCCTGAGATGGTGCCGAGGGCGGAGGGTTTGCCGCGATGGAGCCATTCGGCGGCGGCCCAGGTGAGGGCGGCGGCGGCGGCGGCAAATTGCGTGTTGACGAAGGCGCTGGTGGCCAGCGTGCCAGCGCCGAGGGCGCTGCCCGCGTTGAAACCGAACCATCCGAACCAGAGCAGGCAGGCTCCGATGAAGCTGAGAACCACGGAGTGGGGCGGCATTTGCTCGCGGGGATAGCCGACGCGCTTGCCCAGATAGAGGGCGCAGACCAGGGCGGAGACTCCCGAAGTGACGTGGACGACGGTGCCGCCGGCGAAGTCGAGGCAGGGGAAACGTCCGCCGAGTGAGGCGTTGAGCAGTCCGCCCTTGCCCCAGACCATGTGGGCCATGGGCGAGTAGACGACGATGGACCAGAGGGTGAGAAAGACGGCCATGGCGCTGAACTTCATGCGCTCGGCGAAGGCTCCGGTGATGAGCGCGGGAGTGATGATGGCGAACATCAGCTGGTAGATCATGAAGGTCTGGAGGGGGATGGTGGCGGAGTAGTCGGGGGCGGGCGCGAGGCCGACTCCATGAAGAAAGAGGTGATGGAGGCCACCGATGAAGGCCGTTCCTGAGTCGAAAGCGAGGCTATAGGTGAGGAGGGCCCAGAGGACGGTGATGATGGACATCATGGCGATGCACTGCATGAAGACGGACAGCACGTTTTTGCGGCGGACCAGACCGCCGTAGAAGAGCGCGAGGCCGGGTCCGGTCATCAGCAGGACTAGGGCCGCGCTGGCGAGCATCCAGGAGTTGTCCGCGGAGGACTGAGCGTGTGCGATTTGCGCTTCGAGGTGGGCGAATTGGGCGGCGGTCACGGCGGGAGGGGCGGTGCTGGTCTGCGCGAAGGCGAGTCCTGTTGAAAAGAGTGCGGTTAGAAGTAGAAATTTGATGAATCGAGAACGCATGTCACCTCAATCTGGTTGTAAACCGCCCCCACGGAAACAGGCAGAACTGGCATCAGCTTTTCTGCCGTTTGAGGTGAAGACGGAGACTCGAAGCGCGATTGCAGCCGCGAATCTGATGGGATGTCGCAGGCGGCAAGATATAGGTTGCTGAGCTTAAAGCGTAATTCTGGAGGGAGCGAAACAGGCGGGATACAAAAATAAATGATGGGCGGGATTCATTCTGCTTATGGGGGAGGGGGTCGCGGGAGGACCTTGGACCGCTGGCCTGTCCGAGTTACACGGAGTCGGCAACGCTCGGGACGAGGAACCGGCCCGAGCGCCATCTTTGCGTGGACTCTTCTGGACTCCGCCCACTCAGACTTCGATTGCTTGAGTGGGCGGGGGACCTGCGTCGAGCGATTTTACATGCCGGAAAATCCCAGCTTCTGTTCCATTGCCTTGGTTCTTGAGTCGGCCTTCCCGAATTCGATGTAATCGTTAATCAGGTTGGACAAATCTGTCGACACCTCGGCGTTGGATTTGAGATAAGCCTCATATTCGGGGTGCCACGTTTGCTTGTTCGCGTTGAGATGGTCGATCGCTGATTCGGTATTGGACGCCAGCTCCTGCAGCAATGGCGTGATCTTGTCTATCGCGTCCTGCTGCCACGGTTCGGCATCATCCCGGGAGTTGTGCAACTGTTCCAGGACCTTACCGCTGTTGTTGATATGTTCCTTGATCACGTTGATTTGACTGGCATGGCTTTGCCAGGCTAACCGGGACCTGCTGTAGACCTCCATCTCGGCGGAGTCCCGCTTCAGTTGTGCGGCCGACGTTTTGACCTGCTGAAGAAGCTTTGAAGTCTGGGCCGCGTCGCCGTAGGCGGGCGTCCAGCCCGATGCAAAGAAGACCATGCCAAGAAGCAATGCGGCAGTTGAAAGAAAGCACGCCTTTGTCATTATCCGGTTAATCATGTCCTGTTTTCTCCTTGTGAACTTAAAGTGATGGTCGAGGCGTCGGTGAAGAGCGCCACAAATGGCCCTCCCGTCCACGAAGCAATTTCGAAGCGGGTGTGTTTCCTAGGCCTCGGCGGGGAGAATCCAGGAGCGAGTGCACGAACGGCATCATCTCGGCGTCGCCGTTGAGAGACTCGTGAAGTTAGACAGAAATTGCTCTTGGAAGCCCGACCGCTCCGTTCCGGTGTGAAGCAGTACCGCGACTATGTGCGCTGCCTTCAATCAGATTCCCGTCGGAGCTTGCGAGATGCCCAATAAAAACTGCAAGCTGGAGCTTTCCCAACGGTGCGTCATTCGCTCGAGGCGGAGCGTGAGAAAACAGCTCCCACTACGATGGAACCCGAGTGCTCCTACTCGCCAAAGCCCCGGACGGGCCATCCAGTCCGCTCTTCGAGGAGGCGTTATAGTAAAGACATGAGTGAAGTTGCGCAGGATCGGTATCTTTTTGGGGCGCTTCAGAGCAGCGCCAGAAACCAGCAAAAGGTCAGGGAAGTAAGTTACGGATACGAGCAGCCGGAAGGTATTTTTATGGCGTCGCTTGATGCCACGATTAACTGGGTTCGCAAGAATTCGATCTGGCCGATGACGTTTGGTCTGGCCTGCTGCGCGATTGAGATGATGTCCATGGGAGCATCGCGGTTCGATGTGGCACGCTTTGGAGCGGAGGTTTTCCGGCCCTCGCCGCGGCAGTCGGACCTGATGGTGATAGCGGGGCGGGTGTCGAGGAAGATGGCTCCCGTAATCCGGCGGCTGTACGACCAGATGCCGGAGCCGAAGTGGGTGATTTCGATGGGCGCGTGCGCAACCTCGGGCGGAGTGTTTAACAATTACGCAATCCTTCAGGGAGTTAACCAGATTATTCCGGTAGACGTGTACGTGCCGGGGTGCCCGCCGCGTCCAGAGCAGCTTATCTACGCGATCACCTTGTTGCAGGAGAAGATTCAGCACGAGAAGGGCAGCCTGAAGAAGGTGTTGAACCTCCAGTAAGGTTGTAAGGTCTGGTTCGTTCGCCGGCGATTGTCGAAACGCCGTGCATCCCTCGCGCGCTGGAAACTCGTCCAAGCCACAGCGTTGTTTTTTTTGATGGATAGGTTGTTGGTTCGGGCAACCGATTGAGGAATTTAGACTCTTAAACATATGTAAAGTATGCTAGGCTGAAACTTGTGGTTTTTGAGCATTGTCTGCTCACTTATGTTTCGCGGGCTTAATTCCATAAGCCGAAAAGTTCTTTTTTGTACTACTTCCCAAAGGTTGCGGAGGATATGCGCATGCAGTCTCGTTTGTTCACTTCACTAAGCCGGATTCTGCTGGCCGGGTGCGTTCTAGGTTTAGGCGCCACAGGCATGTACGGGCAGAATTCCTCGTCTTTACCGGCCGCTCCTGGAGCGGCGCCCTTGTCCCGGGTAGATATATTTGTGGGGTACTCCTACGCCGATCCCAAAGGCACGGTGGAAACGCCGTTGCCGGGCGGAACCTATTTCGCCTCGCAGCCGTCGGCTGTCGATACGGGCGTACTGGCGAGCGGTGCTTACTACTTCAATCGCTATGTAGGCGGCCAGATCGAGTACGGAAATCATCAGGACGGCAAGAACGATGGTTTTCAGACCGCGCAGGCCGGTATCATCTTCCGGATCCCGTTCCAAGATGACGCAATCATTCCGTTTGTTCACGGACTAGCTGGAGCCACCCGGTTCGGCGGACCCAACGACGAGCCAATCGCGTTCCATGACTACACCTGGGGTCCGGCTTTGACAGTGGGCGGCGGCCTTGACTATGACACGCCTTGGTTCAATCACCACCTTGGCATACGACTCTTCCAGGCGGATTACGAGTACATGCATGTAAACTTCGGCCCGCAGCCGGTCAGCGGCGGGCGGCTCAATGCCAACACTCCGCGGTTGAGTGCCGGCCTGGTCTTCAAGTTCGGTAATATCACTCCTCCTCCGCCGGTGGCATATGCCTGCTCGGCGAACCCCGCCTCAGTGTTTCCCGGCGAGCCGGTGACGATTACCGGAACGGCGACCAACCTGAATCCCAAACAAAAGGCTTTCTATAGTTGGACGGGTGAGGGCGCGAACGGTACGGACTCGACCGTTACGGTTCAGACGGGCAGCCTGGCTCCGGGCACTTATAAAGTTTCCGGCCATGTGACGGAAGGCAAGAAGGTTGGCCAATCCGCGGACTGCACGGCGGAGTTTACGGTGAAGCAGTTTGAGCCTCCGACGGTAAGCTGCACAGCGAACCCGACGCAGGTGAATCCGGGCGACAGCTCGACGATTACGGCGACTGGCGTGAGCCCGCAAAATCGCCCCTTGACCTACAGCTACCAAGCCTCAGCGGGATCGATCAGCGGAACCGGCAACTCGGCGACCTTGTCAACGACGGGTGCTCCGGCTGGAACCATTACGGTCACCTGCAATGTGTCCGACGACAAGGGTCAGACAGCATCGTCAACGACTACGGTTGACGTGGCTGCCCCTCCCGCGCCGCCGGCGCCGAAGACGCAGACGCTGTGCTCGATCCAGTTCGACCATGACAAGCGTCGTCCGGCCCGCGTGGACAACGATGCGAAGGGCTGCCTGGACGATGTTGCACTGAACCTGCAGCGTTCTTCGGATGCGACTCTGGTGGTCGTGGGCAACAGCGCACCGGTACCTGAGGTGCGTGGACGGCATCGCCGTCACCAGGTCTCCGCGGAGAGGCTGGCTGAAGAGCGAGCGGTGAACGCGAAGGCCTATCTGGTAACCGAGAAGGGTATCGACGCAAGCCGCATCTCGGTACGGACGGATAACTCCGGCACGAACGAGGTAGAGAATTACCTGGTTCCGTCTGGAGCGAACTTCGAAAACGACGTGCCAGGCACCACGCCTGTGGATGAATCGACGGTGAAGGTCCAGCCCCGCACGACGGCTCACGCCCCCCACCGCCATCATCATCACAAGGCACCTGCACCAAGTAACCCTTAGGCCCTGTTCCCATAAAGGCCGTCCGGCATGCCCGGACGGCCTTTTTGTGTCCTTTTCGAGCCCTACTTTCGCTCTGCGGGGAATCCGCATTGCTAATGGAAAATGAGTAAGGGCGCGCTTATTATCGGGAGCATGGCCAAGAACCGAAAGTCGCTTTCCTCCCTCCTCCTGGGCCTTGCAGCCCTTGTGATGCTCTCTTCAGTCTCGGCCGGGGCCGCCACTTTCCGGTGGGCGACGGTTGGACCGGAAGGCGGCGATGCTCGCTCGTTCGCTTCCAGTCCCGCTGAACCGCGCCACATTTACCTGGGCACAGCCAATAGTTGGATCTATCAGTCGACGGACGATGGAGCGACCTGGGCGCGGCTGTCGCAGGTAGGCACAGCGGATGATCTCGTAGTGGATAACCTGGTGATCGATGAGGCTGACCCGCAGACAATGTACGCCGGGGTGTGGCGGCTGGACCGCATGGACGGCGGCGTCTACGTCAGCCATGATGGCGGCCGGAGCTGGGTTGCGAGCCCTGGGATGCAGGGCAAATCGGTGCGTGCGCTGGCGCAGGCTCCGTCAAACCCGAAGATTCTGGTTGCGGGAGCGATCGAGGGAGTGTTTCGCAGCGAGGACGGCGGCTTGCACTGGCGGCAGATCAGCCCGGAGGGCAGCGGCGAAATTCGCAAGGTCGAGTCGATTGCGATCGATCCGACCGACGCGCGCATTATCTACGCTGGTACGTGGCATCTGCCGTGGAAGACCACGGACGGCGGCGCAACCTGGCACAACATCAGGCAGGGGCTGATCGTCGACTCGGATGTTTTCTCGATCCTGCTCGACCCGAAATTTCCGAGCACCGTTTACTTGAGCGCGTGCTCGGGAATCTACAAGAGCGACACGGGCGGGGATCTGTTTCGCAAGGTGCAAGGCATTCCCTCGGCAGCGCGGCGGACGCGCGTGCTGATGCAGGATCCGGCGAATCGGCAGATTGTGTATGCCGGAACGACCGAGGGTCTCTATAAAACTGAGGACAGCGGCACTAGCTGGGTTCGCATGACAAGCCCGAATCTTATCATTAACGACATCTATGTCGATCCGCAGAACCCGCGGCGCGTGCTGCTGGCAACGGATCGCAGCGGTGTGTTGGCGAGCAACGACGCCGGGGCAAGTTTTGTTTCATCGAACCAAGGGTATTCGCAGCGGCAGGTAAGGGCTCTCCTTGCGGACGAGAACCATCCGGGGACGATGTACGCCGGCGTGGTGAATGACAAGATTTACGGTGGCGTGTTTGTGACAAAGGACGGCGGAAGGAACTGGGCGCAGCAGAGCGACGGGCTGGATGGCCGCGATGTGTTCAGCCTTGGGCAGGCGAGTGACGGAGCGATCTTTGCCGGAACCAATCACGGGCTGTTTCGCTGGGATGGGAGCCGGTGGAAGCCGGACAATCGCGTGGTGAACGTGAAGACTCGCACCGTTTATGTGAAGCGGCACGGGAAGCGAGTGAAGCGGACGATTGTCGAGGGTTCCAGAGAGTCGGTTATTGATTCCCAGGTGAACGATCTCTCGCTGAGCCGCCCGGTGTGGTTCGCGGCCACGACGGATGGAGTGTATCGCAGCACGAACCATGGCGCGAGCTGGGCGGGTCCGTCGCCGGACGAGTCCGATTATCAATTTGTAGACGCGCACGATGGCGTGGCTTTTGCGGCGCGGCAAGGTGGCCTGCGGCTCTCGGAAGACGGCGGAGAGCAATGGAGGAGCGTTGCGCTGCCGGCGGGATTGACGTCAGTCGGGGCGCTGGCAACTACGCCCAGCGGCGTTCTTTGGGTTGGGGGGCGAGAGGGCGCGTTCTATAGCGAGGACCACGGGCAAACCTGGAAGGCTATTGCGGACCTGCCGGTGCGCGACATCGATAATATTGATTACGACCCGGGGCTGGGCCGCGTCGTGATTACGTCGAGGAATTCGAATCTGATCTTTGCGCTCAATCCGGACGATAAGTCCTGGCATTGGTGGGACGCGGGCTGGAAGGTACGCATGGTCCACTCGGTCGGTGGACACCTGGTCGGGGCGTCGCTCTATGACGGAGTGGTCGTGCAACCCAAGCCGGAAAATGCCGTCGCTCCGGAACAAGCGCGGCGATAACATTCGCATTCGCCTAGCCACCAGCGAAGACCTGGATGCCTTGTTTGCGCTCGACCGCGCGTGCTTTCGTCCCGGCATTGCGTATTCGAAAACGGAGCTGCGGTACTTCCTGTTTCACGTTCGCTCCCGTTCCGCTGTGGCGGAGGACGAGAGCGGTATCGCCGGCTTTGCCATTGTGGAGTTTCAGGTTGAAGAAGGACGCCGCATCGGGCATATCGTGACCATTGATGTGGCTCCGGAGCGGCGCAGGCGCGGTGTGGGGCGATTGCTGATGGATGCGTTGTTCGGCTTTTGCCGCGAGGCGGAGGTTAGCGAGCTGCGTCTTGAGGTCGCGGTGGATAACGACGGCGCGATCGCGTTTTACAAGCTGCTGGGGTTCGCAGAGACGGGGCGCATTCGGGGCTATTACCTGGGCCGGCTGGACGCGCTCGTGATGGGGCTGGCGGTCCAGGCGCAACGCTGTTCGCCCGAATAGGGTTAACTGGCCCTAGCGGTGGCGGGCCTCCCGCTGGTCGGCGCTGGTGGTCCTGGCTGGATGGTTATTTCGCCGCGGCTACCGCGGCGAGCAGGGAGTTGCGCTTTTCCGTCGTGAGCGGTCCCTCGGCGCGCCACAAGACTTTGCCTTGTTTATCGATCAACAGCACGGTGATCTGATGCTCGGCGGGGATATTCAGACTGTGGCGAAAATGCTTTTTGTCGACGTAGAGCGGAACGATCCAGGGCCAGATCTCCGGATCGGTGTAGTCGCTGCGCATCGAGGAGTTGTCCCACCAGCGGAAGACGAAGGTTTCGCGGTCGGAGACGGGCAGTTGATACCAGCGGAAATTGAAATTGGTGTGCTGAAGACCCTGCGCCGTCGGCATCCAGGTATTGATCTGGTCTTGCTGCTCGGGACGGAAGGAGATAAGCAGCAGATCGATTTTGCCGGCGAAATCTTCGGGGAGGTTGAGTTTTGCCTTGGCAAGGTTGTAAGAAGTGAGGCTCGGAAACGTGGCGGGCTTGGTGTTTGCGCCACTTTGAGAGGCGTAGGCGGCCGGCAAAAGGAAAGCGCCGAGGGCGGCATGGCAGACAAGTCGAGCGAAAAGTCTCCGGCAATAGGGCAATGAACAAATCCTTATCGATTGCGGTTACGGGTATGAAGTGTTCCTGACGAATGGTAACAGGCGGCTGCGGAAGTTCGCAGTCGAAAGACGCCAATTGTTTTGTTTCGCATGAGGTGAATTATCATCAAAGAGTAAGGAGCGGTGCGAATGATGCTGGAGGCAAGGCCCTTTTCGACCGACGACGCGCGGCTGGAGCCGATTGCGGCAAAGGTGCTTGCGGGGGAGCGCCTGAGCTTCGAGGACGGGCTGGCGCTGTACGGCTCGCCGGACGTGCTCGCGGTGGGATGGCTGGCGAATTATGTTCGCGAGAAGATGCACGGCGACGTCACCTATTTCAATGTGAATCGCCATATTAATCCAACGAATGTGTGCGTGGCCGCGTGCAAGCTGTGCGCGTTCGGACGGAAGAAGGGCGCGTCCGGCTCATACACGATGACGCTGGAGCAGGCGTGGGAGACGGCGGCTTCGGGCTACTCGGAAGCGGTGACGGAGTTTCATATCGTCGGCGGCCTGCACCCCGATTTGCCGCTGGAGTATTTTCTGGACCTGGTTCGGGGGTTGAAGGAGCGGTTTCCTGAGGTCCACGTCAAGGCCTTCACGATGGTCGAGATTGCGTATCTGGCGCGGCGAGCGAAGCTGTCGATTCCGGCGACGCTGGCCAAGCTGAAGGATGCGGGCGTGAATTCGATGCCGGGCGGCGGTGCGGAGATTTTTGCGGACCGCGTGCGGCACGTCATCTGCGACCACAAGATTGACGGGGATGAGTGGCTGGCGACGGCTCGAATGGTGCACGAGGCGGGGCTGAAGTCGAATGCGACGATGCTCTACGGGCACATTGAAAACGATGAAGACCGCGTGGACCACCTGCTAAAGCTGCGTGCGTTGCAGGACGAGACGCATGGGTTCCAGACTTTTATTCCTCTGGCGTTTCATCCCGACAACACGCCGCTGGCGCATCTGCCGAAGACGACGGGGCTGACCGACATTCGGCAGATCGCGGTGGGCCGGCTGCTGCTTGATAATTTCCCGCACATCAAGGCCTACTGGCAGATGATGACGGCGAAGATCGCGCAGATTTCGCTGCGGTTCGGCGCGGATGATATCGACGGGACCGTGGTCGAGGAGAAGATTTACCACGATGCAGGCGCGACGACTCCGCAGGGGATGCGGCGCGAGGATCTGATGCGGCTGATTACGGAGGCGGGCCGGGTCCCGGTGGAGCGCGATACGCTTTACCACTCGGTGACGCGGACGGAAGACGCGTTCACGGTCGCTGTTTAGGACTTGCCGTCCGGGCACACGCGCCTTCGGCGCCATTCTGGAACACGCTTGAATGGCCCTCCCGCTGGTCGGGAATTGAGTCCGAACCCTTTTCCATCGGCGGAAGATTGAACTTTCTACGAATCCCGGACGAATTTTGCTTCGTAGTCGTCTTCTGTCATAACGGCCATGGTCACGATACTCCACGCGATTCGACAATTGGCGGAGGAGTTGGCCGGTTCTTCTTTGTGTGGCGTTTTTTTACTTCGCGGACGGCCACGAACATCAGCGACGCGAAGGTGACGACGAGGAGAATGACGGCGGTCCAGCCGTGGAGCTGCTCGACCTCTCCGTAGAGCAGCGCCAGCCCCACAAACACGAAGAACAGATGCGCGCAGAAAACCTGGAGCGATGCCTTGCCCAGCGTGAGCAGCGGCTCATGCGAAACGGCTTCGGCGACGTATTTCCGCAGCCAGTAAATGACGACGCTGAAGGCGACGAGGTTGACGACGCGAAGCGGGCCGATGCTCCACTTATCGAGTTGCATGCCGAGCGCCTGCTGGGTGAGGTGCGGGCCGAGCCAACCGTGTCGGACTCCAATGAAGAAGAGGCAGATGGCTCCGCATACCGCGATGACGGGGCCGCGCACGCTCTTGTAGGGGTTCGTACCATGGGCCATCTCGGCGCCGAGCCATAAGCCGACAATCCAGACCCCCTGCCATGCAAACAGGTTGAAGGCACCGGTTTCCTGAAGCGGAATGTGGAGGTGAGTGATGGCGACGATCCAATTGTGCACCAGGTTGCGGAGGCCGAATTGCGCAAGCAGCCAGATGAGTGCGCTTACGGCGAGAATCTTCTTCCACCCAAAGCGGACGGCTGCCGACAAAACCAGCGGCGTGAAGAGCAGAAAGATAACGTACATGGGCAGGATGTCCAGCAGAGGCGGGCAATAGAGCAGCAGCACCGAGCCGATGATGGCGGTTCCGGGGTGGGCAAGATAAAAGTTGAAGAGGTTGGTCAGAGCGGTTTTATGGGCATGCGCCGCATAGGTAGCGGCAACGGAGAAGGCAAGGACAAGCAGCAGAATGTGGTAGCCATAAATTTTGAGCGAGCGCTTGAAGAGCTTGAGGTGGGTTTTGGCCTTGTCCTGAAGCATTTCGCGGATGTAGATGCGGCCCACGAGCAGCGCGGACATGAAGACGAATCCTTCGGCGGACGAGATATAGCCGATGGGCTGGTTCACAAAATCGCTGAAGCGCGTGGGCAGGTGCGCGAACGTCATCCAGACGAGAAACAGGCCGCGGAGCGCATCCAGCTCCGGACGGCGTTCGAGCTTGGGAAGGTGGATGGTCATGTGCCTTCATCCGCATTAGACGCGTGGCGGGCCGTTGCCGACGCCCGTCCCGCGGGCCAACGTTTGAGTGCTGCTTAATACGCCGGGATGCCGGTGACGCTTTGGCCCAGGATGAGGGTGTGGATGTCGTGGGTCCCCTCGTAGGTTTTGACCGATTCGAGGTTCATCATGTGGCGCATGATGGGGTAGTCGTCGGTGATGCCGTTGGCGCCCAGGATGTCGCGGGCGAGGCGGGCGCATTCGAGCGCCATCCATACGTTGTTGCGCTTGGCCATGGAGATGTGCTGATGGTCCACTTTGCCCGCGTCTTTCAGGCGGCCGACCTGGAGGACGAGCAGTTGGGCCTTGGTGATTTCGGAGATCATCCAGACTAGCTTTTCCTGAATGAGCTGGTGGCTGGCGATGGGCTGGTCGCGGAACTGCTTACGCAGCAGTGAATACTGGAGCGCGGCGTCGTAGCAGGACATGGCTGCGCCGACGGCTCCCCAGGCAATGCCATAGCGGGCCTGGTTGAGGCACATGAGGGGCGACTTGAGGCCGCCGGTTCCGGGCATGAGGTTTTTGGCGGGGATGCGCACGTCCTGGAGTGAGAGGCCGGAGGTGACGGAGGCGCGGAGCGACCATTTGCCGTGAACGTCGTAGGCGGAAAAGCCGGGGCGGTCGGTTTCGACGAGGAAGCCGCGGACCTGATCTTTGTCATCGTCGTCGCCGGAGACTTTGGCCCAGATCACGGCCACGTCGGCGATGGAGCCGGAGGTGATCCACATTTTTTCGCCGTTGAGGATGTAGTCGTCGCCGGATTTGACGGCGCGGGTGAGCATGCCGCTGGGGTTGGAGCCGTAGCCGGGCTCGGTGAGGCCGAAGCAGCCGAGCTTTTCGCCGGTGGCCAGGCGCGGCAGCCAGTAGTCCTTCTGCTCGGCTGAACCGAAGGTGAAGATGGGGTACATGACGAGCGCCGACTGCACGCTGACAAAGCTGCGGATTCCGGAGTCTCCGCGCTCGAACTCCTGCATCACGAGGCCGTACTCGACGTTGGACATGCCGGCGCAACCGTAGCCGTGGAGGTTGGCCCCGAAAAAGCCGAGGCTGCCCATTTGCGGGACGAGTTCGCGCGGGAAGCGGCCCTCGCGGTTGCACTCTTCGATGATGGGGATGAGGTTGTCCTCGATGAACTGGCGGGCGGTGTCGCGAGCGAGGCGCTCGTCGTCGGAGAGAAGGGAGTCGAAGTGGATAAAATCAACCCCTTTGAATTTGAAGGCCATGAGGCTTCCTTGGGTGCGGGACTTGGGACTTAACAGGGTAGCAGGTTGGGGGCGGGTAGTGATGAAACGGCCAGCCTTTCCACATCTCGGAATCGCGATGTGCGGACCCCGTTCTCGCTGGTACTATGCTAGTCATGAATAAGGTTGCACCGTTCCTCTGGTTCAATGACAACGCGGAAGAAGCCGCCGAGTTCTACGTGAGTGTTTTCCCGAACGCTCGAAAGGTCGGCGAGCTGCGTTCAAAAGGTATCGGCCCTTGGCCGGTGGGCAAGATCGCTACGATAACGATCGAGCTTGAGGGGGAGGAGATGGTGTTTCTCAACGGCGGGCCAGAACATCAATTGAGCCCGGCGTTCTCCTTTTCGATCTCCTGCGATTCCCAGGAAGAGATTGACAGCTATTGGGACAGGTTGGTCGACGGCGGGCAACCGATGGCGTGCGGCTGGCTCACAGATCGATTCGGGTTATGCTGGCAGATTGTTCCGCGCAATATCGGTGAGCTGCTCAGCCACCCCAAAGCGATGGAAGCGATGATGGGGATGATCAAGCTGGACCTGCACGCGCTGGAAGCCGCCGCTCGCGAGAGCTGAAACATCTACTCTCATCCTTGGTCAGAGCCTGACCTTCAGAGCCATAAACCCGTCTCCAAGGCGAGTGAGGATGGCTTTCTGGTAACGGCGGGGGTCAATTTTTTGAGAATGTTGCTCGGCAAAGCGAAACATCGATGCTAATTCTGTGTTTGTTGAAGCGCAAAGTCATTGAATCACAGCAGGTCATATCAGGAGATATAGCGATGCGAATTCTTGCGCACTCGATTGCTTTCGGCGCGGTTTTGATCTTTGGGGTTTCATCGGGCGCCTGGGCGCAGGACCAGCCTCCGGCGGGTTCGCCTCCACCCACGGCCACAGCCCCGGCACAGACGCAGAATGCGGCCCCGCCCCAAGCGCAGGCCCCGGCCGCTACGCAGAATGCGGCTCCTGCGCAGGACACGGAGATGCCTCCTCCGCCGCCGGACGCGCGGCGAGCGCCCAATCCGCATCGGCAGGCGAGGGTGATGGCGCGGAAGCTGGGGTTGACAGCGGAGCAGGAGGCGGCGATTGAGCCGATTCTGGCAAACCGCGATCGGCGGATGGAGAGGGTGCGATCCAATGCCATGCTTGCTCCGCGGGACAGGAGAGTGAGGGTGCGGCGGATTACGCGGGAGAGCGTGGAAAACATTAATGCGGTACTGAGCGATGCTCAGAGGCAGCAGTATAGGCAGCTAAGGCAGGATCAACGGGCCAGAAGGCGGGAGCGCGCACAGCAGCGCCTTGAGGTCCCACCGCCGGCCAATAACCAGTAATCAAAGAAAGGTCAAGCAGTACGGAAAGCGAGTCCTTTATGATGAAAATCCAGAAAGTCCGAAACATTGTTTTTGCGATCCTTCTGTGCGCAGTTCCCATGGCAGCCTTCTCACAGGTTGCAGTTGGAATCTCTGTGCGAGTGGCGCCTCCAATCCTGCCCGTTTATGTGCAGCCGATGTGCCCGGCTCCGGGCTACCTGTGGACGCCCGGCTACTGGGCCTATGGCCCGTCGGGCTATTACTGGGTGCAGGGCGTCTGGGTGGCGCCTCCCCGTGTCGGGCTGCTGTGGACGCCCGGTTACTGGGGCTTTGCGGACGGGGCCTATCTCTGGCATCGCGGTTACTGGGGCCCGCATGTGGGCTTCTATGGCGGGGTCAATTACGGCTTCGGCTACGGCGGCGTGGGCTTTGTGGGCGGCATGTGGCGGGGCGGAGTGTTCCGCTACAACACAGCCGTCATGCGGGTGAACACGAGGGTGATCCACGACACTTATGTTGACCGCACGGTGATCCGCGGGGGTGGAATCAACCGCTCAAGCTTCAACGGTCGCGGCGGTATTATGGCGCAGCCGACAGCCGGGGATCGGGCGGCGATGCGTGAGCAGCACTTCCAGCCGACGGCGCGCCAGACGGCGTTTCGCAATCAGGCGACGCAGAATGCGCGGGACGGCTTTGGCCATCGCAACGAGGTGAACAGCCGCCAAGGCAACCAGCAGCAGCGCATCTCGCAAGGCGTGAGGTCGGGGCAGATGACTCCGGGCGAGACACGCAATGTGGAGAACCGCGACTCGAGCATCAACCACCAGGCGCAGGCCGACCGCGCCGCCAATGGCGGGCGGCTTACCCAGCAGGAGCGCACGCAGATCAACCAGCGGCAGAACAACGTGAGCCGGTCGATCTACAACGACAAACATAACGCCAACAATGATCGGGTCGCTGCCGCTCGCCAGGGCAAGACCGCGAAGGGTGAAAAGCGGGAAGCCCAGCGGGCGAAGGACAATCACCGGCCGAAGCGTTAAGAAGTGCGGGAGCGACTCGCGCTTTCAGGGGTGACGGCAACTGGTTCGAGGTTGCCGTCATTTTTTTGCATGGAATATCGAAGTGAATAGGCTTTGATCCTGGAAACAAAGGACTTAGTTAAAGTTGATCCTGAAAATAAACGACTTAGCAAATTTGATCTTGGAAACAAAGGACTTAGGTTGAGCTTCCTCAAAAATGCAAAGGCGCAGCTTGCGGCTGCGCCTTCTCTGAAACGAAATTTCTCTACTCTTTTAGTGTAGCAGGTTGAGGGAATTCAGATGCATCGGCGAGAGCCTTTGAAATGTTAAGGTTCAGGGGCGGAGAGCTTGACAAGAATTGTCTCCCGCGTCTCAGAATCGAGACGTGGGGCACATGGCATGCGGGCTTACAACGAATTCGATTTCAGCCACTCGAATGTGGCGTACGCCGTTTTGCAATATATCGGGAACAGATGCAGAATGCTGTCTGCTTCGTCTCTTGATATCTCTCTTCCCGTTGGGTGCCCTGCGTCGTTGCGCGTTTTTCGAATTAAATCGAAGATGCCAGCAAGCTCTACCTTAATGTCATCTTTCTTCATGTGATTCGCCAAATCCTGGTGGCGGGGTTCTAGGCGGCTCCAGATTTCCTTGTAGGTGTGGTAAGTCGACTTGCGGTTCGTGGCTGACAAAAACTTCTTCGCTCTTTCACTTGGTAATGCTCGTCCGACTTCCTCCCGCAACAATAGAAGTACTTTCTCGGAGGCTACGCCCGTCATTACAGCTGACGCGACATAAGCGCCAGCCCGGAAGCTGCGGAGGGCTTCCTTCAGGTAAAGGACTACGGCCTCATCTACATTAGGTATGCTGTCCTTAATTTTTTGGATATACCGGCTAGCGTCATAGGAAATATATTCGTGAGATTCCAGAGCTTTTTTACCCCATTCCGTGATGACAAAGGATGGCAGCCCGCTATTGCCTAGCTGATTTGGAATTCCAGGAACAATAATGCCTTGGATAATCAAATCCCAAATGACTCCGCGGATTTCATTCTGCAAATCTGGCGGGATATTGGCGAGATCTGGGGAGGCGGGAAGGTTAGGCGCGGCCATTCTGGGAGCCAAATAATTTTCTCGGCAGGCCGCCGAATAAACCTCACGCAAAACGGCGTGAAGCCCTGGGATATGATTTGGCATGGGCTTATGAAGCGCCTGATATACCCATTCCCTAATCAATTGTGGATCGATGGCTTGATCAGTCATATACCCAATGTATCGCAGGTCTCGTTTACAGCGCTCCTCCCGTTAGACTTGAGTCATGCTCACGATTGCGAATGCCATTCCTGCGGCTGCTATTAAGTTCATTGTGTTTGATCTGGATGGGACGCTGATTGATTCGCGGCGGGACCTGGCGGTTTCTGTGAATGCGATGCTCGAGGAGATGGGGCGTCCGACTTTGCCGGAAAATGTGGTTGCAGAGTATGTGGGCGATGGCGCGGGAATGCTGGTGCGGCGGGTGTTAGGCGATCCGGTGGACGAGGCGGTGATTACCGAGGGCGTGGAGCGGTTCCTGAAGTGTTATCGCGAGCACATGCTGGATTACACCTACGTTTATGACGGCGTGTTTGCGGCGCTTGACGCACTTCGGGCCTCGCCGGACGGGGCCGCGCGCAAATTTGCCGTGCTGACGAATAAGCCGATCAATCCTTCGCGGAAGATTTGCGACGTGCTCGGGCTGAGCCGATATTTTTTCCAGATTTATGGCGGGAACAGCTTCGGGACGAAGAAGCCCGATCCCGAGGGGCTGCGCGCGCTGATGCGCGAGGCCGGCGCTGGTCCGGGCGAGACTCTGATGATTGGGGACTCGGTTGTTGACGTTCTGGCTGCACGCAGCGCGAAAACGCACGTGATCGGTTGCCGGTACGGGCTGTCATCGCATACATTGGAGACTATAGTTTCCGACTGCATGGTCGATGCGCCGTCGGAGTGGACCATGGCGCTGAGCGACGGGGTCCATCAATAAACATGAACGATCGCCGGTAGCACCCACCTGCCGGATTTTTTTCCTTGGACGCCCGCACGACGCAAGCAGAATTCTTACGATCTCCGGTTTTGCCGCTGGGGTTTTCCGCGCGGCAAATGGACAGGGACGGGCGCGCTGCGTCCACAACGTTAAACGCATGGTTCTGAGTACAGCCGTCAGCCGACGCTGTTTCCGAAAAATGTGGTGAAGGGGTTCTGGTTTGTTTCGTTTACGTTTGTCTGTAGGCATTTTGCTTCCTGTTTCTGCTTTCGCTACCTTTGTCCTGCTGTCTGCCGGCGCGTTTGCGCAGGTGGCCACTTTCCCGTTGCGGGGCATGGCTGAGGCATCCTTCACGACCTCCATTACAAATGCGGCGGGTTCGGCACCAGCGACTCCGGCACCAGCGAATCCGGCATCCGCGACCGCGGCATCTGCCGCTCCGGCACCCATTCCCAGCGGCGGCATGGCGACGATCAGCGGCACGGTGACGGACTCGACGGGCGCCATTGTTCCGGGCGCGCACGTCGCGCTGACAACGAGCACGGGAGCCACGGTTGCGGAGACGACGACGGACTCGACGGGAGGGTTTCGGCTGGTTCCAAAGGCGTCGGGGAGCTACTCGCTGATGGTGAGCATTCAGGGATTTCAGCCGTTTTCCGAGGCGGTGACGGCGAGCCCGCTGCCGATGACGCCGCTCACGATTGCGCTGTCGGTGGCGACGGCGGTGCAGCAGGTGACGGTGAATGCGACTTCCAACATAGACCTTACCTCGTCAGAGAACAACGGCAACAGCTCGGTGATGACGGCCGGTGATTTGAAGGACCTGCCTATTTTTGACAACGATTATGCTTCCGCGATGAGCAATTTTCTGGATGCGGGAGACTCGGGCACGGCGGGTTCGGGCCTGATGGTGGACGGGGTGGAAGCCAGCCGGGCGATGGTTTCGCCGTCGGCGGTCGAGGAAGTGGTGATCAACCAGGACCCCTACTCGGCGCAGTACTACTGGCCGGGACGCGGGCAGATTGACATTATTACGAAGCAGGCGGCGGATGCTTATCATGGCGAGTTCAACTTCTTCTTCCGCGATTCGGCGATGAACGCGCAGCAAAACCTTTCTCCGGACAAGCCGCATGAGCAGCGGCGCATTTATGAAGGCGACCTGACGGGACCGCTGCCACGCCTGAAGAACACGATGTTTCTTCTGTCGGTGAATCGGCAGGAGGAAGACCTGGCGGCGGTGGTGGATGCGACGGTCGCACCGACGCCGGACAATCCGCTGGGGATTTACAACGTCACTGTGCCGGCGCCGACACGCGATACGGAATTTTCGTTCAAGATCGGGCACCAGATCAGCGATAAGCAGAGCGCATCGGTGATGTACGCCTATCAGGACACATCGAACCGCTATGAAGGCGTTGGCAACCAGACGCTTCCGGAGGCCGGTTACAACACGACGGGCCGGGAAGACGATGTGATCTTCCACGATAACTACATCCTTTCCCCTCGGGCGCTGAACGAGGGAGCGATTGTGCTGGAGCGCCACTACGATCCGATTTTTGACGTTCAGGAAGGGCCGCAGATTGTGGTGAACGGCAACTACGTTGGCGGCAGCGCCCAGAACGACCAGCTTGCCACGGAGTTCGTCCTGCGCGGCAATGACATGATGACCTGGACACTGGGGCCGCACACGCTGAAGTTCGGAATCAACCTGCCGCACCTGAGCCGCCACGTGTTCGAGGACAATACCAACCGCGACGGGACCTACACCTACAGCCCGACCTACGCCGCGAACGGGACGACGATCGTCACGACGGCGATTCAGAATGAGCAGGCGGGGAATCCTTCAGGATTTTCGGTGAAGGAAGGGCAGGCGCGGTTTGTCTATAACCAGGACGAAGTGGGCGGATTTGTGCAGGATCAGATCAAGCTGGCTCCGCGGTTTTCGCTTACGCCGGGGCTGCGCTATGACTGGCAGAACTTCCAGAGCAGCGACATGAATAATTTTTCGCCGCGTGTTTCGTTTGCGTGGGTCTGGAACCAGGCACAGGCTCTGGTGCTGCGCGGGGGCGGAGGAATCTATTATGACCGCACGGGGAACGGGCCGCTGCTGGACCTGGCGCGCTATGGGCAGGCCAAGCTGCGGCTGTTACAGATTTCGGCGAACCAGCAGCCGCTGTGCTATCCGGTGAGCGACTGCGCGGACGTGAGCGCGCTTGCGCCGACGCTGGCGACGTTGGCCCCTGACCTGCATACGCCTTACTCCATTCAATACGGGCTTTCGCTGGAGCGCAGAGTGGGCGAGAAGGGGACGTTGTCCGTCGGCGGGCGCATGAACCGCGGCGTGGACCAGTATCGCTCGATTGACATGAACGCTCCGCTGGGGCCGGACTATTCAGTGCGGCCCAATCCCACGTACTCGCAGGTTCGGCAGATTCAGTCGGAGGGCACGCAGATTGGTTCGGCGCTGGACGTGAATTATCGCGGACGCTTCAACAAGCGCTTTACCGGCTTCGCGTGGTACACGTGGAGTCACTACGCGAACAATACGGACGGGTTCTGGTTTTTCCCGGAGAACCAGCGCGATCCGGACGCGGAGTGGGGGCCGGCGAGCTGGCAGCGCCGGAATCATTTTGGCTTTTATGGAGCCATCAACCCGAAGCACGTGCTGAACCTGGGCGTGGGCGTGTTCGCGAACAGCGGATCGCCTTACAGCATCAATACCGGCGCGGACACGTACGGAACCAACCTCTTCAACGCACGTCCGGCGGGGGTGCCGCGCAACTCGGAGATTGGGCCGGATTATTCCGATCTTGATCTGCGCTGGGGATACGACTTCAAGCTGAATCCGCAGAAGGCGGATAAAAGTCCTACGATCGGGGTTTCGGTGGCGTCGTTTGACGTGCTGAACCATCCCAACGGGTCGTATGTGGACAGCACGCAGGGCAGCCCGGACTTCGGGCAGGTGACGAGCTTTGATCCGCCACGGCGCATGCAGATGGGGATGCGCGCTACGTTCTAGTACCTGACAGAAACGCCTGCTGGACGCGGTTGAAGCTGCGTCCGCGCAGGACGGCGACGACGATCGTGCGCGTGGCACGGGCGTCGCTGAGGCGGATGTAGCGGCACTCCGCGCCGCGGTCGATCGCCATCTCCGGCACCAGAGTGACGCCGACTCCGGCGGCGACCATTCCGAAAAGGCTGCTGAACTGATTGCTCTCAAACGCAATACGCGGGGTGATGTGCGCGCGGGCACAGGCTGCGATGCTGAGATCGCGGAAGCAGTGTCCGTCGCGGAGCATGACGAATTGCTCGCCGCGAAGTTCTTTGAGAGAAAGCGATTGCGCGGCGGCGCGGGGGTGGTCTTTCGGGAGCACGGCGTAGAGCCGCTCGGTGCGGAGCGGGAATAGTTCAAACTCCTTGTGCCGGAGCGGAAGCGCGAGAATGGCGAGGTCGATGGAGAGGTTGCGCAGGCTTTCGACAAGGACCGGCGTGGTGTCCTCGACGATGCGGAGCCGGGCTTCGGGATACCCTTTGGCGAAGGCCGAGGTGTAGCGAGGCATGAGGTAGGGTGCGATGGTAGGGATGGCTCCAGCGGCGACGCTCCCGCGGATGTCGGTGCGCTTGTCTTCGATGCCGGTGCGGGCGGCCTCCATTTGATGGAGGATGGAACGCGCGTGGGGCAGGAAGGCGCGGCCCTCCTCGGTAAGGCGGATGCTGCGGCCGAGGCGGTCGAAGAGCTTTGCGCCGAGGTCTTCTTCGAGCTTTAGAACCTGTTGCGAGAGCGAGGGCTGGGTGACGTGGCAACGCTCGGCGGCGCGGCTGAAGCTGCCGGTTTCGGCGATGGCGCAGACGTAGCGAAGCTGATTGAATTCCATAGGAAATGCCTATGCTCCGGATGCGATCTATGTATTGGAGCAATGTATCTCCATAATGCTACATTGCTGGTGTCGAGACAAATACGAATTTTTGTACCGTGAGATTTGAGTAGCCTGTGACGGGTGCGATATACGTCACACGAAGCAGAGGAGAGATATGGCAAACGAGGGAAAAGTGTCAAGTGATGCGAAGTGCCCGTTCCAGCAGGCCGCCAGCGGAGGCATGTCGAACCGGGAGTGGTGGCCGGAGCAATTGAATCTGAATATGTTGCACCAGCACTCGTCTCTCTCCGATCCTATGGGCGAGGACTTCGACTACGCCGAAGCGTTCAAGAGCCTCGACCTGGCGGCTGTGAAGAAGGACCTCCTGGCGCTGATGACTGACTCGCAGGACTGGTGGCCGGCAGACTTTGGCCACTACGGGCCTTTCTTGATTCGCATGGCTTGGCACAGTGCCGGCACGTACCGCATCGGTGATGGTCGTGGCGGCGCCGGCGCCGCCCAGCAGCGTTTCGCGCCCGTCAGCAGTTGGCCCGACAATGTCCTGCTCGACAAGGCGCGTCGGCTGATCTGGCCGATCAAGCAGAAGTATGGGCAAAAAATTTCCTGGGCTGACCTGATCATCCTCGCGGGCAATGTCGCCCTGGAATCGATGGGGTTCAAGACCTTCGGTTTCGGCGGGGGGCGCGAGGACGTCTGGGAGCCGGATGAGTACGTCTACTGGGGTTCCGAGACCACATGGCTGGATGACAAGCGCTACACCGGCGACCGCGATCTCGAAAATCCGCTGGCTGCGGTGCAGATGGGTTTGATCTACGTCAACCCGGAAGGCCCGAATGGTAAACCGGACCCGATTGCGGCGGCCAGGGATATTCGCGAGACGTTCGCTCGGATGGCGATGAATGACGAAGAGACCCTGGCGCTGATCGCGGGCGGCCACTCCTTCGGCAAGACCCATGGCGCCGGTCCCGCGTCCTATGTGGGGGCGGCGCCCGAAGCCGCCGGCCTTGAAGAGCAGGGCCTCGGCTGGAAGAGTGGCTTTGGCACCGGCAAGGGCGGCGATGCGATCGGCAGCGGCCTGGAAGTTATCTGGAGCAACACGCCGATAAAGTGGAGCAACTACTTCTTTGAAAACCTGTTTGGCTACGAATGGGAACTGACCAAGAGCCCGGCCGGCGCATACCAGTGGAAGGCGAAGGGTGATGCAGGCGCCGGCGCGATACCGGATCCGCACGACTCGTCAAAGCGTCGCGCGCCGACCATGCTGACCACGGATCTCTCCCTAATCATGGACCCTGCCTATGAAAAGATATCGAGGCGTTTCTACGAGCATCCGGATGAGTTTGCCGACGCCTTTGCCCGTGCGTGGTTCAAGCTGACCCACCGCGACATGGGGCCGCGCGCGCGCTATCTGGGCCCGGAAGTTCCTGCGGAAGAGCTTCTCTGGCAGGATCCCGTCCCCGCGGTTGATCACAAGCTGATAGATGAGCAGGACATTGCCGCCCTCAAGGGCAAGCTCCTGGCTTCGGGCCTGCCGGTCTCGCAACTGGTTTCGACCGCGTGGGCGTCGGCGTCCACCTTCCGCGGCTCCGACAAACGCGGCGGCGCGAATGGCGCGCGCATCCGTCTGGAGCCACAGAAGAATTGGGCGGTGAACCAGCCGGATCAGCTGGCGAAAGTGCTGAAGACGCTCGAACGAATTCAGAGCGAATTCAACGGCAAGCAGTCCGGAGGCAAGAAGGTTTCACTCGCCGACCTGATTGTCCTGGCCGGTTGCGCGGGCGTGGAGCAGGCGGCGAAGAACGCGGGCCACAGTGTGAAGGTCCCCTTCTCGCCGGGGCGCACGGACGCTTCGCAGGAGCAGACCGATGTGGAGTCCTTCGCCGCGCTCGAACCGGTTGCGGACGGCTTCCGCAACTACCTCAAGGGCAAACACAGCATCCCAGCCGAGGCTCTGCTGGTTGATAAGGCACAATTGCTGAAGCTGACCGCGCCGGAGATGACGGTGCTGGTTGGCGGCCTGCGCGTCCTGAATGCAAACTTCGGACAGACTTCGCGTGGCGTCTTCACCAAGCGGCCGGAGGCACTGACCAACGACTTCTTCATCAACCTGCTCGACATGGGCACGGAGTGGAAGGCGGTCTCAGACGCCCAGGATGTATTTGAAGGGCATGATCGCAAAACGGGCAAACTCAAGTGGACCGGCACGCGCGTCGATCTCATCTTCGGTTCCAATTCCCAGCTTCGAGCCCTGGCCGAAGTCTACGGAAGCTCGGATGCGCAGAAGAAGCTTGTCCATGACTTTGTAGCGGCCTGGAACAAGGTGATGAACCTTGATCGCTTCGATCTTGCAGACGGTGGGGTCGTTGCGAAGGGGCTGGGAAATAGCGTGAAGAGCGAAGAATTGGTTGCAACGAAGTAATAGCGAGATCCACAGGCCGCATTTCCATGGGAAATGCGGCCTTTTTTGCCTGGCGAGCGGGCTCTGCTGGATTCTTGCCACGCTGCGTTTTGGTTATGTGGTCACTCTCGGGATGGGTTTCTTCAGCGATCGCATGCCGGCGCTCGCCAAGAGAGGGAGGACTGCGCATTCACAGCGCAATCTCTTAAGATCAGAGTGTGGACTTCCAATTAGTCAGTGATTACAAGCCGCGGGGCGACCAGGCTACGGCGATTCCGGATCTGGTGCGGGGCGTGCTTGCGGGCGAGAAGCACCAGGTTCTGCTGGGCGTTACCGGGTCGGGCAAGACCTACACGATGGCCAAGATCATCGAGGAGCTGAACCGACCCGCGCTGGTTCTGGCGCACAACAAGACGCTGGCGGCGCAGCTCTATCACGAGTTCAAGCAATTTTTTCCGGGGAACGCGGTCGAGTATTTCGTCTCGTATTACGACTATTATCAGCCCGAGGCGTATATTCCGGCGGGCGATCTCTACATTGAAAAAGAAGCGACGATTAACGAAGAGCTGGACAAGCTGCGGCTGTCGGCGACTCGTTCGCTGTTTGAGCGGCGGGACGCGATTATTGTTTCTTCGGTCTCGTGCATTTATGGCCTGGGCTCGCCGGAAGCGTATTACGGGATGCTGTTGCTGCTCGAAAAAGGACAGAAGATTCGGCGCGAAGACATTACGAAGCGGCTGGTGGAGATTCTGTACGAGCGGAACGATGCGGACTTCCGGCGCGGGACGTTTCGCGTGCGCGGCGATGTGATCGAAGTGTTTCCGACCTATGACGAGAGTGCGTACCGGATTGAGCTTTTTGGAGACGAGATCGATTCGCTCGCGCAGATCGATCCGCTGTTCGGGACGGTGAAGGAGAAGTACGCGCGACTGCCGATTTATCCGAAGAGCCATTATGTGGTGCAGCCGGAGCGCAAAAAAACCGCGATGGATTCGATTCTGGAAGAGCTGGAGTGGTGGGAGAAGGAGTTGGAGCAGCAGGGGCGGCTGGTGGAGTCGCAGCGCATTCATCAGCGCACGCGGTTTGACCTGGAGATGATCAAGTCGGTCGGGTACTGCCACGGGATTGAGAACTACTCGCGGCATTTTTCAGGGCGGCTGCCGGGCGAGCCTCCGCCGACGCTGCTGGATTATTTTCCCCGCGACTACCTGGTGTTTATTGATGAGTCGCACGCGACGGTTCCGCAACTGCATGGCATGTGGCATGGGGACCGCTCGCGGAAACAGAACCTGGTGGACTATGGGTTTCGGCTGCCATCGGCGAGAGACAATCGCCCGCTGCAATTCGAGGAATTCGAGGCGCGGGTGAACCAGACGATCTATGTTTCGGCCACGCCGGGGCCTTATGAGCTTACGAAATCAGGCGGGGTGGTTGTGGAGCAGATCATCCGGCCCACCGGGCTGGTTGATCCTGAGATCGAGGTTCGGCCGATCCGCGGGCAGATCGATGATCTGCTGGCGGAGATTCGCGAGCGCGCGGCGAAGAACGAGCGCGTGCTGGTGACGACGCTCACCAAGCGCATGGCGGAGGACCTGGCCGGGTACTATTCCGAGGTTGGAGTGAAGTGCCGGTACATGCATTCGGAAATTGAGACGCTGGAGCGGGTGAAGCTGCTGCGTGATTTGCGCAAGGGCGAGTACGACGCGCTGATTGGCATTAATCTGCTGCGCGAGGGGCTGGACCTGCCGGAGGTTTCGCTGGTGGCGATTCTGGACGCGGACAAGGAGGGATTTTTGCGGTCGTCCGGGTCGCTGATTCAGACGATGGGACGCGCGGCGCGGCATGTGAACGGGCGCGCGATTCTGTACGCGGACAAGATGACGGACTCGATGAAGCAGGCGATTGGCGAAACCACGCGGCGGCGCGAGGTGCAGCGCGCTTATAACGAAGAAAACGGCATTACGCCGATGTCGGTGATCCGGTCGACGGACATGTCGCTGGCGAAGATTCTCAAGGCGGACTATGCCGATCTTACGGAAGAGGTGGACACTCTGCCGGAGTTCAAGTCGCAGCAGGAGCTGGACGCGCATATCGTGAACATGGAGTCAGACATGCGGGAGGCGGCGAAGAAGTTCGAGTTTGAGAAGGCGGCGCGGCTGCGGGACAAGATCAAGGAACTTCGGACGAAGGAGTTTTTGTTCAGCTAGCGAATGGCCTGGAATCTGGCGAGAGCCGCAAATTCCAATTTGTGCGCGCCGCTACGGGGTTTTCTGGCTCAGTCGTTGCGCTATCGAAGCTGGCCACAGGCGGGCATGCATTCGCCATGTCCGCCTGTGGCTCCTTGGGAACCAAGGAGAAGATCAGCCGTCAGTTGACTGTGATTCGGGTGGCGGCGGTTTTGCCTGTCACTTCCGAGCCGGAGACGTAGTCTCCGTTTGTGTCATACACCTTGAAGGTGAAGAGCCCGCTGTAGGTCATGCCGCGGAGACCGACTACATTGACTTCGTCCAGAGTGAAAGTCCCGGTAAGTGTTCCATCTTCCGCGAAGGTCCACCCGATGTGGTGCAGGCGAACGGTCCGCGGAGCGATCTGCCTCCACACGCCGAAGCAGATGTTTCCACTGCCGGGCGAGTGGTCGATATTTTCGAATTCCGTGCCATCGCTGTGCCATTCATCGAAGGATTCGCCGAATAATGCGGTGGTGTCGCCTATGGTATAGGTCACATGCCACAGGCCGACGATGGAGGCGCCCCAACCATTCGGGCCTTGCGCTACCGACGGGAAATGCATGGGGTCCATCGATCCGCCACGCGGGTCGCTACAGGCGGCTTTGGCGTTTGCGGTGGCGAACAGAAAGGCGAAAATGCCGAGGATGGCGAACGCGCCGCGAGAGAACCGGTTAACCGAAATCCTGGGCGTACCAAGGAATGCTGTTTCTAGCTTCTTCACGTTTTGATTCATGGTTTTGCTCCTTTTTTCGCCCCGGCACGGAAGCACTGCGGAACCCTGAAGCGTGTTCTGCCGCTTCCCGCGCCTGGTTGCGAGATGGCTGGAGTGTGGTGCAAAGGGCGGCACGACGGCAATGCCCGCGGGGCGAAATGCTTGTCCCCGCGCAAGCTCTAAGACATGAAGGGGTTAGGAGGGCTTGTGCCCTGATGGGTTCATGGCCTCGGGTTCGTACAGACACCTTAGGTGAGTGCTACACTCTATTCTCACTGGTGCAGGGGGTGCGAAATGGTGGTTTCGCGCACCGAGGGATGTCGTCAGCTTCGGCCCGTTCGAGCTTGACGTGAAGGCCGGTCAGCTTTGCAAGAACGGGATCAAAAAGGGACTGCCGCAGCAACCCATCCGGTTGCTGATCATGCTGCTGGAGCGCCCCGGAGAAGTGGTTAAGCGCGAGGAGCTCAGGGGCCGTCTGTGGCCTGCCGATGTCTTTGTTGACTTTGACCACGGTCTGAACAAATCCATCCAGAGACTACGCGAGGCGCTGAGTGATTCGGCGGATTCGCCCCTCTACATCGAGACCATTCCGCGCACCGGCTACCGATTCATCGCGCCTATCCGGAGGGAACGGCAACGGCCGGCGGGCGAAGCAGACACGGAAATGCCGCGAGGTCCGGGCGGCGTCGAAGCGCCTTCCGTGATTGTTAAAGGCCCGGCAAAGCTGAAGGTGCATTGGGCGGCGATTGCCGTTTGCGCCATTGCGCTCGCGGCGGTTGGTGCCTGGCTGACCGGAAGACGCATCCATGCGGCGGAACCCATCCGGTCGCTCGCTGTCCTTCCGCTCGATAACTTATCAGGCGACGCCGGTCAGGACTACTTCGCCGACGGCATGACCGATGAGTTGACCACGATGCTGGCAAAGGACTCAACGCTGCGCATCGTGTCACGCACATCAGCGATGCAGTATAAGGGAGCGCATCGCCCGCTGCGCCAGATTGCGCAGGCGCTTGGGGTGGATGGCATTGTGGAAGGGTCGGTGGAGCGGTCGGGAGACAAAGTTCACATGACGCTTCAATTGATTCAGGGGTCGAGTGACACGCATCTGTGGGCAGAGAGCTATGATCGAGATGCGAATGACCTGGTTTCGTTGCCGGATGAGGCGGCGATGGCGATCGCGAAGCGGACGAACAGTACTGTTCCGAACCATGTGCAGGTGCGATACGTGAATCCGGAGGCGCACGATGCGTATCTTCATGGGCGGTATCTGTGGTACTCATTCAAATATGCAGACGCGGCGAAGTATTTCAGCAAGGCTATCGAGCTGCAGCCGGATTATGCGCTGGCGTGGGCGGGTATCTCGAGCTATTACGGCGCCGGCATGGCCGACGGTCTTCTAGATCCACGAACGGCGGGTCCAGCGGAGGTGGCCGCCGCGGAGAAGGCAGTTGCACTGGATGATTCGTTGCCGTGGGCGCACCTTTCGCTTTGTGCCGCATTTTATTTTGCCGATTGGGACTGGGCGCGAGCTGACCGGGAATGCCTGCGGGCAATCGAGCTGGATCCAGAATTTGCCGAGGCGTACCGCCTCCGGGGCAAGATACTGAGTACGACGAACCGCCATGAAGAAGCCATCGCTGTGACGGAAAAAGGGATGGCTCTTGATCCATTTGCGCGACCGTGGTTCATGGCTTACATTTGTCTACTCGCGCGGCAGTACGACACGGCGCTGGTGGAGGCGCGGCAACGGCTTGAGTCGAATCCGCATAACTCGAGCACGCTGTATATTCTTGCCTCTATCTATCGCTGCAAAGGGATGGATGGGGAGGCGACGAAGGCGTGGGAAGAGGCGCTTATCGCCGCCGGCAACCGGGCGGATGCGGCGGCGATTCGACGGGCGTTTGAGCGGGGCGGCTACCCGGCGGTGCTTCGCTGGAACATCGCTAATATGGAAAAGCAGTCGCTAAAACACTATGTTTCGCCGGTCGATCTGGCGCTGCAATATGCGCAACTGGGTCAGCGGGAGGAGACGCTGCGTTATCTGGAAGAAGGCTATCGGCAACACTCCCCGGAATTGCTGGAGGGATTGCAGAGTGATCCGGCATACGACTTTCTTCACTCGGATCCGCGGTATGGGTCGATTATCAAAGGAATGGGGCTGCCCCCGGCGTATTGAGGCGGAGACGCTACTTGTGCACGAAGAACTCTGACATGGAGGGCGCGGTTGCCGCCGCGGCCGGAGGGTTCGGAAGGCCGAGTTCTTCCATGATGCTGCGCAGCATGCTTTCGTGCTGGTAGAGCGTGTCGGATGTTTGTTTATAGCCGGACTTTGCGCCCGGGCCCCAGAAGACGGGAGAAATATGACCGCCGCCGTGCCGGGTGTCGCTGGTTGCGGCTTCATCAAAGTCGATGATTAGAATGCCGTTGCCTCCGGGCTGGAATGCGGAGTAGCTGGACAGCGGCTGAACGACCTTGCTCTGCAGCCATGTGTCTGCTCGCTGTGCGGACGCGCTGTGCGCATCATCGTCGACATCGGGAACGATGTAAGAGAACACGGGCAACGCGTTGTTGGCAGCGTCGATTGCGAACTGCGTAAACGGCCAAATGTGCTGATTGGCCACCTGCGGATGGTCGGCGATATCGGGAAGCATTGCGAAGGGATTATGCCGAACGAGGTACGGCCCGGTATTTCCGCCAACGTATCCACGCTTGATCCCTTCCGCATAGATCCTGAAGGAGACGCCGTCGGCCAGCATTCGGCGGGCTATGTTGTCCACGTCCCAGACCTTTGTGGAGCCGTCGTTGTGGGTGAGAGTCTGGCCGGTGGTCAGCATGAAGTAGTTGGGAATTGATGGATGGCTATTGCCATAATAGTTCGTCGCCAGAGAGCCGTCTTTGATGAGGTTGTTCAGGTTTGGCCAGTTGGCGGTGTCTCCCACGACGGTGGAATAGCTCTGGTTCTCTTCCATGACCAAGACGATGTGCCGGCTTCCCGACGAACCGCTTCCGGACGAGCTGCTTCTGGACGAGCCACCTTGAGATGAGCCTGACGAGATGGTCGCGGTCCCGCAGCCGGTGGCTACAACCAGCAACGCCAATTCCAGAGCCAGCGCACCGCGGCTTTTCAGACGTGTGGTGGTGAGGGCGTGCCGCAGGCTGCGGATGACAGACATAAATGCCCCATCCATAAGGTGCCGGCAGGGCGGGAAAGGTTTGTCGAACGCCCGAAAGGTCAGTTTTAGTGGATGATCACGTTTCCGGAGTCGGTTCCGATGTGCACGTTGGGGCCGCCGCCGTTGATGTCTCCGGCGACGTGGTGGGGATCGGAATTGCCGAGTGTGACGATCGCAAGATCACTCTTGATGAATCCGGAGCCGGTGGTGGCGTCGATCGTGAAGCGGGCATTCGCGCCGGCGTCCAGGGTTATGTTGCCGGAGCCGGAGATGATTTTCCAGTCGGAGGCGGGCTGGCCCTGAACTTCGATATCGCCGGAGCCGGCTTCGGCGTAGAGGCCACTGGTTACGCCCATGAGGCGGATGCTTCCGGTGCCAGAGGCGATTCTTGCGTTGCCGACGTGGTCGAGCAGGGCCTGGATGTTTCCTGAGCCGATGCTGAGCGCGACGTTTCCGGTGAGGCCGTTGGCGTAGATGTCCCCGGCGTTGGATTTGGCGGTGAGCGGCGCGCCGAGGTTGGTGACGCTGATGTTGCCGGAGCCGGAGGCGGCCTGGACCGTGGTTCCGCGCGGCGCGGTAATCACGTAGTCGATGGCGATGTTCCGGTAGTTCGTATGCTGGCCGACCTCGATGCTGTCGCCGTTCTGCGCGATGGGAGGATGATCGGCGACCTCCTTTGCCCGCTCCTCCGCCGACCCGCCGAACAGGCTGCCGGATGCGTGGACGTGCCCGATGATGTGGACCGAACCGTCAGGGCCAGGAGTGATGTGGATGTATCCGGCGTCGGTGCTGACGTTGAGGGTGGCGGGTCCGGTGACGTGGAGGGTTTTGTCGAAGGTTCCCTCGGCGGCGAACAGGGCCGCGGGCGTGACGGCGAGCGCAAGGATGGCTGCGGCGAAGTGAAGGTTCATCGGGTGAGTCCTCCCACAACCAGAGTACGCGGGAAGCGGACGGGATGGTTCCGGGCGGGCTGGGTTCGGCGGATACAGGAAAGCTAAAAATGCGTCCTCTCCGAGTTAGGATTGAATCATGGCCGCGAACATTGATACTCGACATCACGAAGCGGGCCATGCCGTCTCCGCTCTTGCGCTGGGGATTGAGGTTTCCGACGAAGCCATGGTCCTCATCTCCGATCAAGAGGCTTGGGTGAATATACCGGTGCCCGATTCGATACCGGGTGAGGACTGGTGTACTCGGCGCGCCGCAGTGAAACTTGCCGGGCCGATCGCCATGATGCGGCTCCGGGACCAGCCGCTCGATTGGGATACGATGCGGGCGACTCCTGAATACGCGAGCGATCATCAGGACGCTCAGCGGATTCTGCTGGTTTTCCGGTCGCACCGGAGTTGCAGCCGCAGAGGGGAGGCGCTGGAGGAGCAGCTGAATTCTGCTGCTTTGCTGGCGGCACAGGTCGTTGATGCGAACGCCAGCGCAATCCAGGCCCTCGTCGAGGCCACAGAATCAAGGGATTCCTTTTCCCGTGATGAGATCCTTGGTGCGATTGAAGGGCATCTCTCGCCGATCGAGCTTCCCGACGGTGCGGGATCGGCCGTTGTTGGTTAGGTGATGCTGGGCGTTCCTTACTTTACAGATCCTGACTTGCTGACGATCGCCGAATCGCTGAGGCTCCCGAGCGGAACAGCGGGTTTTCCGACTGGCACGTGGCTCGGGCAGGATCGCCCAACGGAAGCTGATTTATCGGTAGTCGTCAGCGTCGATGAGCGCATTGGCGATTTTGTAATAACCAGGAGGATGTGCGCGGTTCAGTTTCTCGATTGCCTGCGAAACGACGGGACTGAACGAAGAAGGAAACGACGGGCGCTGTTTGACGCGCGCCAGCGGCGTGGAATAGAGTCGTGTCGCCTGTAATTCACGTCCAGGTTGTCATCTGAAATGCCTGTGCGAATCCGCAACCGGGCGCATTGTAGCTTGAATCAATGTGTTCGAGGAGCGTAACTATGCTATCGTCCCCGGCCGTCGATCCACTCCACCAGTTATCGCTGCTCTCCAATGAAGTTGCTGAGGAACCGCTTCCGTCTCTCGGCACTGGGCTGAAAGTCCTGATGGTCTGGCCACGCTTTCCCCCCTCCTTCTGGGGCTTTGAAGGAGTAATGAAGATGATTCCGGAAAGCTCCATAATGCCGCCGCTGGGCTTGATCACGGTGGCCGCGCTGTGCCCGACCGACTGGCAGATTCGTCTCCTTGACCGAGCCTTCGAGGAGTTGCGCGATGAGGATCTGCTCTGGGCCGATTTGGTGATGGTCAGTGCGATGGTTGCCCAGCGTGTGGATGCTCTGGCCACCCTGGCGCGTGCCCGGGCTCTCAAGCGCCGGACTTTCATCGGAGGTCCGTGGGCCAGCAGCGAACCAGATCTTCTGCTCCGGCACGCGGACCACGTGCTGGCTGGCGAAGCCGAAGAGGTCTTCGCGGAGATCGCCGTTGCCCTGGAAAAAGGCGAGGCGCACCGGCTCTACCGCATCGCCGAGAAGCCCGACATGACGCACAGCCCTGTGCCCCGCTTTGACTTGCTCCAGATGAATCGATACACAGCGATGCCGGTGCAGTTCTCGCGCGGGTGCCCATTTCAGTGTGAGTTCTGCGACATCATTACCATCTACGGAAGGCGGCCGCGAGCGAAGACCCCGGCCCAGGTCATTGCAGAACTGGATTTGCTGCGGCGGCTTCACTGGCGGAATGAGGTGTTTATTGTCGACGACAACTTCATCGGCAACCACAAGCAGGCGTTGCTGCTCACGCAGGAGCTGAAGATATGGCAGGAACGAAACGGGCATCCCGTCTCGTTCTATACGGAAGCCTCCCTCAACCTCGCCGACCAGCCGGAACTGCTCGCGGCCATGGTCGCGGCGAACTTCATGTATGTGTTTGTCGGCATCGAGACCCCCTCCGCGGAGGCGCTCAAGGGATCGCGAAAGTTTCAGAATCTGCGCGGCGACATTACCAGCCAGGTCCGGGCGATCCGGGAGAGCGGCTTGTGGATATTGGCTGGATTCATCGTGGGTTTTGATTCGGACGATGAGAGCATCTTCGCAAGGCAACTGGAGTTCATCGACCAGACCAGCATTGCGTGGGCCATGGCCGGCGTTCTGCAGGCCCCGCCCACCACCGCCCTGTTCGACCGGATGAAGCGCGAGGGGCGCCTGATCGAGAATAGCCAATCGACCACAAATTTCAGCCCGCCGAACTTCCGCACCACCATGCCGCTGCTGGCGCTGCTCCATGGACTGGCCGGACTGCTCACAGCCTTGTACACACCGAAGGCGTACTTCGGACGGGCCTTCCGCTCAATCGACTCCTGGCGCCCGCGCCCCACGCAGCACCCTCCCGAGCTACCACTGTCCTACAATCTGCGAGTCTTTTTCTCATCGATGTGGCATCAGGGGGTGCGCTCCAATTACCGGGTGGCATTCTGGCGATTTCTGTGGCTCATGATTCGGAAATGGGCGCGTCAGCCGGCGAAGCTGTGGCTCGGATACATGGTGCTTTTGTCCGCCCACCACTTTCTCAACTATGCGCAGGTGGCCGCTGAGGAACTTGAAGAACACTGCCGCACTCTGGAGAAAACAGAGATCGGGCCCTCAGATGGAACGCGAGCCCCCGGTGTGCCGATTCGGTCACAGTTGGCGAGTGCATGAGCTGACTGGCAGCGTATCTCCGTGACCCGTTTAACTGTATTCACTTCTTCGAAGTAACAGACAAACCAAGACCTGGGTGCCAGATGGTGATATCGGGCAAGTCACCCATTAGCGCCAAGAGCGCGTGATTACCGAGTCGAATTTCCATGTAGTCTCCTGTGTTTTGTTGGAGTTATGGGTGGTGTATGCTCCTAGTTTCAACAAAATAAAGGAGTTGCAAAATTATCCTGCTTTCTCAATGACTTACGGCTGTTTAGGTTCCGCTGGTCTAGATCTTTCTCCCTATTTCGAGTTTAACAATTTCCTGGAAATGAACTGCTTTTGCTGCCGGCTAACATGTCCTTTGGATTGAATGAGGTACGATTCGGCATTCCGAAAAAGCTTGACAACACTTCGAGACGGTTTCGGAGGTGGTACGTCTCCTTTTTTCAGAAGTTAGGTTGCCATCAGGAGACTCCAGAGCGCCGATGATCGGCAACCGAGCCCGTCAGTGAGTGACTCGGCGATGATGCGCTCATTGAGCTGGCTGCCGTTAGAGACCGGAGAACCGCTGAACCCTAGAGCGCTTCCCGTTTACCCTGCGCAACACTGCGCGTGAAGTTCCGTCGAGGATGGTAAACGTTAGACACGATAAAGGACGTCATCGTCAAGAACCCGACACTGCTCATTTGCGCGGACCTTTTTACGATTACGAAACTCCGGAGGTGGCTAAAAGGAGCCACTCCCAATGCTCTCCGAAAACCAGCCCGAATCTGTCAGTCGTTCTGCAACCCTAACCATCCCTGAACTGGAACAATCTAAAGCGGCGGTGCTCAACTCGCTCGCGTCTCAGCACTCTCGGCGGAGTTATGAATACGCCAGCGAAAGGTTTATCGCCTGGTATTGCTCCGAACCTAGATTAACGTTCAACCGATCTGTCGTGGTGAAGTACCGCTCATTCCTGGAACGCCGCTCCCTGTCCGCAGCTACGATCAACTTACACCTTTCCGCGATTCGGAGGCTGGCCGATGAGTCTGCAGAGAGCGGCCGGCTGAGTCCGGAATATGCGATCGGAATCCGGAGAGTTAAGGGAGTGAGGCGGCTCGGACGGAAAATGGGCAACTGGCTCACGCGCAATCAGGCTCAAGATCGGGTTAACGCCGCCTCGAAGGACAGTCTACGGGGTTGGAGAGATGGCGCAATGCTCGGATTGCTGTTGGGATGCGGATTGCGACGCTCAGAAGTCGTGGGCTTGAACCTCGACCAGTTGCAATCGAGGGAGGGTCATTTGGTCATCGTCAATTTGGTGGTGGGAAAGGAAAACGGCTACGAACGGTGCCTGTACCGTCGTGGAGCAAAGAACTTCTCAATGCCTTGCTCCGGCATTCAGGAGTGAGCGAGGGGAAAGTATTCAGGCGTGTCTTGAAGGGCGGAATGCGACAAGAAGCTGGCGTGACAGCTAATGTAGTCTGGTACGCGGTGAAGCGGTGCGCTCGGCAGGCCGGCATAAGAAATCTGGCACCCCACGATCTTCGCCGAACTTGCACGCGCCTGTGCCATGGTTGTGGAGGCGAACTGGAACAGATTCAGTTTCTCCTTGGCCACGCTTCTGTGCAGACCACAGAGCGCTACATCGGAAGCAAACAGAAGCTCCAAGATGCGGTGAATGATCAACTTGGAATTTCAGTCGCATTCGACACCGCCTGAATCGTTTCAGGCGCCGGCCATTTTCGCGATGTTGGCGATAGCGTCCTTTATCATTCAGAATCCCGATAGAGAGGTACCCGCTCGGGAAGCCGAGACCGAAGCGGATGGTTGAGCAGGTGGGCGAGAGTCGAAATCCCATCCTCGCAGTCGCATTGGTAAACACTAGCCGACTTGTCAAGACTAATCTGGTCCGCGCGGAGCCGGATTGCTTCCGATTCCCGACTTCGCGCCATCTATTGAGAAGTTGCATCTTTCACGCGGGCTAACCCCATGATCGAACCAGCCCCTGCCTACCATTCTCAGTCAGGAATTAGAGAAACTACGTCCGTCGCATGATACGACTCGCTCTTCTCGATCACTATACCAGCAGATTGCGGTTATGGACCGGGACAATCGCGGTTGAAACATTCCGCGTCAAAAGCGGGTCCACCTCAAAACTGCGCTATAGGTTCGGCAACCCAGAACTTTTCAATTACAAGGAGCTTACGATATGCCTCGTCCGACAGGTGCCCATCCTCTACCGGGTAGTGAACGTCCCCAGATTAAGGGATCGACGCTGCTTGGATCTGTAGAAGCAAACGAACCCGTCACGGTCGCGGTGATTGTCCGCCAGAAGCCGGGCAGTCCGGAGGTGCCCGATCTGGAGTATTGGGAAAATAACCCGCCGGACCAACGGGTTTACCTTTCGCCGGAAGAGTTCTTCGAGCGGCATGGCGCCGCGAAGGAAGAGGTCGACCGGGTTGCGGACTATTTGAGAGACCGCGGGCTGCGGATCGTGGAGCACCACGCTGGACGGCGGCGCATTATGGCGGAGGGTACGGCGGAACAGATGAATGCCGCGTTCGGCGTGACGCTGAACCGGTATCGGGCGCCAGAGCGGAAGGCGCCCGCGCATCCGCCGCGCAAGGAAGGAGAAGGGCGTCCCTTTGGCGACCACCGGGAGATGGACGCGCATGAGTACCGTGGGTTCGAGGGACGTGTGCATCTGCCGGCCAATTTGGCGGAGCTGGTGGAAGCGGTGATCGGCCTGGACAATCGCAAGTTGGGAAGGCCGGCAGGGACAGGTACCGGGGATCCACCCGGAGCGGGTTACTTGACACCTTTGCAGATCGCGCAGGATTACAATTTTCCGACCAACAGTGCCGCGGGCCAGACGATTGGAATCTTCGAGGATGCGTCCGCCGGGGCAGCGTATCTGCCCAGCGACGTCAATTCGTTCGTGACGGCGTTAGGGTTGACGGCACCGACGCTCACGGACATTCTTCTTTTGGGCTACACGAACAACGGAGCGCTGGTGTTAAGTCCCCCGCCCGGCCCGATCCTTGAATGCAACATCGACGTGTGTATCGCGGCGACCTCGGGTCAGGGAGCGAACATCAACGTTTACTTCACCGACGACAGCGAACTGGGATGGGACACGTTCTTCGATCGGGCGACCTTCCCATTGCCGGGCGACAATCCGCCTTCGGTATTGACGGCGAGTTGGGTGCCCTCATTGCTCGACGACAAGGGTTCGATTGGCGACCACACCATCGCGGGGACCTTTGCGAACAATTTGCACGGAAAGCTGAAAACCGCGGCCGCTCGCGGCATCACGGTGTTCATGGCGATCGGCGACTGGGGCTCGGAGAACGACGTGGGAGACGGGAAGTGCCATATCAGCTACCCGAACGATGATCCGTTCGTAACGGCGTGCGGCGGGACGATTCTGGGTTCGGCGAATCCAACGCCGCCTGGGGCGCTCTACGAATACACTTGGAGCGACGGCAATGTTCTGGCTTCGCCGTTCCAGGGCTGGTCAGGCAGTTTCTACTACGAGGCGACGGGCGGCGGAGTGAGCGATCAATTTCCGCGGCCTCCGTATCAGGTCCACGCGGGGGTTCGGCCGATCTCAAAAAATGACGGCGGAATCCGGCGCGGCCTGCCCGACGTCGCCGGCATGGTGGCGATGACGGGGTTTGTCATCGCCGGCGTGGGGCCTCAGGGAGGGTATGGGACCAGCGCCGTAGCGCCGCTCTACGCGGGCCTGATTGCGACCATCAATGCATCTCTGGGCCGTAACACGGGATTGCTGAATCCGACGCTATACAAGTACGGGCCTCGGATTTGTAACGACATCCGGTTCGGCAACAACGACTCCAGCTACCCGCCGGATGCGCCATTCTACACGGCGGCGGTGGGCTGGGATGCGGTCACAGGATGGGGCAGCATCAACGGGCGGCGGTTGCTGGCCGGGATCGCTCCGGCGGCGATCGTGGTGACGATGGTGGAGGACAACGGCCAATTCGGCGATGTGTGCGTGGGCAAGAGCGCGGACCGGGTGCTGACGATCAACAATTCCGGATTCGCGGAGCTGCTGATCTGGAGCATTACATCGTCGAACGCGGAGTTGGTGATTCCGGGTGTCGCGTCGTTTCCGCAGGCGGTGGCGCCGGGTGAGTCGATCGAGATTCCCATCCGGTTCAAACCGACGGCGGCGGGGTTTGCGGCGGCGACCATCACGATTTTCAGCAACGACTTGTTCAGCCCGGAGACGGTCACCGTCAACGGAACGGGAGTGACGCCGCGGCTGGTGGTGGGAATCGCCGATTCGGGGAATTTCGGCAACGCTTGCCGGGGGTCCTTCCGCGACGAGGCGCTGGTGGTGAACAACGCGGGGCCGTGTTCGCTTTTGATCGACAGCATCACGTCATCTTCGGCGGATTTTCTGCCGCCGCAGATTTTGTCCTATCCGATCATGGTGGCGGCGGGGACGTCAGTAGATCTGCCGATCCGGTTCCAGCCGACGGCGCTGGGGGCTGCGGCGGCCACGATCACGGTGGTGAGTAACGCGGGAGCGCAAGCCATCGGGGTGTCCGGGAATACGCCGGCGGGCAAGCTGGTAGTGACGGGATCGAACTTCTTTGGGGCGGTGAAGGCGTGCTGCACCGAAGAGCGGACGCTTTCGATTTGTAACATCGGCGAATGCAAGCTGTTCGTTTCGGGCGTGTCCTTCAAGCACGAGAACAAGCACTGGAAGCTGATTAACAGTCCGTTCCCCGCGACGTTACATCCGGGGTCGTGTCTGGGGTTGGTGATCCGCTACAAGGCGACCGAGCGATATCCGCGGGCGTGCGAGCTGATCATTACCTGCGACGATCCGACGGAGCCGGTGAAGATCATCGAACTGCTGGCGGCGACGATCTGGAGCGATTGCAGATGCAAGACGTGCTGCGACAAGTGCAAATCGGGCAATTGCGACACGCGGCATTGCGATCCGTGCTGCTGTCAGAAGTGCGGCGGTGACGGCGAGAATGACGACGGCGACGAAGGGTGACTGAATGACGCCAAAGCCGGGACCGCGGGTTTGAGAGTCGTGGTCCCGGCTGTCTCGCGTGGGTTACGAGAAGCAACGCATACGGTTGTTCAGCCGGAGTGACCGTGGAGGCCCGGGGGCACATCACGAAGAATACCGGCTTCGGTTTTCGGTCACTGGATTCAACCCGCGAGCGGGTTTCCTACATTAGCAGTACGCGAGCCACCGGCAAAAGCACCCGGAACGTCTGGCGTGGGACGGTAACACGGAATTGTCGGCTACGAGGCTAGTCCCAAAACCCTGTACCGAAATTACGCCTGATTTCCGGGTCAAGCCGCTCCGCTCCTTGCTCCCAGGCACGCGCACGCCCTTGGCTTGCCCTGAGTGGAATTGTCAGACGCTCGTACAAAGCTCCGGCCCCAAGACATCTTGCCCCTTGCCAACCCAAGTAGTGAATGATAAAGGACGTTGTCGTTCCCTTAGTGGATGAGCCGAATGACTACAAGCAAGCTCGGTAGTGTCAATCCGTAGCAGAAAGGCTAAGTTGCTTCTGTTCCGCAAGATAGACGATCGTAATAGGGCCATTCTTCGCCGCGGTGTGGTGAGGTGACACTGTCGCAACCCACTCTCGGTCGGGGTGCGTCTTCGACCGGCATGTTGCCTCTGTGGCTGTAATATTCAAATCAGGAAGTGTGACTAGCTGTGAAGTTTCAAGAGGTTGTTGCAACGGTACTCAGCTCGTTGGAGATCGTCTTTGTAAATTCCTGCTCATGGCTGACCGTGGTACGGTACATGCCGGCGAGGACGAGTTCACCGTGTCCTCCACCCAGGCAATTGCGAATTCCGAAAGGCAAATGCTGGTAATCCAGTCCACGAAGAGCGCCCTTCGCCGAAAGGCCGTCCTCCGATTCCACAAGCACCGGCCTTGTCGAATGATGATTTCAGGCCAAACCACTCATCCAGATTAGTCTTGGGCGCGGTGGCCGATTGGTATCGAAAAGCGGACATTCCTTTAAACCATCAGCCGGTAGATTCCTGACCGACAGGGAACTATCTTCAATGCGCAAATTGAGCGTGGATGCGCTCCCTGGCTGCAATGCTTAGTGAACGCGTACATCTCCGGAGCCGGTTTCTACTCTTACAACAGGGCCGCCACCGTTGATGTCGCCTACGACGTGATGGTGGTCGTTGCCGCCGTGGGTGGTGAGGGGCGGATCAGTTTGGACGCTGCCCGAGCCGGTGCTGGCGTCGAGCGTGAAGCGTGCGCTGCTGCCGGTGTTGAGAGTTACGGAACCGGAGCCCGTTTCGAGCTTCCATCCGTCGCCAGGCTGGCCGCTGACTTCGATATCGCCGGAGCCTGTTTCGGCGTAGAGTCCGCCGGTGACGCCCTGCAGGTGGAGGTTTCCGCTGCCGGTTTCTGCCTTGACATAGTGAGCGCCGTTCATCATGGCATGGATGTTGCCGGAACCCGCATTGAGCGTGACATCGCCGGTGAGGTCATTCGCCTCGATGCTGCCGGAGCCGGTCCCCGCCTTGAGGGGCGCGCCGAGATTGGAGATGTTGAGGTCTCCGGAGCCGGAGTTGGCTTCGACGTTGGTTCCGCGCGGCGCGGTGACGACGTAGTCGATAGAGATGTTTTCAAAATGAGTGTGCAGGCCGACCTCGATGGAGTTGCCGTTCTGCACGATGGGAGGATTGTCGGTGACACGACGGACATTCTCTTCCGGCGAGCCGGAGAAGAGGCCCATGTTGGAGCGGACGTGGCCGATGATGTGAATGGAGCCGTCGGGGCCGGGCGTGATGTGGATGTATCCCGAGCCGGTGCTGATGTTGAGGGTGGCGGGTCCGGCGACGGCGAGGGTTTTATCGAAGGTGCCCTCGGCGGCAAAGAGGGCGGCGGGCGTGAGGGCGAGCGCGAGGATGGCTGCGGCGGAGCGAAGGGTCATGGTGGTGCCTCCGAAAGGGAGGTACGCAGGAGGGGTAGGGATGGTTCCGGGAGTTATATTTTGCTGTTATTTGCTTGGTTTTCAGAAAAGCGATTTTGGCTAAATTTCCGCATTGCCGGTAATAGGCCCGGAACGACGCGGGCATAGGAATGCGGCTCGCCGACTTCTGAGGACTGACGGCGGGATCAGGGTAGTCCAATCAACTTCGCAGACATGGAAGGCGCTAGATCACATTCCCCCAGCGTCGGTTTCCTGGTGGAATGGCGACACCCATTTGCCGCCCTTCTTTTGCCACAGTGAAGTGGCGATAACTTTTCCGGCTTGCTTCTTGCCCGAGCAGGTTGCGTCCTGCGTGGCGGTGTAGGTCATCAGCACCGTGTCCTTGTCGAGCCACAAATAGGAGAAGCCGGAGAGTGAGAAGCTTTTGACGTCGCATCCCGGAGTCGTTACGCTATTTACGATTTGCTGTTTTCCTTTCGCGACCGTCCCGTCGGCGATGCTGATGGAGTGCTCCGGTGTCATCTCTTCCGTCGGCTTTGGGTTGTGATCCTTCCAGCTCTGCCAGCCGGCCTGTTCTTTGGCTTGAAGAGCCTTCTCTACACCTGCATTCATCTGGGCGTACAACTGGACTCCGGATAACAGCAGAGCGAAACCAAGTGCCATCATGGAAATTCGACGCATGTTTCACCTCAAGTCTCGTGTTGCGGCTAGAACTATATGGTGTGGGTGAAGGGCGTGTCAAGAATCAGTTCGAGATTATGAGCCGACCTCTCATCCGCTATGGGCGGTTGGTTGGCTACCCGGAACTTTGGCCGGCAAGTAGCACCTTTTGCGGCCCAATCCACTCATTCTGCGAGCCTTGGGCAGCGCTCGCCGGGATAGGTCCTGAAAAACGGGCCTTCCTTTGTCGATCGTGACTTGTCAACGAGCGCCCAATCGCCGAGGCATTCACTGAGGGACTGCGGAGCGAAGCCGCAGGCCCCCTCGGCCTCGCTCGGGGCAAGCTCTTCAACTGCGCTCCCTTTTGGTCGCTTCGCTGAGGATGAATCGTTAGTTGCAGGCTCTTCGGCTGCGATGAGCAAAAACGCGGACTTCGGTCGAGATGACAAGTCATTCCTCGCGCTTACCCACCCTTCGCGCAGAAAGCAACGCGAAGGATGGGGCACCCGGCGGGCATTTCGGGTTGTGGAATCAGGGAATCTCGAGTCGCGAGATGTGGGCCATATGATAGCTGAATGGGGTGCTGGTGCAGTTTAAGGCTTGGGAAGGTCGTCTTCGAGAGCTGGAGGAATGAGATCGATGATTCGATCATGGTTTTATTCAGCGAGGTCGAAAAACGAATCCAACAGATCGCGTCAGATGCGGGTGATGAGACATCCGACGTTGCTGACGAACGGTTGTCATTGATAGTGCAATATGTCACGACCGTAGAGGTTCTGAAGAAGCGCCTCGATTTCTTAGGATTTACGTTGGATACCTGCCGTGAGATGTTCAATATTGCAAAAATCCAGGAGATCAGAAATTGCAGTTCGCGGAGTCAGCAGTTCGGATTAAATTCCTATGCCGAGTCGAAGAGAAAGCTCAATGATTATTACTCAAAACGTATTGATCTGCTTTCTGGGACCGATGCGGACACTTGGATATTGGGGCTTCGGGAGGCGTTCCTTACACCCCCTGATGCAGACCCAAGTGGTCTCCCGGAGCTTGTGAAGTCCTTTAGACCGGGAGGAGCGCTGCCCTCTGCAAGGTTCCCAGAGGCCTATGATGAACGGTTCAGACTCCGCTTCGAGCTCGAGGCGACAGAAACCGGGGACGTTACCCTCGACATTTCTGAACTCGTGGACGGCGGATACTGCTCGACTTCGGACCCACTCTCATCTTGGGCTCGGGAACGGGTCGATGCCCGTGACAGGGAGGCGCTCCACCTAATCGTCCTGACGGAGGGATCCACAGACAAGTTTGTCCTGGAGTCCGCGCTCCGGGTTCTTCGTCCAGAGATTACTGAATATTTATCGTTCATGGATTTCGCCGCTTTCAAAGTAGAGGGAGGTGCGTCCTTCCTCACGAATATCGTTCGATCGTTTGCTGGTGCGGGGATACGCGATCGGATCGTGGCCATTTTCGATAACGACACCTCTGGATGCTTGGCGCAAAGCATCCTCTCAAAGCTGGATCTTCCGGAGAACATCAAGGTAATGAGATATCCAGACATCGACATTGCTCGAGATTATCCGACGCGAGGCCCCTCGGGAGAAATGATGATGGACGTCAATGGCTCTGCGGCAAGCATCGAACTCTATCTCGGGCGCGACTCGCTCACCGATCCTAGCGGCTCTTTGATACCTGTGCAGTGGAAAGGATTTGAACCAACCATGAAGCGTTACCAAGGCGAGCTTATAGACAAGAGAGGGTGCATGTCTCGCTTCTCCCGGAAGCTGGACAAGCTCGATCGGCCCATCAAATCTACTGACGCATCGGCGTGGAAGGATTTAGGCACTGTCATCGACGCAATTTGCTCCGCATTCGAGGTCACGGATCGCGATTTCCTGCTCAGCGGTGCAAACGGCATCAACGACGACTGACACATCAGTAATTTTGTACGCGAGATTTTGTGGGCCGCTTGGCAGCTTGGGTTAATCGCGGATGCGGGGGTTGATGACTACGTACATGATGTCGGTGGCGAGGTTGACTAATACGTAGGTGAGTCCGATGGCGAGGATGCAGCCTTGCAGGAGCGGGTAGTCGCGGTTGTTGATGGCCGAGACGGTGAGGCGTCCGATGCCGGGCCAACTGAAGATGGTTTCGGTGACGATGGCTCCGGCGAGGAGGGCTCCGAATTGCAGGCCGAGCAGGGTGATGACGGGAATGAGCGCGTTGCGGAGGGCGTGTTTGTAGACGACGGTGCGCTCAGGCAGGCCCTTGGCGCGGGCGGTTCGAATGTAGTCCTGGCCGAGCTCTTCGAGCATGGCGGTGCGGACCATTCGAGTGAGGATGGCGGCGAGCGCGCTGCCCATGGTGATGGCGGGCAGGATGAGATGGGTGAGGCCGCCGGCTCCGCTGACGGGGAGCCAGCCGAGCTTGATGGAGACGAGCAGGATGAGGATGGGGCCGAGCGCGAAGGCGGGGAAGGACAGGCCGAGCAGGCTGACGAAGCTGAGGAGGCGGTCCTGCCAGCGGTCGCGCCGGAGGGAGGAAGCGACGCCGGCGGGAACGGAGATGAGGACGGCGATGATCAGCGCGGCTACGGTCAGCTCCACCGTGTAGGGATAGCGGGTGAGCACGAGATGGGTGATGGAGTCGTTGAGGCGGATGGAGTGGCCGAGATTGCCGTGGAGGACTCCGGCCCAGTAGTGGAGGTACTGCGTGCCGAGCGGCTTGTCGAGTCCGTAGGCGTGGCGCAGGGCTACGATGTCGGCGGGACGCGCGCCTTCGCCGAGCATCTGCTCGACCGGATCGCCGGGGACAAGATGAATAAGGATGAAAACGATGGAGACGACCAGCCACACGACCGGAACGGCGTAGACAAGGCGGAAGAGAAGCGCGCGGATGGCGCGGGGCAGGCGCATCATGGAGAATCCGGGGTTAGCGCCATTCTTACACGTTGCGGGGTTGGGGCCGCCTTCTGTTCGGGTTGAGTCATCGTTGGCTGTCTGGAGAGACGGCATATCGGGTCAGCCTGCGTTCTCGAGCAGAGGATGATTTTCCACGGGCGTGGTTTCAACGCGGACGCGGCTGATGCGGTTGCCGCTCATTTCGAGGACGGTGAAGCGGCGGCCTTCGTACTCGACGGTTTCTTCGCCGCGCGGAATGTGGCCGAGGCGGGTGAGGAGGAAGCCGGCGAGGGTTTCGACGCCGCCGGCGCGGGGCAGGCTCCAGCGCATTTGCGTTTCGAGGTCGCGGAGGTTGACGCTGCCGTCGAGGACGAGGCCGCCGGTGGCCGTGGTCAGGACTTTTTTGGCGGCTACGTCGAACTCGTCTTCGACCTCACCGATCAACTGCTCGATGGCGTCTTCGACGGTGACGAGGCCGGCGGTGGTTCCGAACTCGTCGACGACGATGGCGAGATGACGGCGGCGCTCCTGGAACTCGTGCAGCAGGTCGAGAACGGGCTTGGTTTCGGGCACAACGAGGACTTCGCGCATGACCTGCTGGAGGCGTAGCTCGACGAACGGCGTGCCGCTGAAACGGGTTCCGGCTGACGCGCGGAAGTGCATGAGTCGCGAAATGTCTTTGGAGTAGACGACGCCGACGATGAACTCCGGCCCGCGCACCGGGTCGTAGACGGGAACGCGGGAGTGCTGCTCATCGACGATGCGGGCGCTGGCGTCTTCGATGAGCATGTCGAAGGGCAGGGAGAAGATGCGCTGGCGCGGCGTCATGATTTCGCGGGTCGGGACCCGATTGATTTCGATGGCGCGATGGATGAGGGCTTCCTGATATTCGGGGAGCATGCCGGTGCGGCGCGCGGCGGTGGCCATCAGCTTCAGCTCTTCGGGGGAGTGGATGGTTGTGGTTTCGTGCGCGACGGGCGTGCGGAAGAGGCGCAGGACGAGCTGTGCGGAGCTGTTCATGAGGCGGATGGCGGGGCGGGTGAGGCGGATGAAGACGTCCATTGGCCCGGCGACAGCGACGGCCACCTGCTCGGATTTGCGGAGGGCCAGCGCCTTGGGAACCAGCTCGCCGAGCAGCACCTGAAGGTAAGTGATGAAGGCGAAGGCAAGCGGAACAGCGATGAGATGGGCGTAGATGTGCGAGTGCGGGAGGCCGCCCATCCAGGCCTCGAAGACATTGGCGACGGCCGGCTCGCCGATCCAGCCGAGGGCCAGGCTGCAGAGGGTGACGCCGAGCTGAACGGCGGGCAGAAAATCGTCGAGGTGCTGCTGGAGATGATGAACGAGGCGCGCTCCGGGGCGGCGCTGGGCGATCATCTGCTCGACGCGCGTCTGGCGCACGCTGACCAGGGCAAGCTCGGCGGCGACAAAGAAGGCGTTGCCCAGGATCAGCACGATGATGGCGACGCCGCGGAAGAGCAGGAACTCGAACATTGTTTAGCTTTTCGCTCTTAGCTTTTAGCTACTAGCTTTTCCGATGCTAGCGCGCGGCGAGTGACTTCAGGCTTGTCCGCAAGCGCGTAAAGCTAAAAGCTAGTAGCTAAAAGCTGCTTTACGGCAGCTTGCAGCAATCCTCTTTGGCGGGGGGTTCTTTGTTGCTGGCGTCGAGTTCGACCTTCCAGGAGCCGTTGGGCTGCTTTTTCCATACCGTCATGTAGCGGCCTGTGGTCAGGACCGGATTACCGTCGCGGTCTTTGGCGCGGCCTTCGTAGTGTCCCCAGGTAAAGCCCATGTCGCCGGCGGCGCTCATGCGTCCTCCGTCGGGGGTCCAGGTGAGCTGGTACTGGGCGGGGGTCCAGTCGGCGCTGGCGGTAATGGCGGCCCGGCCGATGACAGGAGCTTTGCCGTTCGAGAGCGTCACGCCGTCTCTTGCAAACCATTTTGCGAAAGCAGCTCCGCCTCCCCGGGCGGTGTCGTGCTCGAATTTCGCTTCGAGACTATAGAGAAAGGAGACTTCGGGCGTCAGGCCGGGGTTGGTGAACGGGTTGGCGGCGGGCGCCGGCTTGGTGAGGGGACTGAGCGGGAGTTGCGCCTGCGCGCAGGGGCAGCAGGCCAGCAGGCACATGACGGCAAGAGAAAAAATGCTGCGCATGATTCGGGATTCTCCAGAGGCCGCGGTATTTCGTGGCACGGGATCAATGCTAGCAGCGTGGGGTAGCAGCGTGGGCGCGGGCTCCGCATTCCCATGGAGTGTGGAGGATGCGCGAAGCGCCCCGGCGCACATTGATATACTTAGGGGTATTCAGGAGAGAAGCTTCACTCAGGCCCCGGCGCGGGGTCAGTCCAGTAACAGATTGGCGCATTCGGTTTCCCATGGGCAAAATACTCGATAGCATTGACTCGCCCGCCGATATTAAAGGGCTTTCCATCAGGCAACTGGAGAAGCTGGCGCAGGAGATTCGCGAGCGGCTGATTTTGACGCTCTCAAAGACTGGCGGCCACCTCGGGCCGAACCTTGGGGTGGTGGAGCTTACGCTGGCCCTGCACTACGTTTTTGACACCCCGCGGGACAAATTTGTTTTTGACGTGAGCCACCAGGCCTATGTCCACAAGCTGCTGACCGGGCGCCGGGAGCGGTTTGGGACGATTCGCCAGCCGGGCGGGCTGAACGGCTTTATGCTGCGCACGGAAAGCGAGCATGACTGCTACGGGGCAGGGCACGCGGGAACTTCGCTCTCCGCCGCGCTGGGTATGGCGGTGGCCCGGGACCTGGCGGGCGGCAGGGAACACGTGATCGCGCTGGCGGGCGACGCGGCGTTTACCAATGGGATTTCCTTCGAAGCGCTGAACAACATTGCCGACAACACGAAGCGGCTGATTGTGGTGTTGAACGACAACGAGTGGTCGATTGACCGCAACGTGGGCGCGATCGCGAAATATCTGCACAAGATTGTGACCAACGAGCGGGTTTCGCACCTGCATGACAGCGCGGCACGGCTGCTGGAGCGCGTGGGCGGCAAGACGGCGGCCAATGTGGTGAAGCGCGCCGAGGGAGCCGCAAAGGGCATCCTGTGGCCGTCTGGACTTTTTGAAGAGTTTGGGCTGACGTACTTCGGGCCGCTGGACGGGCACAATATCGGACTGCTGATTGAGACCTTCAAGTTTTTGAAGCAGCAAGAGAGGCCGGTGCTGCTGCATGTCATTACGCAGAAGGGGCGCGGTTTTCAGCCGGCGCTGGACAAGCAGAAGAAATTCCATGGGTTGGGGCCGTATCATCCCGAAACGGGCGAGACGAACCCGACCGGGCAGCGCACCTATTCTGAGGTGTTTGCCGACACGCTGGTGAAGCTGGCGAACGAAAACGACAAGCTGGTGGCGATTACCGGAGCCATGCCGAACGGCACGGCGCTCGACCTGTTCCGGCCGCACCACCCGAAGAAGTACTTCGACGTGGGGATTGCCGAAGAACATGCCGTGATTTTTGCGGCGGGCATGGCGACGCGCGGCTACAAGCCGTTTTGCGCGATCTACTCAACGTTTTTGCAGCGGGCCTTTGATCCGGTGATTCATGACGTTTGTCTGCAGAAGCTGCCGGTGGTGTTTTGCCTGGACCGCGGCGGGTTGAGCGGCGATGACGGGGCCACGCATCACGGGTTATTCGACATCAGCTACCTGCGCGGGATTCCGAACATCATCCACATGGACCCGACGAACGAGGACGAGCTGGCCGATATGCTCTACACAGCCATGCTGCATGAGGGACCGTCGGCGGTGCGGTATCCGCGCGGAACCGGGCCAGGCGCGGCAGTGAAACCGCATCCGGTGGCATTGCCGATCGGCAAGGCGAAAGTGGTCCGCGACGGGGAGGACTTTGCCGTGCTGGGGCTGGGTTCGCTGCTGCCCATGGCGGGCGAGCTTGCGGATCGGCTGGAGGAGCAGGGGTATTCGGCGGCGGTGATCAATCCGCGGTTTGTAAAGCCTCTGGACCGCGAGCTGCTGGCCGCTTACGCACGCAAAGTCACGGCTTTCGTTACCTTTGAAGATTGCGTGTTGATGGGCGGCTTTGGCAGCGCGGTGCTGGAGGCGCTGAGCGAGATGCGGCTGGATGTTCCGGTGGTGCGGATCGGCTGGCCCGACCACTTCATCGAGCACGGCAAGGTGGACCGGTTGCGCGCGGCCAACGGTGTGAGCGTGGAGGCGGCGCTCGAGAAGCTTGGGCCGTACTTGAAGGACTCGCCGTCCAGCCGGCGGCTTCGCGTGGCCACTCCCGCTGGGGACTAGCCGTCCAGGCACACGCGGCCTCGCCGTCGTCCTGGTGCGCGCTCGATTGACCCTCCCTTCAGTCGGCGCCAGGTTTCTGGATACGGCGCTTTTCCTTTCTATTTTTCTTCCGATTGCGGGAACAAAGGGAGTACCCTGCCGTGTCTATAGAGATGCGGTAAGGAGAAAGTCCTGTGAAAAGAATGTGTTGGAACGTTCTCGCGGTATTGTGTGTGCTGGCGTCGGTGGTGGCCGGCGCACAGAAGAATCCGGCGCAGCATAACCAGGCCGGCGGCCCGGCGTTGACCATCTATAACCAGAACCTCGCGGTGGTGCGAACGACGGTTGATCTGAACCTGAAGCCCGGCAACAACGAAGTGACCACGACGAAAGTGACGAGCCAGCTTGAGCCGGATTCGGTGGTGCTGCGCGACCGGTGGGGCGGCGTCCGGTGCAGATTGAGGAGCAGAACTACGACGCAGCCATTGCCACTCAGTGAGGGGAAGACGATTGATTTCCAGGTGTCGCGGCTTGAGAACGGCAACACCAAGACGGAGTTGATACCGGGGAAGATTCTGCGCGCGGAGGCGAACGGGACGCAGCCGCTGATCGAGGTCAACGGGAAGATGCAGTTCCAGTTGCCGGGGCTGCCGCTGTTTCCCGCATCGACGGATGGGCTGCTGCTGAAGCCGACGCTGCGCTGGGAGATTTACTCGAAGGATGCGGCGCAGTTTCCGGCGGAGTTGAGCTACCTGACGCACGGGTTCAGTTGGAATGCAACCTACAACATAGTCGCCGCGAAAGCAGAGGCTGCCGGATCGGGCGTTGAGCCGGTGGATATTGTGGGCTGGGTGACGATCAGCAACAACAGCGGCACGGATTTTACCGATGCACGGATCAAGCTGATGGCGGGGGATGTGGCGATCAGGCCGCAAGGTTATGGTGCGGGTTATGGGGGGTGATCGGAGGCATGGTCGAGAACGCCTTGATGCAGCCGCGACCGGTTACGCAGAAGTCGTTTGATGACTTTCATCTCTACAACCTGAACCGCATAGTGACGCTGAAGGACCGCGAGACCAAGCAGATTGAGTTTCTGCGGGTGACGGGCGTTCCGGTGACGCGCAAGTATGTGTATGACGGGGCGGAGATCCCCACTTACTGGCAGGCTGGCCAGGTTTATAACCAGGAAGGCTTCGGCGTTGCCAGCACAAAGAAGGTCCACATTGAGCAGGAGTTTGTGAACAACAAAGCCAACCACCTGGGAATGCCGTTGCCGGCGGGCGTGGTGCGGTTCTATCGCACGGACTCCGATGGGCAGATGGAGTTTGTGGGCGAGAACACCATCGACCACACGCCGGAGGGCGGGAAGATACGGCTTTCGACCGGAGCGGCGTTTGACATAACCGGCGAGCGCAAGCGCATGAATTTCCATGTTGATTACAACGGGCACACGATGGACGAGTCGTATCTGATCATGGTGAAGAACGCGAAGGACAAGCCGGTAGAGGTGGACGTGGTGGAACACCTTTTCCGCGCGGCGAACTGGGAAATTGTGGACAAAAGCTCAGATTATGAGAAGCGGGACAGCTCCACTGTGGCGTTTCCTGTCACGGTTCCGGCGCACGGCCAGCAGCAGGTGAGCTACACGGTGCATTACTCGTGGTAGTGGGCATGCCTCCGGCGGCGCCTGCGCGGCGGGCGGTACTGACCGCACGGGCGTTGAGCGAAGCAAAGCAGGAGAAGCGCCCTGCTTTGTTTCGCTCAGGCTGATTGGGCGGCGCGCCCTCCGGAATGGGTCCTCCATTGGCTCGTTCCATCTCCGAGAAACTTAAAGCGGAACCGACGTTGGTATAACCGCAAAGGAAGTGCAGGTTCCTCTGCTTCGGTCGGAATGACAATTCCACTCCGTCCGCCGAACCACCCAGCAAGTGGCTTCCGGTTTCGCGGCGCTTGCAGCATATATCCTGTAGTCAGACCCTCGATGTCCTCATCCACCCACACCCATGCGGTACGGCCCCGCGTCTCTATCTACGACCGCTGGCTGGAAGTTATTGGCGCGTTGAAGCTGATGGAGGCCGCCCTTTTCATTCTGCTGGGAATAGGCGTACTGCGGATGCTCCACAAGGACATTGTGGACGAGCTGACGCGGCTGATCCTCGTCCTCCACCGCGATCCGGAAGGCCGGTTCGCGAGCCTGCTGCTGGACAAGGCGGCGCTGCTTGATCCGCACCGGCTGAAGGAGATCAGCGCGGCGTTCTTCGCCCATGCCGGACTCGATATTCTGGAGGGAACGGGGCTGGTTCTGCGCAAGGTCTGGGCTGAGTTTGTGACCATCGCGATTTCAGCGTTTTTTCTGCCCTTTGAGTTCATGGCGCTGGCGCACCGGGTGACGTGGATCCGGGTGGGGGTCATGGCGGTGAATGTGGCCGTCGTCCTGTATCTGATTTTCCATTTACAGATGCGTTTGCAGGCGCGGCGGGCGCGCAGGCAATCCCAATGATGGATGGCTTTACCGTGAGTTTCGGAATCTGGCAAGAGGCTCGGCGGAGGCCGGAACCGTTTGAGTTAACCCCTACATCTAGTGGCTTGCCTGGTGGGCGTCCCAAGAGATTGGCTGTTCCTGACCAGCAGGCCTTTCGCATCGATTTTTCTATCGTTTAGATCGTGACTTTGGCGTTTTTCCACTTGGAGTCTGCATCTTACTGCGCTAGGATGTGGGTGAAAGTGGTCGAAAGTGGAATGAACTAGTGACCTTCAGGCCGGTTTTAGCCGATAGCGCGAGTATACGGCGGACTGACCAGGGCTTTCGACCGGAACGGAAAGAATGTTTCGCGGCAATCACCCAACCCGAGTGGACGAGAAAGGGCGGCTCAAGCTGCCGGCGGAGTTCAAGCGCCGGATTGACGAGAGTTATAACGGCCGTTTCTATATCACCAGCACGGATGGGCGGGTGGCTCAGATTCACCCTATGCAGGAGTGGGAAAAGGTCGAGCAGAAGCTGGCGGCGATCCCCAACTTTAATCCTGCGAAGAAAAAGCTCCTGGACCGCTACAACTACTTCGGCCAGGAAGCCGAGATGGACGCGCAGGGACGAGTTTTGCTTCCCCAGATCCTGCGTGAAAAGGCCGGCCTGGTGGCCGATGTAGTGATTTTTGGAAACCAGACTTATCTGGAAGTAGCGAACCGTGAGTCGTTTGTCGCGAATATGGATGCGAATCCGCTGACCGCGGACGACGAAAAGGCGCTGGCGGACTTTGGGCTTTAACCAACCCCCCAGGGGGAGCACATGAGTGGCGGTGAGCGGCATGTGCCGGTTCTTTTACAACAAGCGATCCGAACCCTGAATGTGCATCCGGGCGGCGTTTATGTTGACGCGACGCTGGGATTCGCGGGACATGCGAGCGCGATAGCGCGGCTGGTTGGCGCGGGTGGCAGGCTGCTCTGCTTTGACCGCGATCCGGCGGCGATGGTGCTGGCCAAAGAGCGGCTGGCGGAAGTGGGCCGCGAACTCGGTCCGGCCATGCCGGAGCTGGAATTCCACGATGTGGAGTTTTCGCACACGCCGGAGCTTCTGGCCGCGGGCAGCGTGGATGGCCTGCTGGCCGACTTTGGGGCCAGCTCGATGCACTTCGACGAGGCACAGAGAGGATTCAGTTTTCAGGTGGACGGCCCCTTGGATATGCGGATGAATCCGCGCCGGGGGCAGACCGCCGCACAAGTGGTAAACCAGTTCGGCGAAAAAGAACTTGCCGACCTGATTTACGAATTCGGAGAGGAAAGGAGGTCGCGGAGAATCGCCAGAGCCATTGTCCGGGCCCGGCCGCTGACCACGACGGCGCAATTAGCCAGAGTGGTGGCGGCCGCGGCCCCGGCGATGAAATCCGGGCGGCATTTTATTCATCCCGCGACGCGGACCTTTCAGGCGCTCCGAATTTATGTCAATGCCGAGTTGGAGGAGATTGACGCGCTGTTGAGCGCGGCTCCGGCTCTGCTCAAGCCGGGAGGAAGGCTGGTGGTCATCAGCTTCCACTCGCTCGAAGACCGCCGCGCCAAAGACGCGCTGAGGGAAGGTGCCCGGCAGGGAATTTATGAAGTGTTGACGCGGAAACCGGTGACGGCGGAAGCGGAGGAAACGGATCGCAATCCGCGGGCGCGCAGCGCGAAGCTGCGAGCGGCGGAGAGGAAAACGGGAACAGGAAACGGCTGAGGGCGTTTCCGTCAAGGGGTTTTGGGGAGTTTGCAAGACCGGCAAGGGTGTGCGGAAGGCGCAGATCGTGCCGGAAATCAGAAAAAGGAGTTACGCCATGGGATCGAATGTCGGATATAACAGCAGCGTCTATCGGCCTGCACCGTTTGCAGAAACGATGTCCTCGGCACGGTGCCGCCGGCGGTTTATTAACGACCTGAAGTTTCATGGAACGTGCCTGGGTTTCGTCCTCACGATTTTTGGGGCGATTCACTTCTTCATGTAGGCGCGTAACCGCAGTCATTCAAACATCGGGCCGGGGTCGTCCTGCCGCAGTAAATGGCGAAAGTGCAAGACAAACCCTCGTAATGATTCCCCTCCAAACTATCAGCGACCCAGGCCCGGTCGTTCGAGGGGGAAAGGCAAGCCGGCTGCTGCCAGGAGGGCGGGACGAAGAGATTGGAAGCAGGGAAGCGGAGTGGAGAGGGAGAGTTACCAGCCGGGAGCTAGCGGCTAGTAGCTATTTGGAGATAGGGAATGGCGACACAGGCAATTGCAGCGCAGACCGGATTTGAGTATGGGCGCAGGGACGCCGCGATGGATCGCGCAATGGGGCGCGCATCGGAACGTGCGGCTGAACGGAATCAGGCGCTCATGGCCGCGCAGCAACGCGTGCGCCGCGGGCCTACGCCGGAAGCGTTGTTTGCCAAGCGGTTTGATAATTCGCGACTGGTGAAGGCACCCGACCCCGAGCGGGTGAAGGAGATGCGCATGTTCGCCTGCGTGATGGCGCTGCTGTTCGGGCTCATCATGGTATATGGATGGCAGCACCTGAGCGGGATTGAATACGGCTACCATATCGAGTCGGAGAAGGCGCAGTTGCAGCAACTTCAGGAGCAGAACAGGCAGCTTCGTCTGACGGAGGCACAGTTGGGCGATCCGGCGCGGATTGATCAACTGGCGCGTCAGCTCGGGTTATCGGTTCCGACGCCGGGACAGGTGGTTCGCCCAAATGCGACGGTGGACCCGAATGCTCCGGTGCTGGCGGAGACCCATCCTTTGCTGCCTTCGATCCGTTAAGAACGCTCCGCGGAACGAAGACTTCGCGGAGGTCCGCTTTACGACGAGAAACTTAACAGGATAGAGACTCGGGAATGCTGTAATCTTCTTTTGGGGAGGGAGCTTCGGCAGCAGTGAAGGGTGGTTCGTTCTCTCCGTCCTCATCCCGTTCGTCTTCTCGATCGTCTTCTTCTGTTCGGGAACCGGGCGTGGTCACGCCCATGCGGCGCTTCCGCGTCTTCATCGTACTGGTGGTACTGGCCGGCTGGGCCACGGTGATCGGCGGCCGGCTGGTATGGCTTCAGGTCTTCCGCCATCACTATTACATGGAGCAGGCGGCCCGCCAGCAGGAACATAGCTTTGAGGTCGCGCCGCGTCGCGGCATTCTCTACGACCGCGATCTTCATGCGCTGGCCATGACAGTGCTGGTGGATTCGATCTACGCCGTGCCGACGGAAATCACCAACAAGACCCAGGTGGCGGCCGAACTGGCGAAGATTGTCCATACCGATCCCGAAGACAGCTACACCACAGCCAAGCGGATCCTGGCGCGCCTGCAAGCTTCGCGGGCGTTTGCCTGGGTGGCGCGCAAGCAGGACGCCTCGGTTATGAGCCAGGTGAAGGCGCTGAAGCTGAAGGGGATTTACTTCCAGAAAGAGTTCAAGCGCTTCTATCCGGACAACCGGATTGCCGCGCAGGTACTGGGTTATGTGGGCGTGGACGATAACGGATTGGGTGGTCTGGAAGAGGAGTACAACGACGACCTGCACGGTACGCCGGGGCGGATGCTGACCGCGGTCGACGCGCGGAGGCATGTGCGGGGCAGCACGGAGCGGGACCCGCTGCCGGGCGAAAACCTGGTGCTTACCATTGACGAAAATATCCAGTTCATGGCTGAGCAGGCGCTGGACCGCAATATGGCGCGAACGCACGCGGAGAGCGGCACGATTGTGGTGCAGGACCCGCATACGGGGCAGATTCTGGCGCTGGCCATGCGGCCGACCTTCAACCCCAACGATTTTCGCCACACCAGCGCCAGCCTTCTTCGCGATCGTGCCATCAGCGACGTATTCGAGCCGGGCTCGACCTTCAAGCTGGTGACCTACTCGGCGGCGCTGGAAACACGTGTGACGACGCCGGACGCGATGATTCCCACGCTGGGTGGCAAGATCAACGTGGCGGGGCGCATTGTGCATGATGACCGTGACGCGATTCGCTACGAAGCAGCGCGCGGCAACGTGCTGACGACCACGCAGGCGCTGGAGCAGTCGAGCGACGTCGCGGCGATTGAGCTGGGCGAGCGCATGGGCAAGGACCGCTTCTATCAGTACATCCGCTCGTTCGGGTTCGGCCAGAAAACCGGTATTGAGCTGCCGGGCGAGACGCGCGGGTTGCTGAAGCCGCCGCGCCGGTGGCAGCCGACGACCATCGGCTCTATTCCGATGGGCCAGGAGATTGGCGTGACGCCGCTGCAACTGGTCACGATGGTTTCGACCATCGCGAATGGGGGCGTGTATCTGCCGCCGCACATTCTGTTGGCGAGCTCGAATGAATCGCCGGACGAAAAGCTGGTGCCGGCGGCGTTCCATCCAGAGTACGAGCTTCCCAGCCCTCTGCCGGAGGGCGCGCATCGCGTCATCTCCACCATGACGGCGGCGGAGATGCGGAAGATGATGGAGGGAGTCGTAGAGCACGGCACGGGAATCCCGGCGCAGTTGAACGGCTACAGCGCGGCGGGCAAGACAGGCACGGCGGAGAAGATCGATCCGCGGACGCACACGTATTCGAAGACGAAATATGTCGCGTCGTTTGTGGGCTTCGCACCGGTGAATGATCCGGCGGTGACGATTGTGGTGGTGATGAATTCGCCCGCGTATCGGTTTCACTACGGAACGTCGGCGAGCGCGCCGGTGTTTCACGAGCTTGCGCAGCAGATTCTGGAGTACCTGGGCGTGCCGCACGACCAGGACGTGAAATCGACCGAGGAGATGGCGGCGATTGAGAGCCAACATGTCGTCGATGACGATCCGGAGCAGTCCGCCGCTGACCTGGATTCGCTGTTTGACGAAGTGAACGACTTGCCGGCAGACGATCCTCTGCGGGCGAAGGTGAATGGCTCCGTCCGGTTGCCGGTCTCGAAGTCGCAGGAGGAAGCCAACGATGGCGAGCCTTTGAGTGCGAGTGCGATCGCGGCTTCGTCCAGCACCACAGAGCTAGACCGCAGCGATACGGCCGCCAGGGAGCCCGCGATGCCACAGAGTCCCGCCCCGGCAGCGGAAATCTCGGCGCCGAAACAGGCGGTCGTAGTGTCTTCGGGCAAGCGCGTCGCGGTGCCTTCGCTGCTTGGCCAGCCGGTGCGGACGGTGATTGAGCGCGCGGGTGACGTTGGGCTTGGTGTGCAGGTGGTGGGGTCGGGCATTGCGCGGCAGCAGGTTCCCGCGGCGGGAACGATGGTTCCGGCGGGAACGCAGATCGTGGTCCGGTTCGGGCGGTAAGGTCGAACTTCGCCGGCCTCGTGCCCTGTGTGTTTCACTGCGGCGTGTCTCTTGCCCTTCCGAAATATTGTCTGGACTGAGGGAGAAACAGGAGCCACGCAATCCCGGCGAATATCAAACTATGAATGGCAAGTTCCTGGGGGGCGCCAAATGCGCTCAGCCCAACGTGGAAGGCCATCCATGCGAGCGCCAGCCAGCGTGCCCAGTTGCTGCCGCGGAGCATGAATGCTCCCGCCAGGATCGCCAAGAATTCGGTGAATTCGATTAGAATGCCGTCCGGTTGTCGCAGATCGTGAATATGGTAGAAAGCGCCAATGATCCCCACGATGAGAAACAGGAAGGCGACGACAAGGACCGGAACTGGACGCCGGGCAGCTTTCATGGAAGCACCTTCAATTGCGGCCACTGTATCACGGGAATGGATGACAATTCCCTCTCGGATGTAGAGGATGGAGAAGAACTATGAGGCTCCATCCGAATATGTTGTCTGACGAGGTTCTGCGAGAAGTTGCGTGTGTGCACCGCGCGGGCGGGAGCGCTGAGGTCACGGGCGTTGAGTATGACTCGCGCCGGGTGGGACCGGGGTCGCTGTTTGTGGCCATGCGTGGCGAATCTACCGACGGGAACCGCTATATTTCCAAAGCAATTGAGGCCGGCGCGACGGCGGTGATTACCGATTCTGCGGCGGCTTTCGATGAGGCCGCGCGGAAGCATCCCGGGCTGGCGCTGGCGCAGGTCGAGCATGGGCGACAGGCGCTGGCGTCGGTGTCGGCGAATTTCTTTTTGCATCCTGAACGGCAATTGGCTCTGAGCGGCGTGACAGGAACCAACGGCAAGACAACGACGGCCTTTCTGCTGGACGCGATGCTGAACCACGCCGGGCGCAGGACGGTGCTGGTGGGCACGATTGAGTATCACGTAGCGGGAGCGGTGCGGCCATCGCCGCACACCACGCCGGAGTCGCGCGACCTGCTGGCGCTGCTGCGCGAGGGAGTGGACGCGGGCGCGACTGAAGCGGTGATGGAAGTTTCGTCGCACGGGCTGGAGCAGGGGCGCGTGCACGGGCTTGGCTTTGACACGGCGATTTTTACCAACCTCACGAGGGATCATCTGGACTTTCACGGCACGATGGCCCGGTATTTTGCCGCGAAACGCAGATTGTTTGATGGGAGCCTGCTGCGGCCTCCGCGCGTGTCCGTGTTGAACGTCGATGACGCACACGGAGCGGAACTGGCGCTGACGGCACGCGAAGCAGGCAGCGAGATTTTTTCCTACGGGCTGGCCGTGGGCGAGTTTCGTGCCGATGAGGTATCCATGTCCGCTGGCGGCATGCAATTTGTGTTGCAGACGCCCTCCGGGCCGGCGGAGATTCGCACCCGGCTGACGGGGAAGGTGAATGTCTATAACCTGCTGGCGGCGTGCGCGGCGGCGTTTGCGCGGGGGCTCTCGCTCGGTGAGATTCAGGAAGGCGTGGCTTCGCTCGGTTCTGTGCCGGGGCGGTTTGAGGCCGTCGATGTGGGCCAGCCGTTCACGGTAGTCGTGGACTACGCGCATACCGACGACGCGCTCAGAAACCTGACGGCGCTGGCGCGCGAGTTTGTGAGCGGCGCGGGCGGGCGCGTCATCACATTGTTCGGATGCGGCGGAGATCGCGATAAAACAAAGCGTCCGCTGATGGGGCGCGCGGCGGGCGAGGGCAGCGATCTGGTGTTCCTGACTTCGGACAATCCGCGCAGCGAAGATCCGGAGGCGATCCTGGCGGACGCGGTTCCAGGGATCGAGTTGACAGGCACAAGGTATATTCTCGAAGCGGACCGCGGGCGGGCGATTCGGATGGCGCTTGAAGAGGCGCGGCCCGGAGACATTGTTCTGCTGGCGGGCAAGGGACACGAGAAGACGCAGACGCTCGGGAGCGGTACGATTCCCTTTGACGATGTGGCGGTGGCTTTGGAAGTGCTGCGGGATTTGCAGCGTACGGGAGCAGCCGAATGAAGCTGGAGTTGAGACAGATCGCCCACTGGTGCGGTGCTGAGCTTGACAGGGCCGGCGCTGAGCTTGGCGGGCCGGGCGCGGAGGGCGCGTCTGCCGGGGGCTATTCAATTGACTCTCGCACCATTGGCGCGGGCGAGCTGTTTTTCGCCATCAAGGGCGAGCGTTTTGACGGACATGATTTCGTCGGCGCGGCGATTTTGCGGGGAGCGGTGGCCGCCGTGGTTACGCGAGACAGGCTGGCGGCAGCGCGAATTGAGGCGGGTGAGCGTCCGCTGCTGGTTGTGGACGACACGCTGAAGGCGTTGCAGCAGCTTGCGGCGGCGGTCCGCAGGCACTGGGGCAAGCGGCTGGTCGGCATCACGGGATCGGCGGGCAAGACCACGACCAAGGAAGCGGTCGCGAAAGTACTGAGTGCGAAATTCTTTGTTCTGAAGTCGCATGGGAACCTCAACAACGGATACGGTCTGCCGCTGCAATTGCTGAAGCTGGAAACGACACATGAAGCCGCCGTGATCGAAATGGGCATGTCGAATGCGGGAGAGATTGCGGCGCTGGCCCAGATTGCCGCTCCCGACTGGGGCGTCGTGACGAATGTGGGCACGGCGCATGCGCAAAACTTCCCCGACGGAATAACAGGGATCGCGCGGGCCAAATACGAGCTGGTGGCGGCGTTGCCGTCACATGGCGTGGCTTTTCTGAACTGCGATGATCCTTACGTTTCGCAGTTCGGGCGTGATTTTCGGGGCAAGGCGGTTTATTACGGGCGCGGGCCGTGCGCCGATCCACGGGCAAAGGCCATTAGGGCGCTGGGCGCGGAAGGGCAGACGGTGAGGGTTCGCGCGGGTGACCAGCGGGCCACGCTGCGCCTGCGTTTGCTGGGCGCGCATAATGTGGCGAACGCGATGGCAGCCATCGCGGTGGGCGTTGAAGCCGGGATTCCGCTCGAAACCTGCTGCGCGGCGCTGGCGGAGCTGGAGCCTGAGGACAAGCGCGGACAGGTGCTGACCATCCAGGGCGCAACGGTCATTAATGATTGCTACAACTGCAATCCCGAAGCGCTCAGGGCGATGATTGGCACTCTGGCGGCGATGCCGGTTGGCGCGGGCGGACGGCGCATTCTGGTAGCGGGATCGATGCTGGAGTTGGGGCCGGATTCGGCGGCGCTGCACGCGGCCTGCGGGCGCGCTGCGGCGGAGGCCGGGATCGATCTGGTCGTGGGGGTGAGCGGAGACGCCAGATTTCTAGCTGAAGCGGCCAGTGGACCCGGTTTGGAAGTGCTCTATTTCGAGACTCCTGAAGAAGCTGGACAATGGCTGCGGGGAACTGTCCATGGCGGCGATGTGGTACTGCTGAAAGCCTCGCGCGGAGTGCGGCTGGAACGGGCTTTGGAAGCCTGGCGAAGCGCCTGAGAGCCCGCTCTCATTGATTCCTTCAAAAAAGGCTGCCAGGTTACATCCCGGGCGCGCACTGTCACATCAAAGCCTCAGGATTCAGGGATTTGAGTCTCTGCGCAAAAGATGAAAATCTCTGCGCAAAAGATGAAAACTGGAGGGGTTTTGACAATGAGAAAGAGATTACGCAGTCTGCTTCCAATTGTGGTTGCCGGCCTCGTGATGGTGCCCGGCGCAATGGTTTTCGGCCAGTCCACGGCCCAGGACAATAACCTTCGCGCGGAAATCGCGAACAAAGCGTTGAACAAATCGCAATTCAAGGATGTCCACGTGGCGGTCCAGGACGGCGTGGTGACGCTGACCGGGACTGTAGCGGTCGTCGACTCGAAGTGGCGAGCTGACAAGCGAGTGCATGACGTCAAGGGCGTGAAGGCGGTGGACAACGAGATACAGGTTGCCGGGCCGTTCCTTCCCGATGCGGAATTGCAGAACAAGGTCGTCAGGGCCGTGCAATTCGACCGGGTGGGCTACCGCACCACGCCGTTCAATGCGGTCAGCGTGAGTGTGCGCAATGGCGTGGTGACGCTGGGCGGACATGCGTACGGGCCGGTGGACGCCGACTCGGCGGTGGCCACGGTTGCGAACATGAAAGGCGTGAAGGACGTAATCGACAACATCCAGGTGGACCCGGTGTCTCCTATGGATGACCGCATCAGGATTGCGGAGTATCGGGCGATTTACGGCTTCCCCTCGCTGAACAGGTACGCAATTGATCCAGTGAAGCCGATCCGCATTTCCGTGCAGAACGGACGGGTGACGCTTTACGGCCAGGTGGATTCCCAGGCGGACAAGAATGCGGCAGGAATCCGCGCCAACTCGGTTTCCGGCGTGTTCCACGTCACCAATAATCTGCAGGTTGCGGGCCAGCCTCCGGAGAAGATGAAGTAAATCTGGGCCGTTCAACGGAAGGGCCCCGCCTCACCACCCTGCCGCGCGGAAGTCGCGCGCGGCGGGGCACGGTGGCGGCGGGGCCTTCGCTTTTCGATAGACTGGAAGCCATGGGATTCTTTCGCAGCGTGGGCGTCACGCTTGAAATGATTAAGTGGGAGCACTCGATTTTTGCTCTGCCCTTCGCGCTGACCGGCGCGATGCTGGCGGCGAAGGGCCTGCCGCGTCCGATGCAGCTTGTCTGGATCATCGTCTGCATGGTGAGCGCGCGGTCGGCGGCCATGGCCTTCAACCGCTGGGCTGATGCCGCACTCGATGGAGAAAATCCGCGGACGAGGTCGCGAGCCATTCCCGCAGGGCTGCTTTCACGCGGCTTTGTCGGCGGATTCACGCTGCTGATGGCGGCGATCTTTGTGCTGGCTGCGGCGGAGCTGAACCGGCTCACCTTGATGCTGTCTCCGGTCGCGCTGGCGGTAATTTTTTTCTACTCGTACACCAAGCGGTTTACCCGCTGGTCGCACCTCGCGCTGGGGCTGGCGCTGGGAATCGCCCCCGCCGCGGCGTGGATTGCGGTGCGCGGCTCGCTTGACCCGCGGATTCTGATTCTGACGCTGGCGGTCATGTTCTGGGTTGCAGGATTTGACCTGCTCTATGCATGCCAGGACGCGGCCCATGATCGCGCGCATGGGTTGTTCAGCGTGCCGGCGGCGTGGGGCATTACCGCGGCCTTTTGGACCGCGCGCCTGCTGCATGTGCTGATGCTGGGCCTGCTGCTGTGGCTGGTGCGGGCGTTCGGGCTGGGGAGTCTTGCACTGGCGGGCGTGGCGGTGGTCGCGGCCCTGTTGCTCTATGAGCATCTCATCGTTTCGCCGAGCGACCTGCGGCGGTTGAACGCGGCGTTTTTTACGATGAACGGCGTCATCTCGATCGTGTTCTTCGGCTTCGTCGCGGTTGATCTGCTGCTTCGGCATCCGGCGTTGTTTCGCCTTTAAAAAAGAGGCCCGCGGTGGTCTGCGGGCCTGAGCAGTTGAGGAACGAGCACAATTACGCGGAACGGCGTTCGTGATCCCGCTCTTTGTGCTCGTTAATCTTTTCGTTGGTGCGGTTCTTGATGTCCTGCACCGTGTTGGAGACCTTGTCCCTTGCCTCGTCGGCGCGCTTTTCGCTTTCGCGTTCGCGATGCTCGGCCTTCTCATGGGCCGCGTCTTTCGCATTGCCCCATGTTTCTTTGGCCGCGCCCTTGGCTTGGTCGACCACTCCTTGATTCGCCATCTGCTGATTGCCGACCGCTTCGCCGGCCTTCTGCTTGATCTTTCCCGTTACTTGATCTGCCTTGCCGCTTACCTGGTCTTTGTTCATAACGATTACTCCTCGTTTCCGGTTTGGCGTGCTTGGTGATCCGCATCATCGGGCGATGCGGTTTGCTCTAGATCCTCCGTCGACCGCTGACGAGCTGGATGATAAGTACGATGATGGCCAGAACCAAGAGGATGTGAATGTACGCGCCGATTGCGTGGAAACTTACCAGACCTACCAGCCACAACACTAAAAGAATTACGAAAATCGTCCAGAGCATTACCAACCTCCCTTGTTGGTCTTCATTGCATTGTCCACGGAGTTGTAAGGTGCATGAGATATGGCTAAGGGTTGCCGTACAATCGGAACTCTAAGGAATGATTCAGATTGATGCGCATTGCCATTCAGGGAGAGCCGGGATCATTCAGCCATGAGGCGGCGCTCGGCGTTGCTCCGGAGGCAACCATTTGCCCCTGCGCTGTGTCGGCCGAGGTCTTTGCCGCCGTTGAACATGGCCGAGTTGACGCCGCGGTAATCCCGATCGAGAATTCGCTGGCCGGCTCGGTTGCCGAGCACTACGATTTGCTGCTGGCCGAGGACGTCGCCATTGAGAGCGAGTCGCTGCTGCGGATTCGGCATAACCTGATCGCGCTGCCCGGCACGCCCATGGAGCAGATTGAGCGCGTGTATTCGCATCCGGTGGCGCTGGCGCAGTGCCGCAGCTTTCTCGCCGCGCACCCCGGTATGGAAGCGCTTCCGTTTTACGATACGGCGGGGAGCGTGAAGCACTTGACGGAACAGCGTGATGCGAAAGCCGCCGGGATCGCGAGCGCGCAGGCCGCGCGACACTACGGCGGAGAGATTCTGGCTGCGGAGATCGAAGACAACCCCGAAAACTACACGCGGTTCTTTCTCATCCGCAAGCGAAGCCTGGTGAGGGTCGATCCTCATCCCGACAAAGTGAGCCTGGCGTTTACTGTGGAGAATCGTCCCGGAACGCTGGTAGCGGCCCTCGAGGTCTTTGCCAGCCAGGGAACCAATCTTACCCGCATCGAGTCGCGTCCGGTGCAGGGCCGGCCCTGGCAGTATGTCTTCTATGCCGATTACCAACTCTCCTCTCCGGAGACGGCGGACGCCGCGCTGAGGCTGCTGGCCAGCCACTGTTCGATGGTCAAGGAGCTTGGACGTTACAGGGCAGCGGGTAGCTAAAAAGCGGTCGGCTGACAAGCGGATGGCTTCTGAACAGCGGCTTCCCGGATTCGAATACCTTGGCTTGGGTAAAGCAGGATTGGTCGTCAACTTGGTTCCCGGCTTGCCGATGAAGTTTGGGTGGAACCGGGCCTGTCTCCGTCGCGTACCTGCATCTCAAAAAGGAGGCGCGAGTTTCCGGGCGCAGCAGCTAACTTTTTCGAGAAGCAAAGCTCGAATTGGCCTGGGTGAGTTTTCTGCAACCGAATATGATTTGAAGAGTCTAATAGCTAATTATCTGATAGGAGGTGACTCATGGCCAGCGATTTTCTAAGCGTCATTCGACCCAGCTCTCCCGGTCAGCGCGAGGAGCGGCCCGAGGGCAAGGCTCTGCCCGTGCTGCCTGTTCGCGATACTGTGTTGTTTCCCCATGCCGTTCTTCCCTTGACGGTGGGGCGCGAGAGCTCGGTCCAGTTGATTCAGTCACTTGGCGACGAGAAGACAATTGTGGTCGTCGCGCAGCGCGATGCCCGCATGGATGCGCCGCAGCCGAGCGACCTGTACGCCTACGGCACACTGGCGACCATTCACAAAGTGGTCAAAATGCCGAACCAGAGCCTGTTTGTGTTCACCGAAGGAACAGAGCGGGTGAAGCTGGGGACGTTTTCCCAGATTGAACCGTTTATGGTGGCCGCCGCCGAGGTGCTTCCGGAAGTCGCTGCCTCCAGCGGTCCGGAGCTCGAGGCGCTGCAACGGAACGTGCTTCAGGCGTTTCAGCAGATCGTGACCTCCTCGCCCACGCTTTCCGACGAGTTGCAGACCATCGCCATGAACATCGACGAGCCGGGCCGTCTGGTGGACTTTATCGCCTCATCGCTGCCGTTTCTGGCCACGACGGAGAAACAGGAACTGCTGGAGACGCCGGACATCACGGCGCGGCTGGAGCGTGTCAACAAGCACCTGGCAAAGGAACTTGAGGTCCAGCAGCTTCGCAACAAGATTCAGTCGGAAGTGCAGGACCAGGTACAGCAGTCGCAGCGCGATTATTATCTGCGCGAGCAGATGAAGGCGATTCAGAAAGAGCTGGGCGACGCTGACGAGGGCCAGAAGGACATCGAGGAGCTGCGCAAAAAGATTGAGGCCGCCGGGATGCCGGAGGAGACGCAGAAAGAGGCGGAGAAGGAACTGAACCGGCTTTCGCGCATGTCTCCAATGGCGGCCGATTACTCGCTCACGCGGAACTATATCGAGTGGCTGGCGGTGCTGCCCTGGTCGAAGTCGTCGGGCAAGGCGGTGGACATCGCGAAGGCCAAACAAATTCTGGACGAGGACCACTACGACCTGAAAAAGGTGAAGGACCGGATTCTGGACTTTCTTTCGGTACGGCATCTGAAGCCGGACATGAAGGGGCCGATTCTGTGCTTTGTCGGGCCTCCGGGAGTGGGGAAGACCTCGCTCGGTCGCAGCATTGCGCGCGCGCTCGACCGCAAATTCCAGCGCATTTCCCTGGGTGGTCTGCACGACGAGGCTGAGATTCGCGGGCACAGGCGGACGTATATCGGTGCGCTGCCGGGGCAGATCATTCAGAACCTGCGGCGGGCCGGGGTGAACGATCCGGTATTCATGCTGGACGAAATCGACAAGCTCGGGCGGGACTTCCGCGGCGATCCGTCGTCGGCGCTGCTGGAGACGCTCGATCCGGAGCAGAACAACACATTCCGCGACAACTACCTCGACCAGCCGTTTGACTTGTCCAAGGTGCTGTTCATCTGCACGGCGAACCAGCTTGATCCGATTCCCGCGCCGCTGCTGGACCGGATGGAAATCATCGAGCTGCAGGGGTACACGGAGGAGGAGAAGGTTCACATTGCGTTCCGCTACCTGATTCCGCGGCAGATCAAGGAAAACGGGATTGAGGCGGCGAACATCGAATTTCCGGAAGACTCGGTCAAGTTCATCGTGCGGCACTACACGAGGGAGGCTGGAGTGCGCCGCCTGGAGCAGTTGCTGGGCACGGTATGCCGCAAGAAGGCGCGGCGCATCGCGGAAGGCAACAAGGACAAGCTGACGGTAACACGGGAAATCGTGCAGGAGTTTCTGGGCGGTATCAAGGTCCGCGTGGACACGGAGATTGCCGAGCGGACAAAACGCTCGGGGGTGGCCGTGGGGCTGGCGTGGACTCCGGCGGGCGGTGATGTGTTGTTCATCGAGGCCAACCGGATGAAGGGCAAGGGCGGCTTCACGATGACCGGGCAGATTGGCGAAGTGATGCAGGAGTCGATGCAGGCCGCGCTGACCTGGGTCCGCTCCAACGCTCGCTCATTGGGTCTCGAAGAGGACTTCACCAAAGATGTGGACATTCATATCCATGTTCCGGCGGGAGCCATTCCCAAAGACGGCCCCTCGGCGGGTGTGACGATGGCGACGGCGCTGGTTTCGCTGATGACCGATACGCCGGTGCGTCCGCTTACTGCGATGACGGGAGAGATCACACTCAGCGGGAATGTGCTGCCGGTAGGTGGCATCAAGGAGAAGTTTCTGGCGGCGAAGCGCGCGGGCGTGAAAGATATCGTGCTACCCACCGAAAACCGGCAAAACGTGGAGGAAGACCTGACGCCGGATCAGATCGACGGCGTGACGATTCACTACGCCAGCCGTATTGAAGATGTGCTGGCCATTGCGCTGCCCAAGTCCACCGCGGAAGAAAAGCACGACGAGCAGACCAGAGAGGACGTGCTGCAGAGCGCCGTCGCCTGAGGACTGGCCGTCCAGGCGAACGCGCCTTCGGCGCATGGGGCTGCATTTGGGAATGGCTGCTCCCGGTGGTCGCGGATTGAGTTGCTATATTTGCGATTACTAATGCTGACGATTGGGCACTCGACGCTTCCGATTGAAATCTTCCTGGCCATTTTGCGTGATAACGACGTGGCCGTGCTGGCCGACATTCGCACAGTGCCTAAGTCGCGGCACAATCCTCAATTCGCGCAGGAGAACCTGGAGCCCGCGCTGACGGCGGCGGGCATCAAGTACCGCTGGTATCGCGACCTGGGTGGGCTGCGCCATACGCGGAAGGACTCGATCAACGCCGGCTGGCACAACGCGTGCTTTCGCGGCTATGCCGACTACATGCAGACCGCTGAATTTGCTGCTGCGCTCGACGGCCTTTTGAAGGCTTCGCCGCACCAGCACACCGCGCTCATGTGCGCCGAAGCGGTGCCGTGGCGCTGCCATCGCTCGCTGGTGGCTGACGCGCTCACAGTGCGGGGCATTCCGGTCGAAGAGATCACCTATACCACGAAGGGAAAAAGCCATCGCGCGCCTCATAAGCTGACCTCGTTTGCTCGCGTGCAGGATGACCGCCTCTGGTATCCCGCTGAAGACGGCCTGTTTGCGCATCCGAAAGACTGACCGGCGGCGAAAGACGCTCTTTTGCTTCGCGCGTCTAACAGAGCGGGTATTCTGAAAAACATGCGGGTCCGAATCCTTGTCTTTGGCGTACTGAAAGACCTTATTCCCGAAACCGACGCAATGGTTGAGCTGCCGGAGGGCGCTCGCGTGCGGGATTTACTCGACCGCTGCCGCGCATCGGTCACGGGTCAGTTCGCGGGCCAGGATGCGCTCTGGGGATCGCTGGCCACGGCCGTGAATCGCGAGTATGTTTCGGCGGACCATGCGCTGGGGGACGGCGATGAGGTCGCCCTGCTGCCTCCGGTAAGCGGCGGAGCGGACGCAAGGGTCGCGTTGACGCGGGAACCGATTGACGCGGAGAGCCTGGTTGCGGCGCTCAAGCGCGGCGAAGATGGAGCGGTAGTGGTATTCGACGGCATTGTCCGCAACAACTCGCGCGGCCGGCGCACGCTGTATCTGGTGTATGAAGCCTACGAGGAAATGGCGCTAAGCCAGATGCGCGCTCTGGCGGCAAAGGCCGGAGAAGACTTCAGGATTCGCGACATCGTTCTGGTTCACCGGCTGGGCCGGCTTGCCGTTGGCGAAAGCAGCGTGCTGGTCGCCGTCGCCTCCGCACATCGCGCAGCGGCTTTCGACGCTTGCCGCTGGTTGATCGACACCTTGAAGAAAACGGTGCCGATCTGGAAGAAAGAGCACTTTGAGGACGGAGCCGTGTGGGCGGACGGCGAGCCGTGGCCCGATCCGGGAGAGTTGCAATTCCGGAGGAGAACATGAGACCCGCTTTGACGGCGGGTCTCACACGTGCCCTTTCCGGCTGTGCGCGGATGATCAGGCCACGGCGAGCCGTTTCCGCCGGAGATTTCCGCGTGAGACGGCTTTGGATTCCGGCTGTGTCGCTGCTGGCGGTACTGGCGTTGCCGGCCGCATCGCCGGATTTACTTGCGCAAACGGTTCCTCCCATCCACGTGAATGTTCGCCTGGTGAATGTTTTTGTGAACGTGACGGATGCGAATGGGGCTCCAGTAAGCGGGCTTGCGCCACGGGATTTTTTGTTGAGCGAAGATGGGCGTCCGCAAAAGGTCGCTTATTTCGAGCGTGAGACGAATGTTCCGCTGTCGATTGTGATGGCGATTGATACGAGCGGAAGCACACGCAAAGACATTCCTGTGGAGAAGGCTGCCGCGCGTGACTTTGTTCGCGCCCTGCTGCGCCCGGCCGACCGGCTGGACCTTATGGATTTCAACTCCGACGTGCGCGAGGTGGTCCCATTCACGTCCAATGTTCGGCTGATTGATGCGGGGCTGGATCAGCTTGACTATGGACCGGCTACCGCGCTATATGCCGCGGTTTACCTGGCTTCGCAGCGGCTCGAGCCGCGGCATGGGCGCAAGGTGCTGTTGCTGATTTCCGATGGAGGCAACACCAAGTACGAGGTGGACTTTCCGCAGGCGCTGGAAGCGGCCCGGCGCGGCGAGGTAATGGTCTACAGTATCATCGACCTGCCAATTATGGCCGACGCGGGGCGGGATACAGGCGGCGAGCACGCCATGATCGCCTTGTCCGAGGAGACGGGCGGCCAATACTACTACGCGAATGCGGGCAACCTGCCTCAGGTGTTCAGCAAGGTCTCAGAAAGTCTGCGAACGCAATACTTGCTTGGCTATTATCCTGACCCGGCGGCGCGCGGCCCTGATTTTCGGAGAATCTCAGTGAGGCTGACACACGCGCCGAAGACGAATGGCCCCTATGCAGTACAGAACCGCACCGGGTATTATCCGGACTCGAAGGTTCAGCATTGATGAGGCTTGCGCTGCGCGCGGGGCACGGCTGCCGCTAGAATGGTTGCATGTCTCTGACGAATAAATCGCGAAGTCAAAAAAGGACGCCGCCGGCGGGCGAAACCGGGCAGGAAGCGCTCTACCTGCGCTACCTGAGCGAGAAGCAGATTTCCGTTAACGTGAAACTGAGCGACGGGGAGAGCGTGACGGGCTGGATCGAGTATTTCGACGACCGCATGGTTCGCCTGACGCGCGAGGGCAAGCCGAACCTGTTCATCTACAAGCAGCAGATTCGCACCATCTCCGAGCAGCCGCGTCGTGGGGATACGAGCCGCCGGCGCAGGTCTGCGGACGACGCCGCGGCCTCGCCGGGTGAGGCGCAATGAGCGCGCCGGACGCGCTGAGGTTTGCGGTTCCCGCGTCGAAGATTGCGCTTGAGGCAGGCGCGTTGCTGCGCGACTACTACCGCGAAGGAGTTGCCACTGAATACAAGGGAGACGTGGACCTGGTGACGGTAGCCGACCGGACGTCGGAGAAGCTGATCGTTGAACGCCTCCATGCGGCGTTTCCTGAACATGGAATTTATGGCGAAGAGGGAACTCGGTCGCACCTGGAGAGCGAGTATCGCTGGTACATTGATCCGCTCGACGGCACGACAAACTTCGCGCATGGATTTCCGGCCTTCTGCGTATCCATGGGCCTGGAGAAGCGGCCGCCCTCGCTGCCTGCCTCAGAAGATGGTGAGCTGGTCGCGGCGGTGATTTACGACCCGCTGCGGGAAGAGCTGTTCACGGCGGAGAAGGCCGAGGGCGCTTATTTGAACGGCGCGCGAATTCATGTTTCGCGCACGCCTGTGCTGGCCGAGGCGCTGGTGGCGACGGGTTTTCCCAGCCACAAACGCCACGAGAACCCGAATATCCATTTTTACCAGCAGTTCACGCTGCGCTCGCATGGGGTGCGGCGGGCGGGGTCGGCGGCGCTCGACCTGGCTTACACGGCGTGCGGGCGGCTCGATGCCTATTGGGAGTTCAATCTGAATCCATGGGACACGGCAGCCGGCGCCCTGCTGGTTACGGAGGCCGGAGGAACCATGACCCGCTACGACGGAAGCCCGTTTCGGCTGGACAGCCACGAGATTCTGGCGACCAACGGGCTGCTGCGCGACGAGCTGCTTGGTTTCTTCCGCGCGATGTTTGCGGGAGAAGACCTCGGGCCGATTCCCACCCCTGCTGAGTTTGCGGCGCGGAGAGCGGCACGCAAGCAGAACGAGAAATAGCCGCATGAAGAGACGAAATACCGCCAGACTGGCCTGCTCGCTCCTTCTTTGCTCGGCTGTTTGCTTTGCTTCGGGCAGTTGGGCGCAGACCACAGAAGGCTATCGCGTGCTGCACGCTTATCCGCACGATCCGCAGGCTTTTACGCAGGGGCTAGTCTACGTGGATGGGCACCTTTATGAGAGCACGGGGCTGAATGGGCAATCAACGCTGCGCGAGGACGACCTCGAGACCGGGCGGGTACTCAAAGAAGTGAGCGTGCCCTCGCGTTACTTTGCCGAGGGCCTCACCAACTGGGGCAGCACTCTCATTCAGCTCACCTGGAAGGCCCACGTGGCGTTTGTCTATGACCGCGCGAGCTTTCGCCTGCTGAAGACGTTTCGCTACCCGTGGGAGGGTTGGGGGCTCACGCAGGACGGGAAGCACCTGATTATGAGCGACGGCACGGAGACGATTCATTTTCTCAATCCCGAGACGTTCGCGGAGGTGCGCAGCATTCGCGTGACGGATCACGGCAAGCCGGTGAAGAACGTCAACGAGCTCGAATATATCCACGGCCAGATCTATGCGAATGTGTGGATGACAAACAAAATTGCGCGCATCTCGCCAGAGACCGGAAAAGTTTTGGGCTGGATTGATCTGACCGGGATCCTGCCGGAGATTGAGGTGCGAAGCGACGGAGCGGTGCTGAATGGAATCGCTTATGACGCGGCGCACAACCGGCTGTTTGTGACCGGCAAGTTGTGGCCGCGGCTGTTCCAGATTCAGGTGGTTAAGAAATAGGACCAGGGCACAGGAAAACTGTCCTGCATTCGCAAAGAGATTTGGGGCTCAGGATCGATCTCCTGAGCCCCGTTCAGTTGATTCTTTCCGCGCTGTTACTTCACCTTCAATCGCAACACCTGAATGGAGTACGGCGGAAGGGTGTAAGAGAATTTTCCAGAGGCGCGTTCGAAGCGCGACTCGACCGGAATGATGGTTTTTGGGTGGTCGATGGAATTAGTCGCGGCCGTGGTTTTTGCGCTGAGCGTAACGACGTTGGCGATGTGGTCCACCTTGGCGGCTCCGTCAAGTTGAAGCTCGACGGGCTGCGGCTTAGAGCTGACGTTGACGAGCTTCACATATAGCTCGCCGGTCTTCGATTCGCGCGTGACGGAGTAGAAGAATTTCGGATCGACGCCGGCCTGCTCGACCGTCGGAATTTCGTCTCCGTGGTAGCTTCCAAACATCACCAGCGCGTAATAGCTGGGCGAGCCGTAGCTCTCGAGCGCGTTGTAGCCGATCAGATCGGGATGCCACTGCATTCCGCCGGGGTTTACGTTGACGAACAGAGGGGCGTAGGCCGCCATAATCACAATGTCGCTGTTGCGGTCCATCCCGGTCATCCATGCCGCGTCGCCGAGCGCGGCCCCGAAGTTGCCTGTGGGCGTGCCTTCGAGTGTGCCCCATTCGCCGACGAAAATCTTCGGCCCGTTGCGGTCCGTCTTGTCGTAGTGGTGCGCGTCCTTGTAAAACTGTTCGGCACTTAGGTAGTAGTGATCGTCGAGCACGTCCGGTTTCACGCTGGTTACGGGAGTGGTGGCAATGAGCTGGAGGCTGGGGTATTTTGCCTTGATGGCTTTGTAGAACTGGGCGAAACGGCCGTTGTAGCTGCCCGATTTATCGAACTGGTCCTCGTTGCCGATCTCCACGTATTTCAGCGCGAAGGGCTGCGGATGGCCGTCCTTCGCGCGCTCCGCGCCCCACTTGGTTGAGGTGTCCCCGGTGACGTATTCGATCTCGTCGAGCGCGTCGTTGACGTACGGAACGAGGTCCGGGCCGGGGTCGACGTGCTGGCCTTGCAACGAGTAGCCGGCGTAGACGGCGAGCACCGGATGCATGTGCAGATCCTCGCACCACTCGAGAAATTCGAGCAGGCCCATGCCGTCATCGGAGCGGTATCCCCACGGGCTGAAGTGGGTGGGCCGGTCAACGAGAGGGCCGATGGTTTTCTTCCATTGGAAGCGCTCATCGATGGTGTTGCCCTCAAGATAGTTGCCGCCGGGGAAGCGCAGGAACGTAGGGTGCAGGGCGGCCAATTTTTCCATCAGATCGACGCGGTTGCCGTTGGGACGGTTGTGATACGTCGGCCCGAAGAGCGAGACCATGCTGAACCAGAAGGTCCCGGGGCGACTGGTGGTGACCTCAAGCCGGTAAAGCGACGACGCCTGCTCGGCGTTGGACTTCATCGTGAAGTGATATTGTTTCCAGTCACTGGTGAGCGCGGGGATGTCGGCGTGAGCGGCCTCGACGCCGGTATTGTCATTGACCAGGGCGAAGTGGATGGGACCGCTGTCCCCGCTGCTTTTGGCGTAGAACGATCCTTTGTAGGTGGTGCCGGGGCGCACCGGAATACCCCAGTAGCCGGAGTTTGCGATACCCGCGCGGGCGGTGGCGCTGGCGTGATCAACGGTCAGCTTCAGGCTGTAGGGAATTGCAGTGCTGGGGCCGGTGGTTTTGTCCGGGGCGAAGGATGACTGCGAGTCGCCGCGCTGGATCGTCAGCCAGTGCTCGATAGGGGCTCTCCAGGAGTCGCCCGCAGTGAATTGGCGGTTGCGGATGAGCTCACCGTAAAGGCCGCCGTCGAGGGCGTAGTTGATTTCCTCGGCCATTAATCCGTGGAGCAGCGGGCTGGCTTTGGCCTTGATCTGATCGACATGAATATCGAGGGTGACGGGTGGGGCGGATTGCGCCACGGCGGTCAGGGCGAGGCCGACGGCCACGGCCGGAACGAGGAAAGTTTTGGCGGAATAGAGGCGCATGGGAGACTCCTGAACTGTGTCCTTTCGAGTAAACGTTCTCCTCAACGCTCTTGTCCAGTCTCTTCTTTTAGAAAATCGCGTGGTTTAGGAAATCGCATCTTTGTCTTTTTGCGCTCTGCCAATTCTTCTTGCCAGATGTACACTCGCGGTACAATTATCTTGCTTTTAGACCACACGAACCTCAAAGAGGATTTTTCCATGGCTTACGTTATTGCTGAACCCTGCATCGGAACTAAAGACACTGCCTGCGTCGACGCGTGTCCCGTGGACTGCATTCATCCCAAGAAGGATGAAGTCGAATTCCCCGACAAGGAGCAGCTCTATATCGACCCAGTGGAGTGCATCGATTGCGGCGCGTGCGTTCCGGTGTGCCCGGTCTCGGCAATTTTCGCAGCCGATGACCTGCCTGAGAAGTGGGCTGACTACGCAGGGAAGAACGCGGCGTACTTCGGCCGCTAAGGTTCTTCGTTTTTTTTTCTTGCAACGCGCGGCCCCGGCGGCTGCGCGTTTTGCGTTTAAGATACAGAGCTCTTCGAGGAATCGGCATTATGGCGCTCGACTCGCCCACTTCCCGTACCCGCATCGCCCGGCTTCCCAGCCGTGGGGACTACTCGCAGCAGACCATTTACAGCATTCTCGACGCCGCGTTTTTCTGCCACGTGGGATTCGTCGTGGACGGCCAGCCTTATGTGATTCCGACCGGGTATGGACGCGGGGGAGACACGCTCTATCTGCACGGGTCGGCGGCGAGCCGCATGCTGCGCACCCTGGCGGGAGGCGTGGACGTATGCGTGACGGTGACGCTGGTCGATGGCATCGTGCTGGCACGCTCCGCGTTTCACCATTCCATGAATTATCGCTCGGTTGTGATCCTGGGGAAGGCCACGCCGGTCACGGGCAACGCGGAGAAGTCCGAGGCGCTGCACATCATTGCCGAGAACATCGTACGCGGGCGATGGGAGCATGTCCGCAAACCTTCGGTCCAGGAGCTGAAGGCCACGGCGGTGCTTTCGCTCCCGATTGCCGAGGCCTCGGCGAAGCTCCGCACCGGCCCTCCGCTGGATGAAGAAGAGGACTACGCGCTCGACGTGTGGGCCGGCGTTCTGCCGATTACGCTGCAGGCGGGAGAGCCGGTGGCGGATCCGCGGCTTTCTGAGCGGGTGTTGGTGATTCCAGACTATGTTTCAGGCTACCGAAAATAGACGACGAAAACGCCCCGGATTGCTGGAATCGATCCGGGGCGTTGCGCTGGGTGGAGGAAGCTGGCTAGAACTGGTTCCAGAGGTACTGGTTGTAGACTTCGTGGTGGAACTGCACCTCTGACGGCTTGACGTAGGTGCCGAGCAGGTGGGGGCAGCGGTCCGCCGAGGCCTGCTTGAGATCCGCGTAGCGCGCTTTGACGTCTTCGCCGAGCATCTTGCTGGTCCAGCCGGCTTTGCGGAAGTAATCGAGCGCGGTGTAAATGTTGTCCGGAAGGTAGCGCTTCGCCTGGCGCAGGTTGGCGACCTTGGATATCTCGCCGTCGAGCCCGGACTTGAACATGGAGTAGAGGACCAGGTAGGGGTTGGCGTCCGGAGCCACCGAGCGCACCTCGACACGGGCTGATTTTTCATTGCCGATGGGAATGCGAATCATGGAACCGCGATCGACGGCGGACGCCTTGATCTGGTTTGGCGCTTCAAAGTGCGGGTCGAGGCGGCGATAGGCGTTCACGCTGGAGTTCAGCAGCAGACAGATGTCGTTGCCGTGGGTCAGGATCCGGTCCACAAAATCCCATCCAAAGCTGGCAAGCTTTTCCTCGCCCTTCGGGTCCCAGAAAAGGTTCTTGCCGTTTTTGCTGACAGAGACATTGGTGTGCATACCGCTGCCGTTCACGCCGACAACCGGTTTAGGCAGGAAGCTGGCGGTCATGCCCATCTTGGTGGCCACCTGGCGGCAGATGAGCTTGTAGAGCTGGATCTGGTCAGCAGCCGTGACGACTTCGCCGTATCCATAATTGATCTCAAACTGCGAGGGCGCGACTTCCGGGTGGTCTTTCTCGTTCTGGAATCCCATGGCGCGCTGGATTTCTGCTGTGGTATCGATGAAGGTGCGGAGCGGGTCTCCGGGCAGCGAGTGGTAATAGCCGCCGGTGTTGACGTATTCGAACTTGCCCGTTTCAGGAAAGTGGCGCTCCGCATTGAGGCCATTAAAGAGGAAGCCCTCGATCTCGTTGGCGGCGTTCAGGGTGTAGCCATGTTTGGCGTGGAGGCCGTCCGCGTAGCTCTTGAGCACGCCGCGCATGTCGCCGGAATAGCCCGCGCCGTCCTTGTCAATCACTTCGCCAAAGACCAGCGCCTTGCCTGCTCCGAAAATGTCGGCAGGCGCGTAGTAGAAGGCCGCCCAGTCAATGCCGAGGCGCAGGTCGCTTTCGCGCTGCGCGGTAAATCCGCGGATCGACGAGCCGTCGAAGGTGAGATTGTCGTAGCTGTTAATCAGGAACTTCTTGTCGTAATCCAGCATGTGCAGGCGGCCTTCAAGGTCACTGAAAAACACGGTGACGGCCTTGATGCCCTTCTGATCGGCCAGATACTTCAGCCGATCTTCTTTGATCTTGCCGGGATCAACCCGCTTCTGGCGCTGCTCCTTGGCTTTCAGGTTCAGCTCTTCCAGGTCCTCATAGGACAATGACAGAAAACTACGAAGTTCAGGTGACATGTGTCTCCTCAGAATGAGTTTTGGTTCGCAGACTCCCCCGATTGCGCGGCCATAATGCCGATCGCTGCTTCGGCGTCAAAGTTCCAAGGGTTGTCTGGTTACAATTCAAGATTAATCTGGCGGCCCGCCAAAAGATACGCAATAAAAAAAAGTGATGGTTGAAATTGATGTTGCTTATGCAAACGCGCGGATGCGGGCGGTTCTGTCGCTTGCGGGCAGGCTGTACCCTTAAATCGTGGTGGAAGCGCTCATTCTTCGTACCTGGCCGGTGCATGAGGCCGACCAGATCGTGTCGTTTTTTACCCGGGACCAGGGCAAGCTGAAGGGCATTGCCAAGTCCGCGGCGAAGTCGCGCAAGCGCTTTGGCGGCGCACTGGAGCCGATGACCTACGTGCTGGCCAGCTATGCGGAAAAGCCTCGGCAGGACCTCGTACGGCTGGACTCGTGCGAGATTCTCGCCTCTCCGCTTTCTGAGCCGGTCGATTACGCGCGCGCCGCCGCGCTGGCCTTCCTCGCAGAGGTCCTCGAAGAGACCTTGCAGGACCATGATCCGCAGGACGCCGTCTTCCGGCTGGCGCTTTCGGTTCTGGAGCAGACGCGCACAGATCGAATCTGGCTGCCGGTGACGTACTTCGGCCTGTGGATGGTGCGGCTGATGGGCTGGATGCCCGAGATTGCGCGCTGTACCACGTGTGGAAAACCCTTTGCGGGTAAGCCGGCGTATTTCGAGAGCGAACTCGACGGGCTGGTCTGCGCGGAGCATCGTCATCCAGCGGCCCGCGCGCTTTCGCCCGAGTCGCTGGCCGTGGCGGCGCGCATCTTTCACGAGCCGATTGCCGCGCTTGCAGCGGAAGAGTGGCCGCGTAACCGGGCCGCCGATCTGCGTCGCTTCAGCCTGCAGGGACTGGAGCGGCACCTGGAACGGAAGTTGCGGTCAGTGCGCGTGCTGAATCAGCTCGGATTGACCTGAAGCGCGGAGTTTTGCGCAAGATACTCTGACGCCGTTATGCAGGCTTCGGGCGAAAGCGGAGCGCGGACCAGATGGAGTCGATGGAAACGATGGAAACAGAGCGCCAGCCGAATGCTTCGATGGCTTCGCGAAGCACATCGCGGTTGAGATCGCTTTTTATTCCTGGGGTCTGTTTGGGATAAGCGATCCAGACCAGAGCGTTGGCCGCGGCATGCTGCAGAAGAGAGGGCGCGACTTTCTGAATGTCAGAGTGGCGCGTAAGAAAGAGCTGCACGAAGTCGTTGGATTTCTTAGCGTCATAAGCGTTTGTAGCGGAATCGGCGATCGTGACACCTTCGGGCAGCGGTGCGAGAAGATCAAGATATCCATGCGGCGCGTTGACGATCAAGGCGCGCATATCCTTTTTGATTCCGAGTTTTTTTGATAAAACGCTGGGTGTTGCGGGCATGATTGGCTCTCTATCGGCTGGAAAAGACGAATTCGTTTCCGTCAGGATCTTTGAATTTAGCCATAGTTCCCCAAGGTTCTTTTTTGGGCTCCGCGGCCAGCTCAACCCCTTTGGATTTGAGCTCGGCCGCGGTGGCGAAGACGTCATCGCACCAGAAAGTCATAGGCTGGAAACCGCCGATGCGGTTTTCGTGACCGGGAGGCGTGAACAAGGCGAGGCCTACGTCAGAGCCGGGGATGCGGAGTTCGATCCAGCGCTGACCATTTCCGAAAGGCCGATCGGTTGCGACTTGGAAGCCCAGTTTGGTGGTGTAGAACTCAAGAGAGACATCTTGATTGTGAACCGGGATGCTGACGATTTTCAGGCCACGAATCATTTCTCCCTCCACAGGAAACATCTCAGACCATATCCCGGGCCTGTTCCTGGCGCAATCTGGTAAGGATTGCTATATTAACAACCGGTATAGCTATGCTGAAGTTCGATGAGTATGTCTTCGATGTCCTGATGCGAGACCTGGTAGGTCACGACCGCAGGCTAGTGTGTTTCCTGGTGTATTTGCGGCTGGCGGCGGAGGAGCAGCGGCGCGGCAGGGCAGTGCAGATCAGCTATCAGGATCTTGCGGAGTCGGTTGGCGTGTCGAAGAGCTCGGCGCAGTCGGCAGTGGGGTGGCTTGTGCGGAGGAAGCTATTGGATGTGACGAAGCAAACAGTGACGGCGACCCCGCAATATACCGTGCTGACTCCCTGGAAACGGGCAGAGAATGTCAGTGCGTTTCACAAGGCCGCCCGCCGGGGTGAAACTGACGCTATAAGGCAGGTGTTATGAATCTGATATGGGCACCAGTGTGTTTTCTTGTGGGATTCGGGATTGCAATCCCTTTGACGTACCTGTGGGCAGTGCACCGTCATCGGCTAAACGCCTTTGAGGAGACGCTGAGGGCGGAGAGAGTCGAAGCTTTCCAGCAGGGGAAGGACGATGCGATGCGGGGCTTCAGCTTTGAGCGGCTGGAAAGCACTGCGCGCCGGGGAATCATTTGGAAGAGCACGTCCCGGGTTGTTTCGGAGCGTATTCTGCTGAACGGGATTCCCATTACTCCCTTTTATGAATATTCCGTGCAGATTGACGAAACGCTGGACCCGAAGGAGCTGGGCCACGTCGCCGACGCGGTGCGAATCAGCATGGGGCTTCCGGCGTTGGCAGAGCTGGGCCTGAAGGCGCTGCCGGGAAAAGCTGTGAAGAAACTCGTTTAGAATTTGAGCAGCGCTCAATTCAACGGAAAGCAGACAGTGCCCGCTACCATTACGTCTTCGACACCTATAGCCAAAGCCGCGCCGCTCACGTTTCAGGAACTGCTGTTCCGCTTGCAGATCTTCTGGGCCGAGCGCGGCTGCGTGCTGCAACAGCCCTATGACGTGGAAGTAGGCGCCGGAACCATGTCGCCCGATACCTTTCTTCGCGTGTTGGGGCCAAAACCGGTCAGCATCGCCTACGCGCAGCCCTCGAGGCGTCCGGCGGACGGACGCTACGGCGAGAATCCCAACCGGCTCTACAAGCACACGCAATTTCAAGTGATTTTGAAGCCGCCGCCGTCCGATATTCAGGAGGTCTACCTCGCATCGCTCGAAGCCATCGGTATCAACCTGGCCGAGCACGACATCAAGTTCGAGGAGGACAACTGGGAGTCGCCGACGCTGGGCGCGTGGGGTATTGGCTGGCAGGTGATGCTCGATGGTCTGGAGATCACCCAGTTCACCTACTTCCAGCAGTGCGGCGGCATTGACCTCGACCCGATCAGCGGAGAAATCACCTACGGGCTGGAGCGTATCGCGGCGTTTTTGCAGGACGTGGATTCGATCTACGACATTGTGTGGGCGCGCGATCCGAAGACCGGCCGCGCTGTGACCTACGGCGAGATTCGCCTGGAAGAGGAGCTTCAATTTTCCGTTTACAACTTTGAAGCCGCCGAGGTTGAGAAGCTCTGGGAGCATCTGCGGCTTTACGAAGCCGAGTGCCAGACCCTGCTGGCGAGCTACAACGAGAGATTTTCTGTTGCCGCCGAAAAGCAGGCCGATCGCCACGAAAATATTCACGACCGTTTGGTGCATGAGGCCGGTGCGACTCCGCTAACGGAAGACATTCGCGCGCAACAGCGGCGTTTTCCGGTGCTCGGAGCCTATGACCTCTGCCTGAAATGCTCGCACCTGTTCAATCTGCTCGACGCCCGCGGCGCCATTTCAGTCACGGAGCGCGTGGGAGTGATCGCCCGCATTCGCGCGCTGGCGGTGGGCGTGGCCAAGGCGTACTCGGCGCAGCGTGAAACGGAAGAATAAAGACATTACTATGCCCGATTTTTTGCTTGAGGTAGGACTCGAAGAAATTCCGGCGCGAATGATCGCTCCGGCACAGGCGGAGCTTGCGCGGCGCGTGGAAGAGTTGCTGAGCCGCGAGCGTTTGCTGGCCGAAGGCCACGAAATTCACAGCTACTCCACTCCGCGGCGTCTGGCGGTTCTGGTAAACGGAGTAAAAGCAGCACAGGCCGACATCGAAGAGCAACTTACGGGGCCGTCGTGGAAGGTCGCTTTCAAAAATGACGAGCCAGCGCCCGCGGCGCATGCCTTCGCGAAGAAGGCTGGAGTCGAAGTCGGCGCGCTCCAAAAAATCACTACGCCCAAGGGCGAATATGTTTCGGCGACGGCGCACCGCAAAGGGCGGCCGGCGGCGGAAGTTCTTGCGGAGCAGTTGCCAAAAGAGATCGGCTCGATCTACTGGCCGAAAAATATGTACTGGCGCGCGGGCAAGCCGGAGCGGTTTGTGCGTCCCGTGAAGTGGCTGCTGGCCCTGCTCGATCACGCGATCGTCCCGGTGGAATTCGCCGGGGTTCGCGCCGCCAATTTGACCTACGGGCACCGCATTCTGCACGGCGACGCAGCGCTGACGGTGGAGCACGCGGAGGACTACCTGGGTGTGCTGGAATCGGCGCATGTGACCGCCGATGTTGAACTACGTCGCCATCGCATTCGCAAGGGGCTCGATGCGGCGACGCGACCGGTTGCGGGCGCACGCTGGCGCGAGGACGAGGCGCTGGTCGACGCGGTGACGCACCTTACCGAGTGGCCGACGGTCCTGCTGGGCAGCTTTGATCCGGAATACCTCACGCTGCCGGAAGAGGTGCTGGTGACGGTGATGCGCGACCACCAGAAATATTTTGCGGTGGAGGACGCGCAGGGTAAGCTTGCTCCTTATTTTCTGACGGTGCTGAATACGCAGCCGGCGGAGCGCGGCGACGAAATCATACGCCACGGCAACGAGCGCGTGCTGCGGGCACGGTTCAACGATGGGCGCTTCTTCTGGGATTTTGACCAGAGGATTCCGCTCACGGACCGTGTGGAGATGCTGAAGTCGGTGACCTTCCAGAAGAGCCTGGGAAGCTATTGGGACAAGACGGAAGCGAACTGGGGGATTGCCCAGTCTCTCGCAGGAGCTTTGGTCAATAGTGGTAAATACTTAAAGGAAACGGGAACCTATCTAAGACTGGGTGCTCTGGAAAAAGCAACACGCCTGGCCAAATGTGATCTGACTACTGAACTGGTGAAGGAGTTCACTGAGCTTCAGGGCATCGTGGGCGGGCTGTATGCCCGTGTGCAGGAACCCGAGCAGGTATTCGGCGAAGCAGTGTCACAAGCAATTTATTGGCAGTATTCGCCGGCGGGGATGGATGACCCGATTCCGCCCACGGTGGAGGGGCAGATTCTCGGCATCGCCGACAGATTCCAGACCATTGCCGCTATGTTCGGGATCGGTCTGGAGCCGACAGGATCGAAGGATCCCTTTGGGCTACGGCGCGCGGCGAATGGAATTGTGAAAATTCTTGCCGAGTCGAATTTACCGTTGACATTTGCTGATCTTGAGGAGGCATTGCCGAAGGAACAGAGCGGGTTACAGCCGAAGCTCGCCGCTTTTTTCCGCGAGCGCGTGGAGTTTTATCTGCGCGAGGTGAGGGGCTTTGCCTATGATGTGGTGAACGCCGTGCTGGCAGCTGGTTTTGACGATGTTCGCGATGCGATTGCGCGGGTTGAGGCGTTGAGTGCGGTACGGGGGTCTGAGGACTTCGCGGCGATCTCGGCGGCCTTCAGGCGGATAAAGAATATTGTGCGGCAAGCGCGGGAGAAATCGGAGGAGCCATCGGGTTCTGTAAGCTCGTCTTTGTTGAGCGAGGCTGCCGAGCGCTCGCTGCATGATCATGCCGCCAAGCTTGCTCCAGCAGTGGAGCATTTGCGCGCTGCGCGCAAGTATCGGCAGGCGCTCGAACAGATCGCGACGCTGCGTCCTCACGTCGATCTTTTTTTCGACAAGGTGATGGTGATGGTCGACGATCCGGCGGTCCGACGGAACAGGCTGGCCCTGATTGCGATGGTTCTCGGGAGCTTTTCGTCGATCGCCGATTTTTCAGAGATTGTGACTTAGCTAGGGCTGCCATGGAATTTCTCGAACATATTCCGCTGGCGCCGCACACGACCTTCCAAATTGGAGGCCCGGCGCGCTGGTTTGCCGAGGCCTTGACGGAATCCGACATCCTCGAAGCGGTGGAATTTGCGCGCGTGCGCGACTTGCCGCTTTTTCCTTTGGGCGGCGGCAGCAATCTGCTGGTTGCGGACGCAGGATTTTCGGGAGTGGTCTTGCGTATCGGCCTGAAGGGAATCGAGCAGCGGGGTGATACCTTCCACGTCGCGGCTGGAGAGAACTGGGATGGGTTCGTCTCGCACGTAGTTGAGCGGGACTTTGCGGGAATCGAATGCCTCGCGGGAATTCCCGGAACTGTGGGCGGCACTCCGATCCAGAATGTTGGCGCATACGGGCAGGAGGTTTCGGAAGCGATTGTGCAGGTGCGTGCACTCGACCTGAGCACGCTGAAGTTTGAGGAGTTTTTGAGCGCCGACTGCGGATTTTCCTACCGCCGCAGCATCTTCAACACTACGGAGCGCGGCAAGTACATCGTGACGCGGGCGAGTTATCGGCTGCGCGGCGGCGGCGCACCAAAGATCGCTTACGCGGACCTGAAGCGCCACTTCCAGAGCTCCGTCGCGCCCTCACTTTGCGAGGTCAGCAACGCGGTTCGCGCGATTCGTCGTGGGAAGGGCATGTACATTGTTGCCGGAGACCCGGATTGCCGCAGCGCCGGAAGTTTCTTCAAGAACCCTGTCGTTTCTGCCGGACACTATGCTCGCATCGCCGGGCAGGAAGCGGGAGACGTTCCGCACTATCCAGCTGCGGATGGTACGGTGAAGATTCCAGCGGCATGGCTGCTGGAGCGGGCGGGCTTTCACAAGGGCTACGCGCTGGGAGAGGCAGGGATTTCAACCCGCCACACGCTGGCGCTTGTCAATCGGGGCGCGGCGAAGGCGGCGGACATTTTCGCTCTGCGCGATAGGATTCTCGCCGAGGTTGAATCGCGCTTTGGAATACGGCTGGAACCGGAGCCGGTTCTGCTGGGCTGAATCAAATACTCCACCCCACCCAGCATTCGACGGCGGGTCGACTGGCGTCATGAGCAGCGAGAGGCGAGCAGCATCCGGCTTTCTTTTTTCCCACCACGAGATTGAAGCCACCCTCACCGATCTATTCGATGATAAAACCGCGGCTCTGCTCAAATCCCGGCGTTGGTCGTATCATCACGAGCAGCCGCGAACGAGCAAATTAGTCTGCTCAATATAGACGATTATGGATACAATCAGTGTGGCAACTTCTGCGCAGCGGGTAAAGCTGGTCTCACCGGGGGAACGATGACAATTGCAAAGACCAAGGGTTCATCGAGAACTGGCGCGGCGAAGCGGGAGCACGGCACCAGCGTGCTCACGGCGCTTCACCAGGTCAGGGAACTGATTGTGCAAGGGAAGCTGTCGCCCGGGACTTGGATTGTCGAAGGAGAACTAGCCAAGCGCCTGCACCTGAGCCGCACGCCGGCGCGCGCTGCACTGCAGTGGCTTCAGCAGGAGGGATACATCCGCGTGCATCGCACGGCGAACAAATCGCGGATGATCGTAAGCCCCCTCACCAAGGAAGACGCCAACGAGCTGTATGCGATCATCGGGCGAGTCGAAGGACTGGCCGGGCGCGTGACCGCATCCCTGCCCAAAACAGAACGCCTGGCCATTGCGCAAAAGCTGAAAGCATTGAACCAGCAGCTGGCCGAGATCAAAAACAACCCTAGCGAGCAGGGAGCCATCTTCGACATCGATCACAACTTTCACAGTCTCGTGGTCGAGTCCGGCTCAGGGCCCAGGCTGCACAACCTGCACAAGATGATCGAGCCTCAGGTGGAGCGCTATTGGAGACTCTACGCAAGTTCCATCATCGGCAATCTGCAATATTCAATCGACGAGCATAACGACATCATCGCGGCGCTCATTGCCGGCGACGCGAACCTCACAGAGCACTACCTGCAAGTCAACTGGGACAAGGGCCGCGAGCGCCTCGGCAAAGTCATCGACATTTTCGGCGAGCGCGGAAGCTGGTAGAGCAACATAAATTCAGCCGGCCTGGGATGTGGTTCCCAAGCCCGCCTGAGTCAGCATGCTTCTTTATGCCTGTTCTGGCGTTGACGTGACATTCCGCAGGTACACGGAGTAGCGCTCGTCCATAATCTGATTGAGCGGTACCAGCGTGTGCCGCAAGCCGCGTCCCTTGGTCCGGAATTCCAGCGGATACATCCGGGAAGCTTCCGTGCGCTCGAACCAGACTTCGTCCGGATTTACAGGAGGCGGCGGGGTCGGCGGCTGACCGTGGTGGCGGCGCATATATGGCCGCAGATCCACGGTCGGTATGGGATACGACTCATCCCAGCCTCGGGGTCCGTTCGGGCCGTAGATCATTTTGGTGGTAAGCCCATCGGTTCCCAGCCGCGCCGCGAGCACCAGGGGACCATACATCGCAGCCTGGACCTGCTTGTCGTCCGGAGCGGTGTCAATGTGCAGTGTCAACGGAACATCGATGGTGACAACATCGCCCGCCTTCCAGTCGTGGTTCAGAACGGCGTAGGTGGAGGGCGTCGCGGTCACGTTCTGCTGCTCGCCGTTGATGGCAACGTTGAAGCCCGCCGTCGCCCAGTAAGGCACGCGAAGTTTGAGCGCGGTTTGCGTGGAAGGAGCGCTTTCAATCTTGAGCGTGATCTGCTCGTCGTAGGGAAACTTCGTGGTCAGGCTAAGCTTCATGCCGCGCTTTTTCCAGTTGAGCGTGGAGGGAATGAACAGGTTCACGAACAAGGAATCGTTGTCGTGAAAATAAATGGAATTGTTCAGCTTGGAATATTCTTCCGTGCCCGTACCAGTGCAGCACCAGAAGGAATCAAACTGCGTGCCGAAGGTCTTGTACATGCCCGGCTCCAGCGAAACGTAGTACATCAGCATTCCGTGAGGATCCTGCGTGCCGTAGCGTACGTTATAGAGCACCCGCTCGTAGTAGTCGAACAGCTTGGCGTCGGGATGGTGACCGAACAGGTGTCGCGTGAGCTTCATCATGTTGTAAGAGCAGCAGCATTCCTCCGCCGCCGGCCCGAGCTGTGAAGCGATCGCGTCTGACGCATGCCAGAACTCGCCGTTGCTGGTGCCGCCGGTGGAATAAATATGGTGGTCGGTGACGGTGTGGTAGAAGTTCTCGCTGATCTCCCGGTACTTGTCGTCTCCGGTGAGCTCGTAGCCGCGCGCCGCGCCAATCACCTGCGGGATATGCGTGTTGGCGTGGAGCCCGGGCAGGTCGTCTTGGCCAGCAGCCAGTGGATCGAAGAAGCTGTGGTGGCTGAAGCGGGCGGCCAGGTCGGCGTATTCCTTTTTGCCGGTGATGCCGTACAGGTTGAAGAGCGACTCCTGCATGCCGCCGTACTCGACGTTGAGAATTTTCTGGAACTCGGCGTCGCTGAGGGGCGTGACCCAGGCGTTGGCCCAGCGCGCCATGCCTTCCGCGGTCTTCAGCGCCTGCTTATTGCCACAGTGCAGATACATGTCGATATGTCCGGCCATGATCTTGTGGTAGGTGTAGAAGGGTGCCCAAACCCTCTTGTGATTGCGAAGGCGATCATAAAATTCCGTGGGATAAGCGCCCAGGTAGCCATCCGGCTGCTGACAGGCGGCGAGCATGGCCACCAGTTCGTCGGCCTTCTGACGCAGAAACTCATCATGATTGGAGGCATACATCAGCGCAGCGCCGGAAAGGTAGTGCCCGCCGGCAAAGTGCCCGCGCAGCTCGCCGTCCGGGGCCTCCCAGCCGCCCAGCGGATCAGCCGTCGAGGGGATGCCCGCAGTCAAGCGGAACGAGTGCGCCAGACGGTCATTGGGCAGCGAATAGAGCCAGCTTCGATTCAGCTCCATCGTGTCCTTGAAGAAGCTCGGCAGCAGCTGCACGTCCGGCATCGGAAACGGCTCGGCCTGCCACTGGATCTTACTGACCGGCGAACCGGTGAGGGCTTGGACCGCGGTGTCTTTCCCCGTGCTCTGGGGTGCTTCGCACGCGCCTTTTTCAAGTGCCGCGGCTGTGGAAGGCAGAAGCGCGGCAGTTCCGAAAATCGCCGCTCCACCAAGAAATCCTCTGCGAGTTACCTTCTCATTCATACCTTGAATCCATCCCCTCTTTGCGGCAGCGCGGCGGAAGCCCGCTGTGCCGTAAATGAAAAATACAATATTGCGTACAACTAACCATCGTTCAAGTTTGCCTGTGCTGTCAATGCCGATTCGTGCGGCGTTTCAAGTCCGGATTTGGTCATAAGCTCGCCAAGATCAGGCGTACCGGGCCACCACCTCGAACCTTCTCTCTCCGCGCGTGTCGAACAGTGCCGCATCCTTATGTATGCCGCCGGGTGAAACTGTTTTGCCGTTAACCGCGAGGCTGGCGAGCGTCTTGCCTTCGGGCACGCGGAAGCTTACCTGAAGCTGCTTTGGCAGTTCGCCGTGCTCGGGCAGCGCGATGGCAGCCACGAACTCGCCCTCGCCGCGCGGTGCCAGCTGGTAGCTGACGCGCCCCCACCGAGTCGGCGCGTGCTCAATGCCGATGGGCTTGCCGGAGGCGTTCCAGACGCGAGGCAAAGCGCGGCCAAAGTAGAGCCGGTCCTCGTCGGGGTCCTCAAAGACCAGCATCCAGCGCACCAGCAGAGGAATGGTCTGCTGCGCCGGAATGCAGAAGATCGCCCCGTAGCCCGAAATGCCGGAAACTTCGCCCGCCGTCCAACTGCCGCGCGAGTAATCGTGGTAGCGATGCGAATACATAAAGAGGATGTACTCCTCAATGCGGTCGAGCCGCAGCAGAGCCTGCGCATATCCGTAGGAAATGAAGCCCAGAATGGCGCGGCCTCTCGGGTTTGGTGGCTCCACGTTCGCGACCACGCCGATGGTCGTGACTCCATAGGCGCGCATGCAGTCGATAACGGTGTTGGCCTGCTCCGGCGGAATCACCCCTGGATGGAGCAACTCGGTGTAGCAGCGGTGCGCCCATCCCTGCTCGCTGGGATGCTCCTGCTTGATGGATTCCTGGAAAGTAAGCGTGGTGCCGGGAAGCGGGCCGATGTAAGGAGGCGTCATGTCGCGCTTCGTATTTGCGTCGATGCTCTTCACCAGTTGCAATTGGAGTTGGTTGCCGCGCCGGATCCACGAAGCGGCAAGCACTTCGCCGCCACTCAAGCCCAGCTTAGGCCACGCCCGCGCAAGATCGCGCCAGCCGCGCACGGCGAAGGCGCTGTTGGAAAAATAAGGCTTCCACCAAACCGAAGGGTCGGGCATCAGGCAGGAGTCTGACTCGCACCATCCGTGAATCAGCCCGTAACCGCGGTCGGTGGGCGGTAGCTTCAGTGACGTATCGTGCAACTCCGCCAGCAGTGACGCCGTCGCTTCGATTTTTTCGCGATGCTTGAGGAGCAGTGCCTTGTCGCCGGTGTAGTTGTAATAGCGCGCGATGAGCGACAGGGTCAGGCCGAATTGGCCGGTTTCCGGCCCACGCATATTCACCATGCCCTTGTCATCGACAAAATGCGTGAAGTAGTTGTCGAAAACGTCATGCGCCTCCCTAAACCTGCCGCACTCCAGGTTTGCGTAGAGCGACATGGTGAAGGTGTCCTGAAATCCGTCGTACTCCGGTCCGTAATAGTCACGGTCCACAGCACCGTATTTCGGATACACACCGCCGGGCCGCACCATTTGCTCTTTGACAAAGGCATAGGTCACCATGTTTGTCCAACTCACGTCGGGGAGTGTGATCGCAGACAGGTCGTGCATCTGGCGGTCCCAGTACTCCGCAAATTCCAACAGGCCGCCGTAGAACTCTTCCGGTGAGGGAGCCGTTCGGCGCTGGTCATATGCCGGATAGCTGTAGCCGTACTCGACCTTGGTGATGCGCCCGTTCTCAACATGCGCGGTGCGATGCCAGGTCTGCACGATGAAGCGGTCTTTCGCGAGCACGTCGCCAAAAACAATAATTTCGTAATAGGAACCGTCATCGCCGGACAGCACCTTGCGCACCGCCGGCATCCAGCCGCCCACCAGTCCCTCATGACGCTTGTTCGCGCGCTTCTGCGTCAGCTCGCCGAAATATTGAATAGGGTGGTAGGTGCGCGTGTTGCCGCTGGGGAAGACGGGCATGGTGTCGCTGCATTCACGCGTGCCGACGAAGGTGTTCCAGTGCGGCCGATAGTAGCGTCCTCCTCCATGACTTGCCGAATCCATGGGCGGCGCGGCCCTGCGCACGTCGTCTTCCATAGGGTCACCATTGGCAAGCAGCTTGTCCGCGAGCAGATCGCGGGGCGACATCCCAATGTCTTTCAGGTCCAGCCCGAGATACTGGGGGCCGTCCTCGGCAAACACCGCTTCGGCCGTTTTGGGCAACACCCGCGCGCTTCCTGCCGAGGACACAAAGGTGATGACGCCGTCGCGCATGCGCAAGTCTTCGTATACCTTCCATTGCTGGCCATCGCGAGTAAATAAACACAGCAGGGTGTGGCCTTCGGTGTGGGCGCTGCTTGCGGGAATCGCGCCGAGAAGTGCCGCATGGGCGAAGCCGGGGTCCGGAGACTCCGTCGCCAGGGAAGAGATGCTGTTGAGTGCGACTGCGCCGGCGGCCATACTCTGTAGAAACGACCTTCTATCCATTCATCACCCCATCCACTGCGAAAATGTCCTGCCGGATTTATACCGCAATCCGAAAATGTATACAAAATAGAATCCGTCGGGCGCTACAGCAGGTGCGTTCGAGCGGTTAAACTATGCCTCATGAGTATCCGGAATATCTGGATCCGCTGCGGCGCAATCGTACTCTGTGTTTTGGCCGCGCCCGTGCTCGGCGCTCAGACCGTCCCCGCTCAAGGCGGTCCGCCGCCGGCGGCGACGCGCAGTCCTTCGGCCGAGCAGCCGGCGCAGGCAAGCCCGACATCAGAACTGCAGACCGGAACGGCCCTGACCCGCCGCGGTCTTCTGCGGGAAGCGATTCCTCATCTCCTGGCGGCCCAGAGTGCGGGGTCAGATCCTTACGCGGTCGGAGTCAACCTCGGCATCTGCTATCTCGGAACCGAAAGCTACAAGCAGGCGATTGCCGTGCTCGAAGCCTTGCGAGCCGCGGGGCACAGGACAACCGTCGTCGATAATCTACTCGCCCAGTCGTACCTCGGTGATGGACAGACCGGCCCCGCGCTTCAGGTTTTTCAGGAGGCCGCTGCCGCCGCGCCGAAAGACGAAAAACTCTACGCGTTTATGGCCGACGCCTGCACCGACCGACAGGACTATTCTCTCGGCCTGCGGGTTGTGGACCGGGGTCTCCGCCAGCTCCCCAATTCCGCCCGCCTGCACTACGAGCGAGCGCTGTTTCTGGCGCGATTGGATCGGTTCGACGAGGCGAAGCCGGAGTTTGACCGTGCCGCGCAGATCGCGCCCGACAGCTATATCGGCTACCTCGCGTTGGTCCAGAAAGACCTTTACGAGGATAATCTGCCGGAGGCAACGCGAGTGCTGCGTCAGGCGATCAAAGCCGGCCATCGTGACTACCAGATGCTCTCGCTGCTGGGCTCGGTGCTGCTGTTCGAGGGTGCCGTACCTGGCCAGCCGCAGTTCGCCGAGGCGCAAGCCGCGCTGGAAGAATCGGCTCGGGACCGGCCCGATTATTCGGCCACCCAGATTGCCCTGGGAAAGCTTTATCTCAGGGCGGGCCGTTACAAGGACGCAGCCGTGCATCTGGAGATTGGCCGCAGGCTGGAGCCGAACAATCCCTCTGTTTATGCGAGCCTGGCCAGCGCCTATAACCGGCTTGGAGAACGGGATAAGGCGCGGGAGATGGACCTGCAGGTAGGCCGGCTCCTGGCAGAAAAGAAAGCGGTCGCAGCGCAGCCGCGCGAGTAAAGGCCCGGGCGCCCGAAATTCATAAAAAAATCCACTTGACAATTGGATACAATCTCCAATACAACTTGAGATTCATCAAGACTGGTTCAATTCTCGAAGGCCCGCGCTCAGACTCCGAAGCAACTTCACGAGCCGGGTCCGCATACTATGTACCTTTTTCTCCGGGTGGCGCGGCGTTCTTACAGACCTCCCGGGGAACACGCTTCACGCAAACTTTTGGAGGAAGAAGCTATGACGACGCAACGTTTCCAGAAAAGGTTCTTGATCGCTGCATTCCTGGTGGCGGCACTGGTGTTTCCAGCGCTACCCGCATTCGCGCAGGCTGGTTCCCAGGGATCGGTAGTGTTAACGGCCGAGGACACGTCCGGCGCGGTAATCCCCGGCGCCTCGCTCACGTTGGTGAGCCGGAGCACGAATGACACACGCACAGCGACAACCAGGGGAGACGGAACCTACACATTTGTCAATCTGAACATCGGCACCTACGAGTTGACCATTGCCAAGCCGGGTTACGCCACCAAGGTCTATTCCGCGCTGGTGGTTCAGGCCTCGCAGGTCACCGATATCGTCGCCACCCTGCCGGTGGGCAAGGCCACGGAAACGGTGCGCGTCAACTCCACAGCAATACCGGTCCTCCAGACCACTTCCAACGCCATCGGCAGCGTGGTTGACTTGAAGCAGATCCAAAACCTGCCGCTGATTGGCCGCGACATCACGGTCTTCGCCACGCTGGTCGCCGGTTACAATGGAACTTATAACGGCCTTCCTTCCACCGACCAGGGCAACAGTGTCAACGGCATGGTCGGCCAAAGCGCCCGCATGAAGTTCGGCGGCAACATTGAGCCTGCTATTGAGCCGCGCCTTGAGAATATCGAGCAGATGTCGGTCCAGACTGACCAGCTCGATCTCAACTCGGGATTTGGCCAGGCCAGCACCCAGGTCAACTTCGTCTCAAAGCGGGGCAGTAACCGGTTCCATGGAGGCGTGTTTGAGGACTTCCAGAATAGCTGGTTGAATGCCAATAGTTGGTATAACAACGCCGTTGGCCTGCCGAGGAACGCGCTCATCCTGAACGATTTTGGCGGCAGCGTCGGCGGCCCCATCCTTCGCAACAAGCTGTTTTTCTTTGGATCATTCGCCACCAGAAGAATTCCGGGCAGCAATACTGAGACAAACAACGTTTTCACCAGTGCCGCCCAATCGGGAGACTTCACTTATACCGGCACGGACGGCAACTCGCACACTGTGAACGTCCTGAACGTTGCGAATCAGCAAAATCCAAGCCTTCCCGGAACCATCAACTCGGCGATTTCCAGTCAGCTCTCGCTGATCAACACGGCGGCTTCGAGTGGACAGATCACGCCCACCTCAGATCCTAATTTGAGTACCGTTTCGTGGCTTCAGCAGTCGCCCACGACTTACTACTTTCCCACCGCCCGGGTCGATTACAACCTGTCCCAGAAGGCCAGAATCGACGTATCGTGGTTGATGACCAAGGAGACGCAGCCGGGCACCACGGCGGCAACTTTCCCGGGCAGCTCGTTCAGCAATCAGATCGCCGGTAATTCGAGCAAAAACTACACCGCCTCCTTGGGATTCGATTACATTTTCTCGCCCACGGTGATCAATCAGTTCAAAGCGGGCTATTTGTACGACGCAACCGCATACGCCTACAACGCCGCTCCGCTTTACGTTACTCAGCCTACGGTATTTTGGGGTTATTCGGGCAACAGCAACGGAAACATGTCGGGTCAGGTCTACCAGGGTCCAATCGACACCTACTATCCCATCCTGAGTTTCTCCGATTCCATGACTTTGCAACGCAAGAACCATACCCTCCAGTTCGGCGTTTCCTGGTATCGGGAGCAGGACCACTACTGGAACACGCCGGCCGGCTTCAATAATTACGACCTCGGTCTCGCCTCCGGCGATCCGGCTTTGAATGCGCTCACCAGCAATCAAACTGGAGGCGGCACTCTTCCTTACGCCAGCAGCACCGATCTCGGCAATGCGCAGCAACTCTACGCCATCCTGACCGGAAGGCTCTCCGGCGTCAACGGCGAATCAGCCTACGACGCCAAAACACAGCAATACAAGGGGCCGGGCAGCATCGGCGCATATGCGCTGGACGAGGTCGGGTCCGCGTGGGGATTGTTTGCCGAGGACTCGTGGAAGCTGACGCCGAGCCTGACGCTGAACTACGGCATGCGCTGGGACATCTATGCGGCTGAGAAGGACTTGACAGGCTTCTATCACAACGCGGAGGAGGACTCGATCTATGGCCCGACCGCGGTGGGCGATCTTTTCAATCCGGGCTCGCTCACGGGCAATATGAGCCCCACGATCGATGCCAATCCCGAGCCTTACAAACCGTGGAGGGTGACGCCGCAGCCGGCCATTGGCTTCGCCTGGAACCCCAGGCTGTCAAGCGACAGCCCGTGGCACGCCATTCTGGGTAACGGCGGAACCGTTGTTCGCGGCGGTTACGCGTTACGGCGCTTTACAGAGCCTTACCAGTATTTCTGGGACAACGCGACCGATTACGGCTCCTTCTACTACCAGTACTTCAACCTGATCCCAAACAACACCGGGGCGGGAGGCACGTACGCTCCGGGAAGTTTGTCGCTGGGCGACAGCCTGCCGCCGTTTGCGCTTTCGCCTAGCTCCTACCAGAAGAACGCTCCCCAGTCGGAGTTTACGTTTGGAGGCTCGACGCCAGTCTATGGCCTTGAGCCCAATCTCAAGCAACCCTACGCCGAATCGTGGAACCTCGGCATTCAGCGCATGATCGGGCATAACCTCGCGCTCGAAGTGCGGTACAACGGCAACCGCAGCATTCATCAGTGGATCAATGTCGACCCCAATGAGGTGAACGTTTTCGAGAACGGATTCCTGAAGGACTTCAAGAACGCGCAGGCCAATCTCGCCGCTAGCGGGGGATCGTCGTTCTCGAGCAGCTATGGCAATCCGACTCCGATTATCGACGCCGCTTTTGGAGGGCCGAGCGCTTCGGACTACACTAACCAGCAGTTCATTAATTACCTGAATCACGGCTCGGTTGGCGCAATGGCCAACGTGCTCGCAGGCGTGGCGGGAGCGCAGCCCTACTTGTGCAACCTGGTGGGAGCGAGCTTCTCTCCCTGTGCCACCAACGCTGGATACACGGGCGCTGGAGCCGGCTATCCGATCAACTTCTTTGTGGCGAACCCCTACGCGACGGGAACCGACAACAACTTTGGTCCGCCGAACGCCACCGGAGAGATGGTTTCCGGTGGACACAGCAACTATCACGCCCTTCAGGTCGATCTGCGGCAGGGGAACTGGCACGGCCTCCAGTACGACGCGAACTACACCTGGAGCAAGAGCCTGAGCGTGGCGTCCAACAATAGCTGGACCGGCTCTTTCAACGCCTTCACGCTGCGCAACCTGGGAAGAAGCTATGCGCCGTCGCTCTTCGATTTGCGGAACGTCTTCCACGGCAGCGGAACCTACGACCTGCCCTTTGGGAAAGGCCGTCAGTTCCTAAGCAATAATCGCGCTGTCGACGAGGTAGCGGGTGGATGGACGGTCGGCACGATCGTGACATTCCAGTCCGGTGCGCCGTTTGCGATGGCGGGGGAATATAACACCTACAACGACTATGCGGACAGCGGCGTGGTGTTGCATGGCGTGACTCCGTCGCAACTCCAGAAGGCTGTCGGCACGTACCGTGTGCCGGGGCAATCCTTTGTTGACATTATCAATCCGAAGTATCTGTCCAGCCCAACGGGCGGAGGCGCGAGCACGCAGTACATCACGCCCAACACAACGCCGGGCACCATCGCGCTGAATCCCTATCTGTATGGGCCGAGGCAGTTCTACCAGGACATCTCGGTGACGAAGGCTTTTCCGATCCATGAATCTATGCACTTCCGTCTCCAGGCTGCGTTCCTCAATGCATGGAACCACCCGACGTTCGCGGGGTCCGACGGCGGTGTCCAGGACTACGGCTTTGGCTTGGGAGGTCCGGCCAATGGTGGTCGGGCAATCGACCTTCGAGCGAATTTCGACTTTTGAACCTCCTCTAACGCAAAGTGTCGGAGCCCATCCGGCACTTTGCTCTTTTTTCTGTAACACTGCTGAAACGAGAAGCTGAAGAATAGAAATGACCCGCATCCAACCTCGGCTTGGCCGGGGAGCAATTTTGCCGATGCGTCTCCGGAGGGCAGGTTTGTCCTCGCTCACGAGGACCCGTGACTCCGTAAGAAGATTCTGCGCGGCTTTTCTGCTCGTCGCCGTTTGCACCGGATGCGGCGCATGGGCTCAGCGAAGGCCGCCGAAGGCTCCGCCCACGCCTGGGCCAATGCTCAGCCGCGGCGTCATCACTCTGAATACGCCGCAGTTCACGCTGAAACTGGTGCGGAATTCGCAGACGGTGGCGGCGCTGCTCCCCAAGGGGGATGACGGCTTCGACTTCACGCCGGGCGACCTGCTCGTCGCGCGCTCTCATAACGGCTACTACCACCTGGGCGACCTCGATATGCGGCTTCGCTCCGGCTCAACCGGGCCGTGGCAGGGCTATTCCACCGCGCTCGCCCGCAAGCCGGTTACCGCGCTTCCCGCTTCCGGAAACATCCTTGCATCCGCCGACCTTGCGCCGACCTTGCCGGTGGATATTCCGCTGAAGATCGTCCGCACCTGGGCGCTGGAAAATGGGAAGCTGGTTCTCCGCTTCAAACTCACGAACACGAGCGGTCAGCCGATCGAGATTGGCTCGCTCGGCATTCCCATGATTTTTAACAATGTGCTGACCGGCCGCACGCTGGAGCAGGCCTACGCGACCTGCAGCTTCTACGATCCTTATATCGGTGAAGATGCGGGCTACCTGCAGGTAACGCAGCTCAGCGGCCACGGCCCCGCGCTGCTGGTTGTGCCGGACGGCCACACACCCTTCGAGGCATACAGGCCGATCCTGAACCCGAACTGGTGGCGTCACGCCAGTGGCCCCGAGCTTTTCCACGACCCCACGCCGCGCAGCACCACCTTCGAAGGCTTCTATGACTGGATGGTTCACAGCGAAGCCTACCAGCAGAACGAGTGGAAGAACGCGAAGCCCTGGAATCACGCCACGACCGCCATCCTCCAGCCGGGACAATCGCAAACCTATGCCCTGCGCTTTCTGCTCTCCGACTCCATTCAAGACATCGAAAAAACGCTGGTAGCCAACAACCGCCCAGTTGTGGTCGGCGTGCCAGGATACGTGCTTCCCACTGACATCAAAGCCCATCTTTTTTTGAAGTATTCGCAGCCGGTGAAGTCCATTACCGTGGTGCCCGCTGGGGCCATTGCCATCGCGAAGGGTAGAGCGACTCCGGCGGGATGGCGCAACTACCGGCTGGAAGGGAAGACCTGGGGCCGTGTGCGGGTTTCGATCCGCTACAAAAATGGTCTGCTGCAGACCATCAACTATCGCGTAATCAAGCCCGAGGCAGAGGCGGTCGCCGACCTCGGACACTTTCTGACCACCAGGCAGTGGTTTACCGACCCCACAGACCCGTTCCATCGCGCGCCGTCGGCGATTACCTATGACCGGCAGGCGAACCGGCAGGTTACGCAGGAAAGCCGCGTCTGGATTGCCGGACTCAGCGACGAGGCGGGTGCGGGATCGTGGCTGGCGCTGGCTATGAAGGAGCTGGGCGAGCCGAATCAGGAGGAAGTGTCCAAGTTTGAGCAGTTCGTTGACGGCGTGCTCTGGGGGCAGCTCCAATATAAGGACGGCCCGAAGCAGTACGGCGTCCGCAAAAGCCTTTTCTACTACCAGCCCGACAAATTTCCTCCCGGTTATTACCGCTCCGATCAGAACTGGAAGAGCTGGACAAGTTGGAACCAGAAGGCGTCGGAGGCGGTAGACCGGTCCTTCAACTATCCGCACGTCGCCTCGGCGTATTGGGTCATGTACCGGCTGGCGCGCAACCATCCGGGGCTCGTCACCAACCATCCCTGGCAGTGGTATCTCAATCACGCTTACCAGACCACGATGGGCATGATGCGGCTCGCGCCGTACTACACGCAGTTCGGGCAGATGGAAGGCGATGTCTTCGTCTACATCCTGAACGACCTGAAGCGCGAGGGGATGACCGCGGACGCTAACACGCTGGAAGCGGCGATGCAGGGGCGCGCGGAGCACTGGAAGACCGAGCAGTATCCCTTCGCGAGCGAGATGCCGTGGGACTCGACCGGTCAGGAAGAGGTCTACGCCTGGATGACCTATTTCGGCTATCGGCAAAAGGCGGTCACGACCATCGACGCCATTCTCGGATACGACCCGGCGATTCCCAACTGGGGCTATAACGGCAGCGCGCGCCGTTATTGGGACTTCATCTATGGCGGCAAGGTTCGGCGGCTGGAGCGCCAACTGCACCACTACGGCTCCGGCATCAATGCCGTGCCGCTGCTTACGGAGTACCGCTCTCATCCGCAGGACCTCTATCTGCTGCGCGTGGGTTACGGCGGAACCATGGGCGAGCTGACCAACATCGATCAGCAGGGCTTCGCCTCGGCGGCGTTTCACGCCTTTCCCGATATGTTGGCCTTCGATCCCTACTCCGGCGACTACGGCCCGGGCTTCTGGGGCTTTGCCGCGAACACGGCGACCTACATCACGGACGATCCTGAGTTCGGATGGCTGAGCTTCGGGGGCAATCTTCAGAAGAAGAGAAGCGAGATCAACGTCGACCCACTGGACGCCTTCCGCAGCAGAGTCTACCTCGCACCCGTTGGCCTATGGCTTACACTCGATGCGGGCAAGTTCAATCGGGTGGTGTTCAACTCACGCACCGGCGAGGTTCGCCTTACTCTCGACCCGGAGACCAAATTTACACCCAATGCCCGTATGCGCATGGAGCAGCCGGCAAAAATCGCCGGAGTGGGTTCTTATCATCCGGCCAGTCCGTATAGGATGGAACGGGGAGCATACGTTGTACCGCTCAGTGTCAGCGCAACGGAAATTGTGCTTCGCACGACGAAGGAAACACATCCGCAGGGATAATGGCAGGTTGTTTGAATGAATCTCATGCCACGCGCAAAGGCGCTCCTCTTCGTGGGCTGCGCCGTGCTGCTTGCTTCCGTGCCTGAATCGGCATTGGCGCAGCAAAGCAGCCCAACGGCGGCTGCATCAGTCCAGCACGGAATCGATCTGGTCGAGACTGGCCACTGCCAGGAGGCGCTGCCGCTCCTGAAGCATGGTCTCCCGCACGTCACTGACAAAGCTATGCGGTATCACGGCCGAATGGCCGTCGTGCGCTGCGCCATGGCAATTGACGATGAACGCACCGCTACCGATACGCTGCTGACGATGGAGCAGGAGTCGCCGGACGATCCTGAAGTGCTCTACATCGCGACCCATTTCTTCTCCGAGCTTGGAATGCGAGCGGCACAGCGCCTGCAGGCGAGAGCGCCCGATTCCTATCAGATGAAAAGGCTCCAGGCCGAAACGCTCCAATCGCAGGGCAAGAACGATCAAGCTGCTGCCATCTATCAAGAGATTCTCAAGAAGCATCCGAAGGTTTCGGGCATTCACTACAAGCTGGGTCAAATTGCTCTGGCCGAGGCAGGCGCGTCCGGCTCGACCGATGCCGCCAAGCATGAGTTCGAGCAGGAGACCGAAGTAGATCCCACAAATGCCTCGGCGGAGTTCGTGCTCGGCGAGCTTGACCGTCGCAGCGGCGAGTTCACCGACGCCGTCCGGCACTTCACTCGTGCCACCAAGCTGGACGTGGGTTTTTCCGAAGCCTATCTTGCGCTCGGCATGTCGTTGGCCGCCTCAGGAAAATTCGCCGAAGCGAAGGCTCCGCTGGAGGCCTACGTCAAGATGGAGCCGAATGACCCGGCGGGGCACTATCAACTGGCCATCGCCTACGCACGCACCGGCGACAAAGAGGAAGCGGCGCGGGAAATGGCCCTACAGGTCAAGACCACCCGCGCAGAGGGCCTCGTCAATACTTCCCAGGGACACTCGGTGCAGCCATGAGAAGCAATGTGCCAGCGCGAGTCGCGAGAATGGCGTGATGTGGGGAGTGCCTTCACGCCTTTTTTCCCGCAGACAGTTTCTCCGCGCCGCCGGCTGTTCCGCGTTGGCGGCGGGCGTTGGGCATCCGCTTGCTCGTGCGCTGGCGGCCTCCGCCGCAGCTCCACTTTTTGAAGAAATTCCTGCATCGCAAAGCGGAATCACCTGGACCCACATCGCGGGGCTTTCTCCGCAGATGTACCTGCCGGAGACGGTCGGCGCAGGCTGCGCTTTTTTTGACTACGACAACGACGGCTGGATGGACATCTATCTGGTGAACAGCGGCCCGTGCGACTTCTACAAACCGCCGTCGCCACTTCGCAATGCGCTCTATAAGAACAACCGCGATGGCACCTTTACTGACGTAACGCTGAAGGCCGGCGTTCCGGGCAGCGCCTACGGAATGGGCGCGACCGTGGGCGACTACGACGGCGACGGCCTGCCTGACCTGTACCTGACGCAATACCCGAACAGCATTCTGTACCACAACAACGGCGACGGAACCTTTACCGACGTGACGGCCAAGGCGGGCGTCGCCTGTCCGGGCTGGGGCACCAGCGCCGTCTGGTTCGACTACGACAACGACGGCCGCCTCGACCTGTTCGTCTGCCGCTCCGTCCACTTCAGCAAGGAGAAGAACGTCTTCTGCGGCGGAGACGGGCCGGGGGAACGCTACTACTGCAAACCGAACGTTTACAAGCCCACGTCGAGTTGGCTGTTTCACAACAACGGCGACGGCACGTTCACCGATGTCAGCCGCGAGTCAGGCATCGCCGGCTCGCCGAGCAAAGCCTGGGGCGTGGTCGCCGCCGATGTCAACAATGACGGATTGATGGACCTGTTCGTGGCCAATGACACCGTGGCCAATTCGCTGTTTATGAACCAGGGCAAGGGGAGCTTCATGGACAACGGAGTCCTTGCCGGCGTGGCCTATAACCCCTTCGGCGTCGCGCGCTCCGGAATGGGCGTGGATGCCGCCGACGTGAATCAGGACGGATGGATCGACCTGTTCGTCGCCAACGTCGATCACGAGATGTATTCGCTCTACCGCAACAATAAAGATGGGACCTTCGACGATGAGGCGATCCACACGCCGATCGGCCCAACCACCCGCCTCATGAGCGGATGGGGATTGAAGTTCTTCGACTACAACAATGACGGCGATCTCGATCTGGTGATCGCGGACGGCCATCCCGATCTCACCATTCAGGCGCACCACCCAGAGCTGCGCTACCTGGAGCCGATGCTGCTATTCAGCCGCGACCATGGCGAGTGGGCAAACATCAGCGCTGAAGGCGGAAAAGCCTTTTCTCAGCCCATCGCAGGTCGCGGCCTGGCGCTGGGCGACTTCAACAACGACGGCGCGGTGGATGTTCTGGTCAGCGCAAACAACGGCGCGCCTGTCCTGCTCAAGAACAACGCCGCGCGGAAAAGCCACTGGCTCGGCATCAAGCTGGTCGGAACCAAATCCAATATCGACGCAATCGGCGCAAAAGTGACGTGGCGGAGCGGAAGTTTCGAGCGTCACCGGACGAAAGTGGGCGGAGGAAGCTATCTCTCCTCCCACGATCCGCGCATGGTGCTCGGCCTCGGCGACAGGAAAACCATCGACTGGATCGACGTCGAATGGCCCAAGCCCGGCGGCCCGAAGCAGCGCTTCACCAGTCTCCCCATCGACCGCTACATCACCATCATCGAAGGTCGTGCAGGCTGGAAATAGAGCACTTGGCAAGTGTGCCCCTGTGCCCTTGCATTTGAGATGTGACGTGCTCTAGTGCTCGTGGTGCTGCCGCCACTTCCAGTACGCTCGCTGATCGCTTTTACTGCGCCGATCGTAATTGACGTGATGGCGGTGCGTGCTTTGCTCCCACCGGACGTAATATGGCTGCTCGCTCTGCGTCCACACAGATACTCTCACTCTCCGGTGCGCGGCGCAGCCCGTGCCGAAAAGCGGCATCATCAATACAGCAACCAGAAAAAGCTGTCCAAATTTTCTCATGCAGCATTCCTTTCAATTTCATTCGAGTTCCTGCACGTCTAATGTCCAGATGCAGCCCGAACTCCAATCGGTTGTTCGTAGTTTGGTGACTAGAATCCCGTAATGCGTGCCCGGCGTCAGCGGCAACGGGGAGCCGGAATGCCAATCGAGGTGTCTATTTCAGCAGATGTCTCGCTCTCTCAACCGATGCTGGCGCACGCCGCACCGGCGGCGGTCAGCCGCGCGCGCTGTCAGCCCTACAAGCTCAACGGCGAGCCGGTTGAAGTAGATACAACGATCAGCATCGATTTCGTCCTCGGTTCGCCCTGGAAACTGAACCGCCTGGCCCCTTCGCAATGGAATGGCAGCGACGGAGCTATCGGTTTGGTGCTACCATCTTGACGCGAGGCGCTTTGGCCCCGTCCCAGCCTTGCTGTGAAGCCAAAGCAATGGGGTTCGAGTTCGTCACAACTCACCCGGAAGGAGCGGATTATGTCCAGATTCTCCGCATCCATCGCGTCGACCGGCTTTGCACTTTTGCTGTTTGCCGCAGCCGTTCCCGCTCAGACCCAGATCCAGACCAAGATTCAAAACCAGATCCAAACCCAGGCGCAGCAGTCCCTATCCAGAGTGCGCATCGTGCGCCTCAGCACGATTCGAGGGGCCGTGCAGCTTGACCGCAGTATCGGCCACGGCTATGAGCCTGCCATTGTCAACATGCCGGTGGTGGAGCAGAATCGCCTGAAAACCGCCATGGGCGTCGCGGAAGTGGAGTTCGAAGACAACAGCACGCTCCGTCTGGGTCCCGACTCCGAAGTTCAGTTTTTGCTGCTTGCACGAACTGCTCAGGGGAACACGGTTTCGACCGTCCGCCTGGTAAAAGGAATCGCCTACGTGAGTCTGGTGAAAACCAGCGCGAAGGTGGCGAATGTGTTCGACCTGGCCTTCGGCGACCGCAGTCTACACCTGCAACCGGACACGCATGTGCGACTGGAAATAACCGGCCAGCAGGCGAAACTCGCCGTGCTGCGAGGCACCGTTCAAGTGCAGGGAGCGAATCAAACGGTCGACGTTGCGCGCAAGCATACAGCAACCTTTGCGCTCGCGGACGATACCCAACTCGCGGTGGCGAAGGGCATCGCATCCGATCCGCTGCTGGACCGATGGGACAAGCAGTTGGATCAGTATCATGCCAGGGTGGCCTCGCTCACCAACTTTGGCGGAGTGCCGTATAGCTACGGCGCGTCCGATATGCTCTATTACGGGTCGTTTGACAATATGGACGGCTGTGGCACGATGTGGCGGCCGTATTTCGCCAGCGCCGCGTGGGACCCCTATGCCAACGGAACGTGGGCTTACTATGCCGGAACGGGTTATAGCTGGGTTTCGCCTTATCCGTGGGGCTGGACTCCGTACCACTACGGATCGTGGTCGTTTTGCCCGGGCGCCGGCTGGGGATGGATGCCGGGCGGATCGTGGATGGGGCTCAACAACATTGCCTCCGCAGCTCTGACAACGCCTGCGAACGGATTGAAAATCCCGCGTCGCCATCCGGTTCTGCCGCGACCGCCGCGCACTGGAAGTCCTTCTCTGCTACGCGTCAACCAGACGGCTCTCGTGCATTCAGGCCTCGACTCGCGAGGATCGTTTGTGTTTCTCAAGGATTCAGCCGGGCTGGGCATTCCGCGCAAGGAACTGGGCAACCTGAGGGGTTTCTCCAGGCACGCCGATCAAAAGGGCGTGGCTACAACGCCAATTTACATGAGCGCGGCGCCGCGTGCGTCGAACGGAATGCGCGGCCCGAACGGAGAACGCGGAATGAGAACCACACCGGCCCCGATTACGATGCACCGTGGCTATGCGCCGTCCAACGGCGGTTTTTCGAGTGCACGCTCCTCCAGCAACCTGGGCAGTGCCTCGGGCAGTGCGAGGAGTAATTCCGTGCCGATGCAAAGTGCGCCCTCAATGAGTTCCGCGCCCGCAGCGGGACCCTCAGGCGGCGGCAGGGGTCCTCACTGAGGACCTAAGCGCAAGAAGGCGGCTGATCGAGGCCCTCCTCCCAAACAAGGACTCGTGAAACGCGCCGCTATCGCAAGCGGTCAGCCGATGCTGGCGCAGGCCGCACGGGCCGCGGCCAGCCGCGCGCTACCAGCCCTACAAGCTCAACGGAGAAGCGTGGGCCACCGCGCGTCATAAGTTCTGCTTTTCTCCGTCCACCCAAATGAGAGGGTATTACTCCCAGCGAAAAGCCTGCGTTCCGATACCCATCCCGCTTTCGTCTGCCGCAAGCAAACTCGACGAGTGATTAGCCCTGTCGGCACCATTCCAGCATCACTTGGGCTCCTGGACGCTAGCCCAATTATCGTTCCAATCCATACCGCTGGCCACCCATTCCCACCCGCAGCTCAATCAGTCAAGGTATGATGATGCGTGTTTGACCTTGCAGGTTACAATGGCTGCATCTTCAATCTGCAGTAGAAGGTCGCCGGGTTTTTCTATGGCTGATGTTCGCGACCTGATCTCAATTGGGAGCCTTCATCGATGAGAATTCTTCTCGGATTTGCACCCTTCATCGTTTTCGCTCTGCTCTCGCGATATGTCCCAGCCAGCGTCAGCCTGTGGGCGGCCGCCGCCGTTTCCGCGGCCCTTGTCCTGCGCGAAAAAATTCGCGGTCGATCGATCAAGATTCTCGAAACAGGCACTTTCGTCCTGTTTGCGTTGCTCGGCCTCTATATATCCTTGACCCATGGCGCATGGGACATCCCCACGGTCCGCTCCGTCGTTGATGGAGGCCTGCTCTTTATCATCCTTTTGTCACTTCTCATTCGCCGCCCATTCACACTGCAATACGCTCGTGAACAGGTCCCTGCTGCAGCGCAGAGCTCCCCAACCTTTGTCAGGACCAACTACATCATCACCACGGCATGGGCCCTGGCGATGGCCATCATCGTCGTAGCTGATCTCGCCATGCACTTTGTAACGCGGCTGCCTGTTCGGGTGGAAGTCGCCGTTATCGTGGCTGCTCTCGGCGGTGCATTCTGGTTCAGCAAATGGTACCCAAAGACGAAGCATTCCCCGCACGCACCTGCAATCGACTGACGATGAACACAAGCGAGGGTGGGCTTTCGACTAGGAGCGATGCCATGAAAATCGAACAGAGCGCCGCAGTTAACAAATCCATGATTGATGCGCAAAGCGTAAGCCCGAGTGATGTAAGAGAAATTGCAGGGCGTGCCTATGTTTACGCATATCCTCTCGTCCTGCTTGAAGCGACAGAATCTGTAATGCCGGTCAACCATCTGACTCATGTCTCCGCATTTCCGGACGCGAGCTTCCGGCTCATCGTCCGTCCGAACGCGGACACCCTTTATTCAACGGCGTGGCTTGACGTATCGAAGGAGCCGATTCTTCTCCATGCTCCCGACACGGGCGGACGATTCGACCTGCTTCAGTTCATGGATGCCTGGACGGAGACTTTCGCCGATCCTGGAAAGCGCACCACCGGAACCAGCGAAGCATGGTTCGCGATTGTGGGCCCGGCTGGAGCGGAGAGCTTCCGGATCATGTGATTCGCTACGATGCGCCCACGAATCAAGTGTGGCTCCTGGGCAGGACGCAGACCAACGGCGCGAGCGACTACGACAAAGTCCACATCTTTCAGCATGGTATGCGTCTATCGCCCCTCAGCGAGTTTCCGGGCAAAGAGGAACAGCCGGGGCCACCACCCAATCTCCGGCGGGCCGCCGGGGCCGCGCCACCGGATCGTGTGAAAGCGATGGAACCGACGGATTTCTTCGCGGCCTTTGCCCAGTCGATGAAGGCCAATCCGCCGCACGCTGCCGATGAACCCATGGTTCGGGAGCTTGCCCGCATCGGCCTGGTTCCGGGTCTGGATTTCGACCCTTCCAAACTTACCGCGGAGCAGCTTCAGGCATTGAATGAAGGCGCACGAGCAGCAGTGGAACGCATTGAGAAATTCGTTGCCTCCGGAGGGGCGACGAAGCCCGGTTGGACGTCGTTCCAAGGCACCCTCGGCCGCTATGGAACGAACTATATGGCACGCGCTGTCACGGCCCGCGTAGCGATTGGCGCAAATCCTCCTGAAGACGCCGTGTACATGAGCAGTTCCGCGGACGGCAATGGTCAAGCCCTCAGCGGCTCGAATCGCTACCGCATGCATTTCGACCCGTCGAACCTGCCGCCGGTGGAGGCGTTCTGGTCCGTGACGGCTTACGACAAGGATGGCTACTTTATCGCGAACCCAATCAACCGCTATGCCATCGGGGATCGTGACCGATTGAAGTTCAATCCGGACGGATCTCTTGATGCGTACATCCAGAGCCGAAACCCCGGGCCAGACCACGAGTCGAACTGGCTTCCTTCCGGAGACGGCCCCTTCAATCTGACAATCCGTTTGTATTGGCCGAAGCAGGCGATCCTCGATGGCAGTTGGCATCCCCCTGTTCTGGAACGCTTGCCGTAGAGTGCACGCGGCGTCCATTACCCGCCCTCGCCCTTCTCAGTTTGTGCATTATCGCCAAGTCACCGGCCCGATTAGTACCGGGAAGTGGGCTTGCCGTGACCAAATCTCGCACCTGTCAGACATAGGTCACCGAAAATCTCTCACGGCATGCATTTGAATCTCCCGAACTCGATACAATAGAAGTTAGGGAAGTAAAAAAGGACCGCTACAGCGGTCCTTGTCCTTTGCCGCAAGGAACCAGGAGGATGGGCTATCCAGCTTAGTTTTCAATCAGAAAGCGCGAAGCCCAATGGAATCAATCAACCAGAGTACCGAACTGGATAAACCTGAACGTTATCAAACACTTGACTATAAGTCCCCGGAAATCAATCAAAAGCAGTTTTTCCCAAAATGCAAGCCGAACGGAATCAAACACTTGCAAAAAACCGATAAAAATCGAGAAAAATATTTTCCGGGAAATCCGCCCCACTCAAGCCCGAAACACGGGCTTGAGTGGGGCCAACGCTATTGACCGATTCCCGTCGGCGGCTTGGCCGGAATCGCATTCCAGTCCGGAATTGGTTCGTGCAGCATGTTCTGGACGAAGAAGTCCTCGAGATTACGTTCGGTGTAGCGCCCGGTCTTGCCGCCGGTACCGTGTCCGGCGCCGGGAACCACGAGCAGCGAGAACGTCTTGTGCGCCTTGATGAGCTGGTTCACCACCTGCATGGTCGAGGAGGGATCGACGTTCGTGTCCATCTCGCCCTTCACCAGCATCAGCTTGCCCTGGAGCCGCCAGGCGTTGTCCACGTCGGAGGAAGCCGAGTATTGCGGTCCGACCGGCCAGCCCATCCACAGCTCGTTCCACCAGATTTTGTCCATGCGGTTGTCGTAGCAGCCGCTGTTGGCCACCGCGACCTTGTAAAACTCCGGATGGAACAGCAGCGCGCTCAGCGTATCCTGGCCCCCTGCCGAGGTCCCGAAGATGCCAACGCCATGCGAGATGTCGTACCAGGGATATTTGGCCGCAGCCGCCTTGTGCCACAGGATGCGGTCGGGGAAGCCGGCGTCCTTCAGGTTTTTCCAGGCCACGTCGTGGAAAGCGCGCGACCGGTTGTTGGTTCCCATGCCGTCGATCTGGACGACGACGAATCCAAGCTGCGTGAGCGGTTCGGATCTGGTGGAGAATGTCTTAGGAACAAACGAGCCCTGCGGTCCGGCGTAGATGTCCTCGACCACCGGATACTTCTTTGATGGGTCGAAATTCGCCGGCTTGTAGATGACACCCCAGATGTCCGTCTTGCCGTCGCGGCCCTTCGCCGTGAAGGACATAGGCGGTTGCCATCCGGCAGCGACAAGCTTGCTGATGTCGGCCTTGTCGACGACCATCAGTTGTTTGTTGTCTGAAGTCTGATAGAGCTTCATCACTGGAGCAGTATCAACGGTCGACGCCAGATCGACGTAGTATTTGCCATCCGGCGAGAAGACCACATGATGGTCCACCTTCTCCGGAGTCAGCGGGGTCAGACCGGTGCCGTCGAAGTTGATGCGATAGGCGTGGACAAAGTACGGGTCCTCGCCGGGATTCATGCCGCTGGCTTCGAAGTAAATCTGCCGCTTCTGGTCATCGACGTAGTTGACGGCGCGCACCACCCAGGGCCCTTTGGTGATCTGGTTTTCGACCTGGCCGGTTTTTCCGTTGTAGAGATACAGATGCTTCCATCCGTCGCGCTCCGACGCCCAGATGATCTCCTGTCCGTCGTTCACATCGTGGCGATAGATTGAGCCGTTGTCGTACTGGTTGTCGCGCAGCGGCTCGTAGTCTACGAAGGTTTTGCTCTCCTCATTAATCAGCGTGCGGGGTTTTCCGGTCGCGGCGTCCACTTCGATGACTCGGTAAACCTGATGCCCCCGCTGGTTGTACTCGAACGTAAAGCCGCGGCTGTCTTTCCACCACTCGGCGCGGGACAGGTCGAACGGATTCGGGAACAGCGTGTTGTCGATGGGAATTTCTTTCTTGTCCGCGATCTGGAAGAGGGCAGGCTGCTGGAGCGTCAACAGGTCACCCGCTTTGGGATAGACCATCACGAAGGACTTGGGCTGAAGCTGGTCTGCAGGCGACGACTCGACGTAGTGAACCAGACGGCGGTAGCCGGGGCGGATGCGATAGGCGACCAGGTGCTTCGAGTCCGGCGACCAGACCAGCGTGCGGAGCGCGTAGTAGTTGCCCTCCGAACCATCCAGGCTAAGCTCGAATTCCTGCTTGCCATCTTTGGAGCGTACCCACACGTTGTAGTTGTCGATGAAGGCCAGCCACAGCCCGTCGGGGGAGGCCACGGTATTCTCCCGGCTGTTTTCAGCCTTGGGCGTATCGTCATAGCCGCCTCCGATCAGATCCCCAACGACCGGAGCCCCGTTGATCGTATCGCCCCCGTTATTCCCGCGCCCGCGGAAAGGCATGGGCTGGCTCTTGCAGGTGTAGGCATTCAGGTCGCAGCGCCAGCCCTCGCCCGCCGCCATGAACTCAATGGCTGAGCGGCCGTCCACAAACCGGAACCCCCGAAACGGCAGCTTGAGGGCCTGGTATTCCTTCTTGCTCGCTTTGGAGAGCGCGGCGGCCAGTTTCGCGTGGTCAAAGGCCGGCTCGTTGGTCAGCTTGTTCGCGTCCACGACCATGAACTCGTGGCCGCCCTCAACGGATTTTTGATAGACGAATACATCGCCCTTCGCCTGCCACTCCGGAGGTCCCGGCATATTGATCGCAAGCTTGCTATACTTCGCACGCAGGTCCATGGACCGCTCAAAGTCGGCCGGTGTCAGTTGTGCGGTTGCCGCGACCGGAATGGCCGCCATCGCAATCGCCAGAAGCGTCGATGCTCCCCATTTCTTCATTTGCTTTCTCCTGCCGGAGCGGTTGGCCTCCGGGTTTGGTGTTTAACTGAATTTGCTGCGCGCAGGGCCGAATCCCCGAGGCAATTCCTGCCGGGGGGAATCCGGAGGCCTTTCGTTCTGGACATATGCTAATTTAGTATTCATTATTGTAGACAATTATGGTATATAAATTTGTGCTTCCTTCCACGATTCAGGTCGTCGATTCCCACACCGCCGGCGAGCCGACCCGTGTAGTGGTCGATGGCGGCCCGGCGCTGGGGGCGGGCGCGCTTGACGAGCGGTTGCGACGGTTTGCCTCCGAACATGATGAGTTTCGCTCCGCGGTGGTGAATGAGCCGCGCGGGTCGGACGTGCTGGTAGGCGCGCTGCTCTGCGAGCCCGAGGACAAGAGCTGCGCCGCGGGAGCTCTCTTCTTTAATAACGTCGGATACCTCGGCATGTGCGGGCACGGCACCATGGGCGTGGTCGTCACGCTGGCGCACCTGGGCCGGATCAAATATGGGCAGCACCGTATCGAAACGCCTGTGGGGGTGGTTTGCGCTACGCTGCATCCCGACGGCAAAGTGACGGTGGAAAACGTGCCGAGCTATCGCTATAAGAAATCAGTTGCCGTCGACGTGCCCAGCTTTGGAAGCGTGACCGGCGACATTGCCTGGGGAGGAAACTGGTTTTTCATCGTTGACAACCCGCCCGTCTGGGTCAGCTTCGACAATATCGATCAGTTGACGGAGTTCAGCTGGGCCATTCGCAAGGCGCTTGGTTCCGGGAACATCACTGGCGCGGGGGGAGACGAAATTGACCATATCGAACTGTCCGCTGCCTCCTCGGAGCCCGGCGTGGACAGCCGGAACTTCGTTCTGTGCCCCGGCAAAGCTTACGACCGCTCTCCATGCGGAACCGGAACCAGCGCCAAGCTGGCCTGCCTGGCGGATGACGGCAAGCTTGCGCCTGGCCAGACATGGCGGCAGCAGGGAATTCTCGACACGGTCTTCGAGGGCTCGTACCAGCGGCAGGACGGGAAAATTGTGCCCAGCATCACAGGCAGCGCCTATGTAACAGCGGAGGCCAGGCTCATCATCGATCCCCACGATCCCTTCCGAACGGGGATCCACGCGTGAGCGACGAATGGGACGTGGTGATTGCCGGAGCCGGCATTGTTGGCGCGGCCTGTGCAAGAGAGTGCGTTACTCGCGGGCTGCGCACAGCCATTGTGGAGCCGGGAGAAATCGGCGGCGGCGCGACAGCCGCGGGCATGGGCCACATCGTCGTGATGGACGACTCGCCTGCGCAACTTGCCCTTACCAGCTATTCGCAGCGGCTCTGGCACGAGCTTTCGAGCAATTTGCCGCACAGCGTGGAGTACGAGCAGCGAGGAACCATCTGGGTGGCGAGCGATGAAGAGGAGATGGAGGAAGTGCATCGCAAGCGGGCGCTGTACGCTTCCGTTGGAATCGCCTCGGAGGTGCTCGACAGCCGCGCGCTTGCGGAGGCTGAGCCGAACCTGCGCAGGCCGCTTGCCGGCGGTCTGCTGGTCCCGTCCGATGCGGTTCTCTATCCACCCTGTGCGGCTGAATATCTGGTTCAGGAATCGTTGCGGAATGGTGCGCGCCTGTATGCCGGGCGGAGGGTGAAATCGGCTGGCGGAGGCATGGTTCGTCTGGATGACGGAACTGAGTTGCACGCTTCGCGGATCGTGAATGCCTTGGGAGCGGACGCCACGGGCCTGCTTCCGGAATTGCCTATTCGCAACCGCAAGGGGCACCTGGTCATCACAGATCGCTATCCGGGCTTCGTGCATCACCAACTGGTTGAGCTGGGCTATTTGAAGAGCGCGCACTCCATCACGACGGATTCAGTCGCCTTCAACATTCAGCCGCGCAAAACGGGACAGGTCCTCATCGGTTCCTCGCGCCAGTACGACTCAGAGGACACAGTGGTCGATCATCAGATGGTGTCGACGATGATCGAACGCGCGCGGTGTTTCATGCCAGGGATCGGCGCGCTCTCTTCCATCCGTATCTGGACCGGCTTTCGCGCCGCAACTCCGGACAAGCTGCCCTTGATCGGCCCCTGGCCCGGGGACAAGACGCTTTTTCTCGCGGCGGGGCACGAAGGGCTGGGCATCACCACGTCACTTGGAACTGCACAGTTGTTGGCGGATCACCTGCTGGGCAGCCGAACGAAAATTCCCATCGAGCCGTATCTCCCCGAGCGATTCGTGAGGAGCGCGGCGCATGCCTGAGCCGGGGCACAGTCCGGGCGCTCGGGCCATCACGCTTACAGTGAACGGCACTGACGTATCGGTGGCTCCTGGAACCACGGTCGCCGCAGCCATCCTGATTGCCGGTTCGCCCACGCGCATTTCGGTGACCGGCAAGCCGCGCACACCACTGTGCGGCATGGGCATTTGCTTCGAGTGCCGCGCCACCGTGAATGGATTTGCTCATCGGCGCAGTTGCCAGATTCTGTGCGAATCGGGAATGGACGTGCATACGCTATGAACAAGCGTTTCCATGTTCTGGTGATTGGCGCGGGCCCCGCGGGAATTGCCGCCGCAGTGCGCGCAGCGGAATCCGGCCAGCGCGTCGGCTTGCTCGACGACAATCCGGCCGCCGGTGGCCAAATCTGGCGCAAGGGTGCAAACCTGCCCAAGACCGCGCGCAAGTGGCTTGCCAGGCTGAACGCGGTGCCGGTCGAGCGTCTGCACGGATGGCACGTGTTCGGCTCGCCTGCGAGCGGCGTCCTTTTTGCCGAGCGCACCGGCCTCGCTTCACCCGCTTCGGAAGAGGCCGATTTCGCCGAGTTGAGCTACGACAAGCTGATTCTTGCCACCGGAGCACGCGAGCGCTTCCTGCCGTTTCCGGGTTGGACGCTGCCGAACGTGATGGGCGCGGGCGGTCTGGATGCTATGGCGCGCGGCGGTCTGCCCATCAGCGGAAAGCGCGTTGTGGTCGCCGGAACCGGTCCGCTGCTGCTGGCCGTAGCGGCACATCTGGCGCATCGTGGAGCGCAAATTCTGGCCATCTGCGAGCAGGCTCCTCTCAGCCGCCTGCGGCCGTTCGCCATGCGTCTACTGGCGCAACCGGGCAAAGTCGTGCAGGGAATCAGCCTGAGATTTGCCACGCGCGGCGCGCACTTTTACACCAGTTGCTGGCCGGTCGCAGCGAGCGGCGAGGGAAAGCTCGAATCCGTCACGCTGCAGCGCGGCGGAAGGCAATGGGAATTGGCCTGCGATTATCTTGCCTGTGGCTACCATCTTGTGCCGAATCTCGAATTGCCCAGACTGCTCGGCTGCGGCGTTCACGATGGTTTTGTCAAAACAGACAAGTGGCAGCGGACCTCGATTCCCGGCATTTTTTGCGCCGGAGAGCCGACGGGCATCGGCGGAGTTGAGTTAGCGATTCTCGAGGGACAGATTGCCGGGCTCGCTGCAATCGGCCGGGTCGAGAAAGCGGACCATCTGATCCAGGAGCGAACACAGGGGCAGCGATTCGTTCGCGCACTTCGGGAAGCGTTTGAACTGGACCCGCACCTGCGCGCGCTTCCGTCGGGCGAGACGCTGGTTTGCCGCTGCGAAGACGTTCCCTTCGGCGTGCTGCGCGGCTACGCATCCGCACGGGACGCCAAGCTGCACACCCGCTGCGGCATGGGCGCTTGCCAGGGCCGTATCTGCGGTGCGGCGACGGAATTTGTTTTCGGATGGTCGACGGATTCGGTGCGGCCGCCCATCCTCCCTGCATCGCTTTCCACTCTTGCCGCGACCGGCTCGCTCGCTGCGAGCCTCGCATCCAACACTACGAAGACTATGAACCAGAACTGAAAGGACACACTATGAAATGGCAAGGCGTAATGCCGGCAATGACAACCGCTTTGGACCAAAACTATAAAGTCGACGCCGCGTTTATGACACGGCACGCGAAGTGGTTGCTCGATAACGGCTGCACCGGCATTGTTGCACTCGGCTCGCTGGGCCAGGGCGCGACCGTCACCTTCGACGAGAAAGTGGCCATCGTGCGCAACATGGTTGCGGCTACGGCCAATCGCGCTCCCGTTGTTGCGTCCGTCTCCGCGCTTTCGACCGACGAGGCCGTCAGCTTCGCTAAAAGCGCCGAGCAGACGGGCTGCGCCGCGCTGATGGTGCTGCCTCCTTATGTTTACTGCGGCGACTGGCGGGAGATGAAGGCCCATGTCACGGCGGTGCTTCGTGCCACTCCGCTGCCCTGCATGCTCTACAACAATCCTGTTTCCTACGGCACGGATTTTCGTCCTGAGCAGATCGCCGAACTTGCTGGCGAGTCTCAGAATCTGGAATCGGTGAAGGAGTCCAGCACGGATATTCGCCGCGTGGCTGCCATCCGCGCGCTGGTGGGAGACCGTCTGAAGATTTTTGTCGGGGTCGATGATGTTATTGTCGAAGCTATCGCCGCTGGAGCCGCGGGTTGGGTTGCCGGCCTGGTCAATGCCTTTCCGGCGGAGTCGGTTGCCTTGTTCAATTACGCGGCTGAGGGAAAAACTGCGGAGGCCTTCGCGCTCTACCGGTGGTTCCTGCCACTGCTGCGCATGGACACTGTGCCTAAATTCGTGCAGCTGATTCATCAGGTGCAGCAGGAAACCGGGACGGGCAATGCGCGGGTGCGCGGCCCGCGTCATGAGGTCGTAGGGGCGGAGTTGGACGCGACCCGCAGGACGGTGGCGGAAGCCCTCGCAAACCGCCCGTCGGTGCGCAGCACGCCGTTTCCCAAAAGCTAAAGGAGTGGACCGTGGAATTGAAAGGTGTTTCGCTGATTGCAGGGAAGAATGCGGCCGGAGGCGGCGCGGAGTTTCGCGCTGTCAATCCACAAACGGGAGAGCCGCTCGAGCCGCGGTTCGCATCTGCGACCGTCGAAGACGTGGATGCGGCGGCGCGAAGCGCCAATCAGGCATTCGGGTCTTACAGCCGCCTCTCGAGTCGTGAACGCGCTCGGTTCCTGCGTTCTGTCGCGGACGGGCTGGAGGCCGCCAGCGCTGAGATTGCGGCTCGCGCGCAATTGGAAACGGCATTGCCGCAGCCCCGTCTTCAGGGCGAAATCAAGCGCGCGGCCAACCAGTTTCGCCTCTTTGCCGATGTTGTGGAGGAGGGAACCTGGGTCGCTGCCCGCATCGACACTGCGCTGCCCGATCGCCAGCCATCGCCGCGCCCTGATCTTCGCTCCATGCTTCGCCCCATCGGCCCGGTTGCGGTCTTCGGCGCTAGCAATTTTCCCATTGCGTTTTCAGTCGCCGGAGGCGATACCGCTTCGGCCCTCGCGGCCGGAAATCCGGTCATCGTGAAAGCGCATCCGGCCCATCCTGGAACCAGCGAAATCTCGGCGCGCGTGATCTCGGCAAGCGTCGCGGCCTGCAACCTGCCTCCGGGAGTTTTTTCGCTGCTTTTTGATTCGGGAATTGAAGTCGGCAAAGCGCTCGTGCAGCATCCGCTCCTATGCGCGGTTGGCTTCACTGGTTCGCTCGGCGCGGGCCGCGCGCTCATGGACCTGGCCGCTGCAAGGCCACGGCCAATTCCGTGCTTCGCTGAAATGAGCAGCACCAACCCTGTGTTCGTGCTCCCTTCAGCATTGCGGGAGCGTGGTCCGCAGCTCGCCAAAGGTCTCTTCAACTCTTTCACGCTCGGCGCGGGGCAGATGTGCACCAAGCCCGGCCTTGTGTTTCTTCCTGAGCAGCCGGAGGCAGAAGCGTTTCTGTCCGATCTGCGCAAACTGACCGCCGGCAGCGGGGCATTTACACTGCTCACGCCGGGTATCGCGGCCACTTATAAAAGATCGTTGCGAGCCAGAACCGGCCGCGGCGATGTGGAAGTTCGCGAGGCCGCCGCGGCGGTGGGTGCATGCGCTACATCCGCTGCGCTACTCGAAACCCGCATCGAAGATTTTCTGAACAGCCAGGAACTCAGCCACGAACTCTTCGGCCCCGCCTCGCTTGTCATCCGCTATCAGCAGCGCGAGGCCATCCTGCAGGCTGCCGAATCGCTGGACGGACATCTGACGGCAACGGTGCTCGGCTCCGCAGAAGACCTCATCGAATATCGCGACCTCATCGAGATTCTGGAACGCAAAGCGGGCCGCGTCATCTTCAACGGATTCCCGACTGGCGTAGAAGTCTCACATTCCATGGTGCATGGCGGGCCGTATCCCTCCACGTCCGACAGCCGCTTTACATCGGTTGGCAGCCTGGCGATTCTGCGCTTTGCGCGGCCCGTTTGCTATCAGGGTTTTCCGGAGCCAGCCCTGCCCGACGAGTTGCGCGATGCAAACCCGTTGGAGATTCTACGTATGCTGAATGGACGCATGACCTCCGAGCCGGTCCGCGCGTAGCGCGAAAGTCAGCCGCGTGTCGCTGTGAGTGAGGCTTATTGCTTCGCCTCCGCGACCGTGGGAATCTGGGCGTCGTTCGCGTCACCGCCCTTGTGCGGGCGAATCAGAAAATAGACCGGCACGCCCAGGGCTACAATGCCGAATCCCGGCCATGTCGTCGTGGGGACAAACCAGAGCAGCACGATGAGAATGACGGAAGCGCCCAGAATGTACAGCGCTGGAACAACCGGGTAGCCCCACGTCCGGTATGGGCGTACCGCGTCGGGACGCGTCCTGCGCAGCCGGAAAACGCTCGAAATGGTGAGAATGTAAAAGAGCAGCGCGGCGGAAATTACGTAGTCCAGCAGATTGCTGTACAGGTTGCCGTATTGATGCGTTACAGGATCGTATGTGCGCGGAAGCACCAGCAGCACCGACCAGCCTCCCTGCAACAGAAGCGCCCATCCCGGCACGCGCGCCGCATTCAGCCGCTTGGCAATGCGGAAAAACAGCTTGTCCTCGGCCATCGCGTATGAGGTTCGCGCGCCCGCGAGCGTCAGCGCATTGATTGTCCCGAACGTTGAAACCATAATGGCCGCGGCCATCAGCCCCGCTCCAAACCGCGGAAACACGACACGTAGCACCGCAGTCGCAATGCGGTCATCTGCAACGTGCTGCATTGCCGGCAGCGGCAGCGTTACCAGGTACGCCACATTCGCCAGCAGGTAGAGGAAAATTACCAGGGACGTGCCGATCAAGAGCGAAAGCGGCAGGGTGCGATGCGGGCGCTTGACCTCCGGCGCAACAAACGTAATGTCGTGCCAGGAGTCGGCGGAAAACAGCGACCCGGTCTGCGAAATGCAGATCGCCACAAACAGTCCGGCAGCGGTCATCGCCGTGAGCCCCGATGCCAGCGAAACCACCCCGTGCGCGGTCCAGGCCTGATGAAAATTCGCATCGATCGCCGCCCGATTCGCGCCCAGCGTCAAGCCCAGCACGATCAGCGCCGCCAGCGCGCCAATCTTCGCCACGGTGAATGTGTTCTGAACGATTTTGCCGTAGTTCAGCCCTCGGCAGTTGGTCAGCGTCAGCAGCACGATCACGCCAATCGCCAGCACCTGCGCGGTGGAAAGCGAAAAGGCATAGCGGCTGGAAATGTGTATCGGAGCGATCAGGTAATGTGATTCTGAAATTGACGGGATCAGCACGCCCGTAAAGCGCGCGAAGGCGATGGCCACGGCGGCAATGGTGCCGGTCTGGATGACGGTCCACAGCGTCCAACCGTAGAGAAATCCCCAGAGCGGCGAGAAGGCCTCCCGCAGATAGATGTACATGCCGCCGGCCTTCGGCATCATGGCGGCCAGCTCGCCGTAAGTGAGCGCGCCGCTGATCGTCAGCACGCCGGTGATGGCCCACGCCACCAGCAGCCAGCCCGCGCTGCCTATCTGACGCGACATTTCGGCGGACACAATAAAGATGCCCGACCCGATCATGATGCCGACCACGATCATTACCGAGTCGAACAGTCCGAGGCCCGGCTTGAATCCGGTTGAGGACGCCCCAGCATCCGCGCTTGCCTTTTCCTGATCCTTCAATGCTCTGGTCCGACTCCCAAAAGATACCGCGATTGATGTCAGACGATTGTATACAAATTGTGATACGACTTTCATCTGCCGCGCAACAACGCGCACGGACGTCTGGGGGGAGTGCCGCTCGGCAAACCTACTGCTGTACAGCTGCCTGCGGCCACCCGTGCTTCCAGGTCAGCATGGAGATTTGCATCGCGGGAAATCCTGTATGAGCGTCATAGGCGTGAAACACGAGGAGGTCGTGCCCTGGCGTCATCAGCGCCGACGCTCCGCCCGGCCCCAGCCATTTCGGACTCGCGCTCAGTAGTTGCATCCCGCCGCCCTGCATCATCGGCACGCCATTTTTGTCCAGATACGGGCCGGTGATGCTTCGGGAGCGGCCTACCATGGTGCGGTACGTGCTCTTCGTCCCGCGGCAGCACAGATCCCACGCCACAAATAAGTAGTAATAGCGCCCGTGTCGCACGATAAACGGAGCCTCGATGGCTTCCCAGTCCGGCGGAAGCCCAGGCTTGGCCGGCGCCGCATTTGCTGGGCGCGCGCGCGTTGCCAGCGAGTAGACGCGTGTGTCCGTATTGGAGACCATTCCCGTGGCTTCATTCAGCCGCCGCAGCTTGACCCCGCTCCAGAAGCTGCCGAAGGCCAGCCACGCCCGCCCCTTCGCATCCAGAATAGAGTTGGGGTCAATCGCGTTGTAATCATCCGATGCCGTGGACTTCAGCACCAGCCCGCGATCCACCCACTTGTAATTTGGGCTGCTACGGTCGAGCGTCTTGTTGGTTACCAGCGCAATGCCGGACGTGTTTTTCCCGAACAACGAATAGGCATAGTAGAGGCGGTACTCGCCGTTCTCATAGGAAATGTCTGGAGCCCAGAGATCGCGCGTGCCGGGACTGACTTTGTGAATCCACGCCGGGATGCTGTCAAACACATGCCCGCATAGCTTCCACGCGTGCAAATCGGTTGAGCAGCGTATCTGGAACTGGCCGCCGTCATGCGTGCGACCGGTGGCAAACACGTACCAGGTATCGCCGGCCTTGATGATCGAAGGATCATGCGTCCCCCAGTACGCCCCGGTTAACGTGAGCGCCTGCGGTTGTTGTACATGCACCGCCGCGGGGGAAAGTACCGCCACCGCGGCCAATGCCGCCGCAATTAGAACCCTCATTGCATATTTCGTCATTGACAAATCTCCTCCGCGGAGTCGACCTGGGCGTTGCGAATTGAAAAAACAGCTGATTTTTTTGAATAGTTCATTGTCTGCTGACATTCTTCCACAGAATGGCCACGAGCACGGACAGAATGGAGAGGGGGCGTACGAGTCCGATCCAAAGGGCGGTTTCGTTGGGTGGGGAGGCTCACGACGAAGCAACTGCTGCCTCCTTGAATTCCAAAGAACACCGCAAACACGAGAAGAGCGAATCGCGTGCGAATTTTCAGAATCGGAGAAAAAAAAGTCCAGCAAGCAGGTAATAACATGCGGTGACGATGCGGGCGATCAATTGCAGCCGGACAAGGTCCACCCGCAGCCGGAGATGAATGTTTACGAATTCATCCAGAGAACATTCCGTAAAAGCTCATGTGCCCATACAATATGCGTATGGGTGGACTCGAGCATCTTGGAATGAGCGTGTTGACGGTTCTGTTTTTCGCCGGGCTGGCGGGCTCTGTTCTCGTGATTGTTATCAGCTTCGCGGAAGACCTTACGGAGCTATTCGGCAAAGAATAATTTCTCCCGATTTTACCTGCTGGGAATCGCCGATGGCCTCTATTGACTGCGCTGCAAGACAGACATACACTCAGCGTTAGCGTCAGGGCGAGGCAGCCCAGAGTTGGCCTGACGCCTGACAGACGTCACCCACTTCATGCCTTCTAGCCGATCGTTTCGCGTCCCCCAATCCAATCGAGTGAAGCTGGTCGTCGCTTCCTCCGTCATGCTCACCTTCATCTCCTTCTGGAGAGCCGCGGCCATTGTTCTGAACGACCTTGGCTCCTCGGCTTTCTATGCGGGCGGCATTGCGGAGCAGGCAGTAGGGAAGGCAGCGCCGTGGTTCATCCTGGGCGTAATGCTGTTTTCGTTCGCAGTGCGCGCCGTGTACGTCGAGAGCTGTTCGATGTTCACGCGTGGCGGCGTCTACCGGGTGGTGAAGGAAGCTTTGGGCGGAACGTTCGCGAAGTTGAGCGTTTCCGCGCTGATGTTCGACTACATTCTTACCGGACCGATCTCAGGCGTCTCCGCCGGACAGTACATTACGGGCTTGCTGAATGAGCTGATGAACGTAGGCGCGGCTCACGGTTTGCTGCCGCTGGTGCTCATCAACGGCCACGCGGCGCGCCAACTGCCAGTCGATGAAACATCGGCTATCTTTTGCGCCATCGTTACTATCTATTACTGGTGGCAAAATACCAAGGGCATTGAGGAATCCAGCGACAAAGCTCTTGAAGTAATGAAAGTGACCACCATCATGGTGGTGCTGCTGCTTGGCTGGGGTATCTGGACCGCCTTCCGCATCCACGCGAAATTTCCTCCGCTGCCGACTCCGTCCAACCTACACTTTTCATCGGACGCGCTCGGATTCCTGTCTCGCTCCAGGTTCGCTGCCGGGGTCGGTCTGTTCGGCGTCATCATGGCCTTTGGCCATTCCATCCTCGCCATGAGCGGTGAAGAGACGCTGGCCCAGGTGAATCGCGAGATCGAGCATCCCAAGCTGAAGAACCTGAAGCGCGCGGCGATCGTCATCGCCATCTACAGCTTTGTGTTTACCGGAATCGTCTCACTGCTCGCGGTGATGATCATCCCGGACTCGGTGCGCATTCCCGTCTATCGCGACAACCTGATTGCCGGCCTCACGATGTATATGGTCGGCCCGCACGCTCTGCGCATCATCTTCCGAGTATTCGTGGTGCTCGTCGGTTTCCTCATCCTGTCCGGAGCCGTGAATACCTCAATCATCGGATCGACAGGCGTGCTGATGCGCGTGGCCGAAGACGGCGTGCTTACGGACTGGTTTCGCAAACCGCATCGTAAGTTCGGCACCAGTTACCGGATTGTGAATCTGGTTACCGCCCTCCAGCTGTTCACGATTATCGTGAGTCGCGGCAACGTGATCATGCTGGGCGAAGCATATGCCTTTGGTGTGATATGGAGCTTTACCTTTAATAACCTGGCCATGCTGGTACTACGCTGGAAATACCACGGTGAACGGGGCTGGAAAGTTCCCATCAACATCAAGATCAGAGGCTTCGAGCTTCCTATTGGGCTATTTTCTGTTTTTCTGGTGCTGCTGACCACCGCGGTTGTGAACCTGTTCACCAAGAGCGTGGCGACGGAAAGCGGCATTGCCTTTGCTGCCATTTTCTTTCTTATTTTCAGCATTTCAGAGCGCAAGAACCGGAAGCGCCAGCTTGTCACCGCGAAGCAAATGAAAGAGCACTTTCAGCTGGAGCATCCTGAAGAGATTGGACGCGAGACGCTGGACGTAAGGCCGGGAGCCGTGCTCATAACTATGCGCGATGCCGCAAACCCATTTGCGTTGAAGTGGGCCCTGTCGCGCACCAATACGGAAGACCAGGACGTAGTTGTGTTGACTGCCCGCATGATGGGCGTGGGCGGCCCCGAATATCTCGACGAGCAACTATTCAGCGAGCACGAGCAGATGCTCTTTACCAAGGCCGTCTCCGTTGCGGAGAGTTTCGGGAAGCATATCTCGCTCCTGGTAGTACCGGCGGGGGATGTATTCGCCGCGCTTGTGCAGACTGCGAACCTTCTGGAGGTGTCGGCGCTGATCTCCGGTCTTTCTTCCAAGATGTCCGCCGCGGAACAGGCCTATCACGTGGGTCAGGCGTGGGAGGTATTACCCGAGCCGAAGCGGCAGTTTACCTTCTATGTCATCATGCCCAATGGCGACGCTCAGGCTTTTCACATCGGCCCGCACGCCCCTGCACTTCAGGGCGAGGACGTGCAACTGGTGCATCGCCTCTGGTTGAATTTCAGGCGTGATCCGGAGATGCAGTATCTGCATCACACCGACATTGTGACCTATGCGTTGACCCGGCTGGCTTCGGAGTATGCCAGAGATAAAGTAGAAACGCTGAAGGACCTGAGAAGGTATACCCAGAGGGCGCAGCGAGACGACAGCATGCTTGAGCACCTGCCTCAAGGTCATTCAGGAGCTGGATCCAGGTATGTCATTCCCGCTCCCAAGCCCGAACGCGACGACGAGGATACGTTTGACGAATAGCGGATGGGGATCTGGAGCTACGCGATGGTAATCGGATGGATTTGTGTATAGGCGCGTGTTGTGTTATTCAATGGCTTGTACTTGTAGTTATCAGCATAGAAACTGATAACGGAACTGAATCGTAAGGAATGCAGCGACAGTTGGAGGATGAATGCAGGTAAACCAGATACTTTCTGAGATAGACAGCGAAATCGAGCGTCTGCAGCAGGCGCGCAATATACTGGCGGGAACAACCGGCACGAGAGGCCGGAAGCGTGGACCATCCGCCGCGCCGAAGCCGGCAAAGAAGAGAGGCGGCAAACGCAGGTTGAGTCCGGAAGGCCGCAAGAGAATCTCTGAAGCGCTCAAAGCACGCTGGGCGGAAAGAAAGAAGCGAGCAGCAGCGAAGAGTTCCAAGTAGAACGAAAAGGCCGCTTCCGATGGAGCGGCCTTTTTTGTTCCTGAGACGATTCAGCGCAGGGTTTCTCCCGGCTTTGGCGTAAGAACCTTCGTCGCTGTTCCTTTCAGGTGCTCTTCCAACTCCGCCGGCGTGCCTGTGAGTTGCGGAAAAGTTCCATAGTGGATCGGAATCACCGTCTTCAACCCGAGGTAGTTGGCCGCCATGGCTGCTGCTTTGGGGCCCATGGTGTAATGGTCACCTATCGGAATCAAGCCGGTTTCCGGCGCGTGTAGTTCCTTGATGAGTCGCATGTCTGAGAAGAGAGAAGTATCCCCGGCATGGTAGAGCACCGGCGCGCCTTCGGCGGCAATGACAAATCCCGCGGGATCTCCCGCATACAACGTACGGCTGCCATCCTGGATGCTTGAGCTGTGATGCGCCTCTACCATGCTCACCGTTACATCTTTGTATTTGTAGGAGCCGCCAAGGTTCATCGCCACGGTGTTTTCAACGCCCTTGGAGCCGATCCACTCCGCCAACTCGTAAATAGCCACCACCTGCGGGTGATGCTTTTTGGCTACAGCAACGGCATCGGCTATGTGGTCGGAGTGCCCATGGGTGAGCAGCAGCAGGTCCAGTTTGTCTGGTAGCTTGTAGCCCTTCGGGTACTTTGGATTCTGGTCGAGAAACGGATCGATGAGTATCTCCGTTCCCTGCGGGGTGGTGATGAGAACGGCGGCGTGGCCGAGCCAGGTGATTGCCAATCCATTCCACTGGTTCATGTTTTTTTTATTCCCCCTCTTAGGATGCAGTTCGATTCTACGTCCGCGCGGAAAGGCGCCTTACCGCGTTATGAGCACTTCGTAGAGGTTGTCTGCGGCGAGGAAGAAGCGGTTGTTGCTGAAGTTGGAGAAGAGCCCTTCTATCTTGCGGTTGGTGTAGACGCGCTCAACCGGATGCTGTTCGGCTTCCTGCATTTCGACCTCATCGGCGCCGGTGACGTGATAGCGGCAATAGCTGGTGTACGGGCCGGTGGCTTTTCTGTGGAAGATGGCGAGGATGAGGCCGCCTCTGCGCACCGCGCGCTGCAGGTGCTCGATGAGCGGCTGGACCAGCCCCTGCGGAATGTAGTCGAGGGTGGTCCAGAGCAGCACGACGTCGAACTCGCGATCGCCGAAGTTGAGGTTCTGCTCGAGGAAGCCGGAGACGTTGAACCCCGGGGCTTCGCCTTCCTCCGCGGGCGGCAGAGTCCAGGTGCCAGAGAGCGCTTCGTGGACCACGTCCGCCATGTAGACGCTGTGGCCCAGGTCGGTGAGGAAGTTGATGCTCGACGAGGAAGTGGGACCGATGTCGAGAACGCGGAGGTTCGGATTTGCCTGGAGATACTTGAGCATGGCCGCCCATCCGCTGGAGTGGCGGGGAATGCGTGGGCCGGTAAGCGTGGTTGCAGTGCGGCGAGCAGTTTCGCCGGAAGTTCGCTGGAAGAGTTTGCGAAACACGCTGGACTTGCTATCCTTCCCCGTAGGTTATGTCTGTACTTGGCACGAAACAAATAATTTAGCTGGCATGGGACGATGCCCCGGCGGTGGCCGTTGTGGACGGCGAAGCAGAGGCGCCGGCGGCCGGTCGCTCGGTGCTAATCAGTTCCACCTTTCCGGCAAGTATAGCGTTTTCTTCAATGGAGAGGCGGGCGGCGTGGATGTCTCCTTTGAGGTTGGAGCCGGCCCGCAGCTCGACTCGCCCGCTGGCGCTCACGTCGCCGACCAGCTCGCCGAGGATGATGACATCGCGGGCGGAGACGTTGGCCTTGACGTGGGCGTTAGGGCCGATGGTCAGGCGGCTCTCGCTGAGCGTGATGGTGCCCTCAATGGTTCCATCCACCACCAGGTCTTCGCTTCCTTTTACCTCTCCGTGAATCTGCACGGATTTGCCGATCGATGCGGCGCTTGCTTCTGTTGTAGCCATTTTCTGTAACCCTCCGGAGTGCGGCTGCGCGCTTTCATCGCACTATACGCGGTGGGGTGGCTGGCCGCAACTGGTTGTTGTTAGGAGCGGCCAACCTTCTGGTGGTGATTGGCCGGGGAGCTAAATAGCAGGTGGCGCAGAGCTAGGGACTAACTCCTCGGCTGCAATCAGCAAACTGCGGCTTTGCCGCTGCTGCCCGGTGAGTTAATTAAAAAAAAGATGGGCTGATCTTGAAAACAAAGAACTTAATAAAACTTGATCCTGAAAATAAAGGACTTAGGACCTAGCCGTCCAGGCCCACACGCTTCGCGTCTTTCCTGATGCCGGCACTCGTGGCCACTCCCGCCGGTTGCGGGCTGGCCGTCTCGGGGGCAATTGTGGCTTTGTCGCCCTCCGCCACTTCGATTTCGTAAAAAAAGCACGTTGATCCTGAAAATAAAGGAGTTAATAAAACTTGATCCTGAAAACAAAGGGCTTAGCTGAAGCTAATCCTCGAAACACAGGGGCTTAGTGAAATTAATCCTGAAAACAAATGATTTAGCTCCGCAAAAAAGAGAAAAGCGCAACTTTGCGGCTGCGCCCTTCCACCTCGGATTTGGAGAATTTTCCCTCTACTCTTTAATTTTAGCAGGTTAGGCGAAATCAGAGGAATCGGCGAGAGCTTTTGAAATGTTAGAGTTCAGGGCCGAAGGGGGTTGACAAAGTGAAGGGGTTGACAACATTTCGACCTCCCGCGTCTTAAAATCGAGACGTGGGGCACCCGGCGATCCCTGATGGTGCCGAGAATTATACGTCTGGGCTAGGATGTTCAGAGTGAGCAAGCCCACGCGTCTAGAGGCCCTCTCTCGTTTGATTATCGTTAAGGCCAAGGTTGAGCGGGCCAAACAAAACCTCCTCGACATGGAGGCCGCTCTCAATCGGTACTACGGTTATCGAATCGGAGCCAATAAGCACAGAAAAACCGCACCGTTGGGGATGATTGACACCTACAACCTCCCGATGGAGGCGTTGACCGCCGCGGGCGATGTTGTCGGAAATCTGTGGGGTGCGCTTGATCACTTGTGTTACCAACTCATCGACTCCTACAGCCGCACCGCTACACCCGAAATCTTGGAACAGAGTGCTTTCCCGTTCGCGAAGGACATTGCCGGATACGCAGAGGTCAAAAGCCGTAGACATGTAGAGCTGATGGACCCTGGAGCTGTAGAAGTCCTTGACTCGCTCAAGCCCTACCGTGGCGGAAACGAGCATCTTACCTTCCTCTATGACCTCAACAATTTCAGCAAACATCGCATGCTTGTTACCGTCGGAAAATTTGCTCATCTCCATGCTGAGTGGATTGGCAAATACAGCATTGGCACTGGATTCCTTCTGATAAATGCAGAGCCATATTTTTCCGGGATCTACGACCCTTCTGAAGTGCACAAGGATGCATATCTTCCCCATGAGGAAGCGATTGCGAAGTTTGATGTTGCAGGGCGTAATGCGATGCTTCCAACCCTGCATTACCTTGTCAATGTGATTGATGGCATTCTGGACCGCTTCCTGCCGTTTTTGGGCTCGCACTGAGACCTTTCCGTTGTAACTTCGCTCGGAATGACATCGGTATAGGTTGGCGGCGTGAGCGCGGGTCGTATATGGGTTGTGAGAGGATCGGTTGCGGGGTTGGTTTTTCCCTCTGGAGTTGTTTTTGGCGGAACCAGTTGTTTTGCCTGAGTCCTCGGCTGCTTCTTTCGCGTGGGTTCCTTCTTCGTGGATTGTGGGTCTGTCTCTTTTTCCGTTTGGGCTGGTGGTTGGTTTTACTATCACCGCGCTGCCTTTTCTGCTGACGCGGCAGGGGATTTCGCTGGATCGCGTGGCTTCGACGAGCGCGGTGGTCATGTCTCCCACGTTCTGGGGATTTCTGCTTTGTCCCGTTCTCGATACGGGGTTGACGCGGCGGGCTTATTGCTGGCTGCTGGCGGTGGCGTCGGCGGTGTGCATGGCATTGGCGCTGGGAGTGCTGTCTCCGGCGCGGCTGGGGCTGACGACGGGGCTTTTGCTGGCGGCTGAGTTGGGGATGGTGATGTATGCCAACGCCGCGAATGGGTGGATGGCGGAGTTTCTGCCGGACAACCGGCGCGGGTCGGTTTCGGGATGGACGAATGTGGCCAACCTGGGTGGCGGCGCGGCGGGATCAATGGCGGTAATGGCGCTGGCTCCGCACATGAGGATGGAGTGGATTGGGGTGGGGATGGCGGCCTGCATTGTGCTGGGGGTGGCGCCGACGGTGGTGTTTCCGGTCTCGCGGCGGTCGTCGTTCCGGTTCCGGCAGGTGTTTACCGAGACGCTGAAGACGACGTGGAGGGTGTCTCGGCGACGGGAGTGCCTGGTGGGGTTTGCGCTGTTTCTGGCTCCGGTGGGGGCGTGTGCGGGGATCAATTTGTTTGCCGGGCTGGGGGCGAATTTCCATGTGAGCGAGGGCGTGGTGGTGCTGGTGACGGGTGCGGGCGCGGCGATTGCGACCTCGGCCGGCGCGCTGGCCGGAGGGTATGCGGCGAACCACCTGCCGCGTGGGTATATCTACCTGGGCGCGGCGGCGGGCGTTGTTGCGGTGTCGCTGACGCTGGCGCTGACCGGGCATACGCTGGCGGCGTTCATTGCGGGCGCACTGATTTATAACGCGCTGACGGGCGTGGTGTACGCGGCGTTCAACTCGCTGGCGTTTCAACTGGTGGGGCGGACGAGCGCGGTGGCCAGCACGCAACTGGGGCTGTTTACGGCGGCGATCAACGCGGCGGTGGTGTACATGACGTGGGCCGACGGGCAGGGGTTCAAACACTTCGGCGTGCGGGGGCTTTTTCTGGTGGACGCCGTGGCGAGCGCGGTGGCGATGGTTCCTCTGCTGCTGCTTGTGCGGCGGGAGCTGGGTGGGGCTCCGAAAGCGGAAGCGGTCGGTTAAGCGCGCTGATTGATGCAGTCGCGCAGGATGATTTTCGCCGTTTCGATATCTCCGGAGACGAGGCATTCAACGCCTTCACGCAGAAGCTCGCGGCGGAAGGTGGGGTCTTTTTGCACCCGGTTCAGGACGGTCTCTCTGAAATTGCGTGTGAGTGGCATGTTCGCTCCTAATTGCTTCGTGGGAGGCTAGAGCAATCCGGCGAGGCGGGCTTCGATCAGGAGAGCCGCTGCTCCGACTGCGATCTGCACGGCGGTTGCGGTGATGACGCTGGGCAGTGCTTGCCGGGCTTCGCTTTGGCGGCGGAGAATGGGCAGGTCGATGACGACGCTGGCGACGGAAGCGAGCACGACGGCGATGGCGACCTCAAGCGGGGCGGCGCTTCCGTGAAAGGCAAGCTCGGCGGCGGCTGCGGTGGTGCTGGCGCTGCTGACCAGTCCGCCGATGGCGCTGACAATTTGCAGGCCGGAGGCGCCGAGGTGGCGCTGGGCGAGCGTGCCGGCGACCTGAATAGCGACAAACAGCGCGGCGAATTTGAGAACCGTTTCGATGGAAACGGGCGAGCCGAGGTTCGGCAGCGGCGCTTTTTTCCCGGATTCATAGGGCTCGTGCGCGGCGGCTTCGGCGGCTTTGCGCTCGGCCCTCAGAGGCTTGATGGCCCAGATAAAAGAGATGGCGGCCATTGCAAGCAGCGGGAACCACGCCCTGGCCGCGGCGGCGTGCGCGAAGATGGCCAGGATGATAAGGTTGCGCACGAACATGGCGGCAGAGGTGAGAAGGACGGCGGGCGCGAGCTTGCTCTGAAGGCCCGCGGCGGGCAGGCGCGTGGACAGCTCGACGGTGGTGGCCGTTGAGTTGATGACGCCGCCGAGGATCGCGGTGGTGTAGACGCCTTTGGAGCCGTAGACGCGCAGCAGAACGTAGTTCACGAAGCCCAGGCAGGCCACGACGATGACAATGATCCATATCTGGCGCGGGTCGATGAGGGACCACGGGTCGATGAAGCGGTTGGGCAGCAGCGGCCAGATGACGAAGCCGAAGAGGGCGAGCATCAGCGCGCTGCGAATCTCCTGGGGCTGAAGATCGCCGGCGAAGGCGCGAAGCTGCGGCTTGAGCGAAAGCAGGATGGTGATGAAGATGGCGCAGGCGACGGGGGTGAAGAGGTGTCCGTTGCCGACGAGCACGCCCATAACGAAGACCAGCATGAGGGCGATGGAGGTGGTGGCTTCGAGCTTGCCGGAGGTCTGCGCCCGGCGGAAGTTGAGGAAGGCGACGACGATGAGTACGCCCCCGGCGGAGACCAGCATGAGTTCACCGGAGACGAGAGTGGCCAACATGCCGAGCAGGGCAGCGAGCGCGAAAGTGCGCACGCCGATATCCTTCTGCGACCACTCGCGCTCGATGCCGACGAGCATGCCGACAGCGATGGCGACAGCGGCCTTGAGCGCGATCTCGCCCAGGGGAAACGAGTCGCGGCTTGCGTGCAGATATTGGAGCCAGTCTTGCATTTTTCTCTCTGCGATCGTACCTGTTGTTGGGAATTCGTCCAAGCGGGAAGAGAATTTCCGGGCGTTTTGGGGGAAGTTATTTCCCGATTCGTGCTTGAATGAAGCGCAGCGCGGCGGGCGCGCATCCATTGAGGTATGGAATATAGACAACTTGGTGGATCGGGGCTGAAGGTCTCTTCGTTGAGCTTTGGCGCGGGAACATTTGGCGGCGGCAATGAATTTTTCAAAGCGTGGGGCGAGTCGGACGTGAAGGAGGCGTCGCGGCTGGTGGACCTTTGCCTGGACGCGGGCGTGAATCTTTTTGACACCGCCGATATTTATTCCAACGGGTTGTCGGAAGAGATTCTGGGCAAGGCGATTGCAGGGAAGCGCAACCGGTGTGCTGATTTCGACGAAGGCGACGTTCCGGTTCGGCAAGGGGCCGAACGACGTCGGTTCGTCGCGGATGCACCTGACGGAAGCAGTGAACGGGAGCCTGAAGCGGCTGGGCGTGGACCACATCGATGTGTACCACATGCACGGATTCGACGCGACGGCCCCGGTCGAGGAAACGCTGGACACGCTGAACACGCTGGTGCGGGCGGGCAAGGTTCGCTATATTGCGTGCTCGAATTTTTCAGGATGGCACTTGATGAAGTCGCTGGCGGTCTCGGAGCGTTATGGATGGGCGCGGTATGTGGCGCATCAGGTGTACTACTCATTGGCGAGCCGCGAATATGAGTGGGAACTGATGCCGCTGGGACTCGACCAGAAAGTCGGCGCGCTTATCTGGAGCCCGCTGGGCTGGGGTCGCCTGACGGGGAAGATACGGCGCGGGCAGCCGTTGCCGGAGACGAGCCGGCTGCACAAAACGGCGGAATATGGGCCTCCGGTGGATAATGAGCATTTGTACAACGTGGTGGATGCGCTGGATGCGGTCGCGAAGGAGATGGGGAAAAGCGTTCCGCAGATTGCGCTGAACTGGCTGCTGCAGCGGTCTACGGTGTCGAGCGTGATCGTGGGCGCTCGCAACGAGGAGCAACTGCGGCAGAACCTCGCGGCGGCGGAGTGGAACCTGACGGCGGAGCAGGTGAAAAAGCTGGATGCGGCGAGCGAGGTGACCCCGGTTTATCCTTACTGGCACCAGCGGCAATTTGTGGAGCGGAACCCGAAGCCGGTGTAGTGGGGAAACTGACTCATAAACTGCGCAGGTAGTCCTGGATTTCGGGGGTGTTCCAGTCCTGGGCCCCGATGAATTTGCGGCGGATGATTCCTTTTTTGTCGATGATGTAGGTTTCGGGCGGGCGCGTGGTTCCGAAGGCGAGATTCGACTTGTCCGTCGGGTCGAGCACCACCGTCATGTTGTGGAGCTGGAATTCAGCCACGTACTGGCGATAGTCGGCGGGATTGCTGTCAAAAGCCACGGCGACCACGGCCAGGTCGGGAACCCGCTGCTGAAGCTGTTCGAGCGACGGCCACTCGGCGGCACAGTAACTGCACCATGAGGCCCAGAAATTGAGGACTACCGTCTTGCCTCGGAATTGTTTGAGGCTTACGGTTTCGGTTCCGTCGTGGATGGTGAAGTTGGGCGCGCGCTCGCCAACCTGGCGGGGGTAGCCTCCGCGATTGCAGCCGGTGGCAGCGAGTGCGAGAGTCAGCGCGAGCGTCGCTGCCTTGAAGATAGTTCGAATGCTCACATATCTATAATAAGAGGGTGGTCGAGCCTTTTGGTTCTCTTCCTTCCATGAAGCTTTCGGTGATTGTTCCGGCTCGGAATGAGCGGGAATGCGTGGAGGCATGTCTGCGGTCGCTTGCCGGCCAGTGGGAGGACGGCTGGCGGCTGGGTGTCGAGTGGGAGATTCTGCTGGTGGACGACCACTCAACCGACGAAACGCGAGCCATTGCCGAGGGCGTTGCGGGCGTGTCGGTGATGGAGGCTCCTGAGCTCGAGCGCGGCTGGACGGGCAAGGCCAATGCGGTGTGGGCGGGCGCGCAGGCGGCGCGTGGCGAGTGGCTTTTGTTTACCGATGCGGACACGGTGCATGAGCCGGGGTCGGCGAGCCGCGCCGTGGTCGAGGCGGAGCGGCATGGAGTGGCGATGCTCTCGTATTCGCCGCGGCAGATTGTGCGCGGCTTCTGGCAGCGGGCGCTGATGCCGCTGGTGTTCAGCGAGCTGGCGATGACCTATCCGCCGGCCAAAGTGTCGGACCCGGAGAAGCGCCTAGCGGCGGCGAACGGGCAGTTTCTGTTGATGCGGCGCAAGGAATATTTTGCGAACGGCGGTCATGAGGCGGTGAAGAATTCTGTACTGGAGGACGTGGCGCTGGCGCAGACGGTCAAGCGGCTGCGGCAGGGGTTGCGGTTTAGGTATGCTCCCGAGGCGGTGGCGACGCGGATGTATCGCAGCCTGGGCGCGATGGTGGAAGGTTGGACGAAAAACCTGGCGCTGCTGTTCGGGAATTCGCTGGTGCTGGCGGCGTGGCGGCTGCTGGATTTTCTGCTGCTGTTTGGCCTGCCGGTGCTGGCGTGGTGGACCTATGAAGTCAGCACGCGGCGGATCCTGTGGGTGGTTGTGCTGCTGCTGTGGGTGCGGACGCTATGGCGCTTCTACCGGAGAGTTGCGAAATCAAATTTTCCGCTTCGGGAGTGCCTGCTGAGCCCGCTGGCGCTGCCTCTGTTCGCCGCACTGCTCTATCGAAGCTGGTTTCGGCATAGGGTTTTGAAACGCGTAAGCTGGAAGGGGCGCGCGTATGGGAGTGGGAACCACTGAAGACTGGCCAGCTAAGGAGCGGTCAGCGCCCGGTGTATCGAAACGGGTGGTTGGTTGATCTAATAAACGTGCGTTCATTTTGACTTATGATTCTGCTGACTCGGAAGGCGGAGTTTTCCGCATCGCATTACTATTGGGTTCCGGCGTGGTCGGAGGACGAGAACGTGCGCGCGTTCGGCAAGTGTGCAAATCGCAACGGACATGGGCACAACTACACGCTGGAGGTGACGGTCGCGGGCGAGATCGATGCGACGACGGGCTTTGTGGTTGACCTGAAGGAATTAAAAAATGTGATGGAACGCGAGGTAGTGGAGGTTTATGATCACCGGCATCTCAATCTGGAGGTCCCGGAGTTTCGGACAGCGCTGCCCACAACCGAGAACATCGCGATTGCGGTGTGGGGGCGGCTGGAGGGAAAGATTGCGGGCGCGAAGCTGCATCGCGTGCGGGTATATGAAATGCCGGACCTGTTCGCGGATTACTACGGTGAGCCATGAGAGCATATTTCGGACGGCGGTACAGGTTGAGCGCGTCGCACCGGCTGTACTGCGCGGCGTTGTCGGACGAGGAGAACCGCAAGGTTTACGGTAAGTGCAATCATCCTCACGGGCATGGGCATAACTACGTGGTTGAAGTGAGGGTCGGCGGCCAGGTGGATGCGGTGACGGGGATGGTTTGCGATCTGGCGCTGCTGGATGAATGCGTGCGGCGGGAGATTGTGGATCGATTCGACCTGACGAATCTGGATTTGTACGACGGCTTTGCGGGGCGGGTGCCGACTACGGAGAACTTCAGCATGGAGATTGACCGGCTGCTGCGGGCGAGGTTTACGCAGGCGGAGATTGTTTCAGTGCGGGTGGAGGAGACGGCGAAAAACTCATTTGAGGTTTCGGCTCCGGCTCCGGCTTTGGGGCTCGCGGGAAAGGTAGATTTGGCATGAACGGTAATAAACATGCGTCATTGGCGCTGAAGGAAGTGGTTCTGGAGAGGACTGGGCTCGAGGACTTCTCGACCCAGGACATTTATCGCGAGATCCTGCGGCGGTATGCCGCTGATCCCACGCGGGACGGGCTGGCGCGTACGCCCGAGCGCGTGGAGAAGGCGATGGAGTTTTTGACCAAGGGATACGGCGAGGACCCGACGCAGATTCTGCGCGGCGCGATGTTCGACGTGGACTACGACGAGATGGTGATCGTGAAGGACATTGAGATGTTCTCGCTTTGCGAACACCATATGCTGCCGTTTTTCGGCAGGGTGCACGTGGCCTACATTCCCAAGGGCAAGGTGATCGGGCTGAGCAAAATGGCGCGGCTGGTGGAGATCTTTGCGCGGCGGCTTCAGATACAGGAACGGCTCACACGCCAGATCGCGGACGCCATCCAGGAGGCGATTGCTCCCCAGGGCGTAGGCGTGGTGATCGAGGCACGGCACCTGTGCATGATGATGCGCGGCGTGGAGAAGCAGAATTCTTCGACCGTGACTTCGGCGATGATCGGGGTATTCCAAAATCCCCAGACGCGGGCGGAATTTTTGACGCTGGTCAGGGAGCAGGGCTCGGGGGCGAAGGTTTAGGCCTTGTTCACGAACGCGCAAAGCGCGTGCCCGGGCGGCCAATCCCCCTGTACCCTAGATGGGTGAATGGGCTGCTGATTCTTGACAAGCCTGCGGGCATGACTTCGCATGACGTGGTGGCAAAGGTACGGCGCGCTTCAGGCGAGCCTTCCATTGGACATCTAGGCACGCTAGACCCGATGGCTACGGGCGTTTTGCCACTGCTGCTGGGCAAGTTTACGCGGCTGGCGCAGTTTTATGGCGCAGCGGAGAAGGCCTATACCGGAACCATTCGTTTCGGGTTTTCTACCAATACTTATGACGCAGAGGGCGCGCCCGTTTCTGAGCCGGTGCAGCCTGCTTTGACGCTGGAGCTGGTGCGGGCGGTGGCGTCGCGGTTTCGCGGCGAGATTGAGCAGATGCCTCCTCCGGTTTCGGCGAAGAAGATTGGCGGCAAACCGGCTTACAAGATTGCGCGCGCGGGCGGGACTCCGGAGCTGAAGCCGGTTCGCATTACGGTAGCTGAGTTTTTGATTCTGTCGCTGGATGGCGACACCGCTTCGTTCTCGATGCGGGTTTCCTCCGGCGGCTATGTGCGGGCGGTGGCTCATGCGATGGGGCAGGCGCTGGGGTGCGGGGCGCATCTGGCGAGCCTGCGGCGCGTGGCCGCGGGGCCGTTCACGCTGGAGCAGGCCCTGCCGCTGGATGAGGTTGAGGCGCTGGGGCGCACGGGTGAGTTGGAGGATCGACTGCCGCATCCCCGGACCTTGCTGCCGGAGGTTCCTTCCGTCACCGCCGATGAGCAGACGGCGGGGCGGCTGCGGAACGGCATGCAGGTGAATCTGCCGGAGTTTTCTGACGCGGCGCTGGTGAAGGTGTTTGTGGGGCAGCGGGAGTTGGTGGCGATTGGCAAGCGCGTGGCGGGAACGCTGTTTCAGCCGATGGTCGTGTTGGGGTAGCTGGTGAAGCGGGCAGCTGAAGTCCGGTCAGCTAAGAAGCGGTCGGCTACTTTCCCACCCTTCGCACAAACGCGCACGAAGGACAGGGCACCCGATGTCGTGCCACTGCCTTACTTCTTCAGCATGGGTTTTATAAGGGTGAAGATATTTTTGGCGACCAGGGCGTTGCCTTTGGCGGTGGCGTGGATGCCGTCGGGCTGGATGGTTCCGGGGACCTTGTAGACGTTGGTGTAGATGAAGGGCAGCAGCGGGACGTGGTACTTTTTCGCAGCGTCAACGTAGATCTGGTTGATGGCGTGGATGTAGTCGGGGCCGTAGTTGGGCGGGAGCGTGATGCCGGCGAGCGCAACCTTGACCCCGGCGTGCTGGAGCGTGGCGATAATGTGGTCAAGATTGGCGCGGGTGGCGGCGATGGGCAGGCCGCGCAGTGCGTCGTTGCCTCCGAACTCGACGACGGCGATGGTGGGGTGCGAGGCGAGCACGTTGGGGAGGCGTCCAACGCCATCTTTGGTGGTGTCTCCGCTGATGCCCATGTTGAGGACGCGATAGTGGTAGCCGCGTGAATCGAGAAGCCTGCGCAGATAATCTGGATAGCTGTGGCCGGCGGGCGCTCCGTGGCCCGCGGTGAGGCTGTCTCCGAAGCATACGATGGTTTTCTGGGCGCGAGCGAGGGGGACGAGGAAGACGAAGAGCAGCAGGAGGTGCTTCAAGGATGCAGGGTAAAGAGCTTTCGAGATCCCACGTCTCAAAATCGAGACGTGGGGCACCCAAAGGAGTAAACGGGATTGCTTCACATCTGAAGTTTAGATCAAGATTTATTGTGCGCTCCGCTCAGGAGGCAACCGCGTTAAGAAATTGGAGATGTGGATGATTGAGGTTCGGGGGCTGAGGAAGTCGATTCGCAACGGGACGCGGGTGGTGGAGATTCTGCGCGGGATCGACCTGGTGGTTCCGCAGGGGCAGTTTGTGGCGATCATGGGTGCGTCGGGGTCGGGCAAATCGACGCTGCTGGGGCTGCTGGCGGGGCTGGATTCGCCGACCGAGGGCGAGGTCCTGCTCGATGGGGTGGAGATCAGCCAATTGGCGGAGGACAAGCTGGCCGGGGTGCGCGGGACGAAGATTGGATTTGTGTTTCAGTCGTACCAGCTTGTTCCCACGCTGACGGCATTTGAGAATGTGCTGCTGCCGTTTGAGCTGAACGCGCGGCCTCCGCTCCAGGCCAAAGACGGCAGGGCGAAGGCGGCGGCACTGCTGGCGTCGGTGGGGCTGGCTGACCGGATGCACCATTATCCGGTGCAGCTTTCGGGCGGCGAGCAGCAGAGGGTGGCGCTGGCGAGGGCGTTCGTGCTTGATCCGCCGATTGTGCTGGCGGACGAGCCTACGGGAAATCTGGACTCGACCAACGGCGAGCAGGTGCTGAAGCTGCTGACGGAGCGGCAGCGGGAGGGCAACACGACGCTGGTGATGGTGACGCACGATCCGCAGATCGCGGCGCGGGCCGATCGGCGGATTCATCTGCGCGACGGGCTGGTGGTCGCGGACGAGCTTGCGGCGGTTTCGGCGTGAAGGATTTGGCGAAGATGGCGAAGGCGCCGGGAGGAAGCAAGCCGAGTCTGCCGTGGACGACAGCATGGCGCGTGGCGTGGCGCGAAATGCGGGCTTCAAAGGCGAAGTTTGCCTTTGTGCTGCTGTCGGTGGCGATTGGCGTGGCGGCGCTGACCGGGGTTCGCGGATTCAGCCAGGCTTTTCAGAAGGCGCTGCTGGGGGACGCGCGCGGGCTGATGGCGGGCGACCTTTCGGCGGTTCTGCATCGGCTGGCGACTCCCGAGGAGACGCGGCAACTGGACGCACTGAAGGGCATCGATCGGACGGTGGTGACGGAGACGGTTTCGATGGCCATGGTGGCGGGCGATCCGGTTCCGCTGCTGGTTTCGTTGAAGGCTGTGAACCCGGCGAAGTATCCGTTTTATGGACATGCGGTGCTGCGTCCTGTGGGCGACCTGCGTGACGTGCTGACGGACAGCACGGTGGTGGTGGATGACAACCTGCTGGTTCGGCTGAATACAAACGTGGGCGCGCGGCTGAAGCTGGGCGACCAGTGGTTCACGATTGCGGCGGTACTGGTGCGCGAGCCGGACCGCATGACCGCGGGACTGGGCCTGGGGCCGCGCGTGATGATGACGCGCAAGGCGATGATGGGTGCGGGGCTGCTCGTGCCGGGGAGCCGAGCGACGGAGCGGTATTTGTTCAAGCTTGGTCCCGGGACAGACATTGCGGCGGTGCGCGGGGAGCTGGAAAAGATTCTGCCTGACGCGCTGGTGACGGATTTTCGGCAGACGAATCCGGAGCTGACCAACGGGCTGGACCACGCGACGGGGCTGCTGAGTTTGATTTGTCTGGTCGCCATGGTGCTGGGCGCGATCGGCGTGGGCATGGCCATGCGCGCGCATTTGCAGCAGCGGATTGAAGTGCTGGCGATTATGAAATCGATGGGCGCGACTTCGGCGGACATTCTGCGGATCTATCTGCTGCAGACGATTTTTCTTGGCCTCGCGGGCGGGCTGATTGGCGTGGGCGCGGGGCTGGCCGTTGAGGTTGCGCTGCCTCTGCTGCTGGGCTCGCTGCTGCCAGTGCATCCGGCGCTGTCAGTGGCGGCCAGGCCGATGGCTGCGGCGCTGGCCGTTGGCGTTTTGACGACGGTGCTGTTTTGTTTGCCGCCGCTGCTTGATGTCCGGCATGTGCGGCCAATTGCGGTGCTGCGGCGCGCAGTGGAAACTACGGGCGCGGGCGGATGGCTGGCGAGGCAGCGCGAGCGCAAGCTGCAATGGGCTTCAATGGTGGTGATCGTTGCCGGGTTGGCGGGGATTGCAACCGCGCTGTCGAACTCGTGGCTGATTGGGCGATGGTTTGCGGGCAGCCTCGCCGCGGTGTTGGTGGTGATTCTTGGTCTGTCGTGGGTTACGCTGCGCGGGCTGCGCGCGTTTCTTGAGAAGACGCGGCTGGCGCTGCCTTCAGCGGTGCGGCATGGGCTGGCGAATTTGTATCGGCCGGGGAACCAGTCGGCGGCGGTGCTGGCGGCCCTCGGCGCGGGCGTCATGCTGATTCTGGCGGTGTTTCTGATGCAGAGTGCGGTGGTGCGGGAGATGCGCAGCGACGTGGCCGTGGGCACGCCGAATATTTTTCTGGTGGACATTGCGCCGCAGGAGATTGCCGGCGTGAAGGCGCTGCTTAAACAACAACCGGGCGTTGAGGGCGGGTTGGAGACGATTCCGGTGATTTCGTCGCGCATGGTGAGCATCGACGGCGTAAGCGTGGAGAAGCTGAAGGTCAAAGGTTATCCCAGGCGGCTGCTGCGGTCGGTGGCGCTGACGTGGTCGGAGAAAGCGCCGGCGGGGACGACGGTCGTAGAAGGGAAGTGGTGGGGTGCGGGCGACACTTCCGGCCTGGCGGTGGTGGACCGTGCGGCGCGGCGGCTGCACCTGCATGTCGGCTCGCAGGTGGTATTTGAGGTGAGCGACCGCACAGTTTCAACGCGGGTGAAGGCAATTTACAAGGTGGATGGCGAGCACGCTTTCACGCGCAGCGAGTTCATTCTGACACCGGCGCTGCTGAAAGGGATTCCGGCGACGTGGTACGGAGCAGTGCATTTTGCTCCATCGGAGGTTGGGTCGATGGAGCGGGCGCTGTTCGCGAAATATCCCACCATTACGGTGGTGAGCCTGGCGGACATTCTGCAGACCATTCAGAACGTGGTGGGGCACATTACGCTGGTAGTACGGTTTCTCGCCGGCTTTTCGATTTTGGCCGGGGCGATCATTCTGGCTTCGAGCATTGCCAGCACGCGCTTCCGGCGAATCAAGGAAGTGGTGGTGCTGAAGACGCTCGGAGCGACGCGGGCCCGGGTTGCGCAGGTTTTCACCGTGGAGTTTGCCGTGCTGGGCCTGCTGGCTGGCGCGGTGGGCGCGGTGTTTGCGAATCTGCTGGCGCGGGTTCTGCTCGACCGGATGCGTGTGGCGTATCACCTCGACTTCTGGGGATCGGTGGTTGCGGTGGTGGCTACGGCCGCGCTGGCCATGCTGACGGGATGGGCGGCAAGCTTCAGGATGCTGGGGCAGAAGCCACTGGAGATACTGCGCGAGGAGTGACTCGCCGTCACGGGGCCACGCGCTTCGCGCACTGCAGTTCCGGATTTTGTCGCGGCTGCCGCCGGTTGAAGGCTCAGTATCTTTTTTCGCGGCTGAGCAACTACCGCCTTCACCCAACCAGCCCGCCTTTCGCACCAAGTTCGGAACCCCACTAGGGGTTGTAGATCTGGGTGCACAGGGGCGCTATTTGTGCCTTTCCGCCCGGGCCGGGATGCCGGTGAATCTCCGGCTACTGCTAAAGTATTTCGGAGATACCCTTGAATCAGAGGGTGAGATCAGGGTATAAGCAAGGGGTTAGGGCTTTTCTCCGATAGCTGTCCCCCTGCCACTGCTGGCGACCTTCCTCGCGAGAGGAAATGCCTGCGGCTTTGGCGCGTCATTGGAGAAGTTCTGCCATGGTTGCGTTGAAAGAAGTCCAAAGAAGTGGGGGGCACTTATGAAGGCTTCATCTGGGCGGGTGGCTGAGTTGCGGGAAGTGATGGATATTCGGCAGGCGTCAGAGTATCTGGGGATCAGCCCGGATACGCTCTACAAGTATGCATCGGATGCGTTTATTCCCGCGTTCAAGCTCGGGAACCGCTGGCGGTTTCGGCGGTCGCGACTGGATGAGTGGATGGATCGGCAGTCGGGGCTTGGAGAACAGCCCAGGCCGAAGCTGGTGCGCGAGAGGCAGAAAAAGCCAGTGCGCGGAGTGCGCGCGATGACTCGCCGGGGCGCGACGGCTAAGGCTTCCTGAGCCGGACGCGAGGGCGCATCGTTCCGGACATTTCCAACTATATTGAGGAAATGAGCGTGGTGGATGATCCAACGCTGGTTCCTCAAACTTCGCTGCGCAACCGCGCAGGGCGATTGCTTTGGGGCGTGGTTCGGATTCTGCTCTACCGGCCTTCGCCGCGTCCTTTCCACATCTGGCGGGCGATGCTGTTGCGGGCGTTTGGGGCGCAGGTGGGGGTGAAGTGCCATTTTTATCCGGGGTCGAAGGTGTGGGCTCCGTGGAACTTGCGTTGCGAAGACCGCGTGACGCTGGCTGACGGTGCGGAGGTCTATAACCCCGCTCCGATTTTCTTTGGCTCGCACGCCATTGTCTCCCAGGGCGCATATGTGTGCGGGGCAACCCATCTTTACAACCAGCCTCAGTTCCGGATGGTTTCCTTTCCGATGACCATCGGCCCGCACGCGTGGATATGCGCGCGGGCGATCGTGGGGCCGGGCGTGAATGTGGGCGAGGGCGCGATTCTCGGACTGGGATCGGTGGCGACGAAGCACCTGGATGCATTCGGCGTTTATGTGGGGTCTCCGGCGCGCAAGCTGAAGGAGCGGGACCGGGCGGCGGTGGGATCAGTCACCAAGTCGGATGCGCTTCGCGCGATCTAGCCACCGGAGCCACCCGCCGCACCTGAGCTACTTATCGCGCTGCCCGCTTGATTTTTCCGCAGGCGATCGGCAGGGTGACGTCGGCGGGGATCGTTCCCAGCGAGGCCACCGATGCTGGGAGATTGGCGGAGGAAGGGACGCCGTGAATCATAACGACGCGCCGGCTGAGATCGAGATGCTGGCCGTCAAAAGCCTTGCCAAATGCCGTTTCCAGCGCCTTCAAGGAGACAACCTCCCGATATCGATAGGTGCCGCCGGCAGAGGCTTTCGGATAAGTGCCTTGCGCGACCTGCATGGCCGCCGGGTCCTCATCGAACGGCACCATCGTCGTCCCGGACGCTGGTTCTGTCTCACTGATGTCGATGATGCCGTCGTGGTTTGCATCAGCCGCCTGCGTTGGGCAGGATGCGTCGCGTCCGTCTTTAAAGCCGTGGAAGTGCTGCCAATGCACAATGTCGGGAGGCGCGTGGTGAAGCTCGATGCTGATTGTCAGCTCATCCCCATGAATCGTGAATCGCGCCTCACCCGAGGTCTTGAGCCCCGTCACTTTCGTGTTCATGGGGCGGAGATGCGCGACATAGACCTGGGTCACTGCTTTTTTTGAGGCGGTTGCCTGCGCCGCTGCCGGAACCCGTGAGAGACCCGCAATCGCAAAAATCCCTGCGATGCCCATGACCGCAAGTGCTCCAAACGGCTTCCTCTTCACTGTGCGCCTCGATTCAGTATTTATCCTGATGCCTTTTAGATCGAGATGATTTCATTGATGTTCAGGTTGCTTTTCCGGGCCGGAAGCAATTGGGCCTTTAACCACGGAGGTCGCGGCAGGCACGGAGTTTTATCTGCTTCCCCAACTATCCTGACTCGATTGATCTGAGACAATCGCAGTATGAGTGATGGTGATCGTTTGCGCGCGGTGCGCGCTGCTATGGATGCGGAGGGCACTCCGGCGCTGCTGGTGACGCACCTTCCGGATGTGCGCTGGGCTTGCGGTTTTTCGGGATCGAACGCGGCGTTGGCAATTACGGCGAAGACCGCCGTTCTGTTTACCGATGGACGATACACGGTGCAGGCCAGGCAGGAGACGCGCGGGACCCGCGTGGTGATTGCGAAGAAGTCCGCGCTGAAGGAAGCCTGCGCGCTGCTGGAAACCCTGGCGAAGCAGGCGGCGTTTGACCCTGAGCACACGACCATTGCGGCTGTGGATGTGATGCGGTCGGCGATCAGCGGCAACGCGCGGCGGAGTTTTTTTGCTGCGCTGAAGCGGCCGTTGATCGCAGAGCTGCGCATGGTGAAGGACGCCGGCGAGCTGCGGTTGATGGAGAAAGCCGCGACGCTGGGCGACCAGGTGTTTAGCAGGTTGCTCCCGCGAATTGCGAGCGGCGTCAGGGAGACGGAGATTGCGGCGCGGTTGGAGTTTCTGGCGCGCTCCATGGGCGCGGAGGGCATGTCTTTCGATACGATTGTGGCTTCCGGCGAGCGGTCGGCGATGCCGCACGGCAAAGCGTCAGAGCGCAAGGTTGCGCGCAACGGCTTCATTACCATGGACTTCGGTGTTATTCTCAAAGGTTATTGCAGCGATATGACGCGCACGGTTTGCGTAGGCAAGTTGAGCACGCAGCAACGCGCCGCGTATGACGCGGTGCTGGAAGCGCAGCAGGCAGGGGTGGCGGCGGTGAGGCCGGGCGCGACCTGCGCGGAGGTGGACGAGGCGGCGCGCGCAGTACTGCGCAAGGCGGGTCTCGCGAGGTACTTTACTCATTCGACCGGCCATGGCGTGGGGCTTGAGATTCACGAGGCTCCTCGGCTGGCGGCGGAGCAGACGCTGGAACTGAAGCCGGGGATGGTGGTTACGATTGAACCGGGGATCTATCTGGCGGGCAAGTTTGGAATTCGCATCGAAGATATGGTCGTGGTAACGCAGCGCGGAAACAGAGTGCTGACTCAGGCGCCCAGGGCATTGATTGAATTGTGACGGCAGACAATAAACGTAACAGGCAGGCGAAGACGCGAGTGATGACACCTGAAGACACACAAGAGCTGAAGGAACTGATCGAGTTTCTGAAGGAAAACAACATAGGCGAGTTCGACCTGGAGCGCGGCGATCTGAAGGTCCGCATCAAGTTCGGTCACGAGGCGAGCGGTGCGAGCAATCTGGACCTGGCGCAGATGGCGCGGCTGCTTGCGGCGCAACAGCAGCAGCTTCCGGCTTCGACCGTGCTTCCGGAGGTCTTTGCGGCGCAGCAGGCGCACGCAGCGGCCACTCCCGCAGCGGCTCAGGCGGGCGAGGCTGAAGATGCTTCGCTGCATACAGTGAAGTCGCCAATCGTGGGGACGTTCTATGAGTCGCCGTCGCCGGGCACTCCGCCGTTTGTGAAGGTCGGCGACCAAGTGGAGAACGGGCAGGTGCTTTGCATCGTGGAAGCAATGAAGCTGATGAACGAGATTGAGAGCGATGCTGCGGGCGAGATCGTCAAGCGCTTTGTGCAGACCGGGCAACCGGTTGAATACGGCCAGCCGCTGTTTGCTGTGCGTCCCCGTTGACCAGTCCCATAACCAGATCCGGCAGGCGAGTTCGAGAGAGATATGTTTCATAAGGTATTGATCGCCAATCGTGGCGAGATTGCGCTGCGGGTAATTTGCGCCTGCAAGGAAATGGGTATTCGCACCGTTGCCGTCTATAGCGAGGCGGACCGGCACTCGTTGCACGTGCGCTTTGCGGATGAGGCCATCTGCATCGGGCCGCCGCGCTCGGCGGAGAGCTATCTGAATGTTCCGGCGGTCATCAGCGCTGCGGAAATTGCCGACGTGGACGCGATTCATCCCGGCTACGGGCTGCTAAGCGAAAACGCGAACTTCGCCGAGGTTTGCCGAGCGTCCAACATCAAGTTCATCGGGCCGCCGCCGGAAGTGACGCGGCTCATGGGCGAAAAGGAAAAGGCGCGGCAAGCGATGAAGCATGCGAAGGTTCCGATTCTGCCCGGCTCGGACGGTGTGATCCAGTCCGAAGACGAAGCGCTGGAATGGGCGAAGTCGGTCGGCTACCCGGTGATTTTGAAGGCTTCGGCGGGCGGCGGAGGGCGCGGCATGCGCGTGGTCCGGTCCGCGGCGGAGCTTCCGGCGCTCTTCCAGGCGGCACACACTGAGGCGGTGAACGCCTTCGGCAACGGCGACCTGTACATGGAGAAATTTATCGAGCGACCGCGACACATTGAGTTCCAGGTGCTGGCGGACGAGCATGGAACCGTGATGTCGCTGGGCGAACGCGAGTGCTCGATTCAGCGGCGGCACCAGAAACTGGTTGAAGAGGCTCCGTCGCTGATGGTCACGCCGAAGCTGCGCGAGGAGATCGGCAAAACCCTGAAGAAATCGCTCGAAAACGTCGGCTATCAGAATGCGGGCACAGTCGAGTTTTTGATGGATGAAGACGGCAAGCTCTACTTCATCGAAATGAACACACGGATTCAGGTGGAGCATCCGGTCACGGAGTTCGTGACGGGCATTGACCTGGTGAAGGCACAGCTAAGAATTGCGTGCGGCGAAAAGCTGGCGTCGATTGTGCCGGAGACGGTACAGATTCGCGGACACGCGATTGAGTGCCGCATCAACGCGGAGCATCCGGAGAAGTTCACACCGTCGGCAGGCAAGATTACGGTATTCAACGTGCCGGGCGGCAACGGCGTTCGCGTGGACACGGCGCAGTATGCGGAGGGTGTGGTTCCTCCTTATTATGATTCGCTGATCGCCAAGCTGATCGTTCACGGCAAAGACCGCGAAGAGGCGATTGAGAGGATGCGGCGCGCGCTGGGAATGTTTGTGGTGGAGGGAATCCATACGTCGATTCCAATGCACCAGAAGATTTTTGAGGACGAGGAGTTCCGCGCTGGACAGTTTGATACGAAGTTCATGGAGCGGTTTTTCGAACGGCAGAAGAGCGGCCAGTAGCCATCAGCTGATTTCGATGGAAAGGAATTTTTATCATGAGGATTGCAGAAAAATTGCTTCCGGAGTTTGACCGGGAGTTTGCGAATACGCGGAAGTTTCTCGCTTTAGTTCCCGATGACCGCCCAACATGGAAGCCTCATGCCAAGTCGATGGAGCTGGGGCGGCTGGCGTGGCACGTGTCGGATTTTCCGGGGTTCGCATTGAGTGTGGCGAGCAAGCCGTTATTGAGTTTCAGCCTCGAGGACATGCCGAAGCGGCGCCGCGCGTGGGTGGGCAAGACCCGCGCGGCGATTCTGGAACGCTTTGACACAGACCTGACGCAAGCGCGTGAGGCGTTGCCGGCGGTGCCTGATGCGGCGTGGGACGATCGCTGGCAATTGGAGTTTGGCGGCCAGGTCGTGGTCGATGACGCGCGCAGTGCGGTGTACCGGATGGTGGTGATGAGCCACATGATTCATCATCGTGCGCAGCTTGGGTTGTATCTGCGTTTGAACGACATTCCAATTCCGGGCGTGTACGGGCCTTCCGCGGACGAGATGTAGCGCATGGCGCTGCACGGCAAGTTTCCATCACTGTAGTCGATTCTGGACGCGCGTTGGCTTACGCGGAAGCCGCTGGTGGCGATTGGGAGAGTTATGCTCGAAAAAATGCCCGTAAGTTCGGGAAGGCCGGAGCGGGCTCGGCGATTTTTGAGGTTGCCCAGCTAGTCCGCATCTTTCAGGCAGGTTGCGGCCAAACCTGTTGCGGCGGGAGTAGAATTCGCGGCACAGGAATACTGGGCAGGTCCTTGGGCGCTGTCTGGTGTTCGGTTCAACGGGAGGTTTTATGAGCAAGAAGGGAACAGCGCTTCTGCTTGTCCTTCCGGTCGCGTTGTCTGTGCTGACCGGGTGTGGCCGACATTCTTTATCCGAGACGTACTATATGATCGCCAACAACACGCACTTGCCCTACTGGCAGCCGGCGATTGAGGGCTTCAACGCGGCGGCGCACCAGTACGGCGTAACCGCAGTGGTGGCGGGGCCGACGGACTTTGATCCGCAGGCCGAGCTTCAGGAGCTGGACAAGGCAGTGGCGGCGAAGCCGAGCGGGATCCTCATTTCGGTGGCTGACGCGGCGCTGATGCAGGATGAGATCAATAAGGCGATCGACGCGGGGATTCCGGTGATCACTTTTGACTCAGACGCGCCGCAAAGCCACCGGATTTTTTTCATCGGAACCAACAACCGGGAGGCCGGGCGCATGGGAGGCCGGCGAGCGGTGGAAAAGCTGAACGGCAAGGGCAATGTGGTGTTCTTTACGATTGCAGGTCAACCGAATCTGGACGATCGCCTGAACGGCTACAAGGATATCTTTGCGGACCATGCCGGGATAAAGACGGCGGAGGTTGTGGACACCAAAGGAGACTCCAATGTTGCGTTCGACGCGACAGAGCGGCTGGTGCGGCTAAAGGGCGCGGATAAGATTGACGCCTTCATCTGCCTGGAGGCCTCGTCGTGCAAGGCCGTGGGCGAGGTGCTGAGCCGGGACAACATTACGGACCGGCTGGTCGTGGCGATGGATGTGGACCCGGAGACACTGGACTTCATCAAGCAGGGCGTGATTGACAGCACGATTGCGCAGAAGCCGTACACGATGGCGTTCTATGGGCTAAGGCAGCTGGACCTGATCTACCACAATCCTCCGAAGCCGATACGGACGGATTACGCCGTGAATACGCTCTCGCCGTTTCCAGAGTTTGTGGATACGGGGACAGCGCTGGTGGACAAGGACAATGTGGATTTATACCTGGCTCAGGAGAAGAAGGCTGAGAAGAAATAGAGAGGCGGCAGGACGCGAGTTTTAGACCGGCCTCGGACTGCACTATCCCTGAAAATGCGCTAGCACCGGAACCTTGCCCGGAGTCCCACAAAAGGGATGGCGCACAAGAGATTTTTGCGGTAGAACACTCTCTAGTGCCCATTCAAACCGAAACCCCACCAGCCTCGCATTTTGCGCAGCGGCTTGGCCTGTTCAGCGCCACGGCGATCGTTGCCGGGTCGATGATCGGGTCGGGGATCTTCATTGTTCCGGCGGACATGAGCCGCAGCCTTGGCTCTCCGGCGCTGCTGGTGCTGGCCTGGCTGGTCACGGCGGCCATGACGATGATCGGCGCGCTGAGTTACGGCGAGCTGGCGGCGATGATGCCGAAGGCCGGCGGGCAATATGTCTATCTGCGCGAATCGCTCGGCCCCATGTGGGGCTTTCTTTATGGCTGGACGCTGTTTCTGGTGATCCAGACGGGGACGCTGGCGGCGGTGGGCGTGGCATTCGGGAAATTTCTGGGCGTATTTTATCCGAGCGTTTCGGCCGGGCACTGGCTTTGGCATATCGGACACGTTCCGGCGGTGCATTTGGGGCCGATGGCGCTGGGCAACATGGACATCGGCCTGAACACGGTGAACCTGACGGCGATCGTGATTGTCCTGCTGCTGTCGACAGTGAATATTTTTGGCATCCGGTCGGGCGCGGTGGTGCAAAACATCTTTACGACGGCCAAAGTGGCTTCGCTCGTCGGGCTGGTGGTGCTCGGCGTTCTGGTGGGACGAAACGCCGGGGCCATTCACGCGAACTTCGGTGCCAGCTTTTGGAAGGGCGCGGGGCTGCATACGCTTCATGCGGTGCAGGTGGGCGTGGGTGGGCCAATCGCCCTGGTGGGGCTGTTCGCCATTGTGGCGGTGGTGCAGACCGGTTCGCTGTTCTCGGCGGACGCCTGGAATAACGTCACGTTTACCGCGGGCGAAGTGCGGAACCCGAAGCGCAACCTCCCGCTGTCGCTCGCTCTGGGCACGGGGATGGTTCTGGGACTGTATATCCTGTGCAATTTTGTGTATCTGATGGCGCTGCCCATGCACGGCGATCCGCATGGCGCGACGGCGTTTGCGCGCGGCATTCAGTATGCCACCGACGACCGCGTGGCGACGGCGGTGTTGCAGCAGATTTTCTCAACGCGCGGTGCGGATGTGATGGCGGCGGCGATTTTGATTTCGACCTTTGGCTGCGTGAACGGGATGACGCTGGCCGGTGCCCGCGTTTACTATGCGATGAGCCGCGACGGGCTGTTCTTCAAGGCGGCGGGGCGGCTGCATCCGAAGTACAAAACGCCGGTGGCTTCGCTGGCTGTGCAGGCCGTGTGGACCTGCCTGCTGTGCCTCTCCGGATCGTACAGCCAACTGCTCGACTACACGATGTTCGCGGCGCTGGTTTTTTATATTCTGACGATTAGCGGACTGTTTGTCCTACGGGTGAAGCGGCCGGATGCACAGCGTCCATATAAAGCGTTAGGATATCCGGTGCTGCCCGCCGCCTATATTCTGATGGCGGCCTGGATCTGTATCGTCTTGTTGCGGTACAAGCCACAGTACACGTGGCCGGGGTTGTTTCTGGTTCTGCTGGGCGTGCCTGTGTACGCGCTCTGGCGGCGGCAGGGAAAACGCGCCGCCGAAGACGAAGTTGGGAGCAGCAGCGCCTGAGCCGGACGAGCGTCCGGACGGGCAGTCGTTCAAGAGGGATGGGGAGGAAAATGTATGGCGAAGCTATTGGCCACCAAGCCAATCAGCACAATCATGGCGGAGGCCGCCGAGACCAACGAAAACACGCTGAAGCGTGCGTTGGGACCCATCAATCTGGTGACGCTGGGAATCGGCGCGATCATCGGGGCCGGAATCTTCGTCCTGACGGGCACGGCGGCGGCGCAGTTCGCCGGCCCGGCCATCGTGCTCTCGTTCATCATCGCCGGGATCGGGTGCGTCTTCGCGGGGCTGTGCTATGCCGAGTTTGCCTCGATGATTCCGATTGCGGGCAGTGCCTACACCTACGGCTACGCGACCATGGGCGAGATTGTGGCGTGGATTATCGGCTGGGCTCTGGTGCTGGAATATGCGTTTGGCGCGGCCACCGTAGCGGTGGGGTGGAGCGGCTTTGTCAGCAGCCTGGTCGGCTTTTTCGGCGTGAAGCTCCCGTTTAACCCGACGCCGGCGATTTCCTTTTCACTGTTCGGGCATCCGATTGCCGCGCACGTGGATATTTTCGCGCTGGCGGCGATTGTGGTGATTACGGCCATCCTGGTGGTGGGCGTGAAGGAGTCGGCGAACTTCACGAGCGCGGCGGTGATGATCAAAGTTTCCGTGGTGCTGGTTTTCATCGGGCTGGCTGTGGCCTACGCCTTCGGGCACTGGTCGCTGATGGTCGCCAACTGGCATCCGTTTATTCCCGAGAACACCGGGCACTTCGGGCACTTCGGCTGGTCGGGTATCATGCGCGGCGCGGGGGTGGTCTTCTTTTCGTATATCGGATTCGACGCGGTGTCCACGGCGGCGCAGGAGGCCAGGAATCCGCAGAAGGACATGCCGTTCGGGATTCTGGGGTCGCTGATTGTCTGCACGATTCTTTACATCATCGTGGCTGGACTGCTGACGGGAGTGAAACCGTACACCACATTGAATGTTCCGGCGCCCGTTGCCGACGGCGCGGCGGCAATCGGGGTGCGCTGGGGTGTGATTATGATTGACTTCGGCGCGATCGCCGGACTCGCGTCCGTGATGCTGGTGATGCTGCTGGGGCAGTCGCGCGTGCTTTACACCATGTCCCACGACGGGCTGTTCTGGAAATGGGCGGGGAAGCTTCATCCGCGCTTTTGCACTCCGTACATCACCTCGATTGTGGTGGGGACATTCGCGGCGCTTCTGGCGGCATTTTTGCCGATCGGGCTGCTGGGCGAGCTGGTGAGCCTGGGAACGCTGCTGGCGTTCACCATTGTTTGCCTGGGGGTGTGGATCATGCGGGTCAAGCAGCCGGATGTGCCGCGGCCGTTCCGGACGCCTTGGGTCCCGCTGGTGCCGATCTGCGGGATGATTGTGTCGCTGGCGCTGATGTTTTCGCTGGATGCGCCGGCCTGGATCGGCTTTGGAAGCTGGCTGATTATCGGACTGATCATTTACTTCAGCTATAGCCGGAGCCACAGCACCGTGCAACGCGCAATCCGCGACGGAGTGCGGCCTCCACCGATCAGCGTTCAGAAGTGAAGATCAGCGTTCAGAAAAAGTGAGGGAAGCCTAGCTCAGCACTCAGGGCGGCGAGCTGTGCGGGCGGTCCCTGGGTGGTTCTGTACGCTGATTGCTGAATCGCCGACGCTGATTGCTAGTCGCCGGACGCTGTCAACATCGCTGCCAGCTGCGCTTCGCGTACCTGGGTGGAGACGGAGACGAGGCGGTCGCCGATCATGAGCGCCTTGCCAAGGAAAGCCTCCGCAAGATCCGGCTCGAAAATTTCAGAGGTCGTCATCTCCCACAGGCTGATCCAGCGCTCAAGGTGTTCCGAATCCATCTGCGGGATGGGGAGGTGCGCCATCAGGGGGTTGCCTTTGTAGCGGCCTGTGGAGAGCATGATGGAGCTCCAGAAGTCCTTCATCTTGGCCAGGTGCTCGGGCCAGTGGTCGCCAATGACTCCGTCAAAAACCGGGCTGAGCAGTTCGTCCTTGCGAACGCGGCCGTAAAAGGTGTCAACCAGAGTGGCGATGCTTTCTTCGTTCAACGTCCCAGCCATGTTCGCATGATAATGGAAAATCCAACCAAACATCAGAGACTATAATCACATACAAGATGCCTAAGTATTCGATAGTCGTCCCGTTTCATAACGAGCAAGAGAATGTCACGGTGTTGTATGACCGCCTGAAAGCGGTGATGGAGCAGGTTGGCGAGAGCTTTGAGCTGGTTCTGGTAGACGACGGGTCGAGTGACCGCACCTACAAGCTGCTGGAAGAGATTGCGGCGGTAGACAGCCGCGTGCTGGTGGTGAAGTTGCGCAGGAATTTCGGGCAGACCTCAGCGCTGGCCGCGGGCTTCGACCACGCGCAGGGCGATTTCGTGCTGGCCATGGACGGCGATCTCCAGCATGATCCGGCCGACATTCCGAACTTCCTCGAAAAACTGGAGGAAGGCTACGACGTGGTGAGCGGCTGGCGAAAGACGCGCATTGACAATTTTATAATGCGGCGGTTTCCTTCGCGTTGTGCCAACTGGCTGATGGCGAAGCTGTCCGGCGTGAACATTCACGACTTCGGAACGACCTTCAAGGCCTATCGGGGCGAGGTGATCCACAATATCCCGCTGTACGGCGAGATGCACCGGTTTATCCCCGCGCTGGCCGCGTGGTACGGGGCAAGCATCTGCGAGATTCCCATCAAAAATGTACTCCGCGAGCGGGGAAAATCGCATTACGGGATCGGGCGGACCTTCGGTGTGTTCTTTGACCTGCTGACGATTCGCTTCCTGTTGAAGTACATGACGCGGCCTTTGCATTTCTTCGGGTTGTTCGGTGCGCTGGGCATTCTGGGGGGCGGCGGAATTTCGGTATTTCTTGCCGGGCTGAAGATCTTCACGGCGCAGCGTGTGATGGACCAGCACGGGCCTCTGTTTGTGATTGCGGGCGTGCTGATTCTGGGCGGGATCCAACTGCTGGCCATCGGACTGCTGGGCGAGCTGCAAGTGCGGCATTACTACACGGCCACGCAGCGGGCTCCTTACACCATTGACCGGCTGGTGCGGATGCGGCCTACGGGCGAGCCGAGCCTGCTGCAGGATTAAACCGCTTCTTCTCACCTTTTATGGTGCCTTCTATGAAAGCCATCCAGATTCGACAGACCGGCGGGCCGGAGGTAATGGCCGTTACTGAGGTTCCGGTTCCGGAGCCGAAGCCCGGCGAAGCGCTGGTGCGGGTGCGCGCCGCAGGAGTGAACTTTGTTGACGTGTATCTGCGCGAAGGCCGCTACAAGGCCCCGCTGCCGTTCATCAACGGGCAGGAGGGCGCGGGCATTGTGGAACGCGTGGGCCCGGGCGTAACCGAATTCGTGCCGGGCGATCCCGTGGCCTGGTACGGCAAGCTGGGCAGCTATGCCGAATACGTGGCGGTTCCAGTAGAGATGCTGGTGAAGGTTCCGAGCAGCATGGACCTGAAACTCGCGGCGGCGATTTTGCTGCAGGGCATGACGGCACACTACCTTGCCCACTCCACATTTGAATTGAAGCCCGGCGATACGGCGCTGGTTCATGCGGCGGCGGGAGGAGTGGGTCTGCTGCTGACGCAGATGGCCACGCAGGCGGGCGCGCGCGTGATCGGCACGGTTTCAACGGAAGCGAAGGAGAAGCTGGCGCGCGAGGCCGGAGCGGCGGAAGTGATTCGCTACACCGAAGCCGATTTTGAGGTGGAGACCCGGGGGCTGACCGGCGGACGCGGCGTGGATGTGGTGTACGACTCCGTAGGGCGGACGACGTTTGAGAAATCGCTGCGCTGCTTGCGCCCTCGCGGCCTGCTGGCGTTGTTCGGCGGGTCGAGCGGGGCGGTTCCTCCGTTTGATTTGATCGCGCTGTCGCAACTGGGCTCGCTCTACATCACGCGACCCACGCTCCACAGCTATACCGCAACACGGGAAGAGCTGGATTGGCGCGCGGGGGACGTGCTGCGGGGCGTGCAGTCGGGAACGCTGAAGGTCCGGGTGGAGCGCAGCTATCCGCTAAGCGAGGCGGCGCAGGCGCATCGCGACCTGGAGGGCAGGAAGACGTCGGGCAAACTGCTGCTGGAGACGACCGGGTGAGCACGATTGTGCTGCTGGTGCTGCTGCCCGCGTTGTTGATGGGAGTAGTGTGCGGGCTGCGTTCGATGACGGGACCCGCGCTGGTGTGTTGGGGAGCGCATCTGGGGTGGCTGCACCTGGAAGGATCGCACCTTGCGTTTTTGGCGAGCACTTCGGCTGTGGTGGTGTTCTCCGTTTGCGCGGTGGGCGAGTTGATTGCGGATAAACTGCCGAAAATTCCGCGACGGACTTCGGCGGGACCGCTAGCCTGGCGTGTGATTGTGGGTGCGGTCGGCGGCGCGGCGTTTGCGATTTCCGGTAGTGCAGCATTTGTGTTGGTGTTGGGCTGCCTGTCAGGTGTTCTAGGCGCACTGATCGGCGCGTTTGGTGGATATTGGACGCGCAGGGTGCTTACCGTGACAAAAGGGTTGCCGGATTTACCGGTAGCGCTTTTGGAGGATCTGATCGCGGTCGGGGGCGGCTTGTTTCTGGTTTCGCGCTTCTAAAACAGCAAGATGAGTGAAAAACTAGACGCGATTATCATCGGCTCCGGACAGGCCGGAAATCCTTTGGCCACTGCGCTTTCCAGGGCGGGGAAGAAGACCGCGCTGATTGAAAGCAAGCATGTCGGCGGAGCCTGCGTGAATGAAGGATGTTCTCCCACGAAAACCATGGTTGCGAGCGCGCGGGTAGCTTACTTGGCGCGGCGCGGCAGCGACTTTGGAGTGAACGCGACGGCTCTGAGCGTGGACCTGGCGCGCGTGCGGGAACGGAAACGCACGCTGGTGGAGACCTTCCGAACCGGAAACGAGAAGCGGCTGGCGAGGGCGGAGAATGTCGAGCTGATCCGCGGGGAAGCCAGTTTCGCCGGCCCCAAGCGCGTTACGGTGAATGGGCGCACGCTGCACGCGGATTGGATTTTCATTAATACAGGGCTGCACAGCGCGATTCCGCCGATTGAGGGCATTGCGGACGTGCCGCTGCTGGACAATGCTTCGATCATGGAACTAGATGAGGTTCCGGAGCACCTGCTCGTGCTGGGCGGCGGCTATGTGGGGCTGGAGTTCGCGCAGATGTTCCGGCGTTTCGGTAGCTGCGTCACGGTGATCCACAAAGGGAAGCAGCTTCTGAGCCGCGAGGACGCGGATGTTGCGGAAGAAGTCCGGAAGATTCTCGTTGAGGATGGGATTGAGATTCTGCTGAACGCCAATGTGACGCGGGCGAGTGGCGCGGTCGCGCTGGAAGTCGAGGCTCCGGGGGGAACCCGCTCGGTGAAGGGATCGCATCTGCTGGTAGCGGCCGGGCGGGTTCCGAACACGGAGGCGCTGGAGCTGGAGGCCGCCGGAATCGCGACCGACGAGCGCGGCTTTGTGCGGGTGAACGAATTTCTGGAAACGAGCGTCGATGGAGTATACGCGTTGGGCGATGTGAAGGGCGGCCCGGCCTTCACGCATATTTCGTATGATGATTACCGTATTGTGAAGGCGAATCTGCTGGACGGCGAGAGCCGCACGACGCGGGGAAGATTTGTGCCGTATACGGTTTATATTGATCCGCAGCTGGGGCGCGTGGGGATGTCGGAAAACGAGGCGCGAAAGCTGGGCCGGAAGATCCGTGTGGCGAAGATGCCGATGAGCTCGGTAGCGCGGGCGCTGGAGATGGATGAATCTCGCGGGCTGATGAAGATCATTGTGGATGCGGAGACGGAGCGGATTCTGGGTGCGGCGGTGCTCGGCGTCGAGGGCGGCGAAGTCATGTCGGCAATCGAGATTGCCATGATGGGCGGCCTGAAATATACCGCGCTGCAAAACGCCACGCTGGCGCATCCCACGCTGGCCGAATCCCTGAACAATATTTTCTGGAAGTGGGAAGGCGAGGCTTGAGCTTGGAACCGGAAACCATGGCAGCCGGCGATGTGCTGAAAAGACGGAAGGTTGGCAGCGCGACTGACCCTTTGTGGTACAAGGACGCGATCCTCTACGAGTTGCATGTGAAGGCCTTCGCTGACAGCAACCTCGACGGCATCGGTGACTTCAAAGGGCTGATTCAGAAGCTCGACTACATTGTGGAACTGGGCGCAACGTGCGTCTGGTTGCTGCCGTTTTTCCCCTCGCCGCTGCGCGATGACGGATACGACATTTCGAACTACACCGATGTGCATCCGAGCTACGGAACGCTCGACGATTTTCGTGAATTTCTGGCTGCGGCGCACGATCGCGGATTGCAGGTGATGATCGAGCTGGTGGTCAACCACACGTCGGACCAGCATCCCTGGTTTCAGGCGGCGCGGAATGCTCCCGCAGGCTCGCCGGAGAGCGACTTTTACGTGTGGAGTGACACCGATCAGCGGTACAAGGACGCGCGCATTATTTTTACAGACACGGAAAAGTCCAACTGGTCATGGGACCCGGTGGCGCAGGCCTACTACTGGCACAGATTTTTTTCCCACCAGCCGGATCTGAACTTCGACAACCCGCAGGTAATGGAGGAAGTGCTGAAAGTGCTTCGCTTCTGGCTGGATATGGGTGTCGATGCGCTGCGGCTGGACGCGGTTCCGTACCTGGTGGAGCGCGACGGGACCAACTGCGAGAACCTGGCGGAAACGCATGAGGCGATCAAGAAGATCCGGGCGGCGGTGGACGCAGAGTACGAAGGGCGGATGATCCTGGCTGAAGCGAACCAGTCTCCGGCGAACGTGCGCCCCTACTTTGGCGATGGAGATGAGTGCCACATGGCATTTCATTTTCCCTTGATGCCGCGCATCTACATGGCTCTGAGCCAGGAGGACCGCCAGCCCATTACCGACATCATGGCGCAAACGCCGGGGATTCCAGAGAGCTCCCAGTGGGGGCTGTTTCTGCGCAACCACGACGAGCTGACGCTGGAAATGGTGACGGGCGAGGAGCGCGACTATATGTACCTGGCCTACAGCGGCGATCCTCGCATGAGAATCAACGTCGGCATCCGGCGGCGCCTGGCTCCCCTGATGGAGAACAATCGCGGGCGCATTGAGCTGCTGAACAGCCTGCTGTTTTCTTTTCCCGGCACGCCCATTCTGTACTACGGCGATGAAATCGGGATGGGCGACAACATTTACCTCGGCGACCGGAACGGGGTGCGTACGCCGATGCAGTGGTCGGGCGACCGCAACGGGGGATTTTCAAAGGCCAATCCGGCGCGGCTCTACAGCCCGGTGATCATGGACGCCATCTGGGGCTACGAGGCCATCAACGTGGAGGCGCAGGACGCTGATCCCTCGTCGCTGCTGAACTGGATGCGCAACATGACGGCGCTCAGGAAGCTGTTCAAGGTGTTCGGACGCGGCAGGCTGCGGTTTCTGGAGCCCTCGAACCGCAAGATTCTGGCGTACCTGCGCGAGTATGACGGCGAGCAGGTGCTTTGTGTCGCCAACCTGTCGCGCGTGTGGCAGCCGGTGCAGCTCGATCTTGCGGGTCTGGAGGGTTTGATTCCGGTGGAGATGCTGGGCTATGTGGAATTTCCGGCCATCGGCGCGGAGTGTTATCCGTTGACGCTGGGGCCGTATGATTTCCTATGGCTGGAATTGCAGACGCCGGCGCCGTACGCGAACCAGCAGGAAGACCAGGGACTGACTGACGAGGCTTGATGGCGGGAATAGAGTTTCCAGCGGAGTTGCACAAAAAAATTGAGGAAACAGGGCCGGTTGACCTTATGGTTGGCGTAACCGGACCCGCCGGCGAAGAGCTGTGCGCAACGTCAGCGTGCCTGCAAGGCATGGCGGCAAAGACGGTTGTGGCATACGCGGGAGTCGGGCAAGCCGAGCCAGTCAGATGCTCCTCGGATGTGGTGCAGCTTGCGGCGTATCCCATGCGTGCGACCGCGAACTCGTTTGCGCTGTGGGCGGACGTCGCAGAGGCGCAGAGGAATGTTTTGGCGTTGGCGGTTGCCTGGCACGCGCGCGCGTGCCTGGTGATCCACAACGACCTGGCCGCATTGAATCCTGAGGCCGCGCGCCTGCTTGCCGAGCCGGTGCTCGGGGGGCAAAGCGATCTCGTGATGCCCCTCTATCCGCACGGAAAGTATGATGGGCTGATCACTAAGAGCCTGCTTGCGCCCATGTCGCGCGCACTTTTTGGGATGCGGGTGCAGTTCCCCCTGTCATTTGATTTTTGCGCTGGCTCGCATGTGCTGGCTAAGATTGCCGAGAGCGGCCCCGGTCGCAGTGATGGCCCGCGGCTGCTGTGGGCGACCAACGCGGTTGCGGTACAGAACGGCCAGATTGGTCAGGCATCGGTGAATGTACAGCATCCGATCCAGACCGGCGATCTTGACTTGAGTGCCATTCTTAGCGAGCTTGTGGGTTCGCTGTTTGAGGAAGTGGAGACGTATGCGGCGCAGTGGCAGCGCGTACGCGGTTCGCAGCCGGTGGCCCGCTATGGAGACGCGGCGGTTCTGAAGCACGACGCGCAACCGGTCGATCCGCGCCCCATGGTGGAGTCGTTCGTGCTGGGGTCGCGCAATCTGGAAGAGGTGTGGCGGCTGGTGCTGCCTCCCGCGACCATGCTGGATTTGCGGCGGATGGCGCGCATGGACCCGGAAAGCTTCCGAATGCCCGATGCGCTGTGGGCGCGCATCGTCTACGATTTTGCGTTGGCGCATCGCATGCGGCGCGTGAGCCGTTCGCACGTTCTGGGCGCACTCACGCCGCTGTACCTGGGATGGGTCGCGTCTTACACGCAGGAGGTCGGCGGGGCCACGGCAGAGGAAGCCGATCGCAGGATTGAAAAACTGGCGCGTACTTTTGAAGAGCAAAAGCCGTATTTGGTTTCGCGCTGGAGATGGCCGGAGCGGGTGAGCTAGGGCCTGTTTGCAAGGAGGGAAATGCGATGTGGAACCACGTGGTACAGGCGTTGCACGACTCAATGGCGCGAGTAGCGACCAAAGTTGCCATGATACTGCCGGGAGTGCTGGCGTTTATTGTCGCGCTGCTGATCTTCTTTATTCTGGCGTGGATAGTCTCCAGCCTGGTGCGGTCGCTGCTGCACGCGGTAAAGTTTGACGAGCGGGTCGGCCGCGGCAGCGGGTCGCTCGCGGAGCTGTCGCCGGCGCATACGCCGACGGTGATGGTGACGCGGCTCGTATTCTGGGCGTTTGTGTTGGTCGGTGTGGTGGTTGGGCTTTCGGCGTTCGATGCGTCGTCGGCGGAACCGGGCATCACGACGTATGTACTGGATTATGTCCCGCGTATTATCGGCGCGGCGATTCTGCTGTTTGTCGGCACCATTCTGGCGCGGTTTTTGTCGCGCAGCGTGCTGATCGCCGCGGTGAACCTGAACCTGCACTACGCGCGGCTGCTGGCGCTGGGCGTCAAGTGGATGGTGCTGGTACTCACGGCGGCCATGGTGCTCGATCACCTGGCGATCGCCGGAGCAATCGTAGACCTGGCCTTCGGAATTTTGTTTGGCGGCATCGTGCTGGCGCTGGCGCTGGCCGTGGGCCTCGGCTCGCGCGACCTGGTGAGCCGATCGCTGGAGCGGGAAGCCGGAAAAGCGGCGGATGTCCAACCCGAGGAACAGCGATTGCGTCACTTCTAGGAGCCAGCGGTCGCGGTCGACGATCAGGCCGGGCGTTTGTGACCCAGGAGGGCTCGATGGCCCCGAAGAAATCCCCGAAGAAAACCGCGCCCAGCGCTGCTGAAGAAGTGGACAGGCAGCTTGAGCGGTATCGCGCGATGCGCGATTTTGCGATGACCTTGGAGCCGAGTGGCGGCGAGTCGGGCCAAGGCGCGCCGAAAAAAGACGTGGCGCTTCCGTTTGTGATTCAGAAGCACGCGGCCACGCGGTTGCACTATGATCTCCGGCTCGGGTGGCGCGGCGTGCTGAAAAGCTGGGCTGTGGCCAAGGGCCCAAGCTATTTCCCCGGCGACAAGCGGCTGGCGGTCGAAGTGGAGGACCACCCCGTCAGCTACGGTGGCTTTGAGGGAACGATTCCCAAAGGACAATATGGCGGCGGTACGGTCATGGTGTGGGACCAGGGGACGTGGGAGCCGCACGTGGACGACGTGGATGAAGGCTTCCGCACGGGGCGGCTGAAGTTTGCGCTGCATGGCAAGAAGCTGAAGGGGAACTGGACGCTGGTGCGCATGGGCGGACGCTTCGCCCGCGAGGGCAAGCCGAACTGGCTGCTGATCAAAGAGCACGACGAGTATGAACGCAGCGCGGAAGATGAGCCGATTACCGAGGAGGCTCCAAACAGCGCCATTACCGGCCGTACGATGGACGCAATCGCGCAGGCTGAGGATCATGTGTGGCAGTCGGACAAACAGACCTCTGCGCCGAACCGCTCGCGGCTTACCTTGCGGCGCAAGCAGTCGAGCGAAGCCAAAAAAGCCGCGGTGAACAAAAGAGCGGGCAAGGTGATGGCCGCGCCGGATCACTCGCGAATCTCGAAGGAAACTCCACGCGAGGCGACGCCGCGGTTTCTATCGCCGCAGCTTGCGTCGGAGGCGAAGGCTCCCCCAGTAGGCGAAGGATGGCTTCACGAGCTGAAGCTCGACGGCTATCGAATCCAGGCGCATGTGTCCGATCAGAAGCGCGACGGGCGCAAGGTAACGCTTTACTCGCGCAACGGGTTGGACTGGACGCGCAGGATGCCGGAGATCGCGCGCGAGCTGGAGGCACTGCCGGTGAAGGGAGCGGTGCTCGATGGCGAGGTTGTGGTTCTGGACGAGAAGGGCGGGACCAGCTTCGCCGATTTGCAGGCGGCGTTTGAAGAAGGCAAGCACGCGCACCTGACGTATTTTGTCTTTGACCTCCTGCATCTGGATGGGCACAATTTGCGCGGGCTTTCGCTGGAGAGGCGCAAAGAAATTCTGAAAAACCTGATCGGCGAGGTCACCGGCGACCATGCGGCGATCCGGTTCAGTGAGCATCTCAGTGGCGATGGTGAGGCGATGTTCACCAAAGCGTGCGAACTTGGCGCGGAGGGCGTGGTGTCCAAGCTTGCGGGTGGAAAGTATTATGCCGGGCGCAGTCGAGACTGGGTGAAGTCGAAATGCGTGCATCAGCAGGAGTTTGTCATCGGAGGGTATACCTTGCCCTCTGACCGCGGGCCGGGGATCGGGGCATTGCTGCTTGGCTATTATCGCGACGGTGAGTTGATTTACGCTGGGCGCACTGGAACGGGGTTTACGCAGACCACACGCGAACGTTTGCGGAAGGATCTGGAGGAGTTGCGCACGAAGGCGGCAGCGTTTGTCGAGGTGCCACGGGCGGAGCAGCGCGAAGCCATCTGGGTCAAGCCGAAGCTGGTGGCAGAGGTGAATTTTGCGACCTGGACGGCGGGCGGCATGGTTCGGCAGGCATCGTTTCAGGGGATTCGCGAAGATAAGTCTGCGAAGGAAGTAATGCGCGAGGAAGCGGTCGCAATCACCAAGCCGGACAGGGAAGCGCGAAGTAGGAAACGTACTTCACTTTTGAATGATACCTCGAATAAGTCCCAAAGTAGCTCGCGGGCGAAGAGCGGCAACGCTGAAGTTGAGATAGACGACGTGCGGCTAACTCATCCTGACAAGATATTAGATGAAGAAACCAGGCTTACTAAGTTGCAGTTAGCTGACTATTACTCCGCAGTAGCTGAAGTTATGCTGCCGTATATTGCTGGCCGGCCCTTGAGTATCGTGAGATGCCCGGAAGGGAGCGGGAAACCTTGTTTCTTCCAGAAGAATGTGGGCAAGGGGCTCCCGGCGGGAGTGGGCGGCGTTTCGGTAAAGAGCAAGAGCGGCGAAGCGATGGGGCAGTACATCACGATTGCCTCGGCGCAGGGATTGATAGCGTTGGCGCAGATGGGCGTGCTGGAGATTCATCCCTGGGGCTCGCGTAATGAGTCAATGGAGACGCCCGACCAAATTATCTTTGACCTGGATCCCGATGCCGCAATTGAGTGGAAGCAGCTTGTGGCGAGCGCATTTGAGGTTCGTGGCCTGCTGACGCAGTTAGGGCTAGAAAGCTTTGCGAAAGCTACCGGCGGCAAGGGAATCCATGTGGTTGCTCCGATTGAACCAGAGCGAGGGTGGGCGGAGGTGAAGGAATTCGCGCATCGCTTTGTGCTGATGATGGAAGCCGCAAATCCCAAACTGTATTTGACCCGGATGACCAAGGCGGCGCGGAAGGGGCGAATCTATCTGGATTACCTACGCAACGAGCGCGGAGCGACGGCGGTCGCTCCCTACTCGCCGCGAGCGCGCAAGGGAGCGCGCGTGGCCATGCCGTTGAGCTGGAACGAATTGAAGAAAGGCGCGCGCCCAGAGTTTGCGGTAGCGAATTTTGAAAGCTGGAAGGCGCGGCTGAAGCGTAATCCGTGGGTGAAGATGGAAACGGTGCAGCAGTCGCTGACAAAGCAGGCAATTGGCGCGGTCGGGGAGTTCGGGACTGGCCGTACAGTCGGGCGTGCTTCGCGCATTTAGGCTCGAGTTGGTCGAGTGCGCTTCTATCAAAGATTTTGCAGAGCCGTTTTCGCCGCGTGGAAGCCGCACATGCCGTGGACGCCTCCTCCGGGCGGAGTTGAGGCGGAGCAGAGATAAATCTTCGGGTCTGAGGTCGCGTACGCGCGCAGCGTGGGGCGGAAGAGGAGCTGGCGTACGGTCATTGCGCCCCCGCTCACGTCGCCTCCGATGAGGTTGGCGTCGGCTGCTTCGAGATCAGAGGGCGTGAAGACGCGGCGCTGGAGAACGCAGTCCCGGAACCCGGGTGCGAACCGCTCAATCTGGTTCTCAATGCGCTCCGTCATATCGATTTTCGATCCGTTGGGAACATGGCAGTAGGCCCACGCGATGTGGCGTTCCGTGGGAGCGCGCGTCGGGTCGAAGAGGCTGGGCTGCGAGACGAGGACGAAGGGCTTCTCTGCAACCCGACCACGAAACATTTCCCCCTCGGAGTGGGCAATCTCCTCAAGCATGCCGCCGAGGTGGACTGTGGCGGCGAGCTCGCAGTCATCGGCTCGCCACGGAATGGGCCGGGAGAGCGCGTAGTCGATTTTGAATGCGCCGGGGCCGTGGCGGAACTTGTTCAGCTTTGCGTGGTAGGCCGGGGTGAGGCGGTTGGCGGCGATGCGCTGGAGGTGCTGCGGCGGAATGTCGCAAAGGGTGAGGGTGTCGGGCAACTCAGTCAGCGAAGCGATCCGGCGCGAGGTGTGGACGGCGCCGCCAAGCCCCGCGAGCTGCGCGGCGAGCGCGTTGGTGATGCTCTGCGCGCCGCCCTGCGGGATGGGCCATCCGACAGCGTGCGCGGTGATGGCAAAGACCAGGCCGACGGCGGCGCTGGCAGGGGAGTCCAGGCTGAGGAAGGAATGTGCGGCGAGTCCGGCGAAGACAGCGCGGGTGCGCGCGTTGTGAAACTGGCTCTCTGCGAAGTACCGCGCGGGCTGCAAGGCTTTGAGTCCGAAGCGCGCGAGCAGCAGCGGGCTGCGCGGCAGATGAAGGACGGGACCGAGGATTTCTTCGGCGAGCGCCGGCCATTGCTCGGCGAAGGGTTGAAACAGATCGCGCCAGCGCTCACGGTCCTCGCGCAGGTAGTTGAGCGTGGGTTCGATGTCGCGCCGAATCAGGACCGCGGTGCCGTCGTCGAAGGGATGCGCGAGCACGGCGGGGGAGTGGATCCAGTGCAAACCGTGCTGCTCCAGCGGCAGGCTGGCGAAAAAAGGCGAGCCCGCGGCCATGGGATGCACGGCGGAGCCGAAGTCGTGCAGGTAGCCCGGCAAGGTGAGCGGAAGCGTGCGGGCCGCGCCTCCCAACTGCGCTTCAGCCTCGTACACATCGACGGCGAGCCCGGCCTGCGCGAGAACGATCGCGGCAGAAAGGCCGTTGGGTCCGGAGCCGATGACGGAGGCGTGGTCCATATTGGCTAACATTCGATTCTAACCATGCGGAGGCAGCGGCTGCGGCCACTGGACGGCGGCGGCTTTTCCGTCCGGCTGGAGCGTGAGCGTGGGGGCGTATAACCCGAGGAGCTTGCGCGTCCACCAGTCTCCGGTCTCGCGCTTTTGCTGGAGCGACGTGAACCAGTATTGCCAGAGTACCGCACGCACATATTTGGGCGGCGCGCCGGCGAAGGGATTGCCAGCGAAAAGGTGCAGCACGCTCGGTGTGTTGGTGAGCAGGCGCTCCTCGGTGAGCGGAACGATGCTGTTCTGCTGCCAGTTGCCGAGCGAGGCAAACCACAGGTTCCAGTCGAAACGCGGCTGGTAGGGTGCATAGATGCCGGGAGCCTGGTTGAGCGCCTGCGGCTTGTAGCGGAAGGGATAGGCGGTCCAGTGCCGGCCGTCGTTCGATCCCTGAAACTCGATTTGGTAGAGGCCGCGTGTCATCACCTCGAACAGTCCGTAGCGGTTGGCGATTCGAAAGGGACCGAGCGCGCTGATGGGCGATGTCGGCAGCGGTGCCGCAGGGAACGGCATCAGAATGAGCTCCGCAGCCGTGACGTACGCGATGAGGGCCAGCATCACGGCTGCGAGTGCAAAACGAATCGCCTGGAAGTGCGAAAGCTTTCGCTGCCGGGGCTGCTGCGGCGCGGAGTTGAAGATGGAAAGCGGTGGCGCCGGCTCTTCAGGCTCCGGCGGCTCCGGCTGGGTCGCGAGGCTTCTCGCCGGAGAGAAGCGCGCGGGAAGAATGCGGCGAAGGTAGCCGTCATCGAGCAGCAGGAAGCCGAGCACCAGCACGAGGTAGTTGAGGAACGTGTAATTGGCGGTAAGGATGACGCCGATTTCCCAGGGTGTGACGATAAAAAAGCAGATGAGGCGCAGGCGGCGCGGCAGAAAGAGTAGCAGGACGATCCCGATTTCCATGACCAGCGTCGCGCCCGCGGTCGCAGCATGAAACCAGTGCGGCAGGTGCTGGACGTAGTAGCCGATCCAGCTGGGCAGTGGGCAGTTCTGGTAGTACTGGTCCATCGCGGTGAAGTGCCGCCACTCGGGGTCGCCGCTGAGCAGCTTCCCGATTCCGGACTCAAAATAGATGCGGAACCACTCCCACTGGAGCAGAAAGTAGCTGGCACGGGAAGGCGGGCTGTTGGCTCCGAAGCCGGGCCAGAGCCCGGCGGGCGAAAGAAAGAGCGCGAGGAAGCCGGCTTCGAGAAGCATCCCGTCAGATTGGTAGCCGGAAAAGTCCGCGGCGGCTGCGACAAACGACAAAAAGCAGAGGAAACAGACGAAAAAGCTCAGGCGCGGCCAGGCGTTGACGAAGGCGGCGATGGAGGCAAACAAGCCGATCCAGCAGATGGCCATGATGGCGGCGTCGCTGGAGCTGATCCAGTAGAGCGTCGGCGCATACCAGAAGCGCGATGCGCCGAGGGAGCGGTGGACCGCATTGAGGTATTGATTGGCGGGCAAAATTCCGTCAGGCCCGATGAGCCCGCGCACCTGGAACAGGAGCGAATAAAAGGCCGAAAAGTAAATGAGTGCCAGCGCCCGCAAAAACAGCCAGCGCGGAATAAGGCGGCACCGCAGCCCGAACTGCGGATCGAACAACGAGCGAAGAACGCCTGCGGGAGTGCGCTGCATAGGGTCGAGCCAAGAATACAGCTTTTCGGAACGGGGCAGTTTTCGACGGGTGGGCCGAAGCGTCGTTACCGCGGGCCGAAGCGCACATTACCTAAGTAATGGGATATTTTCACGACACCGGCTGCGCATGCTTCATTCTGGCGTATGCTGACTTCACTTTCAGGAGTGAATAGCGACATGTGGGCGCGCGACATCTCGCGAAAGGAACGGCTGCCCGTTTTTGTGAGCGTGGTTATTCCTACGCACTGCCGTGCGGATCTGGTGGGAACAGCGGTCGCCAGCGCGCTCGATCAGGATTTTGAAAATCTCGAAGTGGTCGTGGTGATAGACGGCGAGGATCCGCGGACGAGTCAGGCGCTGCGGGCCATCAGCGATCCTCGCCTGCGCGTGGTGGATCTTGCCATTGGCATGGGTGGCGCGGAGGCGCGCAACATTGGCGTGCGCGAGGCGCGCGGCGAGTGGATCGCATTTCTTGACGATGATGACGAGTGGCTGCCGCACAAGCTCTCGCGGCAAATGGTTGCGGCGAGGCAGAGCACGGCGCTGTGGCCGGTCGTTTCGTCGCGGTTGATTGTGCGCAGGCCGCAGGGCGATGCAGTCGGACCGCTGCGCTCGTACAATCCCGCCAGGCCGGTGAGCGAATTTCTTTTCTGCCGCCAGTCATTCAAGGACGGCCCACACGCCATGCAGACCTCGACTCTGATGATGCGCCGAGAGATGATGTTGGCGGTTCCGTTCAGAAGCCAACTCAAGCGGCATCAGGATTGGGACTGGGTGCTGCGCGCGGAACGGGTTCCCGGCGCGGCGTTTACGGTCGTCGAGGAGCCGTTGGTAATTTATCGCACGGAAGACGATCGTGACAGCATAGGGCGGGCGCTGGACTGGGAGTTTTCGATGCAGTGGAGCCTGGAGATGCGAGGCTTTTTCTCCGCGAAAGCCTATTCGTGGTTCCTGGCTTCCGAGTGTGCCTCGCGCGCCGCGAAAAGCCAGGCCGGGTTGAAGGCTTATGCGGAAATCGCGCAGCGATTTGTTCTGGAGGGACGGCCGTCGCTGCGTTCAGCCGCGACGATGGCGGCTTTTCTGGGTTTGCCGCAAGGATGGCGCGAAGCCGCGCCCAGGCTGGCGAGGAAGGGCGACAGCCGCAAAACATCGCTGCCGATTGCGCGGCGAAAAGGTATACACACCACGTTGGGAGTGGAGTTGTAACTTGCAGATCAGCGACTACACGCGCAGGTATTTGGAAGAGGTTTGCGAAATCGCCTCGCTGGTGGATGGCCGCATGATCGATCGCATCGTCGATCTGCTTTGCGAAACACGCGCCCGCGGCGGGCGGCTGTTTTTCCTGGGTGTCGGCGGCGGAGCCGGCCACGCAAGCCATGCGGTGAACGATTTCCGGAAGATTGCCGGAATGGAGTGCTACGCGCCCACTGACAATGTGTCGGAACTGACGGCGCGCATTAATGACGATGGATGGGATTCGTGTTATGCGAACTGGCTGCGCGGAAGCAGGCTGCGGACGGGAGACATGGTGTTCGTGTTTTCGGTGGGCGGCGGGTGCGTGAAGGAGCATGTCAGCACCAACCTCGTCGAAAGCCTGAAGCTCGCGCGGCGGACCGGCGCAACCATCGCCGGGATTGTCGGGCGCGACGGCGGATACACCCTGAAGGTGGCGGATGCCTGCATTGTCGTGCCCACCTTGTCTGACGATTCCGTCACGGCGCACACTGAATCTTTTCAGGCGGTGCTCTGGCATCTTCTGGTTTCGCATCCGCGGCTCAAGAGGAACGAGATGAAATGGGAGCAGGTCGGCCAACCAGGCGCAGAGCAGTATTTCTCGACCGCGATGGCGTAATCAACCGGAACGTTTTCAATCCTGCGAGCAGCAAGCACGAGGCGCCGCTGACCGCCGGGGATTTTGCGCTGCTTCCAGGCGTGTCGCAGGCTTTGCGGCAGTTGCACGCGGCGGGGTTTCTGCTGTTTGTGGTCTCGAACCAGCCGAACTACGCCAAGGGCAAGACGAGCCTCGCCGAGCTGACCGCGATCGACGCCAGCATGCAGCAGCAATTAGCGGCTGCAGGCGTTCGCTTCAGCGGCGTCTATTATTGCCTGCATCATCCCCAGAGCGCGGTCCCCGGATATTCGGGCCCATGCGCGTGCAGAAAGCCGTCTCCTTATTTCTTGCTACGTGCAATCCGGGTATTTGGCATCGATGCCGAGCAGTCGTGGATGGTGGGAGACCGCGCGACCGATGTTCTCTGCGGGCGCGCCGCCGGGGTGCATACAATTTTCCTCGGCGAAGCTCAGGGCGGGATTGGCGCGGATCACATCGCGTCGAATCTGCCCGCTGCCGCTGAGTTGATCTGCGCGGCTCAGGCGGAGCGTGTGCTTTTTCAAACTCAGCAGGTCAGCGCCTGGAGCGCCGAGCAGCCGCTTCCGGTTCTGCTTCCAGTCCCTCGCCCGCAACCGCAAGAATAAGCAGCAGCACGCGCTTTAGTCCTGACTCGCGGTCCTTCGCGTCGTACCATTCCTGCGGAGTGTGGATGCCGCCTCCGGTCCCGCCCGCACCAACGCTGAGCGCGGGCACGCCGAGTGAGAGCGGAATGTTGGCGTCGGTGGATGCGGTTCGCGGCTCGGTGCGGATGCCGAGGTGGCGATCAACCGCGCGAAGCATGCGATAGAGCGGTGAATCATTCGGCAAGGCTCCCGCCGGGCGCTCTCCGATTTTCTTGATAGAAAATTCAAGTGCGGCGTCGCGTTTTCGTCCGCGCTTCAATTCGTTCGCCGCCAGCACCGCGTCTTCAATCGCGCGATGCAGCTCGACTTCCAGAAGGACCAACTGTTCGGAACTCGTAGATCGAAAATCAAAGCGGGCCGAGGCGTGCGCGGGAACGACATTGATCGCCGTGCCTCCCTCGATGGTGCCCACGTTCATGGTTGTGCGAGGAGCGGCGCTTAGCTCAAGGTCGCTGAGGCGCGCAATGGCCCGGCTCAATACAACAATAGGATTGGGATGGCTGGAGTCGGCCCAGGAATGGCCGCCCGGCCCGCGCAGCGTAACCTGATAGCGATGGCTGCCGAGCGCCTCGGTTACGGCCACTTCGTGTCCCGCGCCGTCGATCACCAGATGCGCGGCAATGCGCGCGGCGAAATTCTCCTGCTCATAAAGAAAGCGCGTGCCGCGCAGGTTGCCTTCGCCCTCCTCACCCACGTTTCCGACAAAGATCAGGTCGCAAGGCGGCGTAATCTCCGCGTGCTGCAAGGCGGCGGCCATGGCCAGCAGACAGACAACACCGGCCCCGTTGTCACAGGCTCCGGGCGCTTCCAGCAGCGTGTCTTTGACGACCGGCTTGATGGGCGTAGCGGCGGGGAAGACCGTGTCAATGTGCGCGGAGATCAGAAGGCTGCGTTCAGCCGGCTGCGCTGATTTTTTCACGCCAATCGCATTGCCGATTCCGTCGAGCTTGACCTCTTCGAGTCCGAGCTCGCGAAAGCGCGTGCAAAGCCATTCCGCGCGCGGTCCTTCGCCGAACGGCGGCGCGGGGATGCCGGTAAGCTCGGCCTGCCAGCGCATGATCTGCTGCTCGTGCAGGTGCAGCCACTGGAACGCTCGGTGGACGCGACGATCCGACGCAAGCCGCGCCACTCGGGTAAACGCCGCGGGAGTGAAAGTGGGAGCCATGAAGATTCAGCGTAGCATTTCGCCTGTGCGGAGCGCGTGCTTATGGTCGCGGGCTGCCCGCACTCACGAGGTTGGCCAGAATGCGGAAGGCTCCGGGAACCGCCGCGGGGAACTGCCGATACAGCGCATACGCGGCGTAGACATAGGTTCCCTTGCCATAGCGCGTGTAGAGCAGCCCGCCGCGTTGTGGGTCCTGGCTCGGGTCGTGCGTTTCCGTGAGAGCCTGATAGCGGTTGTCCCACGTGGACATGAAGGAGTGGCCGCGCTCCTCGACCCATCCGTTGAAATCGTCGGAGGTGATGCGGTTCGGCCACTGGAAGAGAGGATTGTTCGCGTCGGTCAGCGTGACGGGATCGCTTTCCACCACGACTTTTTCCGGGCTGCGTCCCAGCGTGAACGGATAAGGACCGTAGCCGCTGAAAGGAGCGCTCTGGTACTGCACGATGAGGGTTCCACCATTGTGGACATAGTCAAGCAGTCGATTGTTGTTGGCGATCAGGTCAGCCCGATTGGAGTAGGCGCGGATGCCGATGACGATGGCGCTGTAGCGGCTGAGGTCGGCGTTGGCCAGCTCGGACCCGCCCAGTAGATGGGCATGGACGCCGATTTCTTCAAGCGCCTGAGGAACATCGTCGCCCGTGCCCATGACGTAGCCGACGTTGAGGTGCGGTGCGACCTTCACGTCCACGCCCCGCGCCCGGAAAGTCGAGTCGTGATAAAGGTAGTAGGGGCGCAGGCCGGGATAGCCCACCGTTTCGACGCCCTGACTGTAGTCGTAATTGCCGCTTTGCGCCGTGGCCTTGATCGTGTAGCTCTGCTTTGCGAGCGTTGCCGGATGAATGCTGAAAAGCAGCGGCGTCGATTCATCCGCCGGAAGATGGAAGGTGAACGCTGGAGGCACGGCGGTCCATCCGGGAGGCAGCGTAAGGCGCAGCGTACCGTCGGCATTTTCCTGCTGGTAATTTGTCACCGATACGGAGAGCGGGAAAGATTTCGCGCCGATGGGAACAACGCCGGCGGAAGAAGCAAGGTTGACGGAGACGTCCGGCTTCACCACAAGCGGCTGATACACGCTTCCGTAACCGTGCTCGCGCTGAACCGTTTGCACCACTTGGCCGATACGGATGGGCACTCCGTTCCAGGTGAACTCGGCCCATCCGGCGAGCGGGTAGGGCGCGAAGGGCATGTTCAGATACTTCGGATTGGAAATCTTGTAGTAGGCCTGCTCGGGCGTGGGCCGCGTGAAGTAAGGTCGCGTGTATTGCGCGTCACGGGGAACCGTGATGCGAAAGACTACATCGCCATCGCTGCTGGAGACAACATCCATGCCGGGAGCGCCGATGCGAAGAATGCTCCAATGCTCCTCTGCGGGCGACGCAAGCCAGGTGCGCGTCAGCTGCAAGTCGCTGCTCCCCCCCCACGGAGCGGCGCTGGTCACGTGCAGCCGCACATCAAATTGGCTGCCCGGCGTGACGGCGGTCGGTGTTTGGGCCGCGCTCAGGCCAAAGCCCTCAGGGTGGTCGGAGGTGCGCGGAATCATCATCGCGTTTACCTGCAATCCCAGCGCTTCCGCCAGCGCCGTGTTGAACTGCACGAGCTTGATGTTCAGTTCATGAATGACGTTGGCCTTGTCATCGGCGCTGAGCGAGCTGGCGTTCACCTGATCGATGAGGTCTTTGGTTTTGCGATACCCCGCCGCCAACTCGGGCGCAATTTTTTCCGGGTTCGACGGCAGATAGCCGTAAGTCGCCGTCATCACCTCCTGGTCAATGTCCTTGAGCGCTTTGGTCAGGAACGCAGTGTCTCCATGCGCCAACATCGCAATACCCGGAAGAGTCGTGTCGATGCCGCTGAAGAAATTTTCTGCTGGGCTGGACTGGGACAGCGACGCAGTGCTCGGGACGGGAATCCGCGAGCCGTAAAGGTGATAGCCGACAAAATGCGGCCCCGGCAGCGCAGGATTTCCACCGCCATATTGCGACTTCTGCAGGCTCCAGCCCTGGCGAGCGATCTGAAAATAGGAGCGACCAAGGATCGGGTCAAAAGTCCCTTCGGGAATTTCAACATCGGCGGTCGGAGCGTGATCCGACCATTGTCCCGTGATGTAGTCGTAGAAGCGCACCGGCGCCCACTTGCCGGTTGCGTAGTCGAACATGCCTTGCGCCGTGACGGGGACAAAGGGCACGCGCTCATAAACTCTGAACGGCGACCACGGACGCAGCCCCTCGGCAATCTGATCCGGAAAAACCTTCGGATCGCCCGCCATCTTGAACACCAGTTGCGCCGCTTCGCCCGACACCTGATGCTGCCCGTGTCCATCGGTGATGTTTCCCGTGAAGACCGAGGTCACGATCATCGGCCGGTACAGGCGCACAGCGCGAACAACGTCGTAGAGCACGCGTTCGCGACCCCATTTCTCGTGTGCCTCTTGGATCGTCTTCGAAAATCCATAGTCGGCGACGCGCGAAAAAAACTGCTGGCTACCGGAGTATTGATCGCACAGCAGCAACTCGTTCGTGCGGATGAGCCCGAGCGCGTCATCAGAAGCGCCGCCCATCGCATCCTGGCCGCCCTCGCCGCGCGTGAGCGTCATAAGCGCCGTGCGCGCGCCAAGACCGCGCGACTCCAGCGCCAGCATCCCGCCGTCTTCATCGTCCGGATGCGCGACGACGATCATCACGCTCGCCCAGCGATGCAACTTCTTGAGCGTCTGCGCCAGCCCATCCGCACCGCGGTCTTCGGGCAGCGTGTGCGCATCGGGCGAGGCAACGAATTGTGTTTGCCAGGGCGTAACCTGCGCGCGCAACGAAGGAGCGAGCATGCAGGCGAGAATGAGAGCGAGAGCTGGGACACGCACTTTGAGGTTCATCTTGATTTCTAGTGCCAGTGTACAATCCGGCAAGCGATGAGCGCTGAAAACACACCTACGCGAACCCCCGCACTGGAGCGCCGGCTGGGCTTGGGCAGCGCGATTTCGCTGAACATGATGAACATGATCGGCGTCGGTCCGTTCATCACATTGCCGCTGGTAGTGGCGGCCATGGGCGGGTCGCAGGCCATTCTGGGCTGGGTGCTGGGCGCGGTCATCGCCCTGTGCGACGGGCTGGTGTGGGCGGAGTTGGGTGCGGCCATGCCGGAGGCGGGTGGTTCCTACGCCTTCCTGCGCGAGATCTACGGGCGCGACGGCGCAGGCCGCTGGCTTTCGTTTCTCTACATCTGGCAGCTAGGCTTCAGCGCGCCTCTGTCGATCGCCTCGGGCTGCATCGGGCTGGCGGATTACGCGGCCTATCTGTGGCCGGTGCTGCGTGTTGCTGTGTGGCATGTACCGCTGGTGAGCCTGGTGGCGGCGGGCACCTGCGTCTTCGCAGTGGCGCTGCTCTATCGCAACATGACGGCGATTGCGCGTCTGGCGTGGGTCATGACGGGCGGCGTGCTGCTGACTATCGGAGCAGTCATTTTCGCGGGCGCAACGCACTTCCATCCGGCCATGCTGGCCGTGCCGCCGGGCGCCTTTATGCTTCACGCCGGATTTTTTGAAGGACTCGGCGCGGCGACTCTGCTCGCGACCTACGATTACTGGGGTTACTACAGCGTCTGTTTTCTCGGCGGAGAAGTACGCGAGCCAGGGCGGACGATTCCGCGCGCGGTCCTGTGGTCGATCGCGATTGTGGCTGCTCTCTATCTCTCCATGCAGGTGAGCGTGCTGGGCGTGATTCCGGTGCACGAAATGACCCACGCGGGCGCGGCGAAGCTTGCCGTGGTCGCCGTGCTCATGCAGCAAACCTTCGGCGCAACCGCCGCACGCGTGCTCGCGCTGCTGGTCATGTGGACGGCCTTCGCTTCCGTCTTCTCGTTGCTGCTGGCTTACTCGCGAGTTCCGTACGCGGCGGCACTCGACGGGAATTACTTCCACATTTTTGCGCGTCTGCACAAGCGGCACGGATTTCCTGATGTCTCCCTGCTGGCGCTGGGAGCCGTGACGGCGGTGTTCTGCTTTTTCGATCTCGCCGTAGTGATCGCCGCGCTGGTTGCGATTCGCATCCTCCTGCAATATGTCTTGCAGCAGATTGGCGTCATCGTGCTGCGGATCAAGCGTCCCGAGATGCGGAGGCCTTTCCGCATCTGGCTTTACCCCTTACCACCGCTGCTGGCTCTGGCAGGATTTTTGTTCATCGTGTTTTCGCGCAGAGAGGCTTCACGCGAGCTGCTCGACGCGGTTTTCGTTGCCCTGAGCGGAAGCCTGATTTATTTCGCGCGGGCCTACGGTCGCGGAGAGTGGCCGTTTCGCAAAAGCTGAAAGCCAATAGCCCATAGCCCATAGCTACTGCATCGTGGCTCGAATGGCGGTGAGGTATTTTTCCGCGAGCGGTTTCTTCTGCATCTGCTTGTCCACGCTCACGTGGACGGTCTCAGCTTCGGCCAGCAATTGAGGAGCGTCGCCGTCGACCCGCAGCAGCCGATATCCAAATTTGATAACGCGGCTGCGCATCGCCGTGACGCGCGTCTCAATCACAACTTCATCGTCGTAGCGCGCGGGCGAGCGGTAGCGACAACTCGCTTCGACCACCGGGAGATGGCAATCGTCCGCCAGTTCCATTTGCTTATAGTCGTAGCCGAGCTGGCGAAAGAATTCGACGCGCCCGATTTCGCACCAGACAAAATAATTGGCGTAGTAAACAACGCCCATCTGGTCGGTTTCAGCATAGCGGACGCGGAGTGTGGTCTGAGCGGGTTGTGTCATTGATTAGGTTGAGAATACTTGATCCCGACCAACGGGAGGGCCACAAAAGCTCGTTCCAAGGTGGCGCGAAGCGCGTCCGCCTGGACGGCGAGTCCTTACAAACGCAGCTTTGGCAGGATATTCAACTTGGCCACGTCGTTCACCATGATGAAAACGAACAGCAGCACGATCATGACGAAGGCGACCTGGTACATGCGCTCTTTCAAATCCTGATTCAGGTCGCGGCGCAACACGCTTTCGATCAGCAAAAACAGAATGGTGCCGCCGTCGAGAATCGGGAAGGGAAGCAGGTTCAGAATGCCGAGGTTCAGGCTGATTCCAGCCATCAGGCCGATGATCGGTTTCCATCCCGGCATCGAGACCGCTTCTCCGGTTGCCTTGGCAATGCCAATGGGCCCGCTCAACTCCTGCACGTTTGAGGGGCGCGAAACCATACGGCGCAGCACGTTCAGGATCAGTCCCGAATATTGAATGTTGGAGCGAATCGACGCGCGAACCGCCTTGGGCAGCGAAAGCTGCTCGACGTGGAACGGAGGCGCCGGCGAATAGAACCCCAGAAGATAGCCCATGGTTCCCGCGCCATTGTCGGCCCAGATCGGCGTGGCCGTAATGTTGAGCTTCTGGTTGCCGCGCTGCACTTCCAGAGTCACGGGTTTGCCGCCAGTCTGCTGAAGCCACGCGGCCACGGCGTCCACGGAATGAACGTCCTGGCCGTCAATGGCGAGGATTTTGTCCCCTGCCTTCAGCCCCGCGCGTGCCGCCGGATCGCCGGAGATAACATCGTGCACGCCCAGCGGACCAGGCTGTTTTTTCGGCAGCAGACCAAGCGCGTCGAAGTTAAAATCGCTCCCTTTGCTGGGGTCGCTGATAAACAACGAGGTGTGGATCAGTTGCGGCTGCCCGTCAACCGTGCGTTGAATGGTGAGCGGAACGGTAACGTTCGCGTCCGAGGCGGCGCGGTCCTCAAGCTGCTCCCAGGTAGGGTTATGTACTTTGTCAAACACGACAATTTTGTCGCCCGGGCGAACTCCCACCTTCCATGCCGGGGAGTCGTGCGGAATCACATCCGTCACCGCCGGCCCGGACAGGTAATTGGGCACCTCGTTGTAGGTCATGTAAAGGCCAGCCATCAGCAGGAAGGCCAGCACGAAATTGGCTCCGGGACCGGCGAAGCTGATGAGTATCCGCTGCCAGCGCGGGCGCGAAGTCAGCTCGGCGGGATCGCCCGTGCGGGGCTCGCCGGGTTCGCCGCCGGCCATTTTGACGTAGCCGCCCAGCGGCAGCAGGCTGATGCGGTAATCCGTGTCGCCGCGGCGGAAGCCGAACAGCCGAGGCGGAAATCCGATGGAAAACACTTCCACGCGCACGCCGCACCACTTGGCGACTACAAAGTGGCCAAACTCATGCACCAGCACCATGATGCCGAGCACGATCAGCATGGAAACGATAGCGGTTAAAGCAGATGTCATACCTTGGGTAAATTCCTAATGCGCTGCTGAGGCGGGTTGAGCCAACCGTCGGGCCTCGAGTGTAGCGGCCTCGCGCGCTTCCCTGTCAAGCGTTAGAACTTCCGCAATAGTAGCGGGATGATTTTCGGGAAATGCCTCAAGCACTGCTTCTATTGTAGCCGGAATGGCGGTAAAAGGGATTCTGCCGTCGAGGAAGGCCGAGACCGCGATTTCGTCGGCGGCGTTCAGCGCAATGGGGTGTGCCCCTCCTTTTTCCGCCGCCTCGTAGGCGAGCCGCAGGCAGGGAAACCGTTCGAAATCCGGCGGCTCGAAATTCAACTGGCCGAGCGCAGCCATATCAAACGTAAGATCGCTCTCCACACGCTCCGGGTAGCTCATGGCATAGAGAATCGGCAGCCGCATGTCGGTTACAGAAATCTGCGCCAGAATGCTGCCGTCGATGTATTCAACCAGCGAATGGACGGTGGACTGAGGATGCACCGTGACCTTGATCGCCGACGGCGGCAGGTTGAACAGCCGGCACGCCTCAATGACCTCCAGCCCTTTGTTGAGCAGCGTTGCCGAATCGATAGTGATACGCCGCCCCATTACCCAGGTTGGATGCCTGAGGGCCTGCGCCACAGTGATGTTGGCGAACTCGCTCAGCGGCAGGTTGCGGAACGGTCCTCCCGAGGCGGTGAGCCATAGTCGGCGAATCTCGCGCGTGTCGCCCGCCCGCATGCATTGGTGGATGGCATTGTGCTCCGAATCAATCGGCAGCAGCGACACGTTTTTCGCGCGAGCCGCCGCATTCAGAATGTCGCCCGCCGCGACCATGGCTTCCTTGTTCGCGAGTCCCACAGTCTTCCCGGCGTTCACCGCGGCATAGGTCGCCTCCAGGCCCGCGACGCCCACGATGGCCGAGACGACAAAGCCCGCCTCCGGCAGCGTGGCCACCCGCACCGTGCCCGCGGTTCCATGAACCACCTCAACGCCGCTGATGCCCGCTGCTTTCAGCCGCTTCGCCAAAAGATCCGCCGACTCCTCCGTCGCCAGAGACATCACCCGGGGCCGCCACTCGACGCACTGCTCAAACGCCGCGTCGATATTGCGTCCGGCGGCGAGCGAAGCCACCTGGAACCGCTCAGGGTACTTCCGGATGATGCTGAGGGTGCTTTGGCCGATGGAGCCAGTAGAACCGAGGATGGCAATCTCTTTCAACGTATTAAGTCCCTTAATTAGAGCGTGTTAGCGATGACCTCAGAAGGACTGAACTAACAAAGCGTACCACAGGACGGGAGCTGCAATCAGCAGTGCGTCCACGCGATCAAGCACGCCGCCGTGTCCGGGCAGCAGCGATCCCGAGTCCTTGACCCCCGCTCCTCGTTTGATGGCAGACTCAACCAGATCGCCCGCCTGCCCGGCGATATTCACGATAACCGCAAGCACCAGCCACCCGGCGACCGAGCCCGGATACGACAGAATCCCGATGCCATGCGCCTGCAGCGTTGAGGAAACCCAAAGCAGGATTCCGGTGATGATGAGGCTGCCGGCCAGCGAAGCCGCCGCGCCCTCCCAGCTCTTGCCGGGGCTGATCGCAGGAGCCAGCTTTTTGCGCCCCCATGTCCGGCCAATGTAGAGAGCCAGCGTGTCTCCCGACCACACCACAAAGAGCAGGAAAATCAGCAGCGACGAGCCGTTCTCCTGCTGACTGAGCAGGGGCAGCGTGGTCAGCGAAAGCCCGATATAGAGGACGCCAAAAATGGAGAAGGCGGAGTCCGGCAGCACCCGCTGAAGCGGCGAGCGGAAGGCGCACAAAATGAGCAGAGCCAGTGTAATCGCCCCCACGAGCGGCGTCAGAAACTCGGGCCGCAGAAAGGTGAAGACGAACAGGACCGCCACCCCGATGGCCGAAGCAATGCGCGGAGTTTTTGCGCCGGTGGCGTCGGCCAGCGTCAGGTATTCCCATAGCGCCAGTTCCGCCACAATTGCCACCACCAGAGTAATCAGCCAGAATGGCCCCTGGAACACCAGCCACACCACCAGCGGAACCAGAACAAGAGCCGTCAATACTCGCTTCATCTTCAGGAGAATACACGATTGAGGGTCTTTCGCCGGCTGAATACGTCTCAACAATCAGAGAGGCTTGTCTAGGTTTGCCCAAAGAGAGGTTAGACTCGTAAAGAACATGGGCAACGGAAAGAGGGTGAAAGCATGAAGTTGGGTCGATTTTTTTCTGCCGCTGGATTGATTGCCGCACTGCCAGCGGTGTTTGCGCTGCCCGCATCAGCACAGGCGCCGCAACTAGCGCCGGTGAAGACCGTCATTACCGTATTGCCGAAGCATTCTGAAGAGCCGCCCTCGATTCAGCCGCAGAACGTCAAGGTCAAGGTGAACGGCAAATCGGTAGAAACAGAGAGCGTTACGCCCCTGCGCGGAGACCGTGCCGGTCTCGAGCTCGTGATCATGATCGACAGCGGAGCCCGCACGAGTCTTGGACAGGAGTTGGCCGAGATCAGTAACTTTGTCAAATCTCTGCCGCCGACCACTGAAGTTGCGATTGCTTACATGACGAACGGCCGCGCCGTTTTCGAGCAGCCGTTTACCTCGGACAAAACCCGGGCCTTGCAGGCGCTGCATCTTCCCGCCGGAAGCGTGGGCAGCAGTGCCAGTCCTTATTTCTGCATTTCCGACGTAGCGAAGAACTGGCCGTCTAGAAACGCGCTGAACCGCCGCGAGCTGATTGTGATTACCGACGGAATTGATCCCTATGAATTGCGTTTTGATCCTTCTGACCCGTATGTGAATGCCGCGACCAACGACGCGGTTCGCGCCGGGGTGACCGTGGACGCACTCTACTGGCACAACAGGGGCCGCGCCAGCAGTGTGGGATGGCTGGCGAGTGGCGGCCAGAACCACCTGTCTATGGTGGCGGAAAACACGGGCGGGAACCTCTACTACCAGGGGCTGGGCAATCCCGTATCGTTCGCACCCTTCTTCCGAGACATCAGCAAGCGGCTGGAAAACCAATACGAAATTGGGTTTACAGCGCCAGCGAAGAAGAAGACGCAGATCGAAAACCTGCACGTGAAGCTCGAAGTGCCCGGCGTCAAGCTGTCCGCGCCACACCTGGTCGCGGTTCCGGGGCTGGGGCGGTAGAATTTTCGGCAACGTGACCGGGTTCCCCACTCAAGCGTTCTTTGCTTGAGTGGGGAACAATGGCAACCACCCGCTCCCAGCCATCCGCTTTCCAACTACCTGCTTCTTAGCTAAGGTTATGGCTTCTACCGTCTGGAAGGGCTATTTTTCCTTTGGCCTGATCTCTGTGCCCATCCGCCTTTATGCGGCGGCGCGCGAGTCGCATGTCAGCTTCCATCAAATTCACGCTGTTTGCGGAACGCGCGTGAAGCAGCAGCTCTACTGTCCGCACTGTGAGCGCGTGGTCGAGCGCAGCGAGCTGGCCAAGGGATATCCGATTGAAGGTGGCGGCAACGTGCAGGTGACACCCGAGGAGCTTCGCAGCCTCGAAGCCGCTTCGTCGGAAACAATGGAAATCGTTCACTTCGTCAAGCTCGATGAGGTTGATCCGCTCTATTTCCAAACGTCCTATTTCACCGTGGCCGAAACCGCCGGCCAGCGCGCCTACGCACTCATGTTTCAGGGCATGGAGCAGCTCAAGCTGGGCGCAATCGCCAAAATCACGCTGCACCAGCGAGAACAGATCGTGATGCTGCGTCCCTATGACAAAGGAATCGTGCTGCACACGCTGTATTATCCGGAAGAAGTGCGCGAAGTCGCCGAATACGGCAATCAGCCGAGCATGACCATCCAGAAGGCCGAGGTCGAACTGGCCGAGCAGTTCATGAAGCAGCTTACCGCCGAGTTCGATCCGTCGGAGTTCAAGGATGAGTACCAGGCCCGCGTCGAAAATCTGATCGAGCAGAAAGCTGCGGGAACCGAAATCGAAGTCGAGAAGCCGCGCAAAAAGCCGCCCGCCAAAGTCGTCAATCTCATGGACGCCCTCAAGGAAAGCATGGCCCGCCACGCCGGGGAGGCCCACGAGGCAAAGTCCCCCAAAAAGCCCGCCCGGAACAACACCGTGGAGATGCCGGCAAACAAGACCACCGCCAAATCCGAAACCCGCAAGCGCCGCGCTGGATAGTACAGTTAACTCGTTTATTTTGTGTGAAGTAAGATTTTTTAGCGATCCACCTGTACCGGCATATCCAGCGTCCCGATGCGGTTGTTGTTCAGGTCAGTTACGCCCAGCCGCAGCCGGTAATTGCCGGGATTCAGCGGAAGCTTCAACCCGAACTGGATCCCGGTCTTCAAAACCGACCGGTACTCGTCGGGAGTGAAATCAAGGTGCAGCGTGCCCGAGGTCTGTGGAGGGCTGTCCGGCGGCGCAATGCCCTTCCCGCCATTCTTCGGAACGGCCCCGGCGCTCATCGCCACCAGCAGCACCAGCAGTTTGCCATGCCGCACCCCCGCCGCGTCGGTCGTAAGGTCGATGCCGGCGGGGTCGACGGCCGTGTCTACCGTCAAGTATGGATGCTGTTTGTCCGGCATTACGATCTTGCTTCGCAGCCGGAGCATCGTCGATTCCGGAGTCGCCGGCTGGAGGGCCGCATTCAGTTCCTTCGCTGGATCTTCCGGTACGCTGTTGTCGCGGGTAGCGAAGTATCCACGCCGGTAGCTGAGCGAATACCCGTGCGCGGCCATTTCAATCTTGATCTTCCGGAACGCCCCGTTCCAGTTGCCGTTCTGCGGAACGTAGGCCAGCGTGTAGTAACTCGACCCGTCGTCGAAGCCCTTCCTGAGCGCGCCCGCAAAGTCGTTGGTTCCGTAGTAAGCCTGCCCGCCCGTCGTATAAGCCAGGTTGTCCATCATCGTGTGAAGCTGGGTTCTGTATGTGAACAGTTGCTGCGGGTTGGTTATGCCGCGCGCTTCAGCCTCCATCCCACTCGCGTCCACGCCCGTCAGCAAAATCGGATAAATCGCAATCTGCGCGTTGGCCAACCCCTGGTTGGCTTCGGCAATGTCCTGCGGGCTCAGCGGCTCGGGAAGTCCCGCCATTTTCGCCGGAGGGGCCTGCGCGCTTGTATTGAATGCGGCAACGTCATCGGCCAGCTCATGAATCTCCAGCGCTGGCCCGCCGAACAGAGGGAACTGATCCGCCAGCCAATAAAGATTCTTCCGCCCCGGATACCCGCTCACGGCCGCCGCAATCTCGCTCAGCGCCTCGCGAGTGATGTCCATGGCCCGCTGCGTCTCGTCGCCGCCCTGCAGACTCAGCCCATCCGCCGCAGCATTGTTCGGAGACGCACTCCGCCCCATCGCCTCAATGAACGATGTAACAAGGTCGGCTTCCTGCTGCTGCTCTCCCGTCGTCCTCATCACCGAGGGCTTCAATTCCATCGCCTTCGCTGCCGCCACCAGCCGGTCGGTGTTCCCCGTAAAGTTCTGCAGCATCCGCAGCCGTCCGCCCAGCACAAACAATGCCGTCTGGTGTCCCGGCGGCAGCGCCTCCAGAAAGCGGATCATCTGCTTCCGGGCATAAGGCTGATCCTGCGTAGCCGTATTCCAGAAGTCCATCAGCACAATATTCACCGAGTTCGACACCGGTCCCACGTTCGAGAACTCTGTCTTGCTCGGTGGAACCTCCACCGGAGCGGAAAAGTCGTGGGTGTGGTCAGCAAAATAGACGACCGTCTGCGGCTTGCCGCCTTCGAGCAGGTGGAAGTCCTTCTCCGTGAGTCCGCGGACAATATGGCTCGCCCTGTCGCGCACCACCACGTCTACATAAACAATGCGGCTGGTAATGCGCAGTGTGCTGTTGGCGCTGGCCGGCTTCGCATTCTGCGACAAAGCCGCTACCGGACTGATCAGAACTGCAAGAGCAAGGCAGATTCGTGTATTGAGCATACGTTTATCCCATTCAAGAACTCGGCATCCATCTACGGACGAGCCAGGCGGCAATTAAGTCGCAAGCAAATCACCACCCGCATCTTAACCAAAAATAAAGCCCGCCCGGAAACGAGTTCCGGACGGGTTGTTCAAGCAAACCTGTTTTAGGATTCTGACTACTTCACCTGGAAATCCTGGGTGAGCGGCGTGTTTTCCGACGAGTCGCCCACGTAGACAACAAACTTGCCGGGATCGACCCTCCAGTTGTTCGAGGCGGTGTCCCAGTAAGCCAGCGAACGATGGTTGAGCGCAAGGGTGACATGCTCGCTCTTCCCCGGCTCCAGCCGCACCTTCTCGTATCCCTTCAGTTCTTTCACCGGGCGGTCGATCTTCGCCGACGGATCGCCCACATAAAGCTGCGCGACGTCCGCGCCCTCACGCTGCCCGGTGTTGGTCACGTCGAACGATACGGTGATGGGCCCATCGGGTGAGGCCGCCTCCGGCGAAACCTTCAGGTTCGAGAAGGAAAACGTCGTGTACGAAAGCCCAAACCCGAACGGGAACAGCGGCTGAATGTGCCTGGTGGTGTAGTAGCGATAACCCACGTAAATGCCCTCGGCGTACTTCACGTGAGGCGTCTGTCCTGGCGCGTGCGGCGCCGGATAGTAGTTGTCGTGCGTCGGATTCTGCTCCCACGACTTCGCAAAGCTGATGGGCAGATGGCCCTCCGGCGAATGGTTGCCGAACAGAATTTCGGCGATGGCTTTGCCGCCCTCCTCGCCCGGATACCAATCGTGCAGAAACACTGGAACGTCGTTGATCCAGTGCGCCGTGGCCACGCCGCCGCCCGCGGTCAGCGTAACGATCGTCTTCTTGTTGGCTGCGCTCACCGCCTCGATCAGCTCGTCCTGACCCCAGGGCAGATTGTAGGAGCGGTCGAAGCCTTCGCTCTCAGTCGTCGGATCAAACCCTACGGCGACCACCGCCGCATCGGCCATCGAGGCCAGCTTGGCAACTTCCGGCGAAACCAGGTCGCTGGTTGCGCGGATGCCGACACCCAGCCGTGGATAGGAAGCCGTGGGCAGATAATCCACCCGCAACTTGGCCGGCTGGTTCGCGGTGAGCGACACGTCGGCAAACTGCGGCGCCTGGCCCTCGTGGGGCGTTTGCTGGAGCACCTTCTTGCCGTCGATAAAGATGGTGTAGGCATCCGAGCCGCCCGCTCCGGCCAGCACCATGTAGCTGCCGGTAGTTTTCGGCATGAACTCCGCCGTGCAGCGAATGCTCTTGTGCTGCTGGACCTCGGGCGTCCATTCTTCCGACTTGAAGCTGGCGATGACCGGAACGTACGTCACCTGCGGGGTCCCGCTGAAGTTGGGATTGTCGAATGTCTCGACCTTGACGGCCTTGCTCTCAAACCACGGCGCTCCCGGCTTCCCATTTTTGTCTACAAAGCGAGTGCCGGTGAAGATGTCCTGAAGGGAAGGCAGCCCACGCGCGTAAAGCACTTTGACGCGCTTGCCCAGGTAGTCCGAGAGGCCGGTCATGATGCTGGAGGCCTCACAAGGCGTCACGTGCGAGCTACCGCCCGCGCCGGGAACCGCCGGCCACGCATCCGGCCCGAAGACCGCGATCGTGTGAACCTCATTGGCATTGAGCGGCAGCACATGCCCCTGGTTCTTCAGCAGCGTGATGCTTTCGAGCGCTTCTTGCAGCGCAACTCTGCGGCCCATTTGCGTGTAGTCGGGAATGTTGAGATCGGTCTGGTCGCGGTCGAGGAATCCAAATCGAATGGCGGTGCGGAAGATGCGCCGCACCTTGTCATCGATGGTCGCTTCCGATACCTGACCGTCTTTGACGGCGGGCAGCAGGTTTTTCGGGTTCATGAATTTGCCCGACGGCATTCCAAGATCGAGCCCGTTGTTGGCCGCACCAACCGCGCTGTAGGTCGCGTCCCAATCCGACATCAGAATCCCGTTGAAGCCCCACCCGTTCTTCAAAATATCGATGTTCAGGTGGTGGTTTTGCGTCGCGTGGACGCCGTTAATCAGATTGTAGGAGTTCATCACCGCGCCGACGTGCGCGACCTTCACCGCAGCCTCAAAAGCGGGCAGGTAAATTTCCCGCATCGTGCGCTCGTCTATGTCCGAGCTGACGTTGTGGCGGTCGTACTCCTCGTTGTTCAGAGCAAAGTGCTTGACGGTCGCGACGACGCCCTGGCTCTGTACGCCCTCAATATAAGGAACAGCGGTGTGCGCCGAAAGGTAAGGGTCCTCGCCAAAATACTCAAAGCTCCGGCCGTTCATCGGCGCGCGGTAGATGTCCACAGCGGGCCCAAGCAGGAAATTAACGCCGCGGGCGCGCGCGTCATCGCCAATGGAGACGCCCATCTCGCGAACCAGCGCCGGGTCCCAGCTCGCGGCCAGCGCAATGCCGCCTGCGTACGCCGTGTCCGGTCCCCAGGTACGCACGCCCATCGGGCCATCCGACATTTTCAGGCGGGGAAACCCGGCGGCGGGCTCGGCACGAATGAACATGCTGTCCTCGCCGCCGATCAGCTCCAGCTTCTGCTGAAGCGTGAGCCTGGCGATCATCGCGTCAACACGCTTCTCGATAGCCGGCGAGTCCGGAACGGGGCCAGCCGAAAGCGGCTGCTGCGCGCGCATCAACGGCGGGGCAAGAATGCAGGACAGAACAATAGCGGCGAACTTAAACGATTGAGTAGACAAAGCCAAAATCCCTCAGAAATTTTCCTCGACAAGGCTACCACAAACGCGGCGAGCGCTGGGCCAGATTGCGAGTTCGGTAATCCGAGCCCCCACATGCCCGATACGTTTCAGCGCGTCGGAGCGCTTTGGCGGACGAAACGAAGTACGCGCCGGAAGAAATTGAGCTGTGCCCTGATAAGCACAATTTAGAATTCCAGCATGCACGGGGATCGATTTGCTGAGTTCATGAAATGGGCCCATGGCGCGGAATTCGTGGTCTACTTTATCGGGCTCTGGTGTTTGGTCTGCTATTCGCTGAGTTGGCTTGGCGGCTGGCACGCGCTGGCGCATCGATATCGATGCGAATCCGATTTCAGCGGTGAACGATGGCGGTTCCGGTCCGGGAAGATGCGCTGGAACTTGGGCTACAGCAGTTGCCTTACATTTGGCGCGAATCGCGACGGCCTATATCTAGCGGTTTTCTTTCCCTTTCGAGTGGGACAGCCGCCGCTATTCATTCCGTGGAGTGAGATTACCGTGCGGCGGGAGCGGCGCTCGTTGATGTGGCGGACGCGATTCACGCTGGGAAACGAGAGGCGAATTCCGCTTTTGATCAGCCAACGACTGGGCGACCGGATTCTTGAATACCATTCCGCGGGCATTGGAGCAATTCAGGATGTTTACTCGCGGCCCGGTACGGATTCCCCGCGAAAACTCGGGTAGAACGGCAATGTGGTGGCCGAATTGCGCTGTCGCTTCGCGCGGAGTGGTGCTCCTGTCTGCAGCAGTATGGATGGGCTCGGGATGCGGAGATTCGCAATGTGGAATCGTCGGGTGAAAGAAAAAGCCCCACATTGCTGCGGGGCTTGTGATTTGTGCTGGCCCAGCCTTCGCGCGGTAGGGTTGCGCGAAGGATGGGTCGCCGAGTGCGAAGCTCAGTACATGCCGTCCATGCCGCCGCCGTGGCCTCCGCCTGCCGGGGCCTGCTTGGGTTCGGGGATGTCGGCTACCATGGCTTCCGTCGTGAGCATGAGGCCCGCGATCGATCCTGCGTTTTGCAAGGCGGTGCGCGTTACCTTGGTCGGGTCGATCACGCCGGCCTTGACCAGGTCCTCGAAGACGCCGGTTCCGGCGTTGTAGCCGTAGTTGGTGTCCTTGCTCTCGTGGATTTTGCCGACGACGACCGCGCCTTCTTCTCCGGCGTTGGCGACGATCTGGCGCAGCGGCTCTTCGATGGCGCGGCGAATGATCTGCGCGCCGATCTTCTCGTCGCCGGTGAGGGTCTTGATCAGCGCATCGACATCGGCAGTGACGCGCACCAGTGCGACGCCGCCTCCGGGGACGATGCCTTCCTCGACTGCTGCGCGAGTGGCATGCATGGCATCCTCGACGCGAGCCTTCTTCTCCTTCATCTCGGTCTCGGTCGCAGCGCCCACCTTGATGACGGCCACGCCGCCGACCAGCTTGGCGAGCCGCTCCTGGAGCTTCTCGCGGTCGTAGTCGGAGGTGGTCTTCTCAATCTGGTTGCGGATTTCCTTGACGCGGCCTTCGATGGCCTTGGAGTCGCCGCGACCCTCGATAATAGTGGTGTTGTCCTTGTCGATGGTGACGCGCTTGGCGCTGCCGAGGTCCTCGACCTTGACGTTCTCAAGCTTGATGCCGAGGTCTTCGGTGATGGCCTTGCCGCCGGTCAGCTTGGCGATGTCTTCGAGCATGGCCTTGCGGCGGTCGCCGAATCCGGGGGCCTTGACAGCGGCGACATTCAGGGTTCCACGCAGCTTGTTGACGACCAGGGTGGCCAGGGCTTCACCGTCCACGTCTTCTGCGATGATGACGAGCGGCTTGCTGTTGCGAGCCACCTGTTCAAGCAGCGGAAGCAGATCCTTCATGGAGCTGATCTTCTTCTCGTGGATGAGGATGTAGGGGTCTTCGAGCGCGGCTTCCATGCGGTCGGGGTCGGTGACAAAGTAGGGGCTGAGGTAGCCGCGGTCGAACTGCATGCCTTCGACAACTTCGAGCTGGGTTTCGAGGGTCTTCGACTCTTCGACGGTGATCACGCCGTCCTTGCCGACCTTCTTCATGGCCTCGGCGATGATGACGCCGATGGTGGGGTCGGAGTTGGCGGAGATGGTGCCGACCTGGGCGATCATGTCGCCGGTGACGGGCTTGGAGAACTTCGAGAGCGCTCCGCCGGTGACGTTGCCCTGCTCGTCGCGCTTGCCGATAATGGCTTCGACCGCCTTGTCGATGCCGCGCTTCAGCGCCATCGGATTGGCTCCGGCGGCGACGGTCTTGACGCCTTCGCGATAGATGGCCTGGGCGAGAACGGTGGCGGTGGTGGTTCCGTCACCGGCAACGTCGGAGGTTTTGGAGGCGACTTCGCGCACCATTTGCGCGCCCATGTTTTCGAGCGAATCCTTCAGCTCGATTTCCTTGGCGACGGTCACGCCATCCTTGGTGATGGTCGGCGCACCGAATTTCTTCTCGATGACGACGTTGCGGCCCTTGGGACCGAGCGTCACCTTAACCGCGTCAGCCAGAGTATTCACGCCGCGCAGAATTGCCTGGCGAGATTCCTCTCCATGCAGAATTTGCTTTGCCATTTTTGTTTCTCCTAGATAATCGCGGAGCCGTGCTCCGGTTTACAGAACGGGTTCAAATGTCTTGGGGCCGAAGGCCAGTGTGCCTGAACGGCCAGTTCACTTTTTCTTGAGGATGCCGAGGACTTCTTCCTCGCGCATGATGAGGAAATCTTCGCCGTCAATCTTGATTTCGGTTCCGGAGTACTTGCCAAACAGGATGCGGTCGCCGGCCTTCACGTCGAGAGGGAAGACCTTGCCTTCGTCGTTGGACTTGCCCTTGCCGACGGCGATGACTTCGCCTTCCTGGGGCTTTTCCTTGGCGCTGTCGGGAATGATGATGCCGCCTCGGACGGTCTCACCCTCTTCGATACGACGAAGCAGGATGCGGTCGTGCAGCGGAGTAAAGGTGGTCGCTACGGATGCAGTTGCCATTGCGTTACTTCTCCTTCGCGCGAGGGTTGGCCTCGCGGCTTTTTTTGATTCAAATGGACGCCGGATTTCCGGAGGCGGGCGCTGGTTCGGGTGGCCCGTTAGCACTTATGCCTTCCGATTGCTAAGGTACTTGGTTGAGCGAAGGGTTGTCAAGCGAGCTAGCGAGGAAGGGTGAGTCAGTTCCGCTCAGGTTTATATTCAATACACTCGCTCAAGGGTGGTACAGCTGATTTTCAGGGTCTTCTGCTCGGATGCCCGCTTTCGCGTGGGTGTTTCTTCACTCCTCGCGGAGCAGGATCACCGGATCGACTGAGAGCGCGCGTCGCGCTGGAATCCAAGTCGCAAGCAGCCCCAGCAACAGCATCACCAGGACGACGCTGGCCAGTACCAGCGGGTCGCGGGAATTGGCCTGGTACACGATGAAAGCCAGCACCCGGCTGGCGAGGATTCCGAGGAGTAATCCGGCCGCCGAGCCGAAAGCAAGCAATTTGAAGGCGCGCCCCAGGGCCGCCCGTAAGACTTCCTTGCGCTGCGCGCCAAGGGCAACGCGAATTCCGAGTTCCCGCAGCCGCTTGCTGACGGAGTAGGCGGCCATTCCGAAGATTCCGGTGATCGACAGCATCGCGCCAATAGCGCCCAACACGCCGAGGGCGATGGTCGCGGCGCGGGGCGCAAACAGCGCGATGCTCAACTCCCGATTCCAGGTGCTGACCGTGAACGGTAATCCGGGGTCGAGACGGTGGAGGGTCCGGTCGAGTGCCGCCGCAATTTCCTGCGGACTGCGGTTCGACCGCACAATTAACGAGGTTTCACTGGATGGCATTTGCAGAATGGGAAAGAATGTCGCCAGCTGCGGGTCTTCAGCCAGTGTCTTGTACTTACCGTTTTCAACGATGCCAACTATCTCGACGCGCGTGCCCTCGCCCGTCTTGAAATAGCGTCCGATAGAGTTTGTCGGTGAGCCGAAAAGTTTGCGCGCAAATTCCTGATTCACGACGGCTACGCGCGGGGCTTTATTGTCGTCGTGCCAGGTGAACGTTCTTCCCGCAAGCAGAGTGGTGGCCGCCGCGCGGAAGTAGCCCGGCGACACGGAATACTGCATGGTCACTCCTGCGGCGTTAGAGGGCCTGTAATCGGTGGTACTGTTTCGAAATATACTTGTTTCGCTCCAGCCGATACTCAATGGAACCCGGTTCGCGTATCCCGCCGCCGTTACTCCGGGAATTGCCGCCACAGCATCCAGCATGCGTCGTTGCATGATTCTCGCGCGGTCACCGGTGTATCCGGCCATATCCAGATCAGTGCTCACCTGCATGGCGTGTTGTGGATCGAAACCGAAATTGCTGCGCAGCGAGCGTGCGAGTCCGCGAACGGCAACCAGCGATGCGGTGACGAGCACGGCGCAGATGGCGATCTGACCGGCCAGCATCAGGTCGCGCAGTGTGATTCGGCGTGGTTTCGCAGCGCCGGTTGCGCCGGTTTTGATGACCTGATACGGATCGACCTTGAAGACCTGCCGCACCGGAACCATGCCGAAGAGGAGTCCGCTGACAAGAGCGAGCAGCAATGCCACGATATAGGCGCGTGCGTCCGTGTTCACGACGACGTTGATTGGAATGTCGGGGATCGGCTGCCATGCGCTGAGCCATCGCAGGATAGCGACGCTGCCGAGCAGGCCGAGCGCACCGCCGACGAGCGAGACCATGATGGCTTCTGTGAGCAACTGGCGCAGGATGCGCCTGCGGCTGGAGCCGAGCGCCAGCCGCAGCGCCACTTCACGCCCGCGTTCCGCGGCGCGGGCCGCAAACAGACTGCCAAGATTGGCGCAGGCCGCCAGTAGAATCAACATTGCCAGCAACATCAGGCCGGCCACAAAGGCGCGCACGGGGCCGCCGAGCGTGTTTCCAACGAAGCCGGGTCAGGCGAGCGAAAAGCTGATGTTGTCGTCGTCTTTTGGATAGGTTTTCGACAGATATGCGGCAACGGAACTGAGATCGGCCGTCGCTTGGGCCGGGGTCACACCCGGTTTAGGCGGCCCGCCACCCAAAAGCTTCGGTTTGCGCGCTTGTTAAGGTCGCTGCTGCCCTCGATCTGCTGCTCGTTGACGATGGGGGCCCAAAGATCGGGAGCGAAAAACAACTCAGTGCCGCGGAACTTCGGTTGTGCTACGCCCAGGATCGTGTAGGGAAATTTATTCAGTTGAACCACGCGCCCCACCACGCCTGGGTCGGCATGGAAATGGCTCCGCCAGTATGCGTAGCTGAGCACGATATACGGAGCGCTGTTCGGGCCATGCTCATCGGAGCTATGGAAGAAGCGGCCAAGATATGGTGTGACGCCGAGTACATCAAAATAATTCCCACTTGTCGCATAGAGCCAGGTGGAAGACGGGTCGCCGCTGACATTCAGTCCGGCCTGAGCGATGCAATAAAGCGCAATTCCATCGAAGCTGCGGTTGCGGTCGCGCAGATCAAGGTAATCGGGATAGGACTGCGAGGGGAAGCCCCGTTGCTGGATCATGTACAGGCTGCGCGCGTGCGGCACATTCAGCGGCCGCAGAACAAACGTATCCAGCACGCTGAACACCACGGCATTTGCGCCGATGGCCAGGGCTAGGGTGAGCAAGGCCGTAATGGTAAATCCCGGAGACTTCCGCAAAACGCGAAGCGCGAGGCGGATGTCCTGCAAAAGTGATTCGAGGAAGTTGCCACCGAGCGCCTCGTAGGACTGCTGTTTGAATTTCTCATGACCGCCGAACTCGACGCGGGCGCGGCGCTCAGCGTCAGGGCGGGGTAGGCCGGAACGCTCCAGATCGTCGGCGCAATGCTGGATGTGCGAGCGCAGTTCCTCCTCCATCTCTTCGGTAATCTGCGAGCGGCGGAAGAATTTTGCGGCGATGGAGCGGAGGTAAGCAGCGAGGTTCATAGCTCCTCCGGTTGTACGGAAAGCGCGGCGGCGATGGCGGCGGCGAGACGGTTCCAGTTCGCGGTTTCTTCGCGGAGGCGGCGGCGTCCGGCGGCGGTGAGCTCGTAAAACTTGGCGCGGCGATTGTTCTCCGATGTGCCCCAACTCGCTTTGAGCAGTCCCTGACGAACGAGGCGGAAGAGGCCGGGATAGAGTGCGCCTTGTTCGATGAGCAGGGCATTGCCGGAGATTTGCCCGATGCGCAGAAGAATGCCATAGCCGTGGAGTGGCCCGAGCGAGACCGCCCTGAGGATGAGCAGATCAAGAGTACCGGGAAGAAGTTGGGCCTGATCGGTCAATGCATTCCTCCTAATTAAATTAGGAGTGTACGGCTGACTCTCCTAAGCTGTCAAGGGGAAGCTTTTTGCCAAGCGCAGATCGACAATTTCAAGCTCGAGTCCGCCGAAGGTGGGGTGGTCGTTTTTTCGGATTTTGTAGGCGAGGTCGATGCGGGTATTTTGCGCGAGTTGGAGGGGCTGGAGCTTTTCAGCAAAGTTCCAGCCTATAGCGGAGAGGGTTGTGTCCTCATCTGAGGCGATACGGAGGCGGATATGTTTCTCCTTCATCACTCGCGGCGGGGCAGCGATGCGGAGATTGGTGGCGTTGAAGATGGGCTCCTCGTTGTCCATGCCACAGGGTTCGAGCTTTTTGAGCCAGGCGTAGAGGGTTTCGTTGATTTGCTCGAGTGGGAGCGGTGCGTCGCATTCAAGCGGGCTGCCCAGGTCGGCTTCAGTTAGATTGGCTTCGGCGTAAGCGGTGAGGCGCTGGCGGAGTTCGGGCACGCGGTTGGAGGGGAGCGAGAAGCCGGCGGCGTGGGCGTGGCCTCCGAAGCGGGTGAAGAGATCGCGGCAGCTTTCGATGGCGTTGAGCAGGTGGAAGCTGGGGATGGAGCGGCCCGAGCCGTAGGCCTCGCAGTCTTCGTGCGTGAGGATGAGCGTGGGCTTGCGGGTGCGCTCGACGACACGCGAAGCGAGGATGCCGATGACGCCGCGGTGCCAGCCCTCTCCGTCGATGACGAGGCAGCGGGATTGGCGGAAGTGATCCTGATCGAGCTGGGTAAGGATCTGAGCGAGCGCAGCGGCCTCGGTGTTGCGGCGATCAGTGTTGAGCTGCTCCAGCTTTTGCGCGATGGCCTGGGCGCGTTGCGGGTCTTTAGTGATGAACAGCTCGACGATTTCGGAGGCGATGTCCATACGTCCGGCGGCGTTGATCCGCGGGGCGAGGCGGAAGCCGATGTCGATTGGGGTGAGTCGGCGCTGAGCGGGGTCGAGTTGGGCCACCTGCAGCAGGGCGCGCAGACCGGAGCTGACGGGACGCTGAAGTTCCGCGAGGCCAATCGCGACGAAGACGCGATTTTCGCCAAGCAGCGGAACGGCGTCGGCCACGGTGGCGATGGCCAGCAGCTTGAGGAAGGACGGCAGGAGCTTGGCGCGGGCGAGGCTGCGGTCGTGAAATTCGAGTAGCGCCTGGGAAAGCTTGAAAGCTACTCCAGCTCCGCAGAGGTGCTTGCAGGGGTAGGGGCATCCGGGCTGATTGGGGTTGAGGATGGCGAGCGCTTTGGGCAAGGCTGTTTCTGCCCCGCTCAGGGCGGTCTCTGCTCCGCTCAGGGATAGTGCGGCTTCCGGCAAATGGTGGTCGGTGACGATGAGGTCGAGGTTGAGGGCTTCGGCGGCTTCGGCGGCGGCGAAGGCCCGGATGCCGGTATCGACGCTGATGACCAGACGAACGCCTTCGCCGGCGGCGGTTTCGAGGATCTCGCGCTGCATCCCGTAGCCTTCGCGGAGGCGGTGGGGAACGTGGAAGCGGACCGTTCCGCCGAGCCGTTCAATGGCGGTTTTGAGCAGGACGACGGCAATGGTTCCGTCCACGTCGTAATCGCCGTATATAAGGATGGGCTCGTGGGCGGCGATGGCGCACTGGATGCGCTCGACCGCAGCGGTCATGCCGAGCATGAGATACGGATCGTGGAGGTGGTCGAGGCTGGGGTTGAGGAAGGCGGCGGCTTCGGCTGTGGTGCAGACGCCGCGGGCCACGAGCAGGCGCACGATGAGCGGAGGGAGCGAGGCATCCCGCGCCACGGACGAAGATCTGTCCATGGGCGCCCCGGCTTCCCACCCCACGGACGAAGACCCGTTCGTGGGAGCCCGGGCTTCGCACACCAGAGCTTCTTCGGCGGCGGAATCGGGTTGGCGGATGATCCAGCGTCGGCGCACGGGAGGTTGTACCGCGGGGCTGAGAGGCGCTAGCTCAGACGTGCTCACAGGACCTAGTGGATATCCTCGTCTTCATCTCCGGCGCCGTAGGCGATATCACCGAAGTCGAGGGATTCGAGCAGGTTCTGATAGCGCTCGTACCAGGGGGTCGTGCTTTCGTGCAGGAAGACGATTCCCTGGTGAGCAAAGCCGAGCTGGATGTAGCCGACTTTGCCCACGTACGAGGCGAGCGACTGCGCCTCCTCGACTTCGGGGGCGTCGGAGTCTGGAAAGCTGGATTCCTGCAGCTCGTCGATGAGCAGTTCGAGATCGGCCTTTTCCAGGCGGACATCGCTCATGGTAAGAAAGGGCGCACCGGCGGCCTTGGCGGTCTCGACGAAATCCTTCCAACTGTCAATGTTTTCGTCGTCGTCCCAGAGAACGGTTGGAACCTCCTCGCCGACGTACGCGGGGATGCGGCGGAGTCCGTGACCCGCGATGAAGGCCACCATGTCGTCTTTGAGAGAAAGCAGGCTGAGCTGGGTCATGGTCTTCTTCCATTGTCGCAGCTTTCGACGAGGTGGTTGCGTGGAAAAGAAAGGTAAAATTGCGAGAGAGGCGCGCGATGCAGGGCGGTTCTGTCCCAGGCCGTTGAGTGTGCTATATTTCGAGCAAGATACATGATATTTTCACGTGATTATGTCGGATACCTGGCGCGGCACACGGTCGCAGGCCTGATTGAAGCAAAAGTGATTCGTACGGACAAAGTTGCTGCGGTGAACGAGCGCGTCAACGCCGGGCTGCTGGAAGAACTGTCGCTCGAAGACCGCATCAATGAAGAGGTTCGCGTGATTCTGGATGCCTATCAGGACGAGATGAACCGGACCGGCGCAGCCTACGCGGAGATGTTCAAGAAGGTGAAGCAGGAACTGGCGCGCAAATATAAGGCGGTGCTGTGAGAATCTCGCACGACAAGCTGAACAAGCTGGCCCACGTGGTGGCCGATACGCTGGCCGAGACCGACGAATGCGATTTTCTGGAAGACCGGAACACGATTCGGCAGCAAGCCCGCGCGGTTCTGGAGAAGCTGCTGATGGAGGAGCTGCGCATCGACCAGTCGGCGCGGCTCAAGATCGCCTCGCAGCGGAAGATCATTCCTGAAGGCAGCCAGGAGTGGGACATTCTCTACCGCAAATACTACAACGACGAAGTGAAAAAGCTGGGTATTTAGCGCGGGTTTTCACGCGGACTTCAGGGCTGTTCGGCATCGGGTTCAGCGTCGGTTTCGGCATCGGTTTCAGCATTTATTCCACGCCGGGTTCACGCCGGGTTTCTGATATAGTCGAGAGAGTCGGCGGCCTTGATTCCCTTCGGCCAGTTTCTTTGCCGGCTGCTCATCTGGCGCCATGGTGTAACTGGTTAACACGCCGCCCTCTCAAGGCGGAGAGTTCGGGTTCGATCCCCGATGGCGCTACCAAACTCCCTCAAAATTTGGAGCTATTTCGAACTCGTCTCCTGTGTTTTGTTGGAGTTAGAGGCGAGTTGCGTCGCTAAGTCAACTGTTTTCTGTCAATTGCGAATTTGTCCCAATGATTCAATCACTTGCATGGTTGAAAATCGTTTTGAGCCGTGCCGAGGATGCTGTGTCCGGTGTAGCTTCGTCAGGCTCCGCTGGACCTGGCCGCGGACGAGGACCTGTTTGCGGTGGGCAGCGGCGCGGTCCCGTTTTTGCGGAATAAATTCTTGATGCTCTCCTGTGTTTTGTTGGAGTTATGGGTTGGTTGCGCAAATAAGTCCACTGTTTTCTGTCAATTGTGGATATGTCCCAAGTAATCAATCACTTGCTGGCTCGGAGGGTGGTTTTCCGGTTTGGAATGGCTCCTCCAAAAGAGCAAGGCGCAGCTTGTGGCTGCCCGTTTCAGGGAAAATTCCCCTCTATTCAGTTTAACATTTGCGAGGAAATCACCTGCATTGAAATGTCCTGTGATTTGTTGGAGTTAGGTGATGGATGGCTTGACAGGCCGTTTTATAGCAGAGCGGCTAGCTTCGTTCCCACTCCAGGAAGCAGAGACCGCTGGCCGGGGAACAGACTTCGGGGGCCGCAGTTTCAGGCCGGGACAAGCGCGGAGGATCCTCTGAATCTGCGGGGCACATAAGGAAAGTTGATGCTAGTCTGTCGTACAAATGGCGCTTGAGCCGGAATTCAAAAAGCACCTTCACTCGCTGATGGTCGAAGTTGCGGAGAGAACCTCCGATGAAAGGGTGCAGCACAAAAACGAACTGATTGCGAAAGCGCGGGCTACTCACAACGGTGGTGCAATACCAATTGCATATAGAGATGCCAAATTGCACGATCTTGAGACGCGGGTGGGGAAAACGATTGAAAAATACATTGAAGCTGTAGCCATCTGGGGAATTTCAATCGATGCCGTGTTTGAGCGAGACATGATTAACGAATTCATCATGCTTACAGCCGGGCCACATCAACTGCAATTCCCACCCATGATGAGAGGACAACAGGTCCAAGCTATTCAGGGTTCGTTTGCAAGAGAGCGAGCTAAACTTGCAAATCGTCTGGTAAGGGAAGGAACAAATAGGCTTCGTGAGTTGAAAATGAAGACAAACCGAGACGCGCTCGCACAGATTCGCTCAGGGATGGTTAGCAGGGCGCAGGAATCGACGAATACGTCTGCAAGACATTCAGCTACTGAAAGCGCGGATCGGGAAGAGATCTTCATCCTCAAACCGACTTTTCATGGATTGGGTATCAATCTTCGTGCGCTGTGGCATCGCGTGAGACGCGGGAGAGCGCGCAGGAGAAGGCATTGACACGAGCCAGACGGCCGGCGAAGGAGGCGGAATGAGCAAAGTGAAAACCAAACCGTTCGATCCGGCGGAATATCTCGACGATAGCGAGTCTATTGCCGCTTACATGAGCTACGCGCTGGAGGGCGAAGACCCGGCGTTTGTGGCGGACGCGCTTGGAGTGGTGGCTCGGGCAGAAAGTCTCAATTCGACTGAAGACCGGCGCTGGCCGAAGCGAACCGCAGGTCCTTCGACTGCGTTTGGCGCACAAGCGCGCCAAACTTCGCTCAGGATGACAAATCGTTGTCTATGCAGATATCAAGCGCTTATCTACACAGATAAGAAGCGGTTGTCTATTCTCCAGACCCCAGAAGGTTCGAGAGATGCTGCGTTATTTTCTGGATTGGATGAGGCGGATTCGGGCGGTGAAGGCTCGGCCTAGTGGCTCGGTGAAGTTGAGGTAGTTTGGCGAGCCTATGTTGTTGTTGACTACGGACGGGTTCTGGCGGTCGTTGGCGTTTTCGAGCACGCCGCGGAGTCCGAAGTAGTAGCCGCGCAGGTGGAAGCGCCATTCGAGGCCGGGGCTGAAGGAAAGATAGTGCTCCTTCCGCGTCTCCGCCGAAATCCACACTTGCCGCTCATCGAACAACTAACCATCGCCTCTTCAGCGCCCCGCGCAACAACGCAACCCCGACCCGTCGCCTGCGATCAGGGCAACGGAAAAACAGAATCCGGTTTCAAGATCTGCAGCAAGGCTGTGTGCTAGGGCGTCACCTCGATCGGCACAACTTCAACCCCGCTCCGCCGAAAATCAAACTGCAAAACCCACACGCTCCCCACGGCCTTGCCCGCCACCTGCGCCGGAGTGAACCGCCACCCCTGCGCCGCCTGCAGAGCCAGCCGGGCGAAGTACTTGCTCGGCCCTGCCGAATCAAACGTCGCGCTGGAAACAGCGCCGTCCGCGCCCGCCGCCACTCTTACTCTAACCCGCAGCGTGCCGCGAATCGTCGCACTCGCGCTCGCCGGAACCTCGGGCAACACCCGCTGCGCAACGGCGCCCTTAACCACGGACCCGCTCACGGACCCGCCCAAGGAGCCTGCCACGCTCTCACCCTCAGCCCGCTCCGGAACCAGAGACCGCGCCGTCCGCGCCGGTACCCTCCTCGACCGCTTCGCCGCCGCAGGAGGCTTTTTCGGAGCAGTCTGCATGGTCGACTGTTTGACCACCGGAGGCGCCACTCCTTTCGGGCGCGACCACAGGTACGCCAGCGTGAGCGCCGCAAGCAGAACCAGCGCCCCGACAATTAGCGCCAGCATGCGCAGCTTCGCCGACCCAGTCTTTGTCGGCACAACATTTGCGGGCCCTGCCTGCTGCGCCTTCGCCACCGCGCTCTCGCCACTTTGCGTGGGCACAACCGGCGCAGGCCGTGTCTCCTCAAGGCGCGACTTGTTCACATCCGTCAGCGTGCACCGCTGCGCCGGGTTCACCCGCAGGCACTCCTGCGCAATCCGCGCAAATGGAGCAGGCAGCGTCTTCGGAACTACCGGGTCCGTCTGCGTCGACCGCTCCCACGCCGGCGGCTGCTGCGTCAGCGCCTCTACCAGCGTCGCTCCCAGCGACCACACGTCCGCTGCCGGTGTAATGCCCGTCGTCCCGACCTCCGGCGCGTCGTAAATGCTCGGTGCCACACCGGTTTGCACGCGCTCGCCCGCAACCTCCAGGCCGTCTGTCGAAAGCTTCAGATGGTTCGCAACCACCAGGATGTTCGCAGGTTTGAGGTGCCCATGCACAAAGCCCTTTGGGTGCAGATAAAACAGCGCGTCGAGCACCGGGATCAGCATCTCCCGCACCTCACCCGGCGCCAGCGCCCGCTCCGGAATGACGTCCGACAGCACCTCCTCGGCATACTCTGTTACCGAGTAGAGCATCTGTTTGCCGTCCACCTGGCAGCGGCCCGTGGCAAACAGAGGCATCAGTCGCGGATGCGAAAGCTGCGCGACCGCCGCCCAGAGAGCCATCCGCGCCGCCGCGTTTGCCGTATCCCCGGCAATCAGCTTGATGGCCGCCCGCTGCGATCCCGGCCCGTCGCGTTCCGTGAGGAACACATCGCTCCAGTCCGTGCCACCCAGCCACTTGAGGAGACGAAATCTTCCCCCGACGACGCGTCCCGCCCAGTCGCTGCGAATTGCCGCTGTGGTCATAATCTTCACCATACTATCTCAGGCGTGGCCGCAATGAGGCAGATTCTGGCGGTGAAGGCTCGGCCTAACGGTTCGGTAAAGTTGAGGTAGTTTGGCGAGCCTGCGGCGCCGGCGACCTGAAGGTTGTCGTTGACGGACGTGATGGGGGAGCCGGTGGGCCAGTCTAGGGTGTAGACGCTAGGGTGTAGACGAAGTTTCAGCTCTTATGGGGCCCTGACAGGCCGATTCGCGTTCCTGACTGCGACGATGCAGAATGGGAGTCGAGCGGTCGTGGTATTCTCAGCAGTTTATGAGCGAAGGTTCGATTCCGATTCGTGTTCTGGTGGCGAAGCCCGGGCTGGACGGCCATGACCGGGGCGCCAAGGTGATTGCGCGGGCGCTGCGCGACGCCGGCATGGAGGTGATCTATACCGGGCTGCGGCAGACTCCGGAGATGATTGCGAATGCAGCGGTCCAGGAGGACGTGGACTGCATCGGATTGAGCATTCTTTCCGGCGCGCACAATGTGATTATTCCGCGAATCATGGCTTTGCTGAAAGAGCGCGGTGCGAACGACATTCTGGTTGTGTTGGGAGGGACCATTCCCGAGCAGGATGCGGAGTTTTTGAAGGCGCAGGGCGTGGCGGCGATTTTCGGGCCGGGAACTCCGCTGGAGACGACGGTGGAGTTTATCCGGAAGAATGTGAAGGGAAAGGGATAGAGGGGAAGCGCATCCGATGTTACCGTGTGCGGTTTCCCCTGTTTCCTTTAGCGATTCTGTCCCTTGAACGAGTCGGGGTGGTTGCGGTTGGGTGAGGCGGCTCTGCCGTGCTCGACTCCGGGCGTGGAGCGGGCCTCATTGTCGTTGAAGGGCTGTTTGCCGTCGACTCCGGCGGCGGTTGGGGAGTCGGGCACGGGCGGCTGGCCTTCCGGGTTGGCCGCCAGGGCCGGGTTGGGATGGCCGGTGGTGGTTACGTCAGAGGCGTGGACGAAGTGGGGATGCCGCTTGTTGTAGCGCCCGGTTTCGCAGCCGGTGACGAGGGTTGCGACGACGGCCGCGGCCAACGCCAGTCCTGAAATTGTTTTGAAAGCCTGCACTCCCTGGTTCCTCCCGAAAGCATTTGATCCGAAAGACTTTTGCTAGCCACTTTACCAGAAGAATGAGACGAGAGGACAGAATTTCAAGACTTGGGCTCCGGATTTCAGGGCTTGGGAGCTGGGGCTGGTTCTTTTCTGGGCCTTAGGGAGTCGATGAGCAGGAGGATTCCTCCGATGACGATGGCGGAGTCGGCGACGTTGAAGTCGGGCCAGTGGTAGTGGACGATGTGAACTTCGAGGAAATCGATGACGGTGCCGTAGGCGATGCGGTCCCAGGCGTTGCCGATGGCTCCGCCAAGGACAAGAGCCAGGGCGATGGCGGCAAGGGTGGCACGGCGGCCGATGCGCAGCAGGATGAGGAAGACGACGATGGCCGCGATGATGGAGAAGCCGGTGAGGATCCAGCGGGTGCGCTCGGGATCGGGCGAGTTGCTGAATATGCTGAAGGCCGCGCCGGGGTTCAGGACGTGGCTGATGGCGAAGACGTGCGGGATGACGACGATGTCGTTGCCGATTTCGATGTGGCTGCTGACCAAGTGTTTGGTGGAGCGGTCGAGCGCGATGATAAGGGCGGAGAGCGCGAGGAGCCAACCTCGCCGGTCACGGAGGCGGCTCATGCGTGGGCTTCCTTCACGGAGGCGTAGCCCATCTGGTCGAGGGCCTCGGCGCAGCGTCCGCAGACGTTGGCCCAGGGGCCGTATTGACGGACGTGTTGCGGGCCGTCGTCGGCGTAGTATCTCCAGCAACGTTCGCACTTCTGGCCGTCTGCAATTTCTACGTAGAGATTAAGCCCTTCCTCAGGAACTTGGCGGACCAAGATATTTTCTGAATCTCGTTCAAATCGGGCGGGAGACCAACTCACCTGTGAAACGTTGAACAGCTCTTCGAGAGTGCTTCCGCTGTATTTCTGCAGCACCGCTAGGTGCTTAGAGGTTCTAACAATTTCGAGTGTCACTTTTGCCTCAAGTGCTTTGCCAATTTCCTTATTCTTGCGAGCCGATTCTAAATATCTGAATAGAATGCTGCGGATATATAAGAGATCCGCCCATTCTTCGAGCAGGGCGTCGTCTTTCGCGACAATTTCATCGGCGTTCGGAAACAGCGCAAGATGAACGCTGGATTCGTGGCCTTCCTCAGGGGGCAAATAACTCCAAACTTCTTCTGCTGTGAAGCTCAAAATTGGCGCCACAAGGCGGACAAGCGTTTTTGTGATTTTCCAGATGACCGTTTGCGCGGAGCGGCGCTCGATGCTGGTGGGCGCGAAGGTGTACATGCGGTCTTTGAGCACGTCGAGGTAGAGCGCGCTCAGGTCCACGATGGTGAACTCGTTGACAGCGTGGTAGACGCGGTGGAACTCGAACTGCTCGTACCAGTCGCGGACTTTTTCGGTCAGCTCGCGGGTGCGGGCGAGCATGTAGCGGTCGAGGGGCAGCAGTTGCTCGTCGGCGACGGTGTGCTCGGCGGGGTCGAATCCGTGGAGGTTTCCGAGGAGAAATTTGAAGGTGTTGCGCAGCTTGCGGTAGTTTTCCGCGGCGCGCTGCATGAGGTTATCGCTGGCGGCGACGTCCTCGCGGAAGTCGACGCTGGCGGCCCACAGGCGGACGATTTCCGCGCCGAGCTTGTCGGCGACACTGACGGGATCGACTCCGTTGCCGAGGGATTTGGAGAAGGCGCGGCCCTGCTCGTCGAGCGTCCAGCCGACGGTAGTTACGCTTTTGTAGGGCGCGGCGTTTTTAATGGCGACGGAGCAGAGCAGGGAGGAGTGGAACCAGCCGCGGTGCTGGTCGGCTCCTTCAATATAGAGGTCGGCGGGCCAGCGCAGGTTGGGGTCGGGTTCGAGAACGGCGTGCCAGCTTATGCCGGAGTCGAACCACACATCGAGGATGTCCATTTCCTTGCGAAAGGCGGGCAGGGCAGAATCGGATTGTTTGTTGCCGCAGGATTTGCAGGCGGTTCCGGCGGGGACGAGTTCTTCGACGGAATGCCTGTGCCAGGCCTCGGCGCCTTCCTGATGGAAGAGCGAGACGATGTGCTTGTTGATCGCCGGATCGTTGAGCGGCGCGTGGCACTGGTTGCAGAGAAAGACGGCGATGGGCACTCCCCAGATGCGCTGGCGGGAGATGCACCAGTCAGGGCGCGTGGCGATCATGTTGGAGATGCGCTCTTCGCCCCAGGCGGGGTCCCAGTGGACGCGCTTGATTTCGTCGAGGGCGCGGGCGCGGAAAGTGGTGTCGCTGCCGTCGGCGTTTTTGAGCGGGGTGTCGATGTTGATGAACCACTGCTCGGTGGCGCGGAAGATGACGGGGTTGTGGCAGCGCCAGCAATGCGGGTAGGAGTGGTAAATGTCGTTGCGCCCCATGAGCGCGCCGCGCGCTTCCAGCAGCTTGATGATCTCCGGGTTGGCTTCCCAGACGGTTTTGCCTTCGTAATCGGGCAGGCCGTTGCGGAGGCGGCCTTCGTTGTCGACGTTGCAGGTCTGGTCGAGGTTGTAGCGGGCTCCAGTGTAGAAGTCGTCGGCTCCGTGGGCGGGCGCGGTGTGGACGGCTCCGGTTCCGGTGTCAGAGGTGACGTAGTCGGCGTTGACTCCAAGGATGGAGCGGTCGAGAAAGGGGTGCTGGAAGGTTACGCGTTCGAGCGCGCTGCCTTTGAAGCGGGCAATTTGCTTCGCGCTTTGGAGGTTGCAGGATTCGCGGACGGCGGCGGCGAGCGATTCAGCAACGATATAGGTGTTACCGTCCTGCTCCAGCGCGGCATAGTCGAATTCGGGATGAAAGGCGATGGCTAGCGACGCGGGGAGGGTCCACGGGGTGGTGGTCCAGATGATGGCATAGACCTTTTTGCCGGTGAGCGCGGGGTCGATGGCGGCGGGATCGCTGGTGAGTGCGTAGCGGACGTAGACGCTGGGGCTGGTGTGCATCTCGTACTCGACTTCGGCTTCGGCGAGCGCGGTGCGGTCGTGGAGGCACCAGTAGACGGGCTTGAGTCCCTTGTAGACGAAACCCTTCTCGAAGAAGTCGTAGAAGGCTTCGAGGGTGCTGGCCTCGTACTGCTTCGACATGGTGAGGTAGGGCGAGTCCCACTGGGCGAAGACGCCCAGGCGGATCAGTTGCGAGCGCTGCAGGTCGATGAATTTCTGCGCGTATTCGCGGCAGGCGCGCAGGACGGAGAGCGCGGGCATTTCGAGCTTTTTGCGGCCCAGTTTTTCGTCCACCTTGATTTCAATGGGCAGGCCGTGGCAGTCCCATCCGGGAACCAGAGGGGCGTCGTAGCCGAACATGGTTTTGGACTTGATGATGAAGTCCTTGATCGACTTCTGGAGGGCGTGGCCGAGGTGGATGGGGCCGTTGGCGTAGGGCGGGCCGTAGTGCAGGATGTACTTTTCGGAACCGGCACGGGCGCGGCGAATCTGGCCGTATAAGTCCGCTTCTTTCCACTGCTTGAGGCGCGCCGGCTCGTTCTGCGGCAGGTTGGCCTTCATGGGGAATTTGGTTTCGGGCAGCGTAAGGGTCGCCTTGAGTTCGGGCGGTGCGGACATTGGTTCTCCCAGTGGTTTTTTGATTCAGGGCTAAGGTCTATTGTATCCGGCGAAGGAAGCTGAAGGACGGTCGGCGAAAATGCGGTCAGTAATGATGCGGCCAGCGTGACGGCGCATCGCCTTCATTAGGCATGACGTAAAATCGCCAGATTTGCTGATTCCAAGCTCTCTCCCGGCGGATTTTTGCAATCACTAAGGAAAGTGAAGTAACTTTGCTGAATCGAATCCGTCTATTTCAAAAATAGGCTTTTCGCGCTCCGCGCGTCACGCCGGGAAGACAGGAACATCCCAGGCGAAGAATGAAAAGCTCGACACAGACAGGACAGGCAAGGGGGCCCTCGTCCATAATGGAGGGAGACCCGGGGGTTTCGGCTTCCGGCAGTACACAATGGGCAATGAGCTTTTGACACCTCCCGACGAAACCGCCCAGCGGCCAGTGGAAGAACAGCCCGAACTTCTACATGAAGCCGACGGATCGATGTGGTTGTCGCTGATCGCGAACCTGCGCGACGCGTTCTCGTCTGCCAAGCAGCCGCCGCTGGAGCTAAGCTCGCAGCCGATCGCGGTCCGGGATCCGACGCGTACCGAGCCGGTGTGGAAGACGCTGGGCAACAGCATTCAGGACTTATTTTTCCCGAAGAAACTGCCGCCGCTGGAGTTGACTTCCAAGCCGATTGCGGTGGTCGACCGGATGAAGGTGAAGCGCGGGCCGCTTTCGAGCGCGCTGGCGATTGCGCTGCATGTGCTGATCCTGGGGCTGATTATTCTGCTGGGGCTGGTGGAGTGGCATACCCGCGCGATCAAAAGAAATGAAAAGGTGGTGGCGGTGGACGTGAAGCCGTTTATCCCCATGACGCCGAAGATGGAGGCGATGGGCGGTGGTGGCGGTGGCGGCGTGCATAGTCCCATTGAGGCGTCCAAGGGGCATCTGCCGCAGATCGCCAAGATGCAGATTACGCCTCCACAGATTTTGAAGATCGATCACCCCAAACTGCCGGTTCCGCCAACGATTGTGATGCCGCAGGAAGTGAAACTGCCGAACGCGAACATGCCGAACGTCGGTGTGCCGAATTCGCCGCAGGTGGCGCTGGCATCGCAGGGCGGCGGCTCGGGTTCGGGTTTTGGTTCGGGCAGCGGCGGCGGTCTGGGATCGGGCACGGGCGGCGGCGTTGGACCTGGAAGCGGCGGCGGCTACGGCGGCGGAGTGATGCATCCGGGCGGCGGCGTGTCGGCCCCGGTGCTGATCTATTCGGTTGATCCGGAATTTTCCGATGAAGCGCGGCGGGCGAAGTATCAGGGCATCTGCGTGGTATCGCTGATCGTGGATAAGTACGGGAACCCGCAGAATATCCAGGTGGTTCGCGCGCTGGGCATGGGCCTGGACCGGAAGGCCGAAGAAGCGGTGAGGCAATACAAGTTCAAGCCGGCCTACTACCACGGGCATGCCGTGCCGGTGCTGATTAATGTTGAAGTGAACTTCCGGATTTATTGAGGGCGGCGGAATTTTCGATTCCGCCAGCTCCAGTGTCGCCAGTGTAAGCGGCGCAGCTTTCAGCAAATTTCTTCCTTCCATAGTGACGAATCTTTGCGAGGCCCTCCACAATGGCCGGGCTCCACGTTGACAAGCTGAATTGGTCTCTGTAGCTTGGTAGGCGAATTGTTTGCTCCGCCGCCGAGCGGAGTTGCCTTTGCCAGATGTTCCGAGATCAGAACAATATAGCCTGGAGTATCTGAGAAGCCGGGTAACGACGCTGCTTCGCTGAGGTTCTTCTGCCGACTCACAGGTTGCAATGGAGGACGGAAGTGACTAAGGGAGTTCTGGGTCTGGCATGTTCCATCGCGCTGATGCTTGCTTGCGGATGCGGCGGGTCGGGGGGCGGAAACGGCTCTACGAAAACCACCTCGACGGGGTTTTTGCTGTCTGGAAGTTCGTACGATTTTGGCGACAACATCGTGAATAACACCGTGACTCAGACGGTGGTGACGGTAAAAAACACAGGGAATAATTCATTAACGATTGCGCCGGCACTGACCGGCGACCCGAGCTTTAGCCTGGTGGCGAGCCAATCGTGCGGAACCTCGATTGGAGTGGACACGAGCTGCAACGAGGTGGTCAGCTATACGCCGACGACGGCATCGGCTCCAGCGCAACAGACCGCGACGCTCAACCTTAATCCGGGCAATGCCATAGGCGGCACGGCATCGACCGTTTCCATCACGGGTACCTCCGGCGCGCTGACGGCCGGAACGGTATCGACGACGGACAACGTCCAGGTGGCCCTCTACTCCATTACGTCGCCGTTCCCAGGCACGGTGATGGTGAACTTCGGGAAAGACGCGACCTATGGCCTGAGCACGTGGTCGCAGCCCTCGGTCGGAGATGGAACCGCGACGAATATTTTTGTGGCGGGGATGCTGCAGAACACGACCTATCAGATGCAGGCGTCGATCACATTTGCCAATGGCGTGACCGTCACCGACACAAACCATTCCTTTGCCACCGGGTCGCTGCCCGCGGCGCTGATTCCGCAAACGGTGGTGACAACCACGGCGGGTCAGAGCCCGCAGCCGGGTATTGAGCTGGTGAACACCTGTTGCTATGGGTACATGTTGCGGATCTATGCGACGGACCTGGCGGGCAACATCGTGTGGGCGTATCAGCCGAAGGACACAGCGCCGGGAGCGACCTCGATCTTTGCTCCCAAGCTGCTTCCGAACGGAGATATTCTTTTCATCATCAGCCCGGATTCGACGACTCCTCTTGGCGCGCCGGTGAATGCGAGCACGCTGTACACGGCGCGCGAAATCAACCTGGCCGGAGACACGGTGAAGGAGATTTCGCTTGCCGACCTGAATACGCGGCTGGCGGCGGCGCCGGCGAGCTGTACGGAGTGTTCCGGTATCACGCTGCTGACGTACCACCACGACATTACTCCGCTTCCCAATGGCCATTGGCTGATTCTGGCGAATGTGCTGAAGTCCGTGACCCTCACGGGGCAGACGACCCCGACCAGCGTGCTGGGCGATGTGATCGTCGACCTCGATGAGAACCTGAATCCGGTGTGGGCGTGGAATGAGTTCAATCATCTTGACGTGAACCGGCAGCCGATGGGCTTCCCTGATTGGACGCATACCAACGCGATCGTATATTCGCCGACGGATGGCGATTTTATTGTCTCCATCCGCCATCAAAACTGGGTCATCAAGGTGAACTACGATAACGGGCAGGGCGATGGAAGCATCGTCTGGAAACTGGGCGAGGGCGGAGATTTCACGCTCAAGAACGGGACGGATCCAACTGACTGGTTCTATGCGCAGCATGGTCCACAGTTCACGACTTCGAACAGCAGCGGTACCTTCGGCCTGACGCTCATGGACAACGGCAATGACCGTGAATTTCCAGCGGGCGTGACGTGCGGAGCGAACGGCGCCCCTCCTTGCTCGTATTCGACGATTCCGGTTTTTCAGATCGATGAAGCTGCAAAGACGGCGACGCTGGAGTTTCACAAAATCCTGACCGTAGAGAATGGGTATGGAGGCAACGCGGAGGTGCTGGCGAATGGCGACCTTGAGTATGATCTCTGCGGGCTTCCAACCTCGCCTCCAGGTTCGCTTCCAAACTCGGAGATCGACGAAATTACCCAGGGCGACGCATCGCAACAGGTGTGGCAGATGAAGTTGACGGGCACGAATATCTATCGTGGCAAGCGTATACCGAGCCTGTACCCCGGCGTGAGCTGGACGGGCACCAACTTCTGATTGTCCCTCCCGTTTTCTGCTGGAGCGATACGCCATCACCGAGCAGGGCAGCAGGTCGAAGGGGATCTTCTGCCCTCCAGAAGGCTGAGAGGTGGAAGCTGAAGGATGCGGACGCGCCCGAAGTTGTGAGCATGAGCGCCGCGGACGCGCCTACAGGTCTTCAATGTTGTTGAAGGCGAAAGCGGTCGCGAATTTCGTAGTGGGATCCGGATGGACCGGTGAAGCTTTCATAGAGAAAAAAGTACTCTGCCATGAAGCTGCTGAAATGTGGAGAAAAGCTGCTGGCCTGCAGCCGCTGGAGTCCGCGCTTGCCCTCTTTACCTTTGCTGCGCGCGAGCGTGATGTGGGGATGAAAGGAACGGGTTTCTGCGGAAAATCCGCAAGGTGTGGTAGCTGCACTGACCCGGTGCTGGAGCATGGCGAGTTCCGGCGTGGGCCGCGCATCGGCGAAGAAAATTCCAGCGCGGTCGAAGAGGCCCAATGAATCCAATTGAATTGAAACAGGCGGGGAGCGCAGTTCGTGAAGCTGCGCGACGATACACGCGTATTGTTCCTGAGACGTGCTGCCCAGGAATTGCAGCGTAATGTGCCAGGACTCGGACGCTGACCAACGCAAGCCGTCGTCCCGGGAGCGAAGCCTCATCAAAATTGCCGATAGCTCGCTGACAGCCGTAGTCGCTAAAGGGATGCCGACAAACAGACGCATAGGTCAAGAGTACGACGGAGCGGTGGAGGCGCTGGAAAGAAGCGCCGGAGTGAGTGAGTGCGGCTTCAGTGAAAATCGCGGGAGTGTATCTGCAGCGCATCATCGGACAAAGCTGACAGGCGAACCGCTTTCACATGAATCACATCATCCTGGTTCTGAAGCGGCCCTTCAACCATAAGAAACTTACTGCGGGTGACGAGCAGGCGGTTGCGGTCATAGAGGTCGGGCGTGATGATGACGTTGGCAATGCCGGTCTCATCTTCCATGGATAAAAAAATGAAGCCCTTCGCGGTTCCCGGACGCTGCCGCGCGATCACACAGCCGGCCGTTCGCACGTAGTCTCCATTCCGGCAGGCGCGCAGTTCGCGGGCGGACAGGATCTGCCGCCGGCGAAGCTCGGCGCGGCGATAGTGCATCGGATGTTTTCCTGTAGTGAGGCCAGTGCCCGCGTAGTCCGCAACCAGGCGCTCGCCGACATCCATCTGCCGCAGGGGAAGTATCTCAGAATCGTCCCGCAACCATTCGCTGTTTTGCCGGAGCAGCGGCCCTTCCGGCTTGCCGGCGCGTTCCACCTGCCAGAGCGCGTCGCGGCGATGCTGAATGCCTTCGAGCTTGTTCAGAGCGCCGATACGGGCGAGAAGCGCAAGCTCCTTTTTGTTGAAGGATGGAATGCGATGGGCAAGGTCTTCGGTGGAGCGGAAGGGGCCATGCTGCGCGCGCGAGGCGACAGCGGCTTCGGCGGATTCTTTTCGCAAGCCCCTGGCATAGCCAAGCCCCAGGCGCAGAGAGAGCGACCCGTCAGGCTCATGTTCGATGGCGCAGGGCCATTCGGAAACCTGAACGTCGATGGGCTTCACGCGCAGGCCGTGGCGCTGCGCGTCCTTTACCAGAACCGCGGGCGAGTAGAAGCCCATCGGCTGATTATTCAGGATGGCGCAGGTGAAGGCGGCGAGGTATTTCACCTTGAAATAAGCCGAAGCATAGGCCAGCAGCGCAAAGCTGGCGGCGTGCGACTCGGGAAATCCGTACAGCGCGAAGGAACTGATGTTCTGCACGATCTTGTCCTGCGTGGGCGGGTCGATGCCGTTGGTGGTCATGCCGGCGCGCAGCTTGCTTTCGAGGTTCTTCATGCGCTCCCATGAGCGGCGCATGCCGACCGCGCGGCGCAGCTCCTCGGCTTCCGCTCCGGAAAAATTTGCGACTGTCATGGCGATGCGCAGCAACTGCTCCTGAAACAGCGGCACGCCCAGGGTGCGCTTAAGCACGGGCTCCAGCGAGGGATGCAGATACGTGACTTTCTCTTTTTTCTGCCGCCGCCGCATGTAGGGGTGCATCATTTCTCCGACGATGGGTCCGGGCCGGATGATGGCGACCTGTACGACGAGGTCGTAGAATTTTTCCGGATGGTTGCGCGGCAGTGAGGCCATTTGCGCGCGACTTTCAATCTGAAACATGCCCACGGTGTCGGCGCGCTGGAGGGCGCGGTAGACTTCTTCGTCTTCCGGCAACTGCGCCAGGTCGATGGGCTCGTCGTAGTGCTGCGGAATCAGTTCCAGGCAATCTTTGAGAACGGCCATCATGCCCAGGCCGAGCAGGTCTACCTTGATGATGCCGAGGTCGGCGCAGTCTTCCTTGTCCCACTGAATGACGGTGCGGCCCGGCATGGATGCGCGCTCCAGCGGAACTACGCGATTCAGCTGTCCCTGGCAGATGACCATGCCGCCGGAGTGTTGGCCGAGATGGCGGGGCAGGTCCTGAATGCGCATGGATAGCTCAAGGTATTTGGCGATGCGCGGATGCTCGACGTCGAGGCCGGCATGCTCAAACGAATGCGCCATGGTTTCGTTTTTCCCGCGCCACTCCCACTGGCCGGTGAGGCTCGACAGCCGCCCCAGCGATTCTTCATCGAAGCCGAGGGCCTTGCCCACCTCGCGCGCGGCGGACTTGTTGCGGTAGGTGCTGACGTTGGCCGTCATGGCCGCACCCAGCTCGCCGTAACGCCGGTAGACGTACTGAATGGCCTGCTCGCGCTTTTCTTCCGAAGGCAGGTCGAGGTCGATATCGGGCCACTCGTTGCGACTCTCGCTGAGGAAACGCTCGAAGAGAAGCTCCATTCCGACCGGGTCGATGGCGGTGATTTCGAGCGCATAGCAAACGGCGGAGTTGGCGGCGCTGCCCCGGCCCTGAACCAGGATGCCGTTGCGCCTGCAGTATTCGACGACGTCCCAGACGATGAGGAAATATCCAGCGAAGCCGAGCCTGGCGATGAGCGCGAGCTCGTGGTCTACTTGCTTTTTGGCGCGCTCCAGCAGCGCGCAGTCGTTTTTGGGCCCATAGCGCCGCTGGACGCCCTCGGCAACGCGCTTGCTGAGAAAACTGTCCATCGTTTCGCCGTTCGGCACGGGATAGCGCGGAAACTCATAGCCGAGGTCATTCAGCTCGAAGTTGAGACGCGATGAAAGATCGGCGGTAGTTTCGATTGCTCCTGGTACATCGCGAAAAAGTGCGGCCATTTCGCGCGCCGTCCGCAGGTGACGCCGGCTGTTCACGGCGAGCAGGCGACCCGCGTGGTCGAGTTCGGTGTGGTGGCGGATCGCGGTGAAGAGGTCCTGAATCTCGCGGTCGTACGCGGTCGCGTAGCGGACGCCGTTGGTTGCGATGACCGGCAGCCTGAGTGAACGAGCGATGCGGATGGCGGCCTGGTTCCGCCATTCTTCTTCTCGCTCCTGATGGCGCTGAAGCTCGATATAGACATTTTCCCGGCCAAAGATGCGTGTCAGTTGCTGGACGGCCTCGCACCCTGCCTGCTCGCCGCCCCGGGCGAGCGCCGCCGCCAGCGGGCCTTCGTCGCCGCCGGTCATGCAAACAAGACCAGAAGCGAATTGATGAAGATCATCAAAAATTGCCACACCGCTGGCCTTGGTTGCTTCGCGCATTTTGAATTGCGTGATGAGCTGGCAAAGATTCTGATAGCCTTCGCGCGACGCGCAGAGCAGCGGCAGCCGCGTCGGTTCCGTGACATGCTGATGCGGCAGCCATGCCGGAGGCGCGAGCCGCGGACCGAAGCTGGAAACGGCAATCTCGGCTCCGATATGCGCACGAAGGTTGTTGCGCTTTGCGCTGGTGTGAAAACGGGCGGCGCCGTAAACGCCGTTATGGTCGAGCAGCGCCATGGCCGGCATTTCCAACGTGACCGCACGCTCAATCAGGCTCTCCGGCTGTGAGGCGGCCTGAAGAAAGCTGAACGCGCTGGCGGCGTGCAGCTCAATGTAGCGGTTAGTCATAGAGCGCCGCCACTTGCCACTGATTGCGCATCCGGTCGCGCGCCAGGCAGCAGCACAGCAGGCGGCCATCACGGGCGCGCGCAAGGATGTCCCACTGCTCCCATCCCCAGAGCGTCTGCGCCCACCAGTCGCCGCTCGCGAGCCACGGGCCATAAGCGTGTTCTACGGCATAATGCTGTTCGCGGAAGACAAACGACCGCGGGCGCTCGCTTTGCAGCGTGATGGAAACCGGCTCTGCCGGACGCAGTTGCCGCAGAGCGGCGCGCGGCGGCACGGGGACTGCCCGAGACGGCTGCGTGGAAGGAACCTGAAAAGGCTCAATTCGGAATGCATCGGGTTCATGCGTGTCGGCGAGCACGGCGCGTCCGGCGCACTCCTCGCCAACAATGGCGCGGATGCGCGCCATTGTCACGTCGAGCCAGGCCGGTTCCGGCAACTGCGGAGAGAACAGGCCGAGCTGCTCTTTGCTGACGCTGCCCGGATCCACCGTTAGCGCCAGCGCCAGAATGGCGGCCTGCGGTGGATGCGCTTCAAGGTCGAGATGGAGCAGCTTGATCCAGAGAGATTTATCGTTGCTCGGCAGCGCGGGCCGAACCGTGCGCGCGTGCGTTGCGCCTCCCTCCAGCGTGAGCGTCACGCTGACGGAAGCCAGCGCCAGCGCGCGCGCCGATGCCCGCACGATGAGCTGGTCGAGCATGGCTCCGAGGACGAAGAGCAGGGAATCGAGCAGTGCAACCGGGGAGTCGAGTTCCATGCGCTCCACGAGCGCAAAGGCGGGCTCTGCCGGCTGGAATAAATGTGGCGCCTCGCCGCGCGCCAACTGGCGAAGCCGCTTGCCAGCCTGCCCCATCCGCGCAATCAGCTCTTTTTCCGGCAGGGCAGCCAGCGTGCCGAGCGTGCGAATACCCCACAGGGAAAAGGTTTCGGCCTGCTCTTCGGTAAGGTTGAGGACGGAGAGCGGCAGCGGTGCGAGCGCCGCGCTCTCCTCGCACGGGGGAATGACCCGCGCCGCGGCTTGCGGAGACATTCCCCTGGCGAGGGCAACGGCTGCATGAAAGTTTCCGCTGACGGCAACGCGCGCCGTTATGCCAAGCGCGCTGGCGCGATCCAACAGGCTTTTTGCCAGCGCCTCGGGCGGCCCGAACAACTTCTCCGTTCCTGCAATGTCAAGGACGCACAGGAACGCGCCGTCTTCGCGGCAATTTTCCACGCGCGGCGAGAAAGCACCAGCGCATTCGAGCAGAACGGCGCTGGTTGCAGCCTCTTCCTGAGGCGAGCGCGCCAGCAGCGCGACGGCGGGGAAAGTCTCCACTTCGACCTTGGTCATGTTGAGGGCAACGCCGAGCATACGCGCCCTGCGGTTGAGCGAGCAGACCTGTTGCAGGGGCGGCTCGCCTTCCATCACCGCGCATGGTTGGTCGCGCAGCTCCGGCCTCAGGCGCAACAGGGCCTGCGCGGGAAACTCCCGCGCATACAGGCAGGCATACAACTCGGCAGGCCTGGTCATCGCGCGCCTGTCCATCCTGTCCATGCAGTTCGGCTTTGCCAGCTTGCCGTATTTGCGCTTTGCGGAGGCTTGCGCAGCGGAACAACCTTATCCGGCGTCTGCGGGAAGCGCCGTCGCGTCACTTCCATGCGATGCTCGATTCCTGTGAAGACCGTAGATTCAGGGCTGAGCTCATTCCCCGGTTGAAAGCGCAGCAGTAACTCGCCGCTGCTTTTTGCGCAGGGATGCTGCGCGAGCAGAATGATGCTCGCCTGCGTGCGCTCGGCAGCCGCGCGGTAGCGGAACCAGGTGGCCAGCGGCACGCGCGAAGCGTGTTCGGGCGCGATGCTCCCCATGTCCAGCACGATGGCGCTGAAGCCCCCGGCCTGCAGAAGCAGATCGGTCACGCGGAGGGCCTGCTCGATGCGCGACCACGGTTTGGAGTGCGGTGTTTTGTTCTGTTTCAGAGAAAGCTGCGAGCTCGGCGCGAAATTTTCTTTTTGGGGCTGGATTTTCTGGGGCTGGATTTCGGAGTAAGTATGGCGCTGCGGCTCTGCGCAGCCGGGCTCGAATGCTTCAGGCCGCAAAAAGCTGCTGACCGCATCAGAGAGTCCTTTGATCTCGTTGCGTGGATGCGGACCATAGCCGCCGCCGTGCAGGCCCTTGACGGCCGGCGGAGGAATGAGGCACTTCTTCGGAATCACGAAACGATTTTGTGCGGCTGGCGCGGCTGGCTTCTGCACGCCGCAGCGTATCCAGAGCAGCCGGGTCAGGTCGACTCCCGCCGCCGCCGCGGACTCAGGGTGGAGCGCGTTCGAGACATCAACCCAGGCGCAGACCTTCGCGGCCTGGGTCATCCGGGCCACGAAAGAAAGCGCGACGGAGGTGCGCCCCGAGCACTCCGGGCCCACCATTTCAGTGATGGCTCCCAGCGGCAGGCCGTCCAGCAGGGCGTCAATTTCCGAAACGCCGGTGGCCGCAACCGGGCGGATGATTCGCGGCGCGGGGGTGAGCGCAGAGGGAATCCGGCTGGCAAGAGCAGCTTCAATCTGGAGGCGGAGGGCAGCGGCGGAAGGCATTGGCGAGGCACTTTCGCCTTATATTCGCCTACCGAGAGGGGGGACTGTCAACCTCCTCTTGCACCTGTTGCAGTGCAGATTTGGGCAAGAGATTTGAAACGACAGGAGATATTTTTTTGTGATTTTGGGGTAATGGCTGCTTCAATGGCCCGATCCCTCGCTGGGGTGCGGCGCTATATGCTGGAAGATTGAAGCGGGCATTTGCCGAGCGATGCCCGGCTGGGGGGTCTGATTTGCTTCAGGAGATATGGGAATGGGTTCGCTGGAAGGTCGCCCGAAAGGAGCTGTCATGAAGCAAACCGGCAACGCCATCCTGACGGGCGGAGTCGTGGTGGACGGTACGGGATCTCCGGCGAGGCGGGGAGACGTGGTGATTCGAGATGGACGAATTGCCTCAGTCGGCGAAGCGGCAGCAGCGGATGGCTCTGACAGCAATGTGATCGACTGCAAGGGTTGCGTGATTGCTCCGGGCTTCATCGACGTCCACAGCCACTCCGACCTGCAGACGCTGGAGAACCGCACCGAGAAACTATTGCAGGGCGTCACGACGGAGGTGGTCGGGAATTGCGGATTCTCCCCGTATCCGCTGCCTGAAAACCCGGAGGCTCTGCGGGCGTTCGCCAACGGAATTCTTTGCGGCGACGATCGCTGGGGCTGGAAGTCGGCTTCCGATTACCTTGCGAGCGCGAACCAATCGAAAGTGGCGACTGTCGCTTCGCTGGTCGGGCACGGTTCGCTGAGAATCAAGGTTGCGGGAAATACCAGCAGGGAATTGACGGGCCGGGAAATCGACACCATGGCGGCGTTGCTAGATGAGGCGCTGGAGGAGGGCGCGGCGGGCTTTTCCTCCGGCCTGATGTATGCGCCGGGCTCGGGCGCATCGGCGGAAGAATTGACGATCATGGGCCGTGTGGCGGCGCGAAGAGACAAGGTCTATGCAACGCACATGAGGAGCTACTCCGCGGGCCTGGTGGAGGCGGTTGAGGAGCAGCTCGCAATCGCCGAAGCGTCGGGATGCCGTCTGCAGATTTCGCATTTGCAGGCCGCCGGCGAGGACCACTGGCCTTTAATGCAGCGGGCCGTTGAGGCGATTGAGAATGCGGCGGCGCGGGGCGTGGATGTGGCGTTTGACCTTTATCCGTGGCTTGCCGGATCGACGGTGCTTACGCAAATTTTGCCGCAGGATGCGCTGGATGGCGGGATTGCCCGGATGCTGGCGCGGCTTCGCGATCCAGAACAGTGCGAATCCATCCAGGCGAGAATCAAGCCCTCGGCGCGCTGGTCGGGCGTAGTCATAACGTCGGCGGCGACCAACGCGGAAGCGCTGGTAGGCCGGTCGGTCGAAGAGATCGCGGAGGAGCGCGGGACCGATCCGGCGAGCACGGTGATGGATATTCTGCTGGAGCAGGAAGGGAATGTGAACATCGTGGAGCATTCCCAGTCGGTCGATAATCTTCACGCTCTGCTCACGCACCCGCTGGCCATCGTCATCACCGACGGCGTGTATACCCGAGGCCGCTCCCATCCGCGACTCTACGCGACGTTTCCTCTCCTGCTGGGTGATATTGTGCGGAAGCGCAAATGGCTCAGCCTGGAAGAAGCCATTCATAAGGTTACAGGCAAGCCTGCGACGAGGTTCCATCTGCGTGACAGAGGGCGGATTGCCGAAGGCTATGTGGGCGATGTTACGGTGTTCGATCCGGAAACAGTGGATACCAAGGCGACCTATGAGGTGCCCGATGTGGCTCCGATTGGGATTAGGGCGGTATTGAGAAGCGGGCAAGTCATGGTGGATTCGGGCGTGGTGATGTAAGTCAGCGGCTTATTTTTGGCCGTCTCCTGTGTTTTGTTGGAGTTAGAGGCAGGTTGCGCGAATAAGTCCACTGTTCTCTGTTATTTGCAGATATGTCCAAACTAGTCAATCACTTGCGGTCCGAGCGGGACGCCCTCTGTCGTTTGAGAATCCGTCCCGAGAAATCGGTGATTCGCAGATGCGGCGGCCAACAGCGACAAAATTTTTATGTTGATCCTGATTCTAAAGGGCTTATTTTTTTAGATCCTCAAAACAAAGGACTTATTTCTACAATACAGAGAACAATGTACTTAGCTATTTCTGGCGGCTATGGGCTGTGGTGACGAAAGGACGAAGGCGCAGGCTTGGATGCTTTTCCCTACTCTTCCAGTATATCAAGTGGGATGGGGTTCAATGGCATGGGCTAAGTGGTTGCGGATGTGTTGGTTAGACTGGAATTGGCTTGACAGGCTTTGGGGCGGGGCGATTCGCTAAGCCAACTGTATCGGGCCGGGGTAGCGGGCTATGGTCGCGTCGTCGGTGAGCAGGGTGATGCCTTCGACTGTGGCCTGGGCGACGAGCAAACGGTCGAAGGGGTCTTTGTGGATAGGCGGCAGGGTGTCGATGGCGACGGCGTGCTCGCTGAGGATGGGGAGCTCGATGTATCCGTTGTCGATGAGTCCTCGGCGAAGGGTGTGGGCGTCAACCTGAAAGTCGGGACGGTTCAGGCCACTCTTGATGGCGACCTCCCACAGGCTGGCCGCGCTGAAAAGCAACTCGTTGTCGGAATCGGCCATGAGCGCGCGGGCGCGGCGAGGAACGCGCTTGGTTCCCTCCGCCGCCCAGAGGAGCAGATGCGTGTCGAGCAGGAGCTTCACTTTTCGCCCTCGAAGAGCTTCTGAATTTCGCGGGCGCCCATGGTGTTGAAGTCGTCGGGAACTTTGATTTTGCCGGCCATGAAACCGAAGCGTTTCTGTTGAGAGGGCTCAGGGGTGTCCAGGGCGATGACCTTGACCATCGGCTTGCCCGCCTTGGCGATCACGAACGATTCGCCTTTGACGGCCTTCTCGATGAGGCGGGAGAGGTGAGTTTTGGCTTCGTGGATGTTGTAGGTGTTCATGGTTTGAGAACAAACTTAGTTTAATGGACTTAGTTTATCATGAAATGGCGAGACAAGAGTGTTTTCCCCACAAGCAAAAGCGGCTTATGTGAGAACAGGGATTTGTGGCCGGGTGAGAAACCGCAGATCCTTCGCTTCGCTCAGGATGACATTGGGTTTGGTTGAAGGTCGATCCTTCCCACCCTTGCCGCGATGAAACTGCGTCAAGAATGGGGCACCCGGCAAAAGCGGCTTGTGTGGCGACGCGCCTGAATTCATTTTCGGTACGTGACACTCACTGGGTGCGTCTCACATTCCGTTAAGGCAACATCTGAATAGAGGTACACCGTGATAGGCATGTGAGCGCCATCTGCACTTCCCCTATAAACAAAGCCAGCTTTGGGGTTTTCTGGTGAAATCCCAGATTGGTCACCGCCAAATGAGACTCCAGGGACATCAACTTCTCTGAGTTTCTGATCACAGAGAAATCTGAAGGCAACTGGCTGCCACTGCACGTTGGGCGTTACCGTAAGAACCTTCGCATGGGCAAACTTTGCCGACCCTGGCAGATTTCTCTCCTCTGATAAGGTCGCAGTTATATTCAACGGGGGCGTATCGACAGTTACAGTTCCGGCTGTGATCCCACCTTGTTGACCGACAGAAATAGCGCCCCCCGGACCCGAGGAAATAATTCCAGAAGGCTGAGCTGTAGGGCGAGTCCGAGGTACCTTGGCTTGATGACGTTCTTGCTTAGTTATTCTCGTTGACGTCGTTGTACTCTGCGTTGGTGCTTGAATGGCTTGAATAATCGGAGGCGGCGGAGCAGTGAAATTCGCAATCAGGGCCGGAACTTTCTTTTCATGGAGTTGCCTCCACAGCGATATCGCTGAAAGCCCGATGCCCAACGCAATGATTACACCGAGGGTAGAGTTTGAGAAAAAGTATTTTCTTACCAATGGGGGCACTTTTGCACCCCCGGTTCTCCATCTGGCGATCCAGATAATCGCGGCGATGATCCAGATTGCCAGTTGTACCCACGACTCAATAGAGCTGATAACCATCTACAGTACCCTGACAGCAATGCTCTCATCGGGCAGCATACTGCGTCGACAGAATTACGAATTGATAGCGTAGGCCGAGTTTTAACTCTGTGAATTGATATTGACCCCTGATCGACATGAGAGAAAGTTGGAGGGGTCTCTCTGTTGCGTGCTAATCTGGCGAGTCCATGTCTGAGTCTGGTTCTTCTTTTCTGAATACGGTTATCCCCTCGAAGGTCGATGTGAAGAGTCGGCGGGCGATGGCGAATGCGTCGGGGATGGCGGCTTTGCTTGGGGAGATTCGTGGGCAGGAGGCTTTGCTGCGCGAGGGTGGCGGGGCTAAGGCGATTGAATCCCAGCATGGGAAGAAGCGGCTTACGGCTCGGGAGCGTTTGGGGCTTTTGCTGGATGAGGGTTCGGAGTTTTTTGAGCTGGCGCTGTTTGCCGCGTTTGGGATGTATGAGGAGTGGGGCGGCGCTCCGGCGGCGGGATGCGTGACCGGGCTGGGACGGGTTGCGGGGCGGCTGTGCATGATTGTCGCCAACGACGCGACGGTGAAGGCGGGCGCGTTTTTTCCCATGACGGCGAAGAAGGTTCTGCGGGCGCAACACATCGCGATGGAGAATCGGATTCCTACGCTGTACCTGGTGGATTCGGCGGGTGTGTTTTTGCCGCTGCAGGAGGACGTGTTTCCGGACCAGGACGATTTTGGGCGCATCTTTCGCAATAACGCGGTGATGTCGGCGATGGGGATCCCGCAGATCACGGCGATTATGGGAATGTGCGTGGCGGGTGGCGCGTATCTGCCGGTGATGACGGACACGGTGCTGATGACGGAGGGCAGCGGGCTGTTTCTGGCGGGGCCGGCGCTGGTGCAGGCGGCGATTGGGCAGAAATATACAGCCGAGGAATTGGGCGGCGCGGCGATGCACGCGGAAATTTCGGGCACGGTGGACTTCAAGGAGCCGAATGATCATCTTTGCCTGGCGCGACTGCGGTCGCTGGTGGGGAAGATGGGCGAAAGGCCGGGGGCTCCGTTCAACCGGACAGCGTATGACGCGGCGAAGGACCGGCCGAAGTATGCGGCGGAGGATCTGTATGGGCTGCTCGATCCCGATCCGGCGAAGTCGGCGGTGAACTCCTACGACATGCGCGATGTAATCGCGCGGCTTGTGGACCGCAGCGAGTTTGACGAGTATCGGCCGGACTATGGGCGGACGCTGGTTTGCGGGTATGCGCGCGTGGGCGGATATGCGGCGGGGATTGTGGCGAACCAAAAGGTTTCGCAGACGCAGACGAGCCAGTCCGGCGAGAAGCGGATGGAGTTTGGCGGCGTGATTTATGCGGAGAGCGCGGACAAGGCGTCGCGCTTCATCATGGATTGCAACCAGAATTTAGTCCCGCTGGTGTTTCTGCATGACGTGAACGGATTTATGGTGGGGCGCGATGCGGAGTGGAGCGGGATTATCCGCGCCGGGGCGAAGATGGTGACGGCGGTGGCCAATTCTACCGTCCCGAAAATTACGGTGATTGTCGGCGGATCGTTTGGGGCGGGGAACTACGCGATGTGCGGGAAGGCGTATGATCCGCGGTTTATTTTTGCCTGGCCAACGGCGCGGTATGCGGTGATGAGCGGGGCGTCGGCGGCGCAGACTCTGGTGGAGATTCGGGTGCGACAACTGGAGCGCGGAGGTAAGAAGCTGAGCGACACGGAGAAGCAGGAGCTTCGGGCTTCAATTGAGGCGACTTATGAGGAGCAGTCGGACTGCCGGTATGCGGCGGCACGGCTGTGGGTGGACGCGATTATTGATCCCGCGAAGACCAGGGAGGCGGTGCTGACGGCGCTGGAGGCGTGCGCGCTGAATCCCGATGTGGCGAAGTTTAACGTCGGAATTTTGCAGACGTAGGGACCGGTTTGGCTCAGTGTTCAGGGCCTAAGAAAACAGAAAAAACAGGGGGCTCGATTGCCGCAGATTCGAGTATGCTCATTGGCATGGCGACGGCGTCTGGTCCGGTAAGAGGAAAGCGGCGGCGAGAGAACAGCCTCTCCTGGCTGCCCTTGGTGATCGGGATCGTGGCGACTCCGGTGGCACTGTACGCGGCGAGCGTTCTGGCGCTTTCCGGGACGAGTGAGCTCATGATGCTTTTTCCCTTCGCGCAGGTCGTGCAGAGCCCGCGGCTGCAGATTCCGTGGAATGATGTCAGCCAGCTTGCGCAGTGGCTGATGTACCTGCAGTTTCCGCTGTATGGATTGCTGATGACATGGCTGCTACGGGCATCGCGGGGATTCATGGCCGCGTTGGGCTCGGTAATGCTTCTGCACATCGGGGGATGGGTCGCGGCGTATCTGCTGTTCCACCTGTAGGATCTTAGCTGGGACTTTGATGACGAACCGGGTGAAGCTGATTGAGTGTCCGCGGGATGCTTGGCAGGGCCTGCAGAAGACGATTCCGGCAGAGATAAAAGCGGATTACTTGCGGGTGCTGATGGCGGCCGGGTTTCGTCATATTGACGCAGTGTCGTTTGTGTCGGAGGCGGCGGTTCCGCAGATGGCGGACTCGGAGCGGGTGCTTGCGCTTCTCGATGCTCCGGAGGTTCCGGAGGACGTGGAGATCATCGGGATTGTCGTCAACAAAAAAGGCGCGGAGCGGGCGATTGCGACCGGCGCGGTGTCGACGCTGGGGTTCCCTTACTCGGTGTCGCCGGAGTTTTTGCGGAGGAATCAGCGGCAGACGCCCGAAGAGTCGCTGGACACGCTGGAGGCGATTGGCGAGGCGGCGTACAAGGCCGGGCTGTCGTTGGTGACCTATATTTCGATGGCGTTTGGGAATCCTTATGGCGATGCGTGGTCGGTGGAGGAGGTAGCGGCGGCGTGCGATCTGATCGCTGACATGGGAATTGAGCAGATTTCGCTGGCGGATACGGTCGGAGCGGCGTCGGCGGAAGACGTGGCTGCATTGGTGGCGGCGGTAAAGCCCGCGTTGCCAGACGTGGTGGAGCTGGGCGTGCATCTTCATGCGCGTGCGGACGATGCGGCGGCGAAGGTTGCGGCGGCGTATGGCGCGGGGGTACGACGGTTCGACGGAGCGATCGGCGGGCTGGGCGGATGCCCGTTTGCGCAGGATGCGCTGGTGGGGAATTTGCCGACGGAGATTGCGGTGGCGGGGTTGAAGCGGCTGGGGGCGGAGCTGCCGGCGCTGGGATCGCTGGATGGGCTGATCAAGGCTACGCGGGGCATCGAAGAGAAGTACGGGGACTCGCCGTCCGGGCATACGCGCTTCGCGCCTTCGTGAGTTTTGCCTGAGTGGCCCTCCCGCTGGTCGGGGATTGGCGGTTGCACGATACTCGTCTGGCGTCGTAGAGCGAACGGCTGAGATTTCCAACCCTTGGCGCAAACGGCTCTGTCAAGGATGGGGCATCCTTACTGGTGGCTGGTTTTTGCATTTGGGGGTGAGGCGGGATGGCGGCTGGCTCGGGGTTGCGGGTGGACATGGAGGGCGGCGTTGTTGTGTTGACGCTGAATCGTCCGGAGAAACGGAACGCGCTGAACGCATCGCTGATCGAAGAGTTGCAGCGCGCGCTGAAGGCCGCGGAGGCAGACGCCGCGTGTGGGGTGGTTCTGCTGACGGGCGCGGGCGAGGCGTTTTGCGCGGGGATGGACCTGGCGTATCTGGAGGCTTTGAACGGACGGAGTCCGGACGAGCATCGGGCGGACACGGAGCAGATTGCGCGGCTGCTGCGCACGCTTTACGACTTGCCGAAGCCGACGATTGCGGCGGTCAACGGCGCGGCGATTGCCGGCGGCATGGGGCTGGCGACGGTGTGTGACTTTACGCTGGCGGCTCCAGAGGCGAAGTTCGGCTATACCGAGGTGCGGATCGGGTTTATTCCGGCGATTGTGTCGGCGTTTTTGTGCGAGCAGATTGGGGACAAGCGGGCACGCGATCTTTTGCTGACGGGGCGGCTGATCGGAGCCGAGGAAGCGGCGGCTCTGGGGCTGGTGACGCGGGTGGTCGCGGCGGCGGAGCTGATGGGGGAGGCTCGCGGGCTGGCGGCGAAGCTGCTGGAAAACAGTCCCATGGCCATGCAGGCGACGAAGCGGCTGCTGAGCGAACATGCGCGGGCCCGGCTGGATGCGGAGATTGAGCGGGCGATTGCGGCGAATGTGGCGGCGCGCGAGACGAACGATTTTCGTGAAGGCCTGCGGGCATTTCTGGAGAAAAGAAAACCGGAGTGGGGGCCGCGCATCCAGCGACACGCGACTGTTGGCGATCCGAGAAAGTTCACGCTTTGAGTGGTGTCCATATCAGGCAACAGAACCTCTCGCACGTCCCAGGCCAGCCTTCTTCGCGCAGAACTGCGTTGATTCTCTCCACGGCTGGTAAATGATTTGGGCAATCCTCGAAATAGAGAACTTCTATCTGTATGCGGGAACACGCCGAGCGCATAGTCACGAATCGAACCCTCCTAGGTTGCCTTTCGGTATCTTCCGAGAGGGATTTCTGCCAGCCGGGCAAGAACAAAAACTGCGCCAAAGAAGCCCCAAAAGAAGACGGAGCCCATCGGTACTAGATGGAAGCCCGAAAGGGCCAAATAGACTGCCGCAATCAGGAAGAGCGGCCCCGTGATGTAGCAGTGCACTCTGCCGCATCGTGCCACGTTTGCGAGACAGGCCACGCCCATCACTAGGAAAGCCGGAATCCAAAGGAACAGGCCATGCCGCCAGTTCGCGCCAATAATCAGAGCGACCGCAGGAAGGCCCCAGAGCAGGAGAGCGCTTCCCCCGCAGGCCAGGTCTCTTGATTTACAACTCTGTTCAGACATGGGGACCTCCATGATTCCCGCGCGGATTGGAATCAGTCATCTGGTTGAGAACCGGGCAGGGTTCGCGCTGTTGCGCTTGGCGCGCCAGCGCCCGGTTGCATTTGCGCAGCGCGGAACGAAGATGGACCTCCAATTTCTCCAACTCTGACTGCTTCTCGTGGACTACGGCTAGCTTCTTTTTCAGAAGCTCTCTCACCTCGGCGCAAGCGTCGGCATGTTCATCCTGAAAGACGAGAAGCTCGCGGATTTCCTTCAACGAAAATCCGAGGTTTTTCGCGCGTTTTACAAACGCCAGCCGACCGACCTCGTCCTCTGCAAATTTCCTGTAGCCGGATGCCGTCCGCGACGGCGCAGCAAGCAATCCTTCCTGTTCGTAAAAGCGCACTGTTTCCAGATTGATCTGGGCCCGCTTCGCCAGCTGGCCCCTCGTCAGCCCTTCCATGATTCAAGCCTAAACCCTGTAGCAGACTACAGGGTCAAGCGGATTTGGCTCCCCGGGTAGTGTCCTGATCCTGCATTGCTTGTAAGTTCCTGTGGAAGTCAAGGGGGCGCAGAGCGCGTTGGTACCTTGTGCGGATGCTCATAGCACTTATGAGCGCTAGAGGGTGCCCTGATTTGCGGCAAGTACGGTTTATCCCGATCCCGTGGGCAGGGAACTGGGCCAGTCCCCTCAGCTTGCGCTGGGGATGGTTTCAGAGTCGAGCAGGCGATAGAGGGTGGAGCGGCTGATGCCGAGCATTTTTGCGGCACGCAGCTTGTTGCCTTCAACGCGCGCGAGGACGCGTTGGATATGGTGAAGGATGGCGCGGTCGAGGTTGGGGTCGTCGTCGGGCGCGGGGCCGCGGGGTGGCGGCAGGACAGCGGCGGCGGTGGGCGTGGCGTTAAGCGCGGGTAGATCAATGGGGCGGATCCACTGGCTCTGACAACTGAGCGCCGCAGCGTAAATGACGCTCTCAAGCTCGCGCACATTTCCAGGCCACGCGTGCCTTACAAGGTTGGGGAGGGTCTGGGGGCCGAGTCCGCGGATGGGCTTGCCGTGCGTGGCGGAGAAGCGCTGCGCAAACACGTCGGCGAGCAGCGGGATATCTTCGCGGCGCTCGCGGAGCGGCGGCAGTGCGAAGCGAATGGCGGTGAGCCGGTTGGCGAGGTCGGTGCGCAGAGCGGCGGCGGCGATCAGGTGGCGCAGAGGCCGTCCGGAGAGGCAGAGAATCTGGCGTGGAACGGAATTGACCGCGCGCCGGATGTGTTGGTAGTCAATCCATTGCAGGAATTCGAGCAGCCGGGCCTGATCGGCGAGCGAGAGCTCATCGACGCGGGTGAGCACGAGTGACCCGCCGCAGGATTGCTTGAGAGCGGGAAGGCCGGCGAATTCGGTTTTTGCGGTCGAGCGCGGCGGGACAATCGCGATGGCCGGCTGGGACTCAAGAAACTGCGCGGCGGGACAGGGGATGAAGGGTGACTCGGGGTCGAGGCCAAAGTCGTGGAGAGCGCGCGCGGCCAGCAGTTTGCCGGTGCCGGGTTCGCCTTCGATGGCGGCGACGCGGAGATGGCGAGCAGTGTGGCGCATCTGCGAAAAAAGCTGCTGCATGGCGGGGCTGCGCCCGGCCATTGGGCCAAAGGTCCAGTCCGCGCGGTAGTCCGGTCGACAGAAGGCGGGAATTTGGGGTATTTCGCCAATTGAGTGAGCAGCGTGCACGTGGCCTCTCCTGTGTTCTGGAGGGCTTATCGGCGGAATGGGGCGAGGGTTTAGTGAACATCGGGGACCAGGAACCCCTGGTCAGCGATCATGCTGATCTGAACGGGTTTTGGTGATCCTCCGCCACGGGACAACGCGGAGGGGAACCACCCGCCTTACCCTTTACCCATTAACCGCTCCCCCTTTGAGGAGGGTTGGTCGGAGAAGATTTTTCCGTCGCGGATGTGGACCACGCGATGGGCGTACTCGGCGATGTCGGGCTCGTGGGTGACGACGACGATGGTGTGGCCGTGGACGTAAAGATTATCGAACAGCGCCATGATTTCGTCGCCGGTTTTGGAGTCGAGGTTGCCGGTGGGCTCGTCGGCGAGAAGGATGGACGGGCGATTGACGAGAGCGCGGGCGATGGCGACCCTCTGGCGCTGTCCACCGGAGAGCTCGTTGGGTTTGTGGTGCATGCGGGTCTCGAGATTGACGGACCGGAGCGCTTCTTCGGCGCGTTCGATGCGCTCGGCGGCGCGGGTTCCGTTGTAGATGAGGGGAAGCTCGACGTTGTGCAGCGCAGTGGCGCGGGCGAGAAGATTGAAGGTCTGGAAGACGAATCCGATTTCCTTGTTGCGGATGCGGGCCAGCTCGTCGTCATTGAGATCGCTGACCAGATGGCCGCTCAGCCAGTAGCGGCCCTGGGTGGGCGTATCGAGGCAGCCGATCAGGTTCATGAGGGTGGACTTGCCGGAACCGGACGGCCCCATGATGGCGACGTATTCGTTGTGCCGGATGCGGAGCGAGACCCCCTGCAGGGCGTGGACCTCCTGGCCGCCCATGGTGTAAGTCTTCCAGAGGTCCTCAACGACGATTACATCGCCAGGCGGGACCGCCGGCGCGTGCCTTCCTGCGGCTTCCTGCGTGGTGTCGATGGTCATCGGGGCTCCTGTTGGCTTCGGCTTGGTTTGCGCCGTGGCTTGGCTTGCGCGCGGCCTGTTCCTATTCTATGAGGACGATGAGGAGTCCGAATCTGAATTGTTCGTTTGTGACGGCGGGGTATTGTCGCGCTTGACGAGGGCGTCGTTTTTAAGATCGCGCAGCACGTGGAAGGTTCCGGTGACGATTTCGTCTCCGGGCTTGAGGCCACTGAGCACCTGAATATTGGTGACGCCGGTGATGCCGGTGGCTACAGGAACGAAGTAGGCGCGCAGCTTGCCCTTTTCTTCGCGAAGGACAAAGACGCCCTGCTTGTCATTGGGGTCCTGGGTAGGATCATTGGAGGCGGCCCGGACGTCCCCGGGTTTGGCGTTCAGGTCGCGCATGACGAGGGCCTGGATGGGAATGACGAGGGCGTTGTCGCGCGTGGCGGTGGTGATTTTGGCGGTAGTCGAGAGGCCGGGCTTCAACTCCGCGCTGGGGTGGTCGAGCGTGACGACGACTTTGAAGTCCTTGGCTTCTTCCTGTCCGCTGGTGGTCTGGCTGGTGGCGAGGCCGGTGGAGCGGAGCAGGGCCTGGTCGCCGACTTCGGTCACATGGCCCTTGAAAACCTTACCCGGGATGGCGTCTACCGTGACGTTGGCGGGCTGACCGATGGCGACGTTCACAATGTCGGTTTCATCGACTTTGACTTCGGCGGTGATGACGGAGACATCGGCCAGGGTCATCAGCACGGAGCCGTCGGTGCCCTGAATGCCGGGGACGACGGTTTCGCCTTCGCGGACGGGCAGGTTGGTTACGATGCCGTCGAAGGGCGCGATCGCGATGGTTTTATTGTAGAGGTCCTGGTTGACGGCGAGGTCGGCCACCTGGGTGTGCACATGCCCGCGCGCGGAGGCCACCTGGGCTTTGGCCTGGGCCACCGCGGCCTGGCTCTGGGCGAGAGTGGCGAGGTCAGTGTCGTAGGCGGCCTGAGCGGCGTCGAAGTCCTGATTGGACATGACCTGCGCTTTGTAGAGCGCCTGAGCGCGATGGTAGTCGAGTCTTTTTTGAACCAGGTCGGCCTGGGCGTGCGCCACCGCGGCCTGCTGCGTTTTCACATTGGCGATGGCGGCGGCGACGTCGGTATTGGCAGCGGCGATGGCCGCCTTTTGTCCGTTGACATTGGCGGCCTGTTGGACGTTCTCAATGGTGGCGAGAATCTGGCCTTTGTGGATGTGTTGGCCCTCCTTCACATAAAGGTGGGTGATGCTGCCGATCGTCTGGGCGCCGACATTGACGTATGTTTTGGGTTTGATCTGTCCGGTTCCGCTGACGGTGGAGACGAGCTTTTCGCGGACAACCTTGGCGGTCATCACCTTGGTATATCCGGCCTGGGCGCGGATGATGGTGAAGGTGACGATTCCGGCAACGACCAGAACGGCGACGATGACAACGATTATCTTCTTCAAGCCTGTTTTCCTGTGAACGGATTCCAAAGCGAGCTTTGGGCAGAAGTACGCAGGAGAGCGGGATTTAGTTCCCTTGCGAGTTGAGTTCCTGCGCGAAAGCGAGGCGATGGAGAAATCAACTGATGATATCAGGGACGGGGCGGATTTGAGGAGGTGAGCGAGGTTCGAGGAAGTGGCTGGAAAGTGGCGAACCCGCTTGAAAGTGGCCGTGCAACGCCGTAGAATCGAGCTGCTGTATTAGGAGCAGTCAAACTGGCGTATGCGGACTGGCCGTTTCACCCTCACTCTCGCGATCGCCATCGGTGCGGCCTCGTATCTTCCGGGCGCGCAGGCCCAGCAGACGCAGCCTTCGGCACAGACTGATAACGGCTCCCAGAGCGGCGAGAGCGCACAGAATCCTCTAAAGCGGAAGCTCTCCGACAACGAGCGGTTCAAGCAGCAGAAGGAGCTCCGGCGGGAACTCCACGGCACTTATAAGCAGTGGCTGGATCAAGATGTGCACTGGATCATTTCCGACCAGGAGCGGAAGGCCTTCAAGAGCCTGAGCAACGATGAGGAGCGCGACGCCTTCATCGAGCAGTTCTGGCGCCGGCGCAATCCTGATCCCGACTCGCCTGAGAACACCTACCGGGAAGAGCACTACCGTCGCATCGCCTATGCCAACGAACACTTTGCCGCCGGCAAGCCGGGAGCGATGACGGACCGCGGCATGATCTACATCAAGTTCGGTCCGCCGGACAGCATCGACTCACACCCCAGCGGCGGGATGTATGAGCGCCCTATTGAGGAGGGTGGCGGCGAGACGGATACCTATCCCTTTGAAGATTGGCATTATCGTTACATTGAGGGCATCGGGAGCAACATCGATATTGAGTTTGTGGACACCTGCATGTGCGGGGACTACGAAATGACGATGGACCGCGGCAAAAAAGACGCGTTGCAGCATGTTCCGGGCGCGGGACAGACGTTGTATGAGCAGATGGGCATGGCCAAGCGGTCGCAGCGCGCCCTGGGAGGGCTGGAGACGCTCGGAAGCGGGCCGTTCGCGAAGCAACAGCAGGCCAAGGAATTTGACCGGCTGGAGCAGTTTGCGAAGCTGGAGGCGCCTCCGGTCATCAAGTTCAAGGACCTGGAGTCGTTTGTATCAAATCACAAGCTGCTGACCGGACCGATCTTTCCCTTTGATGTGCGGACCGATTTTGTGAAGGTGACGGACGACACGATTCTGGTGCCGATCACGATCGAGATCAAGAACCGCGATATCACTTTCAAAAGCACAGACGGGGTATCGAAGGGCGTGGTGAATATATTTGGCCGCGTCTCCACGATTACAGACCGCGTGGTGCAGACGTTTGAGGATACGGTGGCCGTGGAGCAGCCGTCGGAGCTGCTGCCCAAGACACTGAACAAAGAGGACCTGTACTGGAAGGCGTTACCGCTGAGACCCGGACGCTATCGGCTGGACATTGCGATCAAGGACGTGAATAACCCGGACCATGTGGGAGTCTATGCGCGGGCGATCAATGTGCCTCGCTACGACGATGACCAGCTTTCGGCCTCGTCGCTGATTCTGGCGGACAAGATGGAACGGGTTCCAGCCAAGCAGATCGGTACCGGCAGCTTTATCATTGGGAACACGTTCATCCGGCCGCGGGTGTCGGGGAATCCCACGTCTCCGGCAGTGTTCCACCGCAACCAGAGCCTGAATTTCTGGATGCAGGTGTACAACCTGGGGATTAACCAGAAGAGCAAGCAGAACGAGGCGAAAATCACGTACGAGATTATCGACTCCAGCACGAAAAAGATGTTGCTGGATACATCGGAGAGCTCGCAGACGCTGGGGGCGAACCAGGATCAGCTTACGATTGAGAAGAGCCTGCCTCTGGCCAGTCTTCAGCCGGGCAAGTATCTTGTGAAGATCATGGTGAATGACAGTATTTCAAAGCAGGAGATTGCGCAGTCGGCCCCTTTTACGATTGAATAGAGTGTCGCAGGGTATGTCCTGGGTAAGCGGCCGAAGAACCGCACTATCCATTTGATTTCTGATTGCAGAAAGATCGGAGCAAAGGCCAGGAAGCAATTTTACGATTGAATCAGTGAACCGACGTTTTTCCATAGTCGCCCCAGCTCTTGTGCTGTTATTGGCAGCAATGACGCTCCCGGCCTGCGCCGCAACGCGGGGAACGGTGAGTGGCGTTGTGCGCGACGTCAAGGGAACGCCGCAGATCGGCGCGCTGGTCCAGCTTGTGAAGCCCGACCTCTCGGTGATCGCCGAGACTTTCACCGACGATCGCGGGCGCTACTCGCTTTCCAGTGTTCTGCCGGGGATTTACGGCGTAAAGGTGACGGCCTCGCTGTTTCTGCCCACCCTGCGCGAAAACCTGCGTGTAGTTGCCAATTCAAAGATGGTGGTCAACCTGACGCTGGATACGCTGTACCAGGCGTTCCGCTGGCTCCCGGCGCAGTCGCGCCAGGCGGACGAACCGCGCGATGATTGGGAGTGGACGCTGCGCCTGTCAGCTAACAAGCCGCTGCTGCGGATGCTGCAGGACGGACCGCTGGTGGTGGTTTCCGAGGGCGACGGGCAGAATGCGTCGCTGAAGGCCAGGGTCACGATTCGCGGTGGAGAAAGCGGATTCGGAGAGGGCGGCATTCATCACGATTTTGAAATGCGGCGAATGGACGACGGCACGCGCCAACTGATTCTGCGAGCCGATCTGAGCCAGTCGCAGGACACGGCCCTGAATACTGTGGTGGGCTATGAGCAGCAGCTCGGTCTGGGCAGGACGCTGCGCACGGTGGCGGCATTTGTGGATCGTCCGGAGATTGCCGGCAGCCCCGACATGCGTGGGATGCAGGCGATGATTTTTCGCACGGCGGAGAGCGTGGATCTGACTCCGGCGATTGGGCTGGAGGCGGGCGGCGAGACGGAGATAGTCCACATGGACAGCACCCAGCTTGCAAGCCACCCATTTGCGGCGGTGCATGTGCGGACAGGCGATGGAATGTTTTCCTATCGCGTGGCGACCGCGCCGGGCGTGCAGGAGGCGGACAGGCTGGATCGCGCGGACACCCTTTCTCCGGAAATTGCAGAACGCGATGGGCGACTGCTGATGGAACACGGGCTGCATCAGGAACTTTCCTATGCGCAGTCGTCGGGCCCTCTGCGGATGCGGGTAACGGTGTTTCATGACCGCGTAGCGAACCCGATGGTGACCGGCGGCGGAGAGATTTCAGCGGCGGACTGGAAAAGCGGCAACCTCCTGTATGACTCCTCGACGGACACGATAGAAGTTGCGGGCCAGGATTATGCCGGAGCCGGTTTCATGGCTGATTTTCGCGACATGATGCCGCGGAATATGTGGATGGTGCTGAGGGGCGGAATGGGCGACGCATTGCAGATGGATGTGCCGGCGTCTCCGGTAACAATGGCGGACGGGCTTGCAAACCTGCGGCCTCACCTCACGGGCATGTATTCAGCCGCGCTTGGCGGCAAGATCCAACGCGCCGGGACGGAGTGGCGGGCGTCGTATCGGTGGCAGCAGCCTGGTTCCGTAACGGCGGTTGATCCCTTCAGCAAGAACCTTCCCGATCCCTACCTCAGCTTGTATGTCAGGCAGCCGGTGCATTGCCGGTACGTGCCGAACGGGATGGAGGCGCTGGTGGACGTCAGGAATCTGCTGGCCGAGGGGTATCGGCCTTTCGTTTCCAAAGACGGCAGCGTGCTCTACTTTGCGCAGGCTTCGCGCGCAGTTGAAGGCGGATTGTCGTTCACGTTCTAGGCTTGTGGGTGCCGGCAGCGTTCGATTTTCATCAATGGAACTGTGTTATATTTCAAAGTGCGCGAGAGAAATTCGGTCGCGTTTTCCATCCTATCTTGGCCCGGCCCTTCTGATCGGTGCCGTTGTGGACGCGTAGCTCAATTGGCAGAGCATTCGACTCTTAATCGACAGGTTGTGGGTTCAATTCCCACCGCGTCCACCAAACATGAAAGTAAAGAGCTTGTATTCGCCGGACACCCAAATGGGCGCTGCTGATGTCCTGGCCGCTCTTTAATCAATCGCTCAAACTGTTGAAGTCAGTTTCATCGATGAGATTATTGGGTTGTATCCTCGGGCCCATCAGCTAAAGTTGTCGTCTGGCTCGCTTCGAATTTCGCAGCCAACTGGGGTTGGCGCTGCGGAAGAAGAAAAGCACGGCGGAAACGAGAATTGATGGTCGGGAACCTGCGCGGTTGTGCCGTCCAGAGGAGTTGTGCCGGTATGCAAGTGAAGTCCGGGATTTTGTGCTGGGTTGGACCTTGAAGTAGAAATCTACCGCTGCATCACAAGGTTCTGTCGGCGAGGACCAAGGCGAAGCGAAGCAGGCCCTCTCGTTTTTGCGTCGAGAGGGGCACATTCGTTTCGGGACTGGTTGCGGGCATTCGGGCCAGGACCTGTTCGATTCGATCTATGTTCAGGCCGCCGCGCGCGCTGCTGTTCCTGAATCGCTCCAGAACTTCTTTGGCCTTGGCGATCTGTCCAGTCTGAAAGTAAAAAACGCCGAGCATGGAGTAGCTGCCGGGCCACTCGGGGAGCAAATCGACCGCGCGCTCGAACTGCGTCGTTGCCATGGCTGTATCGCCTTCCATCACGGAGGCGAGGCCGAGCCCCCAGAGAATTTTCCCGGAGGCGGGGACGCGAGTCTGGCCGATCAGCAACGTCTTCTTTGCATCCACGATTTCATCCTGGCGAAACTGGAGCAGCGCGAGCGAGAGGTAATTCTGATCGTTGTCCGGGCTGCGGGTGATGGCGTTGCGGTATATCTGTTCGGCGCGGGCGGTGTCGCCGAGGTGCGCGTAGATATCGGCCAGCAGCGCGAGGTAGGCGTCGCCATTGCGCCCCGGCTCGGAAACCTGTTGCGAGGCATCGAGCGCCTGAGAATAAAGTCCCTTGTGAAAGTATGCGTTGGTGAGATCGAACTTCACGTCGTCGGAGTCAGGATTTGCCTGAAGCGCAGCCTGAAACTGCTGGATGGCGTCGTCATAGAGATGGTATCGAGCGAAGAGGACTCCGGCTCCAGCCAGCGTACGGAAATCGCCTGCCTTAACCTTGTCGAGCTGCGCGATGGTGCTCCTCGCCTGGTCCACGTTGGCTGATCGCAGATAGGCCTGGGCTAGAAGATACAAAATCTCAGGTTGGTCCGGATGCTTCTTGATTTGGGTCAAAAGCTCAGAGAGGTCCTGTTGATCTCTGGCCTGAGCCGACAGCCGGGAACGATGATCGAGATAATCGAAGAGGTCCTCATAGGCGTAGGATTTGGGCGTGGCGTTCTTCGAGAGAGTTTGAAAAGTGGCCAGATCTCGACTGGCGTCTGCGGTCTGGTGCAACTCCCGCTCGACCATGGCGAGCTTGTAGTATCCGGTAGCGGGGTTGCGGCCTACATGAATGTATCGCCTGAGGAGCGGCTCCGCTTCCGAGAATTGGTGGTTCTGGATGTGGATGCTGGCCAGGCCGAGGAGCGCGTCGGGGAAGTTGGGGTCGGCCTTGAGCACTTTTTCGAAGATGGCCGCTGCGGTTGCGGAGTCGCCCTGCTGCTCGGCAATGTAGCCGAGGTTGAAGAGGCAGAAGGTGTTGCCGGGTTCGAGCTTGAGGCCGTTGTCGAAGTCCCGTTTGGCCTGATCGAATCTGCCGAGATAGGCGTGCGAGAGGCCGAGGAAGGCGTATGCGCGCGGCGATGGCTGCGCGGCGGTGACCTGCTGGAAGGTTTCGATGGCCTTGTCAATTTTGTCGGACTTGAAATAGCTCTCACCGAGTGCGGAGCGAAGGTCGATGCGCTGGGGCGCGATCTGCAGGCCCTTCTGGAGTAGCGGAATCGCATCCTGAAAATATCCTTCGGCGATGCTGATCTGGGCCATGAGGAGAATGATGTCGGTGTTCCTCGGGGCGATTGTATGGGCGCGCACGAGCTTGTCGAGCGCATCCAGCGGGCGCGACTCTTTCCAGTAGGTCTCTCCGAGCAGGTAGAGGGCATCCGCGGAGTCGGGCCTGTGTGTGAGCGCCTGCGTGAATTCGAGCTCTGCTTTGGGGTATGCGCCGTCCAGCATGTAGGCCTGGCCGAGACTGAAGAGAATTTCGAAGTTGCCGGGCTTGAGGACGTCGGCCTTTTCAAACTCGAGCTGCGCGGGTTTGAACTGTTCGTCAGAGGCGAGCAGGACTCCGAGAGAGAAGTGGAGCTTGACGTCGTTCTTATTCTGCGCAGAGAGCGCAGCGGCCATGCGCAGCGCTTCGACAGTGCGCTTTGTCTGCAGGTAGGCGCGGATGAGGTTGAGCTGCGTTGCAGAATCGCGCGGTCGCACACGCTCAAAATGTGGAATGGCTTCGAGGGGTTTTCCTCGGGCCATGAGGAGCAGGCCGAGGTCGTAGTTTCCGTCGCGATTGCCGGGATCAAGGCGGAGCGTGGTGCGAAATTCCTTCTCAGCCTGATCGACTTTTTTCTGTGCGAGGTAGAGGTTGCCGAGGTTATTGTGGGTTTTGGTGGAGTTTGGGGCGAGCTGCAAAGCCTTCTGGAACGCGACGAGAGCGGCCGAGTCGTCTCCTTCTTCACTGTTGATGATTCCGAGCAGGTTGTAGCCGTCCACGCTGGTCGGCTTCTGCTTTAACTCTTCGAGCAATTCGGTTTTGGCTTCATGGAGACGGCCTTGCTGCACCAGAGACTGCACGGCCGCGAAACTTTCCGTCTTCTTCGCGCGACGCTGCTGCGCCGATGCCACCTGGCTGAGAGCTAACGCGGCGAGCAGAAGGAACATGCCGCATGCGCGCGACCGCACTGCGATGGTCCCGGCTCGATTTTGAGACGAGGTACGAATTGCCAACTTCAAACAGCCTTTCCTACGTGCAGGAGCGCGGTCAGTTTAGCATCTTCAACGCCTGGCTTGCGTCTGGATTGTTGGGCTGAATGCGAAGAAGATCTTGCAATACTTCGCGGGCTTGTTCCATTTCACCCTGCATGGCGTAGACGCGGGCAAGGTTGAGGTAGGACTGGGCGAACTGAGGCACGCGGCGGATGCAGGTTTTGAACTGCGCTTCGGCGTTCGTGTAATCCTGAGCGCGAACGTACAGTACGCCTAGATTGTTCAGCGCCTGTGGGTAGGCAGGTTGCAGGGCAATCGCTTTCTGCAGGTATTGCGCTGCGAGCTGTGTTCTCTGTTGCTGCGCGTAAAGCATGCCCAGGCTGTAGTTGGTCTCCGGATCGTCAGGCTGCAACTCGAACGCGTGGCGCAGGCATTCTTCGGCATTCGCGAAACTGTGCTGCGCCCGGTAGAGATTGCCGAGGTTGAGCAGGGCAATGGCGTAGTCGGGTCGAAGCGTCAACGCCTGCTGGAAATTACGAATCGCTTCTGTGGGGCTGCCTTCCTGCGCTGCGATCATGCCGAGATTGTTCCATGCCTCGGGATAGTTGGGGCGTAGCTTGAGGGTTTTCCCGAGGTAGATACGCGCCTGCTGAAAGTCTCCTCTGCGGAGGCTGAGGGTGCCAAGGTTGTAATAGCCTTCGGCGCTGTCGGGTTTGGCGGCGACAACCTGCTGAAAGGACTTCTCGGCCTGATCGAAATACCCGTGTTGAAACAGCGCGACGCCATAAGTAAAGTCGTTGCGGAGGAACGCGCTTTGGTAGAGCTCTCCCTTGAACGGAAGGGCTTCGCGCGTGCGCTCGGCTGGTGTTGACGGAGCAGACTTTACATCGCTTAACAGTCGCTGCGGGTCGATCTCGCCCTGATACACCTTGATGATCCTGCCGCTTTTGTCGATCAGAAAGGACGTTGGGATGGCGAGGTTGCGGCGGCGATCGAACAGATAGCGATAGAGGATGTTGTAGATGCCCGCGACCTCGGGCGTCGCGAAAAGCACGGGGAAGCCGAATCGCTCGTGTGTGGCAAGTGAGCGCGCGGCGGAAAGGCTGTCCGCATCGTCTATATTCACCGCTAGCACCTGGAGATGGCCTGCGGCGAGCGCGGAATGGTGCTGCCGCAGGAGCTGTAACTGAGCGCGGCAGAGGGCAGATGCGGTATCCCAGAAGGTGAGAAGGACGAAGCTTCCCTGAAACTGGTGGAGCAGATGCAGGTTGCCGGCGAGATCGGGCAGGGAGAACTCCGGCGCCTTGAGTGGCTGGATGAGCCAGGTTTCCACCTGTGAGGGCAGCGACTCTGTGCCGGACGGCGTGGAAGGCTGCGCGCGAGAAACCGGCGCCGCGGCGAACGGTTTCGGAGTGAAGGAGATGTGTCCTTCTTCGAGTTCGATGCGGTGATTTACGGGTAGATTTTCCAATTGCTGTACGAGTCCGCTGGGCCAGCGGACGGTGGCGCGGATGCCAGATGCGGCGGTTCCCAGGCCGAAGAACAGCTCCTTGGAGTGCTGGGCGAGGAAGCCGGTGCCGGCCTGCAGATACTTTGTCTGGCGAAGGGTTCCGGCTTGGACGGTGATAGCTGCTCCAATGGCATCGCGATTGCTTTTGGTCCCTTGCAGCCGAAAGACGATGGAGTTGCCAATTTCCTTCATTGCGTTGCGGAGGATGCGCAGCTGAGGTGCGTTGCGGTTTTTGAGGATGACTTCGAGGCGTCCGTCGTGGTCGATATCGGCGAGGGCGAAGGAGCGGCTATCGTCAGAAAAGTCCAGGCCGGAGGGGCCGGAGATCTCCGCGAAGGAGCCGTCGCGGTTGTTCACGAACATGACGTTTCTGGCGTAGCCGTGCCAGGTATTGTCGGACCGAACCAATTCGTTGATAGCGTTCCAGCCGCGCTCGTAGGCGGGCGACGATGTGGCGTCGTCGGGCGATTTGGCTACGACCTGCCGCCAAAAGAAGCTGGCGAGGTCATTGCGGTCGAGTCCGGAGATGTATCCGTTGGCGACGTAGAGGTCCGGATAGCCATCGTGATCGAAGTCCCAAAAGTCGGAGGACCAGGACCAGCGGCCCATCTCGACTCCTGCCTTGTGGCCGACGTTCAGGAAGGTGCCGTCTCCCTGGTTTCGATAGAGAGCATTGCCACGCGCGTGGCGCTGGTAGAGTTCGCGGATTTTTTCCGGGGCCTCTTCATGGAACTGCTTTTGCTCGGAGATTCTTTGGCCGGCGGCCTCCCACATGCTGGGAACGTAGACATCCTGATTCCCGTCGTTGTCGTAATCAGCCCAACTGCAGCCCATGCCGGCTCCTACGCCTTCGACGTGAGCCTCTTTCGAGATGACGGTGAAGGTTCCGTTGCCATTGTTGCGGTAAAGCTGAGAGGTGCCGAAGTCGTTGGCGATGAAAAGATCGGATAATCCGTTGGAGTTGGGGCTGCCCCATGCACAGGCAAAGCTGTAGCGGTTGTTGTCTGCGTTTAATCCCGCCGCCTCAGTGGTTTCGATGAAGTTGCCGTTGCCTTCGTTGTGGAACAGGCAGTTGGGCGGACCGTTGCGGGCGTCGTAGTAGGGAACCGGGTAATGGTACTGGTCAAGGCCGAGGTAGTACATGTACATGCAGAAGTAAATGTCGAGACGCCCGTCGCGATCGTAGTCAGCGATGGCGGCATGCGTGAATGATCCTTGTGGGGGGTGCGCAAACTTGAAGGCATTCGGCTTGATCGAGAAGGTACCGTCGCCCTGATTGAGAAAGAGCAGAGGGCCAGTGCTGCAGACTACCAGAAGGTCCTGGCGTCCGCTGTTTTGAAAATCGGCAAAGAGGGCACACGCGGTATTGTCGAGCACTGCGACTCCGGCTTTGTCGGTGACGTCCTCGAAGGTTCCGTCTCCTTTGTTGCGGTAGAGACGGTTTGGCAGGCCGGCGGGCTGGCAGACGTAGAAGTCGTCGAATCCGTCATTGTCGAAATCGCCCGCCGCGACGCCGGTGTTGTTGTAAATGTCGATGCCGCATGCGCTGTCGAGGAGGGTGCGCCAGTAGTCCGCGCCGTGAAGTATCTGGCTTTTGTAGGATGCTGCGCCACCGAGAGCATGAGATGTGATGTCGACGAAGACCGGACCGTGCGCGATGCTGAGGAGTTCTTCCTTTGTTTCCCACCGGCGCGCTGTCCAGGTTCCGGAGTCTTGACGCGACCATTCGGTTCGCCATGATCCTACGCGCTCCTCGCGCCGGTCGCCGCTGTGGCTGGCGACGATGTCGTAGCGAATCTCGAGGCGCAGGGCGAGCGGGGAACTGGCGAGCTGCTCGATACCGTAGATCTCAAATTCGGCGGTCTCAATCTGCGCGGCGCGGCCCAGCCACCTTTTAATTTCATTCAGAAAGTGATCACGGCCCGGCACGGTATTGGCGTTAAACTGCCTTCTTACAACGTCTACACCGTAGCCTGAGCGCAGCGGAGTGTCCGCGGTTGGGGTCAGCGGTGTGGCTTCGATTGCGGGGTCTAACAATTTTTCCAGCGAAGAGAGATCGCGAACGGATACCTTGAGGCTTTGGCTCCATTGCTGGAGGAGTGATTCGATTTCGAAGGCGTATTTCTCTGTCGGGTAGTCATCCGAACCGGGGGCGACGAGGCGGAGGATGTCTGCCAGCGGGGACGGTTGTGGATAGTGCGGCGTGAAACGCTTCTCGGCAAAAGGGAGCGGGAAATTTCGTGATGCCGGAGCGTCGGAGGGGTCGAATAACAGGGAGGCTCCAAAAAAGGGTGCGGGGCGGAGAAGGAGGGGCGCTAATCCAATGCTTTTGAGGAGTGCCCGGCGGGAAATGAGTTCGCTTTTGCTGCCAGGCGCCTTTTCTTGGGTACGAGAAACCGGCACGGTGACCGAAGGATAGCACGGGAGCGCGGAATGCAGCCCATGGGGGCAATCCGAGGTGAGCGGGGGCTCAGTTGTAGGGGCTTGTTTCGCCTGGAAAATGAGAATCTACAACTTTTGGTTGACAAGGATTCTGCAGTTGTAATATTGTTCTCTCGCCTCACAATGTAACCGTTTACGAGGCGCTTATTACAACTCCTTAAACGGCGTTAAAAAGTTGTTGCTGTGACATGTTGCAAGAATTTTGGAGGAAATTAGAATGGCCAGCAATCGCAACTCCTTCCGTTTGTTCAGGGTTTTCAGTTATATCGCCATCGCCTGCGTGTGCCTCTTGATTTCGACACAGGCCGCGTTCGGCCAGGTTGATGAAGGATCCATTACCGGAACCGTCGAGGATCCAACCGGCGCGGTGATCCCCGGCGCGCAGGTGACGCTCCGGAACGTCGACATGGGCTTGTCCCTGCAGACGAAGACGAACGGCAGCGGCACTTATACCTTCGCGCCGATTCGGATTGGGCATTACACCCTGACCTTCGTCGCCCCCGGCTTTGCCAAAACCACGCAATCGAACATCACGGTGAACGTTTCGTCGGCGCTACAGATCAACGCGACACTGAAACCGGGCAGCACGAGTCAAACCGTTGAGGTGACTGCGGCGCCGCCGTTGATGCAGACCGAGAACGCATCGGTGGGCCAGGTGGTTGATTCTCGCACCCTCAACAACCTGCCACTCAATGGGCGCAACTTTACTTTTCTCGCCCAGCTTGGCGCAGGCACGCAAAGTCCGCAAGCCGACACGCGCGGCAATGCGGGTTCCGGAGCCTTTTCCGCCAATGGCCTGCGTCCAGCGCAGAACAACTACCTGCTGGATGGAATTGACAACAATTCCGATACGGTCGACTTCCTGAATGGGACGAACTATGTCGTGCTGCCTCCCCTGGATGCAATCCAGGAATTCAAGGTGCAGACGGCGGATTTCAGCGCGCAGTTGGGCCGCTCCGCAGGCGCCGTTCTTAACGCGACGATCAAGTCCGGCACCAACACTGTCCACGGTACGATGTGGTGGTTCTTCCGCAACCGCGTACTCGACGCGTCGGATTGGTTCGAGGACTTCCATGGCATTCCGAAAGGCGCATTGCAGCAGAATCAATTCGGCGTGTCGATGGGCGGACCGTTCATGAAGAACAAGCTCTTCTTCTTTGGCGATTATGAGGGCCTGCGCCGTGTGCTGGGCAGTCCCCAGACAGGCTCTGTTCCGAGCGCGCTGGAGGCGAACAGCGGTTTCACCAACATGTCTGACCTGATTGCTGCTCAACCGAACCAGGCACCCTTGACAGACAACCTGGGCCGAACGATTCCTCAGGGAACGGTTTTGGATCCGGCGACGACGCGACTGGTTACAGCGGGCACGGTCGATCCTGTCTCCGGCCGCACAGCGACCTCGACAGGCTACGTTCGCGATGCGTTCAGCACGACCTGCGGAGCAAATCCTTCTGGGGGTGTCTATTCGCTGTCATCCTGCCCTGATCTCAATCAAATTCCTGCGGCCCGGCTGAATACGAATGCGATCGCGCTGTTGCAGCTTTACCCGCGGGCGACCAATCCGAATGTATCCAACCTGTTTTCGAACTATGCGTCAAACCCCAACCTGTTTGAGCATCGCAATGCGTTTGACATCCGCATTGACTACGATCACTCGGCCAAAAATCAGCTCTTTTACCGCATCAGCTACGTGGATGACCCGCAGTTTATTCCGGGTATTTTCCAGGGTATAGCGGACGGCGGCGCCTTCCAGCAGGGCATCCAGACTGCGAAATCTTACCAGCATGCCCTGGGATGGACCCATGTGTTTACACCGAGTGCGATTAACGTGGCGCATGTGGGGGTCAACCACCTGCACACCACGCGCTTTGGACCGGAAGGCAACAACCTGGGTCTTCCGGAACAATACGGGATTCAAGGTATTCCGCAGGTGGCTGAGAATGGTGGCCTACCTGAGTACGACATTGCCGGGCTGTCGACCCTGGGCAGCAATTCCTTCCTGCCGTCGGATGAAATCAGCCAGACCCTGCAGCTCACCGACGACTTTACGAAGACCTGGGGGCAACACAGCTTCAAGATGGGCGTCGAGACCCAGCACATCAAATTCGACACGCTTCAGCCCGCGTTTTCGCGCGGCAACTTCGACTACAACGGCCAATATGCGGACGTTCCGAATCAAACGACTGGCAACCTCGGGCGCGCGCAGTTCCTGCTGAGTCCGGAAGCGGCAACGGTCGCGAACGGAGTGGATTATTCAGGCGGCTCCGACTCGATCAACGCTTCCAACATCAATACCACTTATGACTACAAGACCTACACGGCCCTGTACCTGGAGGATGACTGGAAGGCCACCCGCAATTTGACCCTGAATCTCGGTTTGCGCTGGGACTACTTCGGCCCGATTCAGGAAACCAATGGCGGTCAGGCCAATTTCGTTCCGAGCGCCCTGAATGGCGGCACCCCAACCTACCTGATCCCGGCAACCGGAAAGGCCATCCGCGTCTTGTCGTCGACGGCCAACAATCCCTCTCTCGATGGCAATGGGTTTGTCGACCTGCTGGCCAAAGATGGGATTCAACTCGAATTGACGAACAAATACGGGCGCGGACTGGTGCAAGACCAGAAGGCCAATTTTGCACCGCGTTTAGGCATTGCATACCAGGTAAGCCCGAAGCTGGTGGCGCGCGGCGGCATGGGAATCTTCTACAACTCGTTTGAAAACCAGGGGTATTCCCCGAACATCGGCGAGAATTATCCCTTTGTGTACAACTTCTCGTACACCCCTCAGGTGGCTGCGAGCAACCCGGATGCGCAATTCGGATTACAGACTGTCTCGCCCATCGGGTACAACACGCCGTGGGCCGGGTGCTCAACGGCAAGCCCAGGCGGAACCTACACGCTTGAATCCGGTCTCTCCTGCGTGGCGTTTACGCCTGCTGACGTCAACGCTCAGGGCCTGGGATTGGAAGGCGTGCAGTTTAACTGGACGACACCGAGAACTCTGAGCACAAATTTCACCCTCCAATATCAGTTGACGCGTAACATGACGGCGCAGGCTGCCTATGTGTTCACGCATACATCGAATCTTCAGATCGGTACCAGTACCAACAATGTGAGCCAGATCCTTGACGCAAATGCGCCCACCACGAATGCAGTCCCATGGCTGGATTTTTCTCATGGTATGAGTTATCAGGCAACGGTGGGATCCAGCGATTACAATGGCCTGCAAACAAAAATTGAACAGCAGTATGCGAACGGTCTGTCCTTCCTATTCGCGTATACCTACTCAAAAACACTGGGCGATGCAGGCGACTTGCTGAACGGGGGCAGCACAGGCGGGTTCCGTGCGCCCTCAGTGCCGGGGCTTGGGCCCGGCTTTGATCGGGCTCTCGCCGATTTCGACCTCCGGCAGGTTGTCCACTTCAGTGGCGGGTATGAGCTGCCAATCGGACAGGGCAAGCAGTTCATGCACGATACGAACAGGATGACGAATGAGGTTATCGGCGGGTGGTCGGTCAACTGGATCGCCACGCTCCAGGGCGGCCAACCGCTCAACTTCGGTTGCATCAACGGAACGGCGGCTGGGTTGGGCTGCAACGATCTCCTTACGGGCAATCCAAAACTTGGAATGCATACGGACGCAAGCGGCGCCCCGAACTGGATCGGAAACGCGGCTGCCTTCAACCAGCCTTGTCAGTTGGGGGTGAGCCCGGCAACACCAACTGGGTGCATTCCTTTGACTGGTCCTGCAGCGTTGGGTCCGGCTCCAGGGCAAATCTCGGGACCAGGATTCCATCGCCTCGACTTTTCGGCCTTCAAGGCCATCAAGCTGAACGAACGATGGTCCGCACAATTCCGAGCTGAGTTCTTCAACATCCTCAATCATCCGAACTTCAATGCTCCGAACTTCGGCGGTAACGGCGTAGTCGCGATTTCTGGTTCGGGCAACTACACCAGTTCAACCTTCGGAGAAGTTGGTTCTACTCGCGATAGCCCCTACGATCCGCGACAGATTCAGTTCGCACTGAAGCTGTTTTATTGATGTAAGATGGGAACACTCTGGGGAAGGCATGACGCCTTCCCCAGAGTCTATTCTTGCGAAGCAATTTGCTCCCGCGCGGACATGGAGGTGGGCTGTGAGCAGGGGGATCCCGTTCCGGCTGGCGTTTTTTTGCTCTCTCCTGGCCTGGGCGGTATTTGCAACAGCCTCCGCGAAGTCGGACCAGAGCCTCTTGGGCCACCAGTTTAAGTCGGCTGTTGCGGAATATAATGCCGAACACTTCGCCGAGGCAGCGGCTCAACTGGAAAAGCTATTACCTCGGGTTCCTCAAAGTTTCCAGGTACATGAGCTCCTGGGTTTGACCTATGCCGCTCAATCACAGGACACGAAAGCTATAGAACAGCTTGAGGCGGCTGTCCAGTTAAAGCCGGACTCGGCGGCAGCGAGGACAAATCTGGCGACGAGTCTGTTTCATGCGCACAAGCTCGAGTTGGCTGGCGTGCAGTTTCGAAAGGCGCTTGCGCTTGAACCGCAGAATTACAGCGCAAACCATAATCTAGCCGAGTTTTATATTCAATCCGGAAAGGTCGCCGATGCGCGCCCGCTTCTGGAACGGGCACAGCAGATTAAGCCAACCGCCTACGACAACGGCTATGACCTGGCGATGGCCGATTTCCTCACCGGCCAGCTTGACCCCGCACGCAAAGTAATCCAGAGTTTGCTGTCCGAAAGGAACACCGGAGAGTTGCATAACCTTCTCGGCCAGATTGATGAAAAGGACGGGAGGTTCGTAGCGGCGGCGAATGATTTTGAGACCGCCGCTCACATCGATCCCACTGACGACAATCTGTTTGCGTGGGGGACCGAGCTGCTGCTGCACAGAACATACGAGCCTGCCGTTCAGGTGTTTCGTGCCGCTGCGCAGCGTTTTCCGAATTCGGTGCGGCTTCAGATCGGGCTGGGAATGGCCCTCTACGCCCGTGGAATGTATGAGGACGCGGTCACGGCCCTGATGCGGGCGGTCGATCTAAGCCCGTCTGACCCTCGCTGCTATCAGTTCCTCGCCCGGGCCTACGATAGTTCCCCGAAACAGGCGGGTGAGGTCATCCAGAGATTTCAGCGATATGCGGAGCTTGAACCAGACAACGCGCTGGCGCAGTATTACTACGCGATGAGTTTGTGGAAGGGAAAGCAGCTTGAAGACTCCAGCATGGACGTTCAGAAGGTTGAGTCGCTCCTGAAAAAGTCGATAGCGCTGGATGGGTCGCTGCCCGAAGCACACATGCAGCTGGGGAATCTCTATGCGGATCAGCATCAGTATCAAGCGTCAATTCCGGAGTACGAGCGCGCATTGGAACTGAATCCGAATCTTCCCGACGCTCGCTACCGGCTGGGGACCGACTATGTTCACGTCGGACAAAAGGGTCGCGCGGAAGAAGAATTCGCCATCTATCAGAAGCTGCGGGCGAAACATATGGCCGAAAACGACAAGGCGCGGGCGGAGGTCGAACAGTTCATCGTTTCCGCCAGGAACGCACCTGCCGGTAGACCATGAACTGCAGAGCATTGCTCGCCGTGCATGAGATGGTGCAGGAGTTGTGAAATTTACGCGAACGGCAAGAAGGGTTTGGTTTGATTCTTAACGGGGAAGATTTGCGCTGATGGGTAAGCCGTTTTTACAGGGAGCAGCTGCGTCGGGCCCGAGCCAGCACACGATGGGGGCGCAGGAGATTGCCTCGCATCTTGGACGCAGCAGACGTGATTTTCTGCGTACCGCAGCAGGCCTGACTCTTGGATCCGCGCTTATGGGTACCCGTCCTCTCCTGCATGCACAGAGCGCTCGAAAGAAGCGCAAAGTCATCGTGATTACGTTTGGCGGAGGGGCTCGCGATCAGGAGACTTTTGCACCTCGTGGGCAGGAAAACATTCCGCACATACTCCACGAGTTGGCTCCTCGATCGAGCTTTTTTACGCGGATGACGAATCACGGGATACTCGGCCATTATGTGGCGACAGCCAGTCTGGCAACAGGAGTCTACGAAACCTGGGACAATTTTGCCATGGTTCCTCCAAAACATCCCACGGTTTTCGAGTACTTCCGCAAGGATCTGAGGCGCCCGTCGTCGGATGCGTGGGTAGTAGCGCCCAGCAACGGATTCAATCGCATTGGCGCAAGCGACTGCCGCCATTACGGCGAAGGTCTGGGAGCGACGGTGGTCCTGCCGAAGCGTTTGCTGCTTGCGGCGACCTCCGGGAATACAGGGGACTACGGTCACTTGATTCAGGACAATTACGAGACTCCGCTCTACGCACCTCAAGTGGCAGGCAGCGAATTCGACTTGCAACAATTGGAGTCAATTCTCAAGCTTTCGGTCAATGATTTCATGGCTCATGCCCGGGCGTTGTCGAGCCCGGATGAGTTGTCCGTATATGTCGTAAAGCAACTGATGAAGCAGGAGGCCCCCAGCCTTCTTTGGGTCACGATGCACGATATGGACATCGCCCACTCCGGGGCCTACTCCCTTTACATCGACGGTATCCAGCGGACCGACCGTCTTTGCGCGGAGCTCTGGAATGCGGCCCAAAGCGAGCCTGAGTATGCCGGCAACACAACGTTTCTCATTCTTCCTGACTTTGGGCGGGATGCGGACGGGGACTCGGGAGGAAACGGATTCCAGCATCATCGCACGGGCGATATCGCTTCCCGCACAACCTGGATGATGGCCTTGGGTGCGGGTATCCGCGAAGGCGTGGTGTATGACCATCCGGTGCAGTCCATCGACCTGGTGCCCAGCCTGGGAGTGATGCTGGGATTCTCCCCTACGCAAGCGCAAGGCAAACCGATCAGCGAGCTACTGTAATTCTTATGCTGCCACGCGACCTCAAAGCCGAACAATTTGCCGGGTATCCTCCCCAGGCAAGAAGGCTCGCTGTCGGGAACCTGGGGGTACTGCAAAAACTGCCGCTCAGCTTTCTGCCCAGCATGCTGCGGCAACTGATCGACTACGACTACAAGTTTCCGGCAGAGCGCGCAGCGATCGACACGGAGCTGGCCACGATAGGTTCTCTTTCACCTTCGCAGCTCAGTGAGTGGTTTCGAGCATTCTGGCAAGTATCACTATCGGCAGATCTGGAGCGCGTCGATTGGGTCAATCGGCCTGCAGAGTTCCTCGAACAAGAGTCGGCGTATCTGTGGGCCACCCGGCAACTGGATGCGTTTCGGGAGGCGGCGATGGGGTATGGCGATCGCCTGCAGGCCGCCTCGCCTGCCCCGCCGATGCCCATGCGCAGGCTGGGAATTGCCATCATCGGGCAGGGGGTCGGCTCCTATGATGCGCCTCTGTTTCGCGATCTGCGTTCGAACGGTACTTATTTTGGACAAGTCAAACCTGAAAACGGACTTGAGCTGCTACTGGCGGCGGTTGAAGCGCGTGCCAAAGCGCATCCGATTCCCTATGGCCATTGGTACGTTGATGGTGGGCAGGAGGCCGATCATGGCCCGTCGCTGACATGTGTGTCGTACGCAGCGCTGGAACCGGTGCGCTCGGCGCTGCTGAAATATATTAATAAGGAAATTCACCAGCCCGGCATGGGCCCGGAGGAATTGCGCACCAGGATGGCCCGGCTGCTGCCCTCGGACTTGGGCATGGACAAAGCCGGAGATCCGGTGCTGGACCGCTTTCAGGTCAAAGTGCTGACTGAGGGTTCCGGAACCCAGATCTTCAGCACTACATTTGCACAGTGGACCTCGCGTGAGGCTTTGCGTCGAGCGCAACCGATCACTTTATTGGTGCGCTTCGCGCCCAGGCAGGAGCAGAGGCCGATGAATGAGATGCTGTCTGATCCGCAGGGTAATCCGGAACTGGACTACGTTGGCTCTCTCGTAGACGCCGACATGGGCGCTTATTATCACTGGATCAACCAGCAGCGCCTGCCCGGATCGGAACAATCTTCGTTTGTGGCGTGGTTTGAAGGCCACAGTCAGGCGATTGTGGTTTCTCCAACGCTGCCCCGAGGCGTGGAATCGACCTCGGCCATCGGCCTCGGGGAACTGCTTTCACTCGCCATGAGCTGAGGTCGTCAAGCCAATGCAGAAGCGATCCCATGAGGTTTTTGGACCTGGTTGCATCGATCGAAGGTCGAGAGTTTGCCAACATTTCTCAGGGCCAAAGCTCTCGAAAGCTCCGTGGTTTTGCGGCACTGCCAAAGTCGTGACACCGAACACTTACGCAACCGGTTCTAGAATTAGCAAGGTCGAGCAGTAGATGAATGATTTGTACTCCATGAGCAGGTTTTGGGGTTCCGGGTTTCTCCGGAATCCTTGCAGAGCATTGGCAGTGATTGCGGCGCTGGTGTTTTTGCTCTCTGCTTCTGCGACTACGCAGCGAACTTCGCCAGCGCAATCGAAGCAGGGCACGATTCAGGGCGTGGTCCTCGGCGGCCAGAAGCCGGTTGCGGATGCGGCGGTTCGGCTTGCGCCGGAGGGCGCCGGGAAGGTCGTTGAGATGAAGACCGGCGCGGCCGGCGAGTTTGTATTTTCGGGAATTCGGCCCGGAGGATATTGGCTCAGTGCGCAGAAGGCGGGACTGAAAAGCCCCACGATCCATGCTGTCGCATCGGCGGCGGGGAACGGGGGGAAGGTCGATCTCATCCTCGAGAACCCGCATTTGACAACACAAACTCCCGGTGCCCGATCAATCTCATCCGCCACTCCGATGGAGTTTGTAGATTCGCCGAATTTTACCGTTGCAGGGATCACGGATTGGACCGCGGTGGGCGGGCATGGGTCGGATTCTATTTTGCGAACGAGCGAAGCTCTGGCCCGCGACACGCGCGCACTCAAGCCGGAAGGGCGAAGTGCCACGCCGCAATCAGATACGGTTAGTGCGAAGGCAACGGAGGCTAAAGCGCATCGACTGACAGGGGAGCTTGACGAGAAGCAAGGGCGACCGCTGGCCGCCGTCCACGAATTTGAAGAGGCGGTGCGCCTGGACCCGAGTGAGCAGAACTATTTTGAGTGGGGATCGGAGCTGTTGTATCACCGCGCTGTCTGGCAGGCATTGGAAGTATTTCAGCGCGCGGCCAAGGCTTATCCGAAGTCGGGCAGAATGTTGACGGCGCTGGGTACCGCACTGTTCGCGGGTGCGCGGTACGATAAGGCGGCACTGAGCCTGTGCAAGGCGTCAGATCTGGATCCTGGCGACGTTCAGCCTTACATTTTTATGGGCAAGGTTGAGTTGGCATCCCCTGATCCATTGCCATGCATTGAAGCGAAGCTGGCGCGATTTGTTCGCGAGCAGCCGCAGAATGCTCAGGCAAATTATCTGTACGCAATGGCGATTTTGAAACGCCAGCAGCAGTTGGCGAACAAGCAGGATGTTCGACAGGCTGAGACTCTGCTGAAGAAAGCGGTAATGCTGGACGCGAAATGCGGCGAGGCCTACCTGCAGCTTGGGATCCTTTCTTACTCCCGGCGCGATAGTGTGAAGGCGATTGATTTTTACAGAAAGGCGATTGGAGCGAGCCCGCAGCTAGCGGAGTCCTACTATCGCCTGGCCGTGGCCTACGACCGGTTGGGCGACGCGGCGAAGGCGCGACAGGAGTTTCAACTGCACGACGAGATTGAGAAGCAGCAGGCAGAGGCGGTAGAAGATCAGCGGCGGGAGATCAAGCAGTTCGTGATCGCGAACAAGCCTGATTCTCCGCCAGTGCAGTAGCAGCGCGCTCTACGCAGATCGTGGCTTGAAGGTCGAGACGATGCCGGCGCCCTCGCGAATCGTCAGTATCTGATTTGCCTTGATCGCCGTAAATCGCTCGACCTTGTGCGTGGTGGGCCACGTCACCTCGATTACGTCCACCGTGTCGAGCCTGCCGATGCCGAAGTGGAGGCGCAGGTCGCTCTGCGACATCACGCTGGTGCCGCTATGAACCTCATCCATTTGAATATGCTTGCCGGTAATTACACGCGCGCGCGCGCCGATCGCGGTGCGGTTGCACTTGGTTCCGATGAGTTTGAGCTTGATCCAGTTCTGCTTGTTGCCTCCCTCGTTGCGGAGGAGCGAGGGAAGGTCGTTGAGGTTCAGGACTAGGACATCCATGTCTCCGTTGTTGTTGTAGTCTCCAAAGGCCGCGCCGCGGCTGGAGAATCGCTCGCTGATACCGGGACCCATCTCTGCGGAGACATCCTTGAAGTGGCCGTTTCCCAGGTTTTTGTAGACGATGCGAGGATTTTTGAACCTCTCTCCAAAGTTGTACTGATCGACCTCGGGGTAGACGTGTCCGTTAATCTGCACGATGTCCTTCCATCCGTCGTTGTTGTAGTCGATAAAGCCGCACCCCCACGCCACGTACCGGTTGTTGACGCCGACGCCCGAGGTCATGCCAACGTCGGTAAAGGTTCCGTCGCCATTGTTGTGGTAGAGGTTGCAGGTATCATCCGCGAAGTTTGTCTTGAATATGTCGAACCACCCATCGCAGTCGTAGTCGGCGACGGCAACGCCCATGCCGGCCTGCTCGTGGCCGTCGTTGTTGTAGGCGCAGCCGGACATGACGGCGGTATCGCTGAAGGTTCCGTCGTGGTTGTTGTGGAAGAGAATGCTAGGTTCGGAGTCGACCGCTATATATATGTCCGGCCATCCGTCGTTATCGAAGTCGTAGGAGACGGCGGTAATCGAGTAGCGCGGGCCCGTCTTGAGGATGCCGGACTTCTCGGAGACATCGGTGAAGGTTCCATCTCCATTGTTGTGGTAGAGGATGTTGGAGTCGGCGGGGAGGCCGCGCGGGCCGCACATGACGGGGATGCCTTTCCACTGGCAGAAGGTGGTTTTGTCTTCCGGCTCAATGCTGGCGGGGTCGAGCTTGATGTAGTTGCAGACGAAGAGGTCGAGGAATCCGTCGCGATCGTAGTCGAGAAAAGTGCAGCCCGCTCCCCAACGAACGTGGTCCTGATAGAGCCCAGCCTGATGGGTGACGTCGGTAAAGGTGCCGTTTCCGTTGTTGCGATAGAGGATGTTGTGTCCCCAGAAGCAGCAGAAGAGATCGTCCCACCCATCGTTGTTGTAATCGCCGATGCATACGCCGGTTTGCCATCCGGTGCGGCCCAGGCCCGATTTTGCAGTGACGTCGGCAAAGGTACCGTCGCGGTTGTTTTTGTAGAGATGCGAGATGGGCGCTTCTCCAGACGGCCAATGCGCGTCGAGGCGGGTTCCGTTGGTGAGATAGATGTCGATCCATCCGTCGTTGTCGTAGTCGAAGAAGGCTACGCCGCTTCCTTTGGTTTCAATGATGGAGCGTTTATGTTTGATGCCGCCCCACACGTTGGAAACGGTCAACCCAGCTTGCTGCGCCACATCGATGAATTGCACACCGTCCTGGCTGAGGTCCAATGTGGCTGCTTCCACCCGGATTGGATCTTTCCAGTTCCAGAGCGGTATTGTGAGTGCTTCAAGAAGCGTGGAACCAAGCACGAAAGAAGAGGACCCAAGAAAACGGCGCCGCGTGAAAGCCATAGATGGCAACCATTATAGCGGTCCATCTTAGCGTGCACAGGGTGGTGCCGGTTCCTTCGTGCATGATTGCGCCGCTGCCGGGAGGGGTTGCGGCGTGGCGTTCAAAATGGGCTCATGGAACGAATTCCACTGCGGATATTTATGCGCGGCGGTTTCTGCGTAGACAAGAAGTCAGAAACTCCCCCGCATACGCCGCGCACGCTCCCTGTTTTATGGTGGCCCCAGAGAGATTTGAACCCCCCGCCAAGGGATTATGAATCCGTTTTTACCCATTTTGCCAGATGTAGCTGATGTTGGTACGTTACGACTGATTAACGTCGGTCAACACCATCTCGGCGGCCAGGCTGGGTACACATGCAAGCCGTGATTCGAGTTGGTGGTGACGACGACCTTGTGTTTGCACGCGCATGGAAGGTTGTGCTCGCGCAGCAGCCGGAAGACCTCCTTGGCGTTCACCTTAAGTTCTCCGCGATGGACGAGACTTGCCTCGATGCGAATTGCTTGCTGGCCCAGGGGCACGCTGCTACTGGCCGAGTTCGAGAGCGAGTTGATATTGCGGGATCAGTTCTACGCTTTTGAGCGTGACCCCAGCGGCGGATTGATTGGCTGTGGAGCGATCTCCGGGAATGTACATCGGGTAATGAGCCGGAAGAGGAAGAATCTCGAGGCGGAGCGGCGCTTCTCCCGGCTGATGGTCGATGTCTTTAAGGCCGAGCAGCCACGGTTCCCCATTCCAGAAGTTGTCGTCGAGCAGGCGCTTGCCGCTGGAGAGGCGGGCTACGTCTCCACGGTAGTCGATTTTGAGGAAGACATTGCTGATGTCGGCGGGCCAGCGGCTGGGGACTTTGATTTGCCAGACCGCGGCTTTCGCAAAGTCTTCGGCGTCCGGAGCCATCGGTACCCGCTGTCTGCTCCATTTGATCGGAGGCCCCATTGGCAGCGGCTCCCGCTTCGCCGCTGCGCTGATCTGTATCGGAGTTGCGCGGAAGGAAACCGGATTCAGATGCGCCGTGTATTTAGTAAACAGGCCGGTGCTTTCCCGTTGAAGCGGAACCTTCGATTCGATTCGAGCTTGTTGGCCGAGAAAGATGGAGAAGGTGAAATTGGGATTTCCAGCGGATGCGAGATACAGGTGATTGCCGTTGGAATAGTATTGCGAGCCGGTCAGCAACAAATGATTCGAGCCGTCCACGGTCCATAAATCTTCAGCCTGCGAGCGGGTCATCAGAATGATGTGAACCGGATGTACTGGGCCAGCCAGCGTGATTTCCTGCGTGCGGGAAGTGTCGGTGGCGGTGAGGTAAGCCGCGCCATTTTCCTCCGATGTGGAGAAGCCCTTGGTCGCGGAAATTGACTCGCGAGGGGTATCGAGAGCGAATTGCGGCGTGATTCCAGGAATTTCAAAGAAGAAGTAATAGGAGCCGGTTCTGCTTTTGAAAAGCTTGAAGAGTTGCGCAGTGCTGTAAACGAGGTTGCAGCCGTCCAGGTCGAGATCGACGGGCCAGATGCCGTACGCGCCCGACGGTATCACGATCGGGCTGCGCGGTATCTCCAATTGTTCTCCCTTCAACTTCAGGCGGATTTGAAAAGTTTTGCGAGCGGGCATGGCGAGGCCGCGAACATAGTTGTTGAAGAACAGGAAGGCATGCCGGCCGTCGGCTCGCGCCGCCACTCCTGGTACGGACATATCGGATGAATTCAACGACTGCTTGGACGGGGCGTAAACCCGCATCGGCGCGAGCAGAGCGCCGAAGTCCTGGAGAAAATAATCAACCAGCTTCAATCGTTTGAGCGATTCGCGCTCCTGGCCGAACTCGCTGATGGGGGCTTGAAAATCGTACGATTTGACCGGGACATCGGTAAGGGAGCCGGTTCGCTGCGACTCCTGCAACGTGGTCAGTTGCCCTTGCGGATTGCGGCCTCCGTGGAACATGTAATACCCAAGCAGATTGGCTCCCGATCCGAGCATGACCGGAGCAACGGCGGCAACATCGTCAGGTTTGATAACCGGCCGGCGAAAATAAGTGTCTTCGATTCCGCTGCCGATTTCAGCGGTTAGAAATGGAGTGCCGCGGTATGAGCTGGCGGGGCTTTGTCCGCGACCGCCCAGCGCGCTTATATTGCCGGCGATGCGGTTTGCGAAGCGGAACATGTAGATCTCACTCGGAGGCAACGGCCCGGAGACGCGCTCCCAGGGCTCGGCGGGATAGCCTCCATAGACGGGAAGGACCGCGTCGAGCGGCACCGCGGCTCCGTCCCATCCGGTAACGGTGTAGAGGGGAACGTCGATGCCGGACTCAATCGCGAGCTGCTTCAGTTTTCTGATATGCGCGTCGCCGGCTCCCGGGCCGGACTCGTGATATTCGTTTTCGATCTGGACTCCGATTACCGGGCCGCCATCCTTCCAGAGCAGGCCGTGGAGTTGCTTGCCGATCTGAGCGTAAAAGGATTGCACTTCGGCGAGGTAGATGGGATTGTTGCGCCGCGTGGGACTGTTCTTCAGCACCCAGTCGGGGAGGCCGCCATTGCGTAGCTCGGCATGCGCCCATGGCCCGATTCTGGGAAAGACGTACATTCCGTGCTTCGCGCAGAGCTGGACAAAATGGCGCAGGTCGCGCTGTCCGCTCCAGTCGAACTGGCCTTCGACTTCCTCCTGATGAATCCAAATGACGTAGGTGGAGACGATCTGGACGCCGGAGGCTTTCATCTTGAGGATTTCCGGCTCCCATTCGCTTTCCGGATAACGCGAATAGTGAAATTCGCCCATCACCGGCAGCCACGGCTTGCCGTTGAGAACGAGATAGCGGGAGTTGACGCTGAGGGTTTCGCCGTCGGGCCGTTTCGACGCGCCGAGAGCGGCTTTTACGCTGTGGGGCCCGGTGACGGGAGCACTTGCAACGATGAAGATCTTTGGAACCGGTTGTCCATACGTCAGCCCTGGGATTCCCACAGCTAAAAGCAGGGCGGCGCAAAATTGGAAACGACGACAGTGGAACGCAGAATACAAGAAACACCTCGAAGTGCTGGTATCGTGCCTGAAGTTCGGCAGGCGGAGGTCGAGTCAATCCAGAGCAGCAACAGCTCTGTAGTCAATCCCTCTTACCTTAGGGCAGGCAGAGGAGGAATCAATCCAACAAAAGTCTGAGTCGGGACTGCTTCCCGTGTCGCAGCGACAGGGGCGTTCCGGAGGAGCAGGCCTTTCGCACGGCGGAGATCGTGCTTGCGCAGTCCACCGCCTCATTGAAGGCTGGGCCGCGCAACGGTTCGGTGGGTCCGTCCGAGGCTGACTGAAACGGTGGTCCCTTCGCCGGGCGCGCTCTTCAGCTCCAGGCGGCCGTGGATACTCTTCATGCGCTCGCGCATACCGGGGACGCCGTAATGCTGTTTGCCGTCAGTGGGAATTGCCTGCGGATTGAAGCCGACACCGTCATCTTCAACGGTGATAAGGATTTCATCGCGACGATAGACGAGGGTGATTGCGATACGGCCAGGATGCCCATGCAGAGCGGCATTGTAGACCGCTTCCCGCGCCACCATGAGCATTTCGCGCGCGACTGTACCCTGGACTGGAAGTGGCTTGCCGGTGGTCGTGCATTCGACCGGAAGGCCGAATTCCTTGCGGGTGTTCTCGGCAATGGCCGCGATGGAGGTGGTGAGATCGAGAGGCGACTCGTTGTCATGGCGCAGGTTCCAGACGGCCTGGCGGGCTTCGTCAATCGTGGTGCGCACCTGGGTGCGAGCGTAATCGAGTAGGTCTTTTTCCGGCGTAAGGTTTTCGCGCTGGAGGCTGGAAACCGCTTCGAGCAGAGCGGAAATGCTGGTGCACCCCTGAATCACGGTATCGTGCATCTCGCGCGCCAGCCGGTTGCGCTCCTCCAGCACGGCGCGAAAGCGAGAACGCACGATGCGCATTCGCGAACGATAGGCTCCCCAGGCCAGCAGGCAGAGGAGCAGCAGGCACAGACCGAGGAACCACCACGTGTAGTAGAAATACGGCTGCTTGACGATCGTCAGCGTGGCCTGGGAAGTCACGTCCGGGTGATTCACTTCAAAAGCGACTACCTGGAACCGGTACTTTCCGGCTGGGAGGTTCGTGTATGTCGCCTCGCGGCTAGGGCTGGCGTAGGTCCAGCGTGTATCGAAGTTCTCCAGGCGGTAGCGGAAACGCACACCCTCCTGGGGACGAAGCATTAGTGGGGCGAAAACAAGCTCCAGACGCGAGGCCTCGGGTGGTAGATGGAGCGCGGAGCCCGGGGAAAGCTCGCGGCCGTCCGAAACGGCGTCGGTGATCAGAATTCGCGGGGCGGCGTAGGAGCGCGCTGGTTCGGGCATGATGTGCACCGCACCTTTATTGCTGGGGAACCAGACTCCGCCGTCTGGTCCGAGGCAGCCAGACGGCTGGCGCCCGCCATACATCTGTGCTCCGTCCGCCCCATAGGGCATGTCGTAGGTAGTGACGCCGAGAAAGGGCGTGCGCTGGAACGAAGCTTCGCTCAGACGGGAGAGATGGAAGGACGAAATGGCATTTGGCCCGCTCAGCCACAGGTTGTCGTGATGGTCTTCCAGGATCTGGTAAATGCTGTTGCTGGCGAGCCCCTGCGCAGTCGTGTACTGGGTCAGCTTCCCGTCTCTGTAGCGAAAAAGCCCATGGTCACGCGTGCCGAACCAGAGGTTTCCCTCGTGGTCCTGAAGGATGGACCATACCTTTTTATTACGCAGACCTTCGGTGGCCGCGTCATGCACGAACACGCCCTTGCGCCAATGGCTCAGGCCGTGGTCAGTACCGATCCAGATGCTGCTGTCGCGGTCTTCAAGGATGGCGCGCGTGCTGAAATAGGCCAGGCCGTCGCGGACATTGAAATTCTGGACGCGCCCTCCGCTAATGCGGCTGACGCCCTGGTCGGTCGTGATCCAGATGGTTCCGTTGCGCGCCTCGAGGAAGGCTCGAACGAAATTGTTCACCAGGCTCTGCGGCGCCGAATAATGGACGACTCCGGAGCGGGTGAGGTGATATGCGCCGCTTCCGTCGGTGCCGATCCAGAGCGTGCCGGCGCGGTCGCGAAAGACATTGCGGATGGGGACATTGGGAATTTGAGTGAACCGGTGCGGGTGTGCGACGCCATCTCGGATGGCATAGACGCTCGACGCGACGACCCAGATGGTTCCGTCCGGGTCGTACGAAATGGTCTCGTAGTCGGGGTCGGAGCTGCCCGGAAGAGGCGTGACGCTGACCGGCGTTTTGCTCAGGCGGACCAGGCCGTCCTGAGTCCCGATCCAGACCTGTTGCTCGCTGTCCACGAAGATGCTCAGGATGGTTTTGCTGGGCAGCAGGCCGTGGCCTCCCATCTGCATGAGTGCGCCCTTGTCGCTGTAGGTAAAAAGGCCGTGCCCGATGGTCCCGATCCAGAGCGTGCCGTCGGCGGTCTGCGCGAGCGTACGCACGGTGCCGCTGATGCCCGGAACCGGGCGGAAATGTCCGCCAACCAGCCGGTTCAGCCCGTCGACCGTGCCTACCCAGATGGTGCCATCACTGGTTTGGTAGATGGACTTGACGCGGCTTTCGCTGAAGGCCCCTGGCAGCTTGTAGTGCTTGATTCCATCGGGAGTGAAGGCGAGCAGCTGCGATCCTCCTACCCACACCCGTTGCTCACTGTCCTCAAAGATCGCATGGACGGCAAGGGGCGTGTAGGGCGACGTGTTCACGGCCTCGACCCGGCCATGCACGATCCGGAACAGTCCGTTGTCGGTGCCCACCCAGATGCGCTTTTCGTGGTCCTCGATCACGCTGCGCACAAAGCCGTCGGTAAGTCCATTCGCTGCGTTGTAGGAGTGGAATGTGCCGTTTTTCAGATGCAGCAGCCCCTCGCCCTCGGTGCCGAGCCACAGGCTGCCGTCATCGGCGGTCAGGATGCAGAAGGTGCTGTCGTCGGTGAGAGCGGTGCGGTGCCACGGTCGCAGGGAATGGATGAAGCGCGATCCATCAAAACGCACCAGGCCGCCGGTTGTGCCGATCCAGAGAAAACCGTCAGAGGTCTCCCGGATGGCCTGAACGGTTTCTTCCGGAAGGCCGTCCTGAATGTGCCAGACGTGGCGCGTATATTGCGTTTGAAATTTGGCCTGAGCCTTCGCGAGCGGCTGCGCCAACAGCGTGAGCAGAGCGAGCGCGCATCCCAGCAGAATCCGGCTTCGGCACCAAGGGACACGCAAGAGATTTACCGGAATCTCTTTGAGCGCCGAGCGGACCGCCGGGAAGCTCGGGCCGGAGACGGGCATTTCTGGATCAAGCTTGCTCTTCAAATGTGCGCAGTGTACCACTTGAACCGTCGTGTCATGCCTGCGTTACCAGCGTGATGCTGGCCGGGCGGAGGGTCAGTAAGGCGGCCGTAATCCCGATTTCGCCGGGATGGGCGTGGACTGAACGATCGCCAGGCACAATCCGTTGAAGGCCTTCCGGTGGCTCGCCTGATAGCTCTCATGGCTTTGCGGGTTGCCGTTGTCGACTCCGAGGAGCCGGCCCTCGCCCTGGATCGCAAACGTGACTTCGTTTTCGGCCAGTGGCACCGTGCGACCCTGTTCGTCCTGGACGGACACGGTGAGATGCGCGACATCGCGCCGGTCTGCGGTCAGCCGCGTGCGGTCCGCCGACAGTGCAATGGCCGCGGCCTCGCCTGTGGTTGCCACCTCCACCGTGCTGACGACGCTGCCGCCTTTACTTCCGACGGCCCGGAGGATGCCGGCTTCATAAGGAACATCCCAGGTCAGATGCAGGTCTGAAGTGGTCCGCAGCGCCCGGGCTCGCGCCGGGTAATTTCCATAGCGGCCTTCCATGCCCAGGCGTGGGAATTCATATCCCTTCACGCCGAAAGATTTGCCATTCACAAAGAGTTCTACCGTGTCGCAGTTGGTGTAGCAGGTCACGGGAATAACCTGCCCTTCCTTGCCCTTCCAGTTCCAGTGCGGAAACAGATGGAGCACGGGCTCCGCGGTCCACTGGCTCTGGTAAAAGTAGAAGCCGTCTTTTTTGAAGCCGCAGGTGTCGAGGACTCCGGTCCACGATCCCTTCATTGGCCAGAAGGCTTCGCCCAGATAATCAATGCCGGTCCACATGAAGTCACCGGAGACGTAGTCGTAGGTGCGGACGAATTGCCATAGCTCTTCGGTGTCGAGGCTGAGGTTCCGCATGAAAGAGAGAAAGCGGCGCTGTTCGGCGGGCACCGCGCCCGGGAAGAGATTCCGGTAGTCGCCTCGAATGCTGCCCATGCCGCTGCTTTCCGTGCCGATGAAGCGGCGCTACGGGAAGGCGGCGCGGTCAATGCTGTAATACTTGTCCGCACGGTCGCGCCAGCGATCGACGTAGTTGTAACCAACCACATCGAGTTCCGCGAGAAACTCAGGCTTGACGGTGTTCGAGGGAGATCAACGTCTGTCCAGTTGGAGTCCGCGAATTCCGGCAGCTGCGCTCCCGACTGGTTGCCCCGCAGAAACTTCCAGCCAAAGTCAAAGGTTTCTCTGCTTCTCGGAGGCGCGCCCGTGGGATCGGCCATTGTGGACGCATGGCTTAGGTAAGGAGAGGCGGAGAGCAGCACGGCTCCTCGCGCAGCTTGAGCAAGGAGATCACGCCGGGTGAGCAGCAGGTCTGATTTGTCGTTCTTGGAAGCCAAAGGATTCTCTCCCGTGTCACGGTTTCATTGGAGCACAGAGTATCTTTCGTTGCGCCAGTGCATTCGAGCACATTTTATTGTTGCTTGAATCCGTCTTAAGTCGGATTCAGGGTTGTAGACCTTCGCTCGCGGAACAGAGCAAAAATCGCGCTATGCTGGGATTGCGCGATGCGAATGCCGAAGGTATGACCCGATGGAAGAGGCGGAAAAGATCAAGGTGCTGGTGGTTGACGATCATCCTCTGATGAGGGTGGGCGTGGCGGCCATTATTAATGCGCGCCCCGACATGGTGGCGGTGGCGCAGGCCGGCAGCGGCGAAGAGGCTGTCGCAATGTTTGAGCAGCACCTGCCCGACGTTACGCTGATGGATCTGCGCCTGCCCGGTATCGGGGGAGTGAAAGCCATCCAGAGAATCCGTGAGCGGCATAGGCAGGCCCGCTTCGTGGTGCTCACCACCTATGAGGGCGACGAGGATATTTACCAGGCGATTGCTGCGGGGGCGCAGGGTTACATGATCAAGGGGATGCCGCACGAAGCACTGATCGATGCGCTCCGGAAGGTCCATGCCGGGAGGAGGTTTCTTCCTCCTCCGGTCAAGCAGGCGCTGGCTTCGAGGACTCCCAATTCCGACCTGAGCTCGCGAGAGCGCCAGGTTCTCAGGCTGCTCGCCGTGGGCAAAACCAATAAGGAAATTGCCGTCGAACTGGGCATTACGGAAGCGACCGTGAAATGCCACGTCAGCGTGATCCTGTTGCGCCTGGATGCCTCCGACCGCACGCAGGCGGTGGTGCTCGCGCTGCAGCGCGGCATGGTTCACCTGTAACGCCGCAGCGATCTGTGTTTCGAGCCCGTTCCGACTTTTGGCGGATTCGCGCCGTGTGGCCGGCGGCCTAGAGTGGGCACGACGGGCGCGCTTCCCTGACGTGCGTTTGTTCGACAGGAGAGAAGTTGATGAGGAGTTTTCTGGCTGCCGTTACTCTTATGCTCGCGGCCGCGGCGAGCGGGCCGCTGCTCTGTGCGCAAACCACCGAAGGCATGGTTCCGTTCACGATGAACCACCGCAGGGCAGCGCTGTCCCACTCCCCGGTGGACGTGTCGTTCCTGCTGGAGGCTCCGGCCGGCAAGCATGGGTTCATCGCGGTAAAAAACGGCCATCTCGCGACTCAGGACGGCAGCCGCATCCGTTTCTGGGGAGTCAACATCACGGATTGGAGTCCGGGTTCGCGGCAGATTCCGTCCAAAAAGGACGCGCCGTTCTGGGCGGCGACGCTGGCGCGCTTCGGCGTGAACTGCGTGCGCTTTCAGTTTCTTGATCTCCCTGCGCCTCGCGGGCTGATCGATGGCCAGAGGCCGGATTCGCGCCATCTCGATCCGAAGCAGCTCGATCGCGAGGATTTCTTCATCGCGCAGCTTGAGAAGCGCGGCATCTATATCGATTTCAATCTCCTGGTCGGGCGCAGGTTCACGGCCAGCGACGGCGTACAGGACGCAAAGCTGCTGGGGCAGGGCGCGAAGGGAACCTCGCTGTTCGACCAACGGTTGATCACTCTGCAGAAAGAGTACGCGAAGGAGCTTCTGGACCATGAGAACCCTTACACGAAATTGAAGTACACCGACGATCCGGCCGTGGCGCTTGTCGAGATCAATAACGAGAACGCGCTGGACATCGGCTATCGCGCGCCGTCACCGTTCTATCTGCAGGAACTCACCAGGATGTACAACCAGTGGCTCGCGAAACATCGAACGGCGGAACAAATTGCAAAGTTGCGCAAGATTGCCGGTGCAGCGGGGGAGAGCGCGCCGGTACCGCTGATGCGATGGAAGGGCCAGGCGGCTTCGGCTCCTCCGGAGCGGTTTTATGCCGAAGCCGAGTTTTATAACGATGCGCAGCACAACTACTTTGCGGACATGGAGAGCTACCTGAAGCAGACGCTCGGGTTGAAGTCGCTGGTGATCGCGACCGCGGACCATAGCCACGCCAACAGCGGCTATCCCATTCTGCTGGCCACCGCGGAGATGGACGTGATCGACGGGCACGACTACTGGGAGCATCCTGACGAGTATGTGCGCAAGTCGCCCATGGTCAATGATCCGTTCAACTCGATGGTGGTGGAGCTTTCGCGTTCGGCCATTGCAGGCAAACCTTACACGGTGAGCGAAGTCAACGAGCCGTTTCCCAACGACTACGACAGCGAGGGGATTCCGATTCTCGCCGCTTACGGCGCGCTGCAAGACTGGGACGGAATCTTCTGGTACACCTTTGAGCCAAAGGCTGATCCGGCATGGAAGCCCTACGTGGGCGATCCATTCGACATCTCGCTCGATCCGGTCAAGATGCCGGAGCTGGCCGAGGGGGCGTTGATGTTTCTGCGCGGCGATATTGAAAAAGCGCGGAGCGTGGTCGAGCGCTCGTACACGGAGAAGCAGGTCTTCGACAGCATGCTCCTTCCCTCAACCGAGCGGCCTTACTTCACGCCCGGCTTCCCGCTGTCTCTGCCGCTGGAGCACGAGGTGCGCATTGCTTCGCTGAACGGCCCCGCCACGCGGGCGTTTCCAAAACATCCCGCTTCAAACCCCATCCTGTCGGACACCGGGCAACTCGCGTGGTACAGCTCGACGCGGGGAACCGGCCTGGTGACCATTGATGCACCCCGCACCCAGGCGCTGATCGGCTTTGTCCGGGCCAACGGCAAGTCTGACAGCAATCTTGAGGCGCGGGTTGACAACAAGTTTTGTTCCATTCTGCTCAGCTCGCTCGACAGGGAGCCGATTGCGCAGGCCTCGAAACTGCTCCTGATTACCGGAGGGCGCGTCGAAAATACCGGGCAGCAGTGGAACACGGCGGGCACGGCTGTAACCAACTGGGGCGGATCGCCAACGCTGATCGATCAGCTGAAGGGAACCCTGACGCTTCGCCATCTGGAAGGCGCGCGCTCCGTGCTTCTGCAGCCGATCGATGGCGCGGGTCAACCGGAAGGAGCTCCGGTTCGCGCCACCAAGAGCGGCGACGGCTGGAGGGTTCCGCTGGGGCAGGCGGTTACCACCTGGTACGAAATTACAGTTGAACGGTGAAGCGGGAACAAAGGGCGGGCTTGCGTGCGCCAAGCGTACCGGCCCGGCTCATTGCCGGACGCTCCGCTTCAAGCAGCCCTATTGCGCGCCGGTCACTGTTGAACGTTGACCGTCAGGTTGATGGACTGGGATACGCTCCCTGTTGAGCCGGATGCGATGACGGTCACGGTGCCGGATACGGGCGGCGGCGTTCCGCCTCCGCCTTGATTGCCGCCCCCGCCACCGCAGGCCGTCAGCCCCATTGAGCCGAAGAGCAATAGCGCCGCAAGAATCATCATCCGCGCGCCTCTGCGACCTTGTAGCAGCCGCCTGCGGCGAAATCCAGCCAGGAACAGCAGCGAACTGCCGGGGAAGAAGAAGGCCAGCGCAGCCAGCAGCCCGCTACGCTTCTTTGTGAAAGGCTGCCGCAGCATCGCCGCGGTGGACGAGGCCGCAACCGTCATTGTCCCGGTCAATGCAGTGTCCGATCCGTCCGCTGTGTAGGTGGCGGGGTTGAACGAGCAGCTCACGCCGGACAACTTCGTATTGCAGCTCATTGTTACCGTTCCCGTGTAGCCGCCAACCGGCGTGAGCGTCAGCGCCACGTTGCCGCTGCCGCCTGAGGAAATCGTGAGGCTTGTTGGGCTCGCGGCAATTGAGAAGTTCGGCGCAGTGGCCGCGATCACGGTGAGGGTGGCCATGGCGCTCGCAAGCCCCGCGGCTGAAGCGGTCAGCGTATAGGTTCCGGCGCTGGTGAAGCTCACGCCGCTGAGATCGAAGCTGGCAACGCCGTTCGCGCTGGCCGCGGTGAGGGCCTGGCTGAACCCGGAAGGCCCGGAGATGTTGAGCGCGACGGTTTCGGCGGGTGAGAGGACCAGAGAGCCGCTGCTGTCTTCAACATCCACATTCACCGAGCCGATTGCCGAGCCGGAGGTGATGTTTCCCGGCGTCCCGGAGGCAAACCCCAGTTTCGCCGGAACGCTCGCCGAGGTAATGCGCGCCGGAATGATTCTCCACTGCTGCTCTTTGCTGGCCGGCGTGATCCAGTCCTGGTTTGTGGCGGAGGGCGCCTGCTGCTCGATGACGCCGCTGGCCGCAAGCACAAGCCCGCTCGCCTTGTTCACGATGGCGTGGTTGCCCGCGCCCGTGGTCACTATGTTCCACTCCTGCGAGGCCGCGCCGGAAGCGGCGGCGTTGGCGGAAACAGCCGCACCGGCGCTTTCCGCTCCGCCGTTGTCGAGCGCTTCGGCGGGTTCTCCGCTGGCCACGTTGCGGTTGGCAATCTGGAAATAGCCGTCGCCATTGCTGGTGATGGTCCACTGCTGACTCAGGGTGGCGCTGCCGGTATCGGCGGCGGTGTCGAGTGGAATGCCGGAAGCGGTTGGCGTCCCGGCGGTTTCGAGAACCTGCCCCGTTGCGACGTTGACCAGCTTGTAGGCCAGGGTTGGATCCAGCGTTCCCCCGAGCGCGTCCAGTCCCGGCAGCACGGCGGAGTAATCCGGGTCTGTCGATTGCGAACTGCCGGAGGTATCCGCGTTGTCGAACAGTGTCAGGCCGTTCCATTGGAAGATGGCGTCGGTCGTGCCATCGCCGTTCGCGTAGCCGCCTCCTGCTTTGGGAAGATCGACTCCCGCCGGGTCCCAATACTCAAAACCCATGCCTAGATTGTTCGGCAAACCCTTCAGCACGTTGTTCAGGTCGATGAGGAACTGGCGTTGTCCGGCCGGAGTTGTCAGATACCAGGGATCGTTGGCGTCAAAGCCATCCTCATAGTGCTCGCCGGTTTCGATGATGAAAATTGGCTTGCCTAGCGTGTTCGCCGCATTCGTCAGGACTGTTTCTTCGACGGGCTGGCTGTTGGGATTGGTTTGCTCCGCCTGCGCCGCCGTGAGCGGCCCATGAAAGAGGGGATAGTAGCTCTGGCAGATCGCGTCGTAGGGGATGGCGTTGCTGCTGACGTAGCCGAAGAAGTTCGTCAGGTCCCAGGCGGGCGTGATGTGAATGCAGCGGATGGGCGGCGGCAAAGGCGACCCGATAGCCGGGTCGGAGGATGCGTCGAGAATAGCCTGCATCCCCTGTTTCTGTAGCGCCGCGAAAGGAGCGAAGTTGCTGCCGGAGGGCGAGCCGAGCGAACCGAGAAAGCCGGTGTCGACCTCGTTGCCGATGGTGACCATGTCCGGCATGGCCCCCGCCTCGCGATAGGCTTCCACCTCGGACTTCACGTAGTTATAAACGTCAGCTTCCGCCTGCGCCAGTGTGTCGCTCGACCATGCGCCGGGAATTGCGCTCGAAGAGCCGCCGTCGAACAACAGGGTCAACTCCAGCGACATGCCCAGCTGCTTGGCGCGTTTCGCCAGGTCCAGATCGGCTGCGTCGGTCTCCGCGTAACAACCGTTTCCGGAGCAGGTTGTGGAAGTGTAGGTCTCGTAGGGCGGCGCGGAAGTCGGGCGGACGCGCACCATGTTGACGCCGTGATTTTTCAGAATCTGCAGCACGTCTCCGGTCTGTCCTGCGTCCTGCCACCAGGGAATGCCGCCGCTAACCCGTTCCGCTTCCTGTTTTTCGAGCAGCGCGTTATCGACGCCCCTGAAGAACACCGGGCGCAGCAGCCATTGCTGGCTCTGCGTGGGAGGTGCGGCAACCGGCGACTGGTTGAGCTGCGCGCCCGCGGACAAGGAAGAGCCGGACACGTCGAGCGCCAGTCCGGTGCCGTGGTTGAGAATGGTGGCGTAGCCGTTGGTGGTCGCGGTGAAGGACCATTGCTGCGTCAGGGTGGCGGGCACGCACGGATTCTGGACCGTCCCGGTTGTTCCTGAAGCGGTTACGCTGTCCAGGCACAGTCCGTTGGCAAGGTTGCTGATGACCCAATAGCCACTTGGCAAGGCGGTCAGCGCCCAGCGCTGGCTCAGGCTGGTAAAGCTGCGGTTCTGCTGCAGAATGGATCCGCCGGTAGTGGTCGAGCCGTTGTCGAGGTCCATCTGCATGCCCGATTGCTGATTGATGACGAAATACGCCTGCCCATCGATCGGACTGGCATCAACGGGCTCGGGGGGCTGCTGCGCGTAGGCGAGGAGCGCGCCGGGAAATCCGAGCAGCAGAGGGAGGAGGACCAGCAGATATCGTGAGCTAAAAGAGCGAAGTGTGCCGGGCGCGCGTTTCTTCATGGTTCCTCCAGAGCGCCTGCCCACTACCTGCCTTATGAAAATGGTGGCTCTACTGTCCCGGCACCGGACGCGGTTCCTGAGCAGACAAATAAGAGTCCGCATCGTGGGACGTATATGAGGGTATAGAAATCAGAGGTGGGCAGTCATCCGACCAAAGTCGGATTGCCACGACTGAACCACGGAGACAGGCTGAAACCGCAAAAAAACATCTGATCCGACTTTCGTCTGATTTCTCTGCTTGCTCCAAAGCATACTATTTACCACGGAATGGGATGCTCGTCCGGAGAGCATAGCTGTGAAAGCGAATACATCCGGGTACATACAATTTCCGGCGTCGGCCAGACGCCGCTGTTTGGGAGGGATACGCGATGAAGTTCATCTCAGCAAGAACGGCGATGTCGGTTCTCGCCAGTGCGCTTATGATTCTGGGGGCGCACGGCGCATTCGCGCAGAACGCGAATACGGGCGAAATCAAGGGAACCGTCACAGATGCGACCAACGCCGTCATTCCCGGGGCTTCGGTGACCATCCTCAACGTGCAGACGGGGGTTGCGATCAAAACCGTGACCAACGACGACGGCATCTATGATGTGCCTTCCGTGCCGCCCGGCGAGTACTCCATCACATTCACGAAGACGGGCTTCCGCGACGCTGTACGCAATGGGGTGGTTCTGCATGTGGCCACTATTGCCATCAACACCGTCCTGCAGGTGGGCTCGGCCTCGCAGCAGATTATCGTTACCGCAAACGCGCCCCTGCTGCAAACGGAGGACTCCGGCCAGCACATGGATTTCGACGCAAAGCAGGTCCAGGATGCCCCCACCGTAGGAGGGATCTGGTATACGGAATTGACCAACGTGCTGCCGGGAGTCAACGCCGGCGGAGGTCAGGACGCGTCCGGCCAGGGGATTGGCATTAATGGAACCCAGGGATATTCGGGCAGTTTCCTGATTGAAGGGTCCACGGCGACCCAGCCGAGAGACCAGAACGCCAGCGACAACTACCCTCCGATTGACGCCATCGGTGAGGTGAATGCCCAGACCAGCAACTTCGGTGCACAGTACGGCAACGGAGTCGCCGCGTTCAACGTACTGCTCAAGAGCGGCACCAACCGCTTTCACGGGTCGGCCTTTGAATTCGTCCAAAACGACGCCTTCAACGCCAGAAATTACTTCAACCCGGCGCCCGGCGCTGTCGCACCGCTACGTTGGAACGAATTCGGCGGCAGCATCGGCGGCCCGATCATTCGAAACAAGTTGTTTTTCTATTTCACTTATCAGACCAATCCCAGTACATCTTCCGCCACCTATACCACGACCGTTCCGACCCAGGGACAAAATGGAACCACCAACATGGACGCCGGCTGCTTTCCTAACCCGGTGACCGATCCCGACACAGGACAGCCCTATCCCGGCAACTGCATTACTTCGACCCTCGATCCAGTCGCAGTGAACATTCAGAAGTACTTTCCGGCCCCCAATCTGACTGGAACGAATCCGTACGTCAATAACTACAGAGTAGTACAAAGTAACCCCGGCACGGCTCACTGGTACGTGGCCAAAGTTGACTACACCCCTACGCAGAGCCATCACTTGTCGGCCACCTACATGTACTTCCCAATCACCTTGGTGAACAGCGTTGATGCGTTCTGTTCTCTGGGCTTCGATTGCACCTATGGCAACAACTACAACGAGGATGGCCAAGTCACGGATACCTGGACCATCAATTCGAGCATGGTGAACGAAGCCAGGATTGGCGGCGTGCGCGAAGTAGACAAGTATATTCCTCCGACTTACGGCAAGGGGTATCCGACGACCATCGGCCTGCAGCCCACGTATGGCGCAGAGTCTCCCGCCGACATCTTTCCCAGTATCACCATCGATAACGGGGGCGGGATCGGGGGAGTCGGGATCAACGGAGGCGTTCATGCGGCGCTTGAAGATGGCTCTCTCGTCGAGTCGGACGTCTTCAGCCTTATCAAGGGCAGACACACCATAAAGATAGGCGGCGAGTTCGACAAGAGTTACCAGAACTATACGAGCTGGGGTGATATCAGTTCCGGGAACTTTGTGTTCAATGGCGTTTCCAGCGGCGTGCCTTATGCCGATTTTCTGCTGGGCGATGTCTACGGGTGGTATGTCTACGACTACATCGAGACGGGTGCGCGCTCGAAGAACGCGGGAGCATTCATTCAGGACAACTACCAGGCTTCCGAGCATCTGGCCATCAATGCCGGCCTGCGCTATCAGTTCCAGGGCGGGTGGGGAGAGGTCCAGAATCGCTGGGGAACCTTCAATCCCGACGTAGCCAATACCGGGCAGTACGCACCGCCGGGAGCGATGGGTGCAATGAGCTACGGCGGACAGGCCGGGAGACACAACATTCAGGACAGCGTGAACGAGCTGGCTCCGAGGATTGGTCTTTCCTGGTCGCCTTTCCCGAAATGGGCGTTTCGCGCCAGCTATGGGATCACTGATATTCCATGGTCCGTCGATCCCTATAGCGCCGCCTACGGTGTCGGGCTCAATCCACAAGGCTCGAAAGGGTACGGGACCACGGCGGCGTTCAAGCTCCAGGATGGCCCCGGCCCCGGAGCCGTCATATACCCCACTCTTTCCAACCTGTCCGATTCCCAGTTCAACTACCAGAACGTGTCTTACTACCCGAAAGAGAGGCCTGTCGGCTACTACCAGCAGGCGCTTCTGTCGATACAGCGCGAGTTGCCCAGTCAGACGCTGCTGGATGTCAGCTATGTCTTCACGAAAGGAACGCATCTGGGCTTCAGCCGGGACATTAACCAGGTTCCGCAGAGCGCGATGACTGCCAGCACAACTTGCTTCAACGCGCCGACCGCCTACCCTCTGTTCTGCTCGATCGATGGCGTTCTGTTCGACGGCTACTCGAACTACAATGCGTTGCAAATGAGGCTGGAGAAGCGGTTCTCACACGGACTGAGCTTCATTTTCAACTATGCCTTTTCCAAAACCATGGACTCCGGCACCGGCTCCGGAAACGATGCGGGCGTCGATGTGTGGCAAAACGCGTTTAACACTCCCGCAAACTACGGATTGTCCACCCTCGACGTGAGGAATTCCATCAACGGGTCGGCGACCTACGAACTTCCGTTCGGGAAGGGACGAATGGTTGGGCTGCACGGAGCTGCGGATGAAGCCCTCGGCGGCTGGCGAGTGACCGGAGTCTTCCAGATCCACAGCGGTATTCCTTTCACTCCCACAACGTCGTCCAGCGGCCAGGACCTGAGCGGCTCCGCAGCGAACAGCTGCGGCTGCGGGTACGCTTGGCTGCCAAACGTCGTTGCGAATCCGAACGTCGCCAGTCCATCGGTGAATGAGTGGTACAACCCGGCCGCGTTTGCCACGCCGACTCCGGGCACGTTTGGCGATGCGCGCCGCAATGACCTGATTGGCCCCAACTGGCGCGACCTGGATCTGAGCCTTGGCAAAACCTTCCGGCTAATTGAAGGAGTCAATCTGGAGATCCGGGGCGATTCCTTCAATGTGTTCAACCATCCGAACTTTGCGCAACCGTCCGGCGCCACTGGAACGGGCGTGGTTGGAGGAGGAACAATTACCAGCGCCAACGGAGCCAGAAGTATGCAGTTAGGAGGCCGCTTCACCTTCTAAGAGGTGTTGGCAATTTACAGTTGGAGAAGAAGAAATCCGGGATTCGGAGATGACCTGTCTGGCCACCGGATCCCGGCTTCTTAATGGATAAGCGTCGAACGCCCTACGCCGTGTCCTACAATCACTGCGGATCATGTTTCTCTTTTTCAGATTAATCAAAATCGAAACCCGACAGAGCAAGCTGGAGCGTTTTCTCCATGAGGGCCGGATGCCGCCGCCTGTTCCGCGTCGGCGCACGTCTCATCGCAGGACTATTGGGTGCGGCAAAGCCTGTGCGGCCCTTGCTCCGTGGGTGCTGCTTTGGAGCTGGCTTGCGGCGCCCTCGCCCCTGCTGGCTGCGCAAGCCGCTGCCGGCAAATCGGAACTTGCGGTGGATTTACAGCGCGGGCAGCAGGCCCTCCGAGCGAAGGATCAGGCGAAAGCCACAGAGGAGTTTCGCGCCGCGCTCAAGCTTGATCCTTCCAACGTGGAAGCACACGCGAACCTTGGTGTTATCGCATTTTTCCAGCGCGATTGCGCGGCGGCAGAGCCTCAGTTCAGAGACGCACTTCGCGCCGCGCCGTCTCTGACAAAAGCCAAGGCGCTATTGGCTGTGTGCGAACGGCGATTGGGGCAGCCCTCGGCGCAGGCGGATATGGAGGACGCTTTCGCCAAGCTCCATGATGCGACGCTGCGCACCCAGGTGGGCGTCGAGCTGGCCGATATGTATTATCAGCAGGGCGAGATTGAGCGGACTGCAACCATTTTGAATAAGCTGCTCGACCTCAATCCCAACAATGTGGATATTCTGTTTTTTGCTCAGCGGGTGTACAGCGAGTTAGCCGACCAGACGCTCAACAAGTTGGCTGTGCTTGCCCCCGGCTCCGCGCGTATGGAACAGCTCATTGCCGAACGGCTCATCAATGCGGGAGATCTGAAAGGGGCGACTGCGCATTATAAAAAAGCTCTGCAGATGGACCCGAAACTGCCAGGTATGCACTTTGAATTGGCCGAAGCGCTGATGGAAGCCTCCCCCAACGATGCCGCCACGCAAGCAGAAGCGTTGAAGGAATTGAACGCGGCCATTCATGTGGATGGCGACGACGCCAAGGTGGAATGCGAACTGGGCCGGATTGCCCTGTTGCAGGCCAATGCCGACCAGGCATCGACCCATTACCGGCGCGCCTATGAGATGGACCCAAAATATGCGCCGGCGCAGATGGGCCTGGCCGAATTATTCGAGACGCAAGGGAAGCCCGAACAGGCGGCCGCATATCTTCGCATGGCGGTCACCTCCGATCCGTTGAATGCACAGGCTCACTACAGGCTTTCCCAGGTGGACCGGAAGCTGCACCTCGACGAGGACTCGAACAAAGAGCTGGAATTGTTTCTCCATATCCGCGCGACCAAGGAGAAGGTGAAGCAGTTGTATCGTCAGATGAATCCCCCGACGACAACTCCAGAGACCGCCGCTGCCGCTCCGAACCCATAGTATGCGACGCAAAAGCGAACTACTCGGCGCGCGTCCATCTCGGGTTCCGCGCGCGCACTTGCCGCTCTCCGGGAGGATGGCAAAAAGTAAACGAACCCTCCAAGCTGCCACTATGCGCATTTGCGTAATCGCTGGCTTTTTCGGCGCGATCGTCCTCTGCTGCCTGTTTCTTGCGGCGTCGAGGCGGGCGTTGTCGCCGGTCCACGCCAAGGACAATGCCGTACAGATAAAAGCAAGCACCAGTGCGCGTTCGGGATATGTCGGAGATGCCGCGTGCGCCTCGTGCCACAGGCAACAGAGCATTTTTTACAGCCATACGGCGCACGCTTTGACCTCTCAGTTGGCCGACGGGAATTCGATTCTGGGCTCGTTCCGGAGCGGCTCGAATCTCCTCATGATCGCCACCCCCGAAACAACCAATCGGAGCGCCCGTCTGTATTTCAGGATGGAGAAAAAGAACGGAGGGTACTACCAGACGGCTGTGGCCGAGCGCGGAACGCGGAGGCTGGCTCAAAGCGAGCGCATCGCCCTGCTGATCGGCTCCGGCAAATGGGGCCAAAGCTACCTTTACTGGCATGGCGACCAGTTATATGAGCTGCCTGTCAGCTACTGGACTGACGGGCGCCAGTGGATCAATAGCCCAGGATACACGGACGGCACCGCGAACTTTACGCGCCGCGTCGACCCGCGCTGCATGGAATGCCACGCGACGTATATTCAGGCGCTTTCCCCCGACCCACAGATGAATCGCTACGACAAGGCGAGCCTGATTCTGGGCATATCCTGCGAAACCTGCCACGGCCCGGGAGCCAGGCATGTTGCGCTGGAAAAGGCATCGTCGGGCAAGCCCTCTTCTGTGGCAGCGCACGCCATTCTCAACCCGGCTGATTTTTCGCGCGACCGCCAAGTCGATCTGTGCGCACTGTGCCACAACGGCACGCAGCGCGAAGGACTGCTTCCGGCGTTCTCCTATCGCCCGGGCGACCGGCTGGACGACTATTTTGCTCCGAACCCGCTGGCTGTAACGGAGCAGGCGGACGTGCACGGCAACCAGGTGGGACTGCTGAAGATGAGCCGCTGCTATCGGTCCTCTCCATCGATGACCTGCTCTACTTGCCACAATGTCCACGCGCCGGAGCGCACGCTGGCGGACTATTCGCAGCGTTGTCTGCAGTGCCACACCTGGCAAAGTTGTGGAGTCGCCAAACGAATGGGCATCCGCAGCACGCGCGACTGTATCGATTGCCACATGCCTTTGGAGCGCACGAACGCCATCGTCTCGGTGACGGCTGGTAAGACCCTGCACGCTTCCATTCGCAGCCATTGGATCAAGGTCTATCCGAGCACCAGAACTCCCGACGGCCCCGCACATCGCTAGAACGCGCCATTCGTCCAGCTGATTCCGGAGGGTTCGGGGCTCATGCGGCCTCCTTTCTGCCCGGCCTCAGCACAAGCCTAGCCAAGGCGCCGCAGCCGATCCCGAGTTGGGATGCGCAGCCTGTCGACCAAGAGTTCGAGAGTGGAAAGGACTCAGCATTTCTGGTATGAGTCATCGATAGGTCAATGGGTCTCCAGCTGGGCGGCGATGAGCGGCGCAACGATGAAGGAGATTCAGGAGCTTGGCGGACATCTGACGGTCTCAAAGGCCGCTCGTATATGCGCTTGTCTCCGGCTCACAAGAACACGGCTTCAGAGCGGATGGCGCAGCGGAAACCAGAGGGATCAGCCACTGGGAAACACAACAGCCACTAACGGAAAGAGCCGCTCAGACGGCAACTCTACCGAATTGGGTCAACCTGGTCATTATAAATTATTTAGTTGGAGATTTTTGGTGCGCCCAGAGAGATTCGAACTCCCGACCTTTTGGTTCGTAGCCAAACGCTCTATCCAACTGAGCTATGGGCGCACGCTGCGGAAGGCGACTACGAACTTTCTTAAGATACAGGGTTTTGCGCCGTCATGCAAACCGTCTGGACGCATGCAACGCGCCTCAAAATAGCTCAAAATTCCGGCGTCCGCTCCCACGGTTGGAGCACCTTTACGGACGCCATTCCTGCGGCTGTCGCGGCCTCAATTCCCATCACAGTATCTTCAAAGACGAGGCACTTTTCCGGGGCCACGCCGAGCCTTGCTGCGGCCAGCAAGAATGCGTCGGGATGCGGCTTGCTGCGCTGGTAGTCCCCCGCGCAGACCAGCGCATCGAATCGGTCCAGCAGGTGAAGTGTTTTGAGCGACGCCGTCACGGACTCGCGGGTGCTGCCTGAAACTACGGCGAGGGGAAGGCCGCGGCTGCTTTCGATGACTTCCAGAACCTCGGGCACAGCGGTCAGACGGGGCAGGTATTCGTAATAGAGGCTCTCCTTGCGTATGGCGACCGCATCGACCGGCATCCGCAGGCCATGCTTCTTATTCAGCGTGGAGATAATTTCATGCACGGGCATCCCGCCCCATCGGTAAAACAGGTTTTCGGGAAAATCGCAGCCCTGTTCCCCAAGCGCCTGCTTCCAGGCGATGTAGTGCAGCGGCATGGAATCGGCGATGGTTCCATCGCAGTCGAAGAGATAAGCACGGAAAAAGCCGGCAGGCAGTTGCAATTTCATGTTTCGTGGTGGCCTTGTTATTTTGCCTGCGCGAGTGCGGGCTCGGCGGGCGGCTCGGCTACAGGCTGCGGCGGAATCAGCGACAGCTCTTCAACCAGATCGACTCCGGCGCGGCGCAGCACTTGATGGACGGTCTGCCTGTTGAGCCGGGTTGCGTCGTACTCCACGCGGATCGTGCTTGCGTCAGGGTCGAGCCGGATGCGGCGAATCCCGTAGACCTCGCGCGCCTTGCCGAGCGCGAACATGGCGGCTTCAGAAGGATAGCGTTCGTAACGGTAGAGAACTTCCAGCAGCGTCATAAGTTGATGATAGCAGCGATGGCCGGGCGCTTCTTGCGTACAATGGCCGCATCATGTGGGACAAAGCGGCGGTAATCGCAAATTTTATGCTTGTGATGGTCGGCGGCACTGGGGTGATTGTCGCTTGGAGAACTCTCAGGAAGATCAAGGAGCAAACGGAGGCTGGAAGAAAAGCCGCCGAAGCTGCGCTTCTGAATGCTCAAGCGGTGATCAATGCAGAGCGCGCGGCCTTACTGTTTTTGGTCACAAAAGAGCGGGTCAACGGGCCTCCCCCGCGCACGATCTTCAAAATTACAGTGAAAAATTTCGGTAGGGTTCCGGCGTGGGAGATTCTGGTTTCAGAGTCTCAAGAGAAGTTCGTGAGGTCTCCCGGCGATTTACTTCCGTCACCGAGATACGAATATAGTAATCAAACATCCAAGTATCTTGTCCCCGGGGAGGCTCTAGCGGTTGTGGAGTTTGATGCATCTAGCCCCGGCAAACACAACCAAAGGGCGCAGGAAGGGATCGACTTCGATCCGCACTCGATTCAGACTGTGATATTCGGCGAGGTTATCTACAAGGACGGAGTCTCAGGCGAGTTGCGACACAGCCGATTCTGTTTTGGACACGATAGGTGGCCGTTTTCGAACGTTGGCGGTTCAGCAGCGTCATGCGGCCCTGAGGTCTACCGCGAATGCACCTAGGGGCACTCCCACGCAGCCGACCCGCGATGACCGGAGCTGCTTCACTTTGCTATACTTCAACATTGCGGGCGTTTGCTTCCGAGCAGCAGCTTGTTTCAGCATCTCGCCGCAAAATTCCAGTCCAGCAGACTTCGAGAGGTTCCCATGTCCGGCCATTCCAAATGGGCGACAATCAAGCACAAAAAAGGCGCGCTCGACGCCAAACGCGGGAAGATTTTTACCCGCCTGATTAAGGAAATCGCGGTCGCTGCGCGACAGGGCGGCGGCGACGTTGATGGGAACCCCCGGCTGCGAACCGCGGTGGCCGCGGCCAAGGCGGAAAACATGCCTGCCGAGAACATCAAACGCGCCATTCAGCGTGGCACGGGCGAGTTGCCGGGCATGACCTATGAGGAGATTTCCTTTGAGGGCTACGGGCCAGGCGGTGTGGCGATTATTGTCGAATGCACGACCGACAACCGCAACCGCGCGGTGAGCGAGATTCGCCACACCTTCGCAAAAGGCGGCGGCACGCTGGGCGCGCCGAACTCGGTCCGGTTCATGTTTTCGAAGAAGGGCATTATCGCCGTTGCGAAGGACGCCGCAACCGAAGAGCAATTGATGAACATTGTGCTGGAAGCCGGCGGAGAGGACCTGAACGACGAAGGCGAGACGTGGGAGATCATCACCGAGCCGCAGTCGTTCGACGCGGTGGCACAAGCCGTTCGCGACGCAAAGATCGAAACAGTAATCTCAGAAGTAACGATGATCGCCTCGACCTACAGCAAGCTCGAAGGCGCGGCCGCAGCGCAGATGATTCGTTTGCTCGAAGCGCTGGAAGACAATGACGACGTGCAGAACGTTTACTCCAACTTCGACATGGACGCACATCAGATGGAGGGTGTCGCGGATTAGCTTTTCACGGATTCAGGACAACAGGGCCGCCGCAAAAGGCGGCTTTTCTTTTGTGGGAGACTTGAAGATTCGGATGAAGATGAAGAAATTCTGGGTTTGTGGTTTTCTGGGCGCTGCTTTTGGCGCGTTCAGCGTGATGGCTTTAGCGCAGACAGCTTCCATCTCAGCAAAGGAAGCCCCGGCGCAGGCCGCGTTGGTAACTGATCCATGGGAAATCGGAGCATTTTTTCAAGGTGGCCTGGGCGTGGGCGACCGCAGCGATTTCACGTTTACGTCGGCGGGCGTCCGCCTCGGCAAGGTTATTACGAATCAGCATTTGCCGGGAATCCTTCGTGGTCAGTTCGAGTATGCGGGCGAGCTCATGCCGTATTGGGAGGCCTTTACGCCGCCTCCGCACATCGGCGAAGTAAAGTACGAGTACGAAGGCCAGACCGGCTACGTGCTGTTGCCCTACGGCGGCGGAACCTATACCGGTTTCAGCATTACGCCCATCATTTTGCGCTGGAACTTCGCCCCTTCCCGGCGTTTCGCGCCGTGGCTTCAGGGTGCGGGCGGCTTGGTCTACACGCCGCATAAGTTTCCACCCGACATTCTGGTTCCCCACGGCACGCCGGGCGGGACAAGCGTCTTCAACTTCACGCCCCAGGGAGGAATTGGTTTTCATTACTTCATAAATCCACGGCGATCCATTGACTTTGCCGCCAGCGCGATTCATATTTCAAGTGCCTCGCTCGGCGACCGCAACCCCGGCGTGAACGCAAGCGTGCAGTTCCAGATCGGTTACACCTGGTGGCATTGAGTTGCGGCGCTGAATTGAGGAAAAAGCTGCAAAGCTGCCTTGCTTGCTTTTTATATGCCTGATCCGTTGATCGAATGCGTTCCGAATTTTTCTGAAGGCCGCAACGCCGCCGTTGTGGAATCAATCGTGGCCGCCATGGCGGTCGACGGCGTTTCGCTGCTGGACTATTCGCGCGACGCCGACCACAACCGGTCCGTGGTGACGATTGCCGGGCCACCCGCGGCTGTTGTCGAGTCGGCAGTTCGTGGCGCCGGCCGCGCGGCGGAGCTGATTGACCTTACCGCGCAGCAGGGTGCCCATCCGAGGATCGGCTCGGCGGATGTGATTCCTTTTGTTCCAGTCCACGACATTTCGTTGGAGCAATGCGCCATGCTGGCGCGGCAAGCCGGCGCGGAGATATGGGACCGCTTCAGCATTCCCGTGTATTTCTACGAAGCAGCGGCGGCGCGGCCCGATCGTGCGCGGCTCGAGGAAGTGCGGCGCGGCCAGTTTGAGGGGCTTCGCGAGGCTGTGCGGCGCGAGCCCGCGCGGCGTCCCGATGTGGGCGGGCCGGAACTGCATCCCACGGCGGGCGCTTCAGCCGTAGGGGCGCGGCGGTTCCTGATCGCATGGAACCTTTATCTGGATACTGCGAACGTAGCGACAGCGCGGGCCATTGCGCGTGAAATTCGCGCCTCGAGCGGAGGGCTGTCCGGCGTGAAGGCCATGGGCGTGCTGGCCCACGGCGAAGCCCAGATCTCCATGAACATCACAGATTTCCGCCAGACGCCGGTGAGCCGGGTCTATGCGGCGGTGGAGGAAAAGGCGGCGCGGTTTGGCGCAAAGGTAGCACGCGGGGAACTGATCGGGTTGATTCCCGAGGAGGCCGCTGAGCGCGAGGGCGAATGGCTGCGTCATTTCCATGAGTTTGATCCTGAAGAGAAGATTCTGGAGCGCAAACTCAGACGGCCACTGGAGTGGCCCACGGCTTCGACTTCCGCCACACCGGATCGGGGTTCGCGGTTAAGATAACGACAAGGGAATGGCGTCCAGGCGCTTTCCGGAGGCAAAAAAGAAGTGAAGGTCCAAACAGTTATTGAACGGCTGGCAATTGCGTCAGTATTCGCGGCATTTGCCGCCGTCGGCGCTCACGCGGCGCAGCTTGACACGGACGCGCGCACGGCCATTCCCAGCAACGTGCAACAGATTATTGTTGTCGATTACCATGCAATGCAGAACTCCCCGGCGGCCATGGACCTGAAGGCGCGCATTCTCCCTCCTGAGCTCAAGGAGTTGGAAGACGCGCTGCGGGCTTCCGGGTTCAACGAGAACCATGACGTCGACGACCTGGCTTTTGCCGCGTTTCGCAGCGGCAGCACTGGTGGGCTCCAGACCGTAGGCATCGCCCAGGGGCAGTTTTCGGTCCCGGACATCATGGCCAACTTCAAGAAGAAAAAGATCAAGCCAACTTCGATTCGCGCCAATCGGCTGTATCCCATGGGCGCCAGCGGCATGACGGTTGTCTTTCTGAATCCGACCACCATGGTCTTCGGGTCAACCGACGCGCTCCGCGCGGCTCTCGAAGCGCGTGACGGCCTGGCACCGAACTTCCTCACCAACCAGCCCATGCTCGACCAGATGGGCGCGGTTGATTCACAGCCGATCTGGAGCATCCTGGACCAGAAGGGAACTCAGTTCATGATGAAAAATCTGCTGGGTCAGGCCTCGCAGGTCGCGGACTACAACCAGGTAAAAAAGCGTTTGCTTGGCTCTCGTTACACCATGAACTTCCAGAATGGGGTGAAGTTCTCTCTGAACGTCCAAACACCTGATACCTTTACGGCGGCAACGCTCTCGTCGCTTCTGAATGCCGCAGCCATGTACGAAAAGATGAGTGGGACGCCGATCGAAAAGCAGGCTATCGACGCCACCACGATCGACTCCAGTGCCGGTGACCTTGAAGTCAACTACGCAAGCTCGGATAGCCAGTTCTCAGCCCTCTTGCAGTCGCCGCTGTTCAAAACGGTGGTGAAGTAGCACCAAGCGACAAAGCCCGGATGAAAAGGCTGATTCTGTCAATGCTTCGATCGTCTAAGTCCAACGAATCCAACGACATTCCTATGCGGATAATTTCCTCGAAAATGCTAAACTGAACAAAAGAGGAATCACTCCTCGAAAGGCGCAGCCGCACGCTGCGCCTTGATCTTTTTGGAACAAACCATTTTGAGCCCGAACGATTCCAACGTTCGCAAATAATTGACTAATTGGGACTTATTGGCAAGTAACAGAGAACATTTGACTTAGCGGGGCCAATCGCTCCTAACCTAAACAAAACACAGGAGACCGAGATAAATTTTGCCCTGAAAACAGGCTCACCCTTGCAGGTCTGCCGGCACAGGTTCGGTTCTACGTTCGGTTCTTGGTTGACAAACCTACTCTCACGGTAGCAACCTGTAACGTTTTCCTGAGGGTAGTATGCCTCCCTGAGCCTGGCGGGCGATTCTAGTCTTTCCGCCGGGCATTTTTTTCTCATCGAATGGAAGTTATGGAAAAGAATGAGCGCCCGCTCGAGCCGGGCATCGTCACGGATTTCTCCGACCGAATGAGCTATGCGGGCTACCTGCGCTTGCCGGAACTGCTGGCGCAGCAGCGCCCGCTCTCGATCCCCGAACATCACGACGAGATGCTCTTCATCATTCAGCATCAGGTCTCGGAGCTTTGGATCAAGCTGTTGATCCACGAGCTTTCAGCCGCCATTCGCAGTGTTCAGCGGGACCAGCTCGATCCCTGCTTCAAAATTCTGTCGCGTGCCAAGCTCATCCAGATGCAGCTCTTCAACCAGTGGGCGGTGCTGGAGACGCTGACTCCGTCCGAGTACATGGAGTTCCGCGGGGTGCTGGGGCATGCTTCGGGCTTTCAGTCGTATCAATATAGGAAGCTGGAGTTTCTGCTGGGCAACAAGAACCGTGACTCACTGCGAGTCTTCGAGCACGAAGCGACGATTTACGCGGAAGTGCTGGCCGCGCTTGAGGCCCCGAGTTTTTACGATGAATTTCTGCGCCATCTGTCCCGCCGCGGGCTGGCCGTCCCCAAAGAATGCGTGGAGCGGGATTGGAGCCTGCCCTACCAGCAAAGTGATGCGCTGGTGGAAGTGTTTCGGGGCATCTACGAGCATCCGCGCGAGCACTGGGACGCATACGAAATGTGCGAGAAGCTGGTGGATGTGGAGGAATATTTCCAGTTGTGGCGCTTTCGCCACGTAAAGACCGTGGAGCGAATCATCGGCTTTCGTCCGGGCACAGGCGGCTCGTCGGGCGTGGGCTTTTTGCGCAAGGCGCTCGACTTGACGTTCTTTCCCGAACTGCTGGCGGTGCGGACGGGGCTGAAGCAGCGATGAGCATCGAGAGCGCAGTGTCGGCTTTAGGCGACGACGCCTTAGGCGAGGAGGAGATTGCGCAGCACATCGCTCCCTTGTTTTCACGCGTGCTGGCGCCGGGCCGGATTTACCTGGCAAATCATTCGCTGGGACGGCCTCTGGATCGAATGGCCGACGATGTGGCCGAGGCCGCAGCACTCTGGTACGGCAAGCTGGCCGATGCGTGGAACGATTGGCTGGCCGAGCGCGAGGCCTTTCGCAAGCGGATCGCGCAGCTCATCGGCGCGGAGCGTCCTGACTGCATCGTTCCCAGAACTTCCGCCGGGCAGGGCTTGCGCGCCGTATTGAATGCCCTGCCAGGAAAACCACGTGTGGTGAGCACTCGCGGCGAGTTCGATGCCGTGGACCTGATCCTGAAGCAGTACGCGGCGCTGGGGCGTATTGAGGTCCGCTGGGTCGAGCCGGATGCGCAATCCGAGTTCAGCGCGTCCGCGCTGATGCGGGAAGTGGAGCGCGGCTCAGATCTTGTGGTGGTTTCGCTTGCGATGTTCATGACCGGGCAGTTGGTCGGCTGGCTGGACCGGCTGGCCGAAGCCTGCCATGCGCAGGGTACGCGGCTGCTGGTAGACCTGTATCACGCGGTCGGCGTGGTTCCGGTGGATGTTCACGCGATGGGGGCGGATTTTGCGATTGGCGGCAGCTACAAATACCTTCGCGGCGGTCCAGGCGCGGGGTATCTGTATCTTTCGCCGGAGGTTATGGATCGCGGCGGACTGCGTCCGCTCGACACCGGCTGGTTTGCGAATGAGGATATGTTCCGCTTCCAGAGGCCCGAGCCGCCAGCACTGAAAGCCGGCGGAGACGCGTTTCTGGAGGGAACCCCTGCGGTCCTGACCTGGTACCAGGCGCGCAGCGGTGCGGAATTCGCTCTGGCGATGGGCGTGGCGCGGCTGCGGGAGTACTCCCTGGGTCAGCTTCGGGCGCTGCGGAGCTATCTGGCAGAGGCCGGCGTAGAGCAGCAGGTGACAGGCGGCGATGAGCGGCATGGGGCTTTCCTGTCGATCCGGCTGAAGCATGCGATGGCGGTTCCCGAAAAGATGCAGCAACGAGGGGTGACCTGCGACGCACGCGGGGAATGGCTGCGACTGTGCCCGGATTGCCTTACCCGCGATGGGGAGTTGCGTCGCGCCGCGCGAGCATTGGGTGATGTATTGGCCGAGACACCTGCGTAAACCCTTGCGTATGATGGTTGCGACATGATAACGCGACGAAGTTTCCTGAAATCTTCGGCAGCAGCGCTGCCTGTTCTGGCGATGCCCAACCGCAAGATGTGGGCGGCGGAGCATATTCCGCTGGGAGTGCAGCTTTACACGGTCCGCAAGATGGCAGCCAAGGATTTGCCGGAAACCCTGCGGCAGATTCGCGCGATCGGCTACGACGAAATTGAGACTTACGGCGACAGCTACACGTATCCGGCCGACAAACTGCGCGGGATCATTCGCGATGCCGGGCTTCGCGCGCCCAGCGGACATTTTGACTACGACTCGCTGCCTGGAAAGCTCGACTACGCGAAGCAACTGGGGCTGAAGTGGGCTGTCTGCCCCATGCTTCCACCCGCCATGTGGAGCCTGAATGGTTTCCACACCGCGGCAAAGCGGTTCAATGAATTCGGCAAGCGTGCGCAGGACCTGAGATTGCGCTTTGCGTTTCACAACCATGATTACGAATTCCGCGATTACGGCGGCGGCCAGACCGGTTACGAAGTGCTGGTGAAGGAGACCGATCCCAGCCTGGTTTTCTTTGAGCTGGATTGCTACTGGGCCGTGCAGGCGGGTCAAAACCCGCTGACGATGCTCCACCGGATGGGCAAGCGGATCCGGATGCTGCACTTGAAGGACCGCAAGCCCGGATTTCCGACCTCGTTTGACATGGGGCCATCGTCGGCGCACTTTGTTCCGGTCGGTGAGGGGTCGATCCACTGGAAGCCGATCCTGGACGAGGGCGAGCGGCTGGATGTGGAGCACTACTTTGTCGAGCAGGACGACACCTACGGGCATCCGATTGCAAGCATCCGAGCGAGCTACCAGTATTTGCGCCCTCTGCTTCCTTAAGACTGGGTAGTGCGTCAAAGAATCCAAATACCGGGGTCGCGCATCCGTAGCGAGATAAGAAAGAGGATGCCGATGCGCGCCTCTGTCCTTGGAGTCTGAAATGCCTTTTCCCATCAAAGTTTGCGTGGAGTGCGGGGAAGAGTTTGAGCTGAAGCCGAACAAACCCGGATTCGCCAACCGCTGCCCGGAGTGCAGCGAACCAGAAGCAACCAAAACGACGATCAGCAGCGGCGTGGACGCCGATGAGATCAGGAGTGCGACCGAAATTAATGCTGCGCGCCGGAAGGCGATTCGCGACATGCTCTATCGCGGGGACAGCTAGCGACGGAATTCCGTCCCGGTTTTTCCACTCCCCGGGTGCGTGGTAGGTCGTCTGCTCAGAGACTAAAATTCAGGTAGACCCATGCCTGAATTTACTCACCTCCATCTGCATACCGACTATTCGCTCCTCGATGGAGCCTGCGACGTGGAGAAGCTTGTTGATCGCGTGGCCGGGATTGGCCAGAAGGCCGTTGCCATTACCGACCACGGCAATATATACGGCGCCGTGCATTTTTTCGAGGCCGCCAAGAAGAAGGGTATCAAGCCGATTCTTGGCTGCGAGCTATACATCTGCAAAAAAGACGATCACCGCGCCGACCCCCACGGTGACGACTACAACCACCTGCTGGTGCTCGCCGAGAACGAAGAGGGATACCGCAACCTCGTTCGCATCACGTCCGAGGCCTCGCTGCACGGCTTTTACCGCAAACCGCGCGTAAGCAAAAAATATCTGGCGGAGCACGCCGCTGGGCTGGTCGGATTTTCCGGATGCCTGGCTGGCGAGCTTTGCGAGAACCTGATGGCCGGCCGCTACGAAGCGGCGCGCGCCACAGCGGGGCAGTATCAGGACATTTTTGGTCGCGGCAATTTCTTCCTTGAAATTCAGGACCAGGGGCTGGAGCCGGAGAAGAGGATCCACTCCGACCTGTTTCGCCTGGAGAAAGAGCTGGACATTCCGCTGATCGCGACGAATGACAGCCACTACCTTTGCGAAGACGATTCACACGCGCACGACGTCTTGCTCTGCGTGCAGACCGCGAGTTCCTTCCACGATCCCAAGCGGTTCAAGTTCGACTCCGACCAGTTCTATGTGAAGTCGGCGGAGGAGATGGAGAGGCTGTTCTCCCACGCTCCTGAAGTCGTGAGTCGCACCATGCAGTTCGCCGAGCGCTGTGCGCTGAAGCTCCACAAGGTCGAAAATCCGTTTCCCGAGTTTGCAGTTCCGGAAGGCCAAACGATCGACAGCTACTTTGAGCAGGTGTGCCGGCAGGGGCTGAAGAAGCGCCTCGAGACGGCGGTCCGAAACCTGGAAATGTGCGGAGTACTGCGCACACCGGCGCATGAATACGAAACCCGGTTGAATTTTGAGATCGGCATCATCAAGCAGATGAAGTACTCAGGGTACTTCCTGATCGTGTGGGACTTTATCAGATACGCAAGGGACCATGGGATTCCGGTCGGACCAGGAAGAGGGTCGGCGACGGGCTCGCTGGTCGCCTATGCGATGGAGATCACGAATATCGATCCGCTGCAGAATGCACTGCTCTTCGAGCGCTTTCTGAACCCGGAGCGGGTCACCATGCCGGATATCGATGTGGACTTCTGCCAGAATCGCCGCGGCGAAGTGATCGAATACGTGACGCGGAAGTATGGGCGCGAACAGGTGGCGCAGATCATCACGTTCAATACGATGGCGGCGAAGGCGGCCATCAAGGATGTGGGGCGCGCGCTGGACATGCCCTACGGCGACGTGGACCGAATCGCGAAACTGGTTCCGACGACCATTGGCGTGACGATTGAGCAGGCACTGAAGGATTCGCCGCAGTTGCAGGAGGCCTATGACGGCAATCCGCAGATTCGCGAGCTGATTGATACGGCGAAGAAGCTGGAGGGTCTGGCGCGCGGCGCGGGCGTGCATGCCTCAGCGGTGGTGATCGCCCCGCGGCCGCTCGCCGATCTGGTGCCCGTCAGCCGCAGCAAGAACGATGAAATTGTTACCGCGTATGACATGAAGTCCGTTGAGAAGATGGGCCTGTTGAAGATGGACTTTCTGGGACTGGCGACGCTGACCGTCATTACCGATTGCCTGAAGCTGATCGAGCGGACCCGCGGGGAGAAGCTGGATATCGAGATGATTTCGCCGGACGATCCAGAGACGTTCAGGCGGGTATTTCATACCGCGCTGACGTCGGGGATTTTTCAGTTTGAGTCGCCTGGAATGAGGGACATTTTGCGGCGTTACAAACCGGATACGGTGGAGGACCTGACGGCGCTGAATGCTCTCTATCGTCCCGGGCCGATGGATATGATCGACGATTTCATCGAGCGCAAGTGGGGGCGGAAGAAGGTGGAGTTCCTGCTGCCGGAGCTTGAGGGAATTCTGAAGGATTCGTTAGGTGTGATCGTCTATCAGGAACAGGTGATGCGGATCGCCAACGTGCTGGCAAGCTATTCCCTGGGCGAGGCCGATCTGCTGCGGCGGGCGATGGGAAAGAAGAATGCCGAGGCCATGGCTGAGCAGCGGGACCGGTTTATGAGCGGGGCTGCGGCGCTGGGACATCCCAGGGCCACTGTTGCCGAGATATTCGATCAGATGGCGAAGTTCTCCGGGTACGGCTTCAACAAGTCGCACTCGGCGGCCTACGCGCTGGTGGCATATCAGACGGCTTATTTGAAGACGCATTATCCGGTGGAATTTATGGCGGCGCTACTCACGTCGGAAATTTCGAAGCCGGAAAATGTTGTGAAGTACATCAAGGAGTGTCGCGAGCTGGAAATTCCGGTCGAGCCTCCCGATGTGCTTTTTAGCGACGCGGATTTCACGCCGCACGGCAAGTCGATCCGGTTTGGGCTCACCGCCATTAAAAACGTCGGCCGAAACGCAATTGATTCCATCCTTACGGCACGAGCGGAGTTGGCGACGGAAAGCAAAAGCTTTTCGTCCTACTGGGAGTTTTGCGAAAAGATTGATCTTCGCCTGATGAACAAGCGCGTGCTGGAGTCGCTGATTAAGGCCGGCGCACTTGATTCTTTCGGGCGTAGATCGCAGCTCATGGCCGCTACGGACAAGGCAATCGAGCGCGCGCAGAAGGCGCAGCGCGACCAGGCGTCCGGGCAGAACGGACTCTTCGGCATCTTCGACGACGAACCCGCTGCCGCGCGCGCCGATGAGCTGCCGAACGTTCCCGATTGGGATGAGAACCTGCGTCTGCAATCGGAAAAAGAGGTGCTTGGATTTTTCGTCTCCGGCCATCCGCTGGACAAATATGCGGAAAAGCTGCGGAACCTGCCTGGAGTGGTCGATACGGCGACTGCTCTGGAGATGAAGCCCACTCCCTCATCGGTACGCCGTGGCCACGCTCCCGAAAATGAAGTCGCAATTGCTGGAGTAATTGTCGGGTTGAAGGTGGCGAAGTCCAAGCGCTCGGGCGAGTTGTACGCTCAGGCGTCACTCGAAGATACGGTTGGGAAAATCGACCTGATCTGTTTTCCGAAGGATTATGAGCGACTGGCCCAGAGCCTGAAAATCGAGGTTCCGGTGCTGGTGCGCGGTCAGTTGCGCGGGGAGGAAGAGGCAGCTCCAAAGCTTTGTGTCTCCTCGGTTGTAGCGCTCGAAGACGTGAAGGTGAAGCTCCCGCAGAATGTTCGTATCCGGGTGCCGCTGGAGCGGATAAGCGAGGCCGCGCTCATCGAGTTGAAGGAGCTTATCGTGGGAGCGCCCGGTCCGGCGAAGCTGATGCTAAATCTGGAACAGGCGGGCGAATTCTGCGTGGTGCTCGAACCTGCTGAAATGAAAATCGCTGCCGACCGCGGTTTCATTGATCGCACCGAAGTGCTGTTGGGGCGCGGCATGGTGCAGGCCCTCGACTAGCAATGCTGATCGGGCTCAGCATTGCCGCGTGGGTTATAACGCTGTTCTGGGCCGTGGTTACGCTGGTCGCGTTGCGCAAGCTGCCGGGAGTTCCCGATGTTCTGGATGCAAAATATGCAGCTCCGTTCGCAGACCCTCCACTGATTTCAGTGATTGTTCCAGCGCGCAATGAGGCTGCGGGCATTGAGGCGGCGCTTCGATCGCTGCTGGCAATTGAGGGCGTGAAGCTGGAAATCATCGCCGTAGATGACCGCTCGACCGACGCGACAGGCGCGATTATGGGTCGAGTGGCGACGGAAGGAAAACAACTGACCGTGCTCCACATTGCGGAGCTTCCCGGAGGCTGGCTGGGCAAGACTCACGCGATGGTTGCGGGTGCCGCGCGGGCGACAGCTCCATGGCTGCTGTTTACTGACGGAGACGTTTTGTTTTCGAGGGATTCGCTACTCCGCGCAATGAATTTTGCCGAGAGCGAAGGTGCCGATCATGCGGTCCTTTTCCCCACGCTGATCCTGAACGGCTTTGGTGAGCGCATGATGATCGGTTTTTTCCAAGCAGTCGCGGGGCTGCTTTCGCGCTTCTGGAGAATCCCTCTCGAAGGTGCGAAAGAATCCGTCGGAGTGGGAGCGTTCAATCTGATTCGCGCCGATGTTTACCGCGCGATTGGCGGCTTTGAGTCGCTGCGGATGGAGGTGCTCGAAGACCTGCGGCTGGGCTATGAGGTGAAGCGGCGCGGCTATCGCCAGCGCGTAGCGTATGGGCGCGACCTGGTACGGATTCGCTGGGTAGTCGGCGCTCTGGGTATGGTTCGTAACATCGCCAAGAATTCTTTTGCCGCATTCCGCTTCCGTATTTGGCTCACGCTGGCGGCCTGCCTTGCGATGGCAGTGTTCTGCCTGGGGCCATTCGCAGCGCTCGCGGGCAACTGGTGGACGCGAGCCGCCGCTGCTGTTGTGATCCTGATGCTGCTGTTGCTTTACGCCTATTACCGGCGATACACGGGCATTGCCGCGTGGTACGCGTTCACGTTTCCTCTGGCGGCGTGCCTGGCGCTCTACGCAATTCTCCGTTCCATGGCCCTCACTCTCGTTCGAGGTGGAGTGGTCTGGCGCGGCACGCTCTATCCACTGGCCGAGTTGCGGAAAAACTCGGGACCCCTGCGCTGATCAGCGAACTTCTGCGGCGATTTTTCTGAGCTCGGGTAGCACATCGCCTAGCGGAACTGCGGTGGCATTTTTTGTGCCGAGCGCAAAGTAGAGATTGCGATAATGCCGGAAGAGCCGGTTGTAAACGGCCACCGCCTGCGATTCCGGCGCATAGGTTGTGAACGGCAGACACATTTTTTCTTGCGCAGCTTCAATTGAGGGATACGCCTTCGCCGCTAGCAACGCGAAGATTCCCGAGCCGAGGCTGGTGGGGATTCCGTCAGGCACCAGCACTGGCTTGCCGAGAACATTAGCATAAACCTGATTCAGCACTTTGTTGTTCTGCGGAATGCCTCCCGCGTTAATCACCCGCTCAACCGGAACTCCGTACTCAGCCATGCGTTCGAGAATGATCCGGGTGTGAAAAGCGGTGCCTTCGATTGCGGCGAAAAGCTCGTCCTGGGCAGTATGGATGAGGTTCCAACCCAGCGTCACGCCGCCGAGCTCGGAGTTTACAAGGACCGTACGGTCTCCGTTGTCCCAGCTCAGGCGCAGCAGGCCGGTTTGCCCGGCGCGATAATTTTCCAGTCCCTGCGAGAGCGCCGCTACTTTGGTCCCGGCGCGGCGCGCAATGGCTTCAAAGATATCGCCGGTCGCGGAGAGCCCCGCTTCTACACCCGTATACTCTGGATGCACGCTGCCGGGAACAACGCCGCAAACTCCCGGAACCAGCGTTGCCTTCTTCTCCATCGCAATGATGCAGGTGGAGGTTCCGACAACATTGACCACATCGCCCTCGCGGCAACCCGCACCAATTGCGTCCCAGTGAGCGTCGAACGCGCCGACAGGGATGGGAATTCCGGCGTGCAGGCCGAGGGCTTCGGCCCATTGCGTCGAAAGATGTCCGGCAATGTGGTCAGAGGTGAGGTATTCACCATCGAAGCGAGCGCGGATTCCGTCAAAGAGGGGATCGAGCTTCGAGAAAAATTCTTGTGGAGGCAGGCCGCCCCACTTCGGATTCCAGAGCCACTTGTGTCCCATCGCGCAAACGCTGCGTATCGCTTTGCGCGCGTCGGTGACGCCGGAGAGCGTGGCGGCGACCATATCGCAGTGTTCGAAGGCGGTGGCGAAGCGCTCGCGCTTTTCTGGATTGTGGCGCAGCCAGTGCAGCAGTTTGGCAAAACCCCACTCGTGCGAATAGACGCCGCCGCACCATTCGATGGCCTCGAGATTTTCAGAGTGAGCCAGCGCGGTGATCTGCCGCGCTTCTTCCTTGGCGCGGTGATCGCACCACAGGTAGTAATCGTCGAGCGGCTCAAGATTCGCCGCCACCGGGACCACGCTGGAGCCTGTCGTGTCGAGAGCAATGGCTTCCACCTGCGCGCCGTCAATTGCGGCCTCAGCAATAGCTTTGCGAGTGGCCTGCGCCAGGGCATTCATCTGATCGGCGTGGGACTGTGTGGCGTAATCAGGGTCGTCGTGCTTGCGCTTCAGGGGATACTCAGCAGAGGCGGTGCTGAGCCGTCCTCGCTCGCTGTCGAGCAGCGTCACACGCACGCTGAGAGTTCCAAAATCTACACCTGCGACGATAGCCACTTGCTTCGCTCCTTTGAGCGCAATTGTGAGGAAAACATTTCATCAAGATTAATTGAAAAAAGGCTGCGAAGGGCAGTCCATTTTCAGGCTTTCCGCCGGAATCAGGCTTCCGGCTCGTGGTGATACATCTCCCATCCCAGGTAGCGGACCGCTGCCTCATAGACCGCGCTGGCGGTTTTGGAGAAGTTGGCGGCCACGTGATGCTCAAATCCCGTCTCGCAGATGTAGCGCAGCAGCTTCTGCATTTTGGGAATGTAGACGACGCCGGCTCCGCCGAAAGTATCGAGCGGGTCATTGGTGAACTCGCCTTCGCCCACGTAGCCTCGAATTTTGCCGGTGAACTCGTCAGTGGAAAAGCGCGCATAGGACATTGCTCCCGCTTTGACGCGGCCGACAACCGTGCCGTAGGTGTTTTCCTTACCCACCGTGCCGGCGATGATCTCCTGGTAGTCCATGACCACGTCGGTGAAGAAGTGCTTGGGCAGGTTGGAGCAGTGGAAGCAGACGGCCTTGTCAGGGTCGTCGCCGTAGTTGTTGTTCCAGTCAAGCAGCGCACTGGGTGTCTGGCTGGCGAGCGCGAGAGCATGCATGGAAACCGCGCCCATGACGTCGGTTTCGCAGGCCGACGGCAGGAGCTGCTCGCTCCTCATGCTCATCAGGGTGCAGGGAACGACGCCGAAGAACTGTTCGAGCGCGGTCCAGCACTGGACGGCGGTGATGGTGGTCTGCGTCTCGCGCGTAAAGGCGTCGAGGACGGCGCCGAGCTTGGCCATTTTGAGCAGCGAGGCTTCGGGCACATGGCGGGTTTGGACATAGCCGCGGATGGCGGCGAGCGTCTGCTGGACGGCGTCGTCGGTATCCTTCAATTTGTTGATGCGGCCGAGGACTTCGGACAGATCAATGGTAACGACCGAAATGCCCGACCGCTCCAGCAGCTTTTCACTGTAGCGCACCGTGTTGAAAGCCTGCGGGCGCGCGCCGAAGGCGCAGATGCGGAGATTACGGAAGCCATCGACAACGCGGCAGACAGCCGAGAACCACGCGAGGTCTTTGCTGAAGGTTTCTGAATCAGGCTGCACCGTATGCAGTTTTGTGATGGAGTAGGGAATCCCGTACTGCATCAGGTTATTGCAGGCCGACATCTTGCCGCAGAAGCTGTCGCGGCGATGGGAAATCTTCATGGTGTCTTTGCGGTCAGGCGTGGCCTGTACAAGCACCGGCACCTGGAGGGTGGAGTAGCGAATGGCGTCGGCGATGCCGCGCTCGTCGCCAAAGTTGGGCAGCGTGACAATAATGCCGTCGATTTCGTCGCGATGCTTACGAAAGAGATCGCCGCAGCGGCGCGCCTCTTCATGGCTTTCGACCGCGCCGTACTTCGACTCTTCCGGGCTCAGAGTTACGACGTTGACGCCGGCCTTCTTGAGAACGGCAAGCATTTCATCGCGGCCTTCCTTGGCCAGACGGTCAGGGAAGAAGCCACGATTGCCTACAATCAATCCAAAGGTGAGCTGCTTTTTCATTTTTTTTGTTGTCTTTCAGGGGGAGTCAATTACTTATTGGGGGGCGGCCAGTAGCGAATCGTATAGATGAGCCCGGCCACGCCCATCATTGCACCCCACCAGATGGAGGCGTGCAGGTTATAGAGCACGGGGGGATGAGGGAGCGGATGGAACAGTTCCCGGATGCCCTGTACGGTGATGAGGATGCCGTAGATGAGAAACAGCACGCCGCTGAAAAACCAGATTGAAATATGTCTGCGCATCGGGTCCCTCCTTTTACCAGAATATGATGTTCAGGGCGATAAAAGCTGCGGCAATCACGCCGGCCCAGACGATGGGCTTTTGATACCAGTGATCGTCGTGCTCTTCGGGAATGTCGGTGGCTCCATAGACCAGACCCGCCAACTCCGCTTCGGGCCTGGGCTTGGTGGCGTAGCTGACCACCACAGTCACAACCACGCAGACGATCCAGGACCAGAGAGCGCGGTAGAGGTCCTGGGCCATGGCTTTGGCGTCGGGCGAGAGAGCAACGTAGCGGAGAGCGTGAGGGTTCACTCTGACCCATTCCCACAAGCCGACGGCGGTGCAGGTTCCGGCAAGCAGTCCCCAGAAGCCTCCGGCTTTGGTGGCGCGTTTCCAGAGCATTCCCAGAATGACGGTCCCGAACAGCGGAGCGATGAAGAAGCTGAACAGGCTCTGCACGTAATCCATGATGCTGGCTGCATGCTGCACGAGGTACGCGGTGCCGACGGAGATGAGTACGCCGACAAACATGCTCCAGCGGCCCATCGAGACATAATGTTCGTCCGAAGCGTTCTTCTTGATGAAGGCTCCGTAGATATCGTAGGTCCAGACGGTAGAAAAGGCGCTGACGTTGCCGGCCATTCCGGACATGAATCCGGCGATGAGCGCGGTGACGCCGAGGCCGAGCAGGCCCGGGCCGAGGTATCGAACCAGCATGAGCGGAAGGACTTCGTTATAGCTGTGCTGGCCGGTGGCCGCGGCTACGGACTGGCCGACAAGGTGAAAGGGTAGAACCGAGATGGCGAGCAGGCCGGGGAGAATGACGAAGAACGGGATCAGCATTTTGAATCCGGCGCCGATGATCGGAGCCATTCGCGCCGAGCGCAGGTCCTTGGCAGAGAGAACGCGCTGGACAACCAGGAAATCCGTGGTCCAGTAGCCGAAGCTGATGACCAGGCCCAGGCCGAAGACAATACCGACCCAGTTGACGCCCATGGAGTTGGTGCTGAAATGGCCGAGGCCGCTCCACAGGTGGACGTACTGGGTGTTGCCGATGTTGTGGATGATCTGATGCTTGAGGTTGGTCCAGCCGCCGACTTCGATGAGGCCGAGGATGGGTATGAGCAGAGCGCCGCTCCAGATAAGGAGGAACTGCAGAACTTCGTTGAAGATGGCCGAACGCAGACCGCCCAGAATCACGTATAAGGCGACGGTAGCCGTTGAGAGCCAGATGCTGAAGTTGAGGCTCCATCCGAGAACGACCTTCATCACCAGCGCCATGGCATACATATTGATACCGCTCATCAGGACGGTCATGAATGCGAAGCTGATGCCGGAGAGTGCGCGTGTACCTTTGCCGTAGCGAAGGTTAAGGTATCCCGGGACGGAATTGACCTTGGTGATGTAGTAGAAGGGCATCATGATGATGCCGAGGAAAAGCATGGCCGGTATCGCGCCGATCCAATACCAGTGCGCGGCAAGGATTCCATACTGGTACGCCGAGCCGGCCCAGCCCATCAGCTCCAGCGAGCCAAGGTTGGCCGAGACGAAGCTGAGGCCGGCGATCCAGGCCGTCATTTCGCGGCCTGCCATGAAGAAGTCGTTGCTGGTTTTGGTCGCGCCCTTCAGGTAAAAGCCGATGTAGACGACGATGGCGAAATAAATCGCGATCACCGCGATATCCACCGGCTTCAGGTGGACGAGTTGGACCCTCGGGATGGCTCCGGCGAAGGCGGCGAGCAGCGCTACAGTTTGCATTCAGAAGGTTCCTTGAAATTAAGCGATAGAACGAAGGAGAGACGGGAGAAAGCAGTTCATTTTCCCTGCCCGTATGTGGCCTTCGCGCCGTGTTTGCGAAAATAGTGTCGGTCGAGCAGCGCCTGGGAGACGCCTTCGCAGGCGGCATTCAGCGTCGCAGTGAAATATCCCATCCGGGCGATGGACTCGAGGACAACGGCATTGTGCGCCGCGTCCGTCGGCGTTTTCCCCCAGACAAAAGGCGCGTGTCCGCGCACCAGCACTCCGGGGACCGCGGCCGGATCGAGCCCTTTGAAGCGGCGAGTGATGGCGACCCCGGTATTCAGAACGTAATCGCCGCCGATCTCTTCGTCCGTGAGTTCTTCCGTCACCGGAACGGGGCCGTAGAAGTAATCGGCATGTGTGGTTCCGTAGGCGGGAATCGGACGTCCAGCCTGCGCCCAGGCCGTGGCGTATTCGGAATGCGTGTGGACGACGCCGCCGATCGATGGAAATTCGCGATAAAGATGGAGATGAGTCGCAAGATCGGAGGAAGGCCGCAGAGAGCCTTCGACGATTTTTCCGCTTAGATCGGTCACCACAAGGTCGGAAGGCTTCATCGTTTCGTAAGGTACTCCGCTGGGCTTGATAGCGACCAGCCCCGTCTGGCGGTCGATTCCGCTGGCGTTGCCAAAAGTGTAGAGGACGAGGCCACGGCGGACGATCTCGAGATTAGCCTCGAGGACCTCAGTTTTCAATTTTTCAAGCACGATACCGGCTCAATTCTTTTGAAGTATAGATATTGCCACACTGCTAAAACGATTTACCATCTTTTTAGTGGCAAACGTTTACTGGAACTTTGAAGGTATGCGCTTTACACTGGGCAAGTCAAGAGAAAGGCGGGCCTTTGTGCCTGAAAAGAAAAATCCGCGAGCGCCGAAAAAAGAGAAGCGGCGGCTCGACATCCGGGATGTAGCAAAACATGCGCGTGTGTCTATCGCGACCGTCTCGCGCACGATTAATCGCGTTCCTACGGTTGATAAGCGACTTGCCGAGCGGGTGTGGAAGTCGATTGAGGTTCTCAATTATTTCCCGAACACCCAAGCGCGTTCCCTGGTTTCAGGGCGCAGCCGCCTGTTCGGCCTGTTGATCTCGGAGATTAGCAACCCCTTTTTCCCCGAGCTGATTCAGGGATTTGAGGAAATCGCCGTCAGCAACGGCTATGAAATTCTGATCGGGTCCACCAATTACGATTTGGGCCGGATGGACACCTGCATCCGCCGTATGCTGGAACGCAACGTAGAGGGTGTCGCCGTCATGACCTTCGGAATCGAGCAGCCGCTGCTGGAGGAACTGGCTTCGCACGATGTGCCCATGGTGTTTGTGGATACGGCTCCGCCCGTGCCGCTGGTCCGGGCGCTACTGGTCGATTACCACAAGGGCATTCGTGAAGGCGTGCAGCACCTCGCAGCGCTTGGTCACCGGGGTTTCAGTTTCATCAGTGGACCCTTGCAGCAGCGTTCTTCGCAATTGCGCAAAGAGGCCTTTCTGCAGTCGCTGGGCGAAATAGGCGTGGCCCCGGAGACCGAATGGATCATCGAAGGGAACCACACCCTCGAAGGCGGAATGGTGGCAATGGAGAAGCTGCTGAAAGGACCGGAGCTGCCAACCGCGGTCATGTGTTCCAACGATATGACGGCCATCGGCGCGCTGCGGGTCCTGGCGCACTCCGGCCTGAGGGTTCCGGAGCAGATGTCGGTCATCGGCTTTGATGATATTCATCTGGCGGAGTTTGTGTACCCTCCGCTCACGACTGTGCAGATGTCGCGAAACGACCTGGCACGGTGCGCTTTCGAGGCGCTGCGCGAAATACGCGAAAATCGCGGGAACCCGGAGAAGCGCATCCAACGGATGATCCCCACCAGGCTCATCGTGCGCCAGTCCACCGGTTATCCAAGAGGATCGATGCTCGCAAGGGAAAAACCGAAAGCTCCCCACGTGGACGAGAAGCGTCCATCGTCGAGTTGATTTACCGCTGTCTTGCGAGCACCAGCGTGATGTCGTCAGGTTGCTCCTGCCCGCCAATCCAACTGCGTAGCGACTGCATCACCTGTTCGGAAATGGCTTCGAGCGGTAGATGCCGGTGGCGTCGCACCACTTCGAGCAGGCGGTCTTCGCCGAACTCTCCAAACTCATTCTCCGGCTCTGTCACTCCGTCACTGTAGGCGATGAGGATGTCTCCCGCGTTGAGCAGCTCGACCCCCTGCTCATAACTCATGTTGTCCATCAATCCGACCACGGTCCCTCCGCAGTCCAGCCGGGTCACGGTATTGTCGGCGTGCAGGAGCAGCGGCGGGAGCTGGCCGCCGGTTGAGTAAATCAGCCGGTTGCTGACTCCGTCATAGTGGGCCAGAAACAGCGTCGCATATTTCTCCGGCGGCGTGCTGCGGTAGAGATGCCGGTTGAGCAGGGCAAGAATTTTTGCCGGTTCCTCAAACAGCTCGCCGAACTCCGGCTCTTCAACAGAAACCCCGCCGTCGTTTCCCAGCATGTTGCGGGCCAGCGTCCGTTCCTCTCCCGCAAACTGATACGCGTGCACCGCGGAGTGCAGCGTGGCCATCAGCAACGCGGCGGAAATTCCCTTGCCGCTGATGTCTCCCAGCACAATGCCCACGCCGTCTTCGCCGAAAACGAGAAAGTCGTAGTAATCTCCGCTGACTGTGCGCGCCGGGTAGCAGGCTCCGTGCAGGTCGAGCATGGGCAGGCTGATGTTGCTTTGCGGAAAGAGGTTCGACTGGACCTCCTGCGCAATTGAAAGCTCGTTCTGCAGACGCTCCTTCTCGCGCTGCTCGTCGAGAAGCCGGGCGATGTTGGCGGTCATCGTGTTGAATGACCGGCTGAGTGCTGCCAGCTGATCGGTGCGCTTGACCTGGATGCGGTGATCGAAGTCACCGTGGTCAATCGCTTCCGTCGCATGGTAAAGATCGCGAATCGATTTGGTAATGGTCCGGTTCAGGCGCACCGCCAGCAGGAAGGCAATCAGCTCAAGCAGCCCAAAAAAGACAGCAATGCCAATAAGGAAGTCCCGTAGCCAGGCCCCGGTATTCAGAGAAGTGATGAACAGCCTCTGATAGAGCAGCGACGGGCGCGAGCTGACCTGAATGAAGGTTGTAACCTGGTTCCCCGTTTGCCAATCGAGCGTTCGCAGGGGGGCCATAAACGTGACGGGTAGATCGTAGAAGTGCCGCTTGGGCTCGAGTTTGCCGCCTTCAATCGCGTAGCCGGGTTTGCCGTTGGCCTCGATGTGGACGCCCTGCGCCTTTGTACTCGGCGCGCCGAAGATCACCCGCGTCCTTGGCTTGGCCGGTGGGGTGTTATCGTCTTCGACGCCCAGCCCCGAGGTAATGGTCACAGCGCCAAGCCCCCGCGCAATCTCGTCCACATTGTCTTCGCGCAGGGGAAGGCTGGTGACCGTCGTGACGACAGCATTGCCGATCGCCTGTGTGTCAACAGCGCGCAGGTAGAGCGCGCCCCTGTCGGCCACGATTCCACTGAAGCTGTCGCGGACCCAGGAAGGAGGATGCTGAATTGTGGTGTCTTGAAACTCGGCCGGGGTCAGTGCCAGCGTGCGACCATCCTCGAATCCGGCAAAACCGATGCCTGTGAGCTGGTGGCGGGGTGCAATGTCTTCCAAGTCGGGCAGGCTCAGCGCGCGCGCGTTCGGATTGACGGCGAGAAGATGCGCAGCGTGCATCGCGAACGATCGGTTCTCCGAGACGAGGTGAACTTTCTCCATCTCAATGACGCTGCTGGCAGCGAAGATCGCGAATTGCCCTGAAAAGACGTAGAGCAGGATGAGCGCGAGCGCGACAAAGAGCACGACCGGAGCCAACCCCATCAGCAGGTAGGTAACAACCAGCCGGTTGCGGACCTTCCAGAGCACATGGCCCATCAGCCATCGCCAGAGCAGGGGAATGCAGAAGGCGATGAGCGCCACCAGTGTTATATCGTCAATGGCGCGGAAGAAGCGGCCCACGACGCCGGGCAGTAGTTGCAGGACCAGGAAGACCAAATAGGCGACAAAAAGCCAGAACGCCGTGCGGTGAATCTTCCCCGCTGGAGGGTCGCGGCGTGCTCGCCGGAAGATGCTGGCTTCAAAGTTGCGAAGGTGTCCCATGCAATGGGTTGAGTTTAGCTGACCGTGCTCTTGCTTGCCACTCGCCGCTGCTCGGCCTGGCGGGCCAGCCTCAGTGTGTGACGATTGGCGGAGAATTGAGCTCCGGCCAACAGGATGAGGCCCGTGAGGAAAGCCCAGATCATCAGCCCTACGGAGACCGAAAAGGGGCCGTAAGCGGAATCAAGCTTGAGCCAGGGCAGCACGAGCACGTAGACGGTTTTTGCCCCTTCCCAGAGGAGCCCGGCCACGATCGCGGTCGGCAGCACAGCCATCACCGGGAGCTTGCGGTTCGGCAGGATCCAATAAATCAGAAAGAAGATGCTGATGCTGAGGACGGCCGCCGAAACGCGCAGGACAGAGCCCGCAAGGAGGGTGAATACAGGGTTCTCAGTCCTTCCGAGGAAGAGGATTTCGAGGACATGGCTTTGCGCGGCGGTGAACGCGATGGAGAAAAGTGCGAGCACACCGACAGCAAAGGCCAGCGCGAGAGAGATGAGTTGGTTGCGAAGGTAGGAGCGGTTCTTAGGAACCTTCCAGACGCGGTTCAGAGCTACCTCGAGCGGGAGAAAAACGCCGGTGGAGGAAATCAGCAGTGTGACGATGGAGATGACCTGTGCGCGACCCCGCACGTGGGCCAGCAACGCCATGTTGCGGACCACAAAGTCCTGATGGGCGGGCAGGAAGTAGCGCAGCATGTCAGCCAGAATGCTTTCCATGTGCGGCGAATGAAAGAGCCGGCGCTCAATGGTCCAGGTGAGCACAATAAACGGGAACAGCGAGAGAATCACATTGGCGGCCACGCTGAATGCATAAGTGTGGACCTCGCTCTGCGAGAGATAGCGGGCCAGTAAAACAGTCTGCGGCCACCATCCGGAAGCCGGGCGGTCAAGCGGCGGGGGCACGGGTGCAAGGCCGGGATCGGGGGCTGGAGCTTCGCTGCGGGCGGGCACCCGTTTGGGCGTAGTGGCGGTCGGAAACATGCCTGCTTCTTTTATAGCTCGTTTTGCGTGGGGCAGGTTGACAAATCTTCCACTCATGAAATTCGTACTCCCCACATTCCATTGCGGTTACATGGAAGAGTCTCGTGCAATTAACCCTGTTCTTGCCCCGATAGGTTACGAGAGTAACGTTCGCCGATCACTTAGGGTCAGTGGTCTTTAGTAATCATAGAAATAGGAGGCTTTCAGAAGAAAGATTTTGCTTGCTTGAGGGCGGGGTTCCTGCCATAAACTTGGTGGTGCTTTTTTGCAGCAAAAATATAGACGTGAGGCCGGTTTTTGGTTAGGAGAGCAGTGATCGATGAAAGAGAATGGCGTAGTGAAGTGGTTCAATGGGGCCAAGGGATATGGATTCATCCAGCGTTCCACGGGCGAAGACGTATTTGTGCATTTCTCGGCGATTCAGGACTCCGGATATAAGACGCTGAACGAAGGCGAGGGCGTGACCTTCGAGTGCCAGCAGGGGCCGAAAGGACTGAACGCGGCCAATGTAGAGCGCGCGGGTGAGGAAGCGGCTCACAGCGGCTGACGCTCAGAACGGTGGCGCGTCTTTCCCCTGTTGGGAGTGAAAGTACCCGATCCAGAACTCATAGCGGGCGTTGCTGGCCAGTGGCATGGAATGGGTTTTCCCTCCGATTTCCATCGTTCCCGGCGAGGCGGGATTGACCGCCGGCCAGTGCGGCAGACCGTGCGCGTTCGGGTCTCCGGTTGCGGTGAATGCCTTCAGGTAGGCGGACGCGGTATCGGAGACGTGATGGTCTATCGGCTGCCATGGTCGATCGAGCAGTTGGAGATTGCGGAAGAAGTAGGGAAGCTCGCCGGAATGGAAGGCCCCGAACTCGGGGTGCTGCGGCCAGGGAATGGCGCGGTCGAAAAAGTAGGTGTAGATCGCGCTGTGGTGGTGCAGCAGGCGCGCTTTGGCCCACAGGAACATAGAAACGCGGTCGCGGTCGCGATTGCTCTCGACCACGGAGAGCTGCATTTGCTGGAGGCTGCCGCCGGGATACAGTCGCTCGAACTCGGCAGCCATGGAGCCATAGCGGCGGCTCACCCAATCATCGAAATCCTTCTTTGACCGGATCGGCGGCGTGAACAGCATGCTGTCGTTGGCCTGGTATCCAGTGACGACTGGCACATCGCTGCCCGTGGGGGTTTGATTGAGCGCGTCGAGCGTCGCGGGCAGGACCCATCCATCGATATCGGGGCCGAAGCGGAACTGGTCGCCGGGCGCGGGCATCAGGTCGGCAGCGGAAATCGAGCGCAGGGCCTTGAGGCTGTCGGCGTGGTGTTGAGCGGCAAAGCGGAGTCCAGTCTGCTCGGCGGTCTTAAGATCGGGCATGCCGACGGAGGCGATGCTGAGGCCACTGTCGGCCTGCGCCCGCTGAAAAAGGCCCCTGGGCAGGGGCGAGACAAGCAGTGCGTCCACGCTGAAGGCTCCAGCCGACTGGCCCCACACCGTAACGTTGTGCGGATTGCCGCCGAAGGCCTGGATATTGCGCTGGACCCATCGCAAGGCGGCGATCTGGTCGAGAAGGCCGTAATCGCCGGAGGCGTGGTGCGGCGACTCGGCGGTGAGGCCGGGATAGGCAAGAAAGCCGAAGACGCCAAGCCGGTAGTTGATGGTGACGACGACCATCCCGGTGGCGGCGAGGTTGGCGCCGTTGTAGATGGGAACAGAGCCGGAGCCTTCGGTAAAAGCTCCGCCGGGGATGAAGACGATGACGGGCAGGTCAGCGGTCATTCCGGTTCGCGGAGTCCAAACGTTGAGGTAGAGGCAGTCTTCGCTGACCTGATTCTGAACCAGAAATTCCCTGGTCCACGGAAGAAATGTGCCATGAACGCGCTGCATGCAACTGGGGGCAAAATGCGAACCGTCACGCACGCCCTTCCACGAATGCGGCGGCCGGGGGGCGCGCCAGCGAAGATCGCCGACAGGCGGCGCTGCAAAGGGAAGGCCCTTGAAGGACGCAACGTGCGTCGAAGGGTCCGTCTGCCCGGATACAGACCCGTCGGCTGTCCTGACGACTGGATTGGCTGGCTGAGGCGCGGCGGCGAGCGCGGGCAGCACAGCGCAGAGGCTGAGAGCGATGGCGAGTGCGGATACCTTCTTCATGAGCTTCCCTCGTTCGGTTCAGACACTTTTCTGAAAATCAGAGTATAGCGGGCGGATTATTTTCGTGTCTGCTCATGAGCGAGCTGTTGCGTGGCCCACGACGCGGCTTCGCGAACAGACGCATCTTCATCGCTCGACCATTCTTCAAGTCTAGGTCGGTATTGCGTGAGCCCGCTGTTTCCCATGGCAATGGCAATGTTGCGGCGAAAGCCTTCGTACTTCGCGCGCTTGATGGGCGATCCGTAGAACCATTGTGCGAAATCCTCCTGCGTCATCGTGGCCAGCCAGTCGAGCGCGGGGTTGACGAGGGCCGTGCGCGGAGCGAGCTCGGGGTCCTCGGCGGGCGAGGATTCGCGAATGGATTTCTGGTTCCATGGGCAGACGTCCTGGCAAATATCGCAGCCAAAGATGTTGCGCCCCATGCCTTCGCGCAACTCTTCTGGAATCGAGCCACGCTTTTCAATTGTGAGGTAGGAGATGCAGCGCGTGGCGTCCATCTGATAGGGAGTGAGGGCCTGCGTTGGGCAGGCATCAATGCAGCGTGTGCACGATCCGCATCGGTCGGCGGCCAGTTGCGGGATGCGGTTCTCCGGTTCAAGCGAAGTGAGAATCACAGCGATAAAAAACCATGAGCCTAGCTGCTGGTTCAGGATGGTCACGTTCTTCGCGGTCCATCCGATACCGGCATATCGCGCGTAGACGCGCTCCACGAGCGGCCCGGTATCGACGTAGCAGCGTGATTCAAATTGGCCGGCGTGATCGTGGAGTGCCGCCTCGAGCGACTGAAGGCGTTTCAGCAGAATCTTGTGATAGTCGCTTGGTCGCGCCGGCTCGCCATTAGCGCGATTTTCTGACCAGGCGTAGCGCGAGATCCATGCCGCATCTTTCGGAGCAGGATCAGTTGAGTGCGGCTGGTCCGTGTTGTAGTTCGCCGCGCAGACGACTACTGACTTCACCCACGGAAAAACCGCGTGTAGCGTGGACCGGACCAGCTCGCCGTTCTCGTTGCGGCGCTTGAGGTATTCCATCTCGCCTGCGGCCCCGGTGGCGATCCACTGGTCGAAGCGAGCGCGCTCCTCGCGTGTCATCGGCGAATCGGCCGGAGGCACGGGCGCGATTCCCCCAAGCGCGAATCCGGCCTGCTGGGCGAGCGTGTTGACGAGCGATGCGGATGGAGCGGTGGGCATGGTGCTGTGTCCATGATAAAAGATGGGGGATAGGGGAGTCGCCCATCCGGGCGAACGCGCTTCGCACCATTTAGAAATTTGATCGAGCGCAAAGAGGTGCGGATAGAATAGAGGCAATCCCTTCAGAAGCAGGCCTGAATCGCATGGACTTTGAGCAATTGCGAACGTTTATGGAAGTCAGCCGTCTGCGGAGCTTTTCGCGTGCGGCGGAAAAGCTGATGGTGACGCAGCCGGCGATCTCGGCGCAGGTTCGCACGCTGGAAAAAGAAGTAGGCGCGCGGCTGTTTGACCGCGACGGCGGCAAGGTGACGTTTACCGCGGCGGGCAAGGTGTTTGAGCCGTTCGCCGAACACTGCCTGCAATGCCACAACCACATCATGGTCACGGTGGGCGAGCTCCAGCGTACGCCACGCGGAGAAATTTCCGTCAGCGCGAACGAGGCGACGAGCCTCTACGTGCTGCCCGCCGTCTTCGCGCAGTTCAAGCGGCAGTACTCGCGTGTGGGCTTGAGTATTGATCGCGCGGACCGCGTGAAGACGATCGAGTCGGTGCTCAGCCGGGAAGTGGATTTCGGAGTTGTTTCGCTGCCGGTCAAGGATGCGCGGCTGATGGTGGACACGGTGCATCACGATGATGTGGTGCTGGTAGCGCCCGGAAACCACGTGCTCGCCGGGCACCAGTCGATCAAGTTTGCGGACATTCTGCCGCACGCATTGCTACTGCCTCGTCAGGGCCGGCAGCGGGAACTGATTGAAGAGCTGTTCCGCACCAACGACGCGCAGCCCCGCATTGCGATGGAAGTCGAGTCGAGCGAGCTGCTGAAGCGGCTGATCACAGCCGGGTTGGGGGTTGGATTTCTGCCGCGCAGCAACGTGCAGGGGGACACCCAAAGCGGCGCGCTGAAGATCGTGAGGATCGAAGGGGTTCGCCTGAACCGGGACCTGGCGCTCATCTATCGCAAAGATAAAACGCTGACCCGCGCGGCGCAGATGTTTCTCGAAATCGCGACGGGGCGGCCTCGTCCTATAGCTCCCGCACTGGTGATCGGCAAGCAATGGCCCGCTCGGCGCAGGCGCTCCGCGCAATCCTCCCTGCAGAAGGGCTGAGGCGGAAGTGGACTCTACCGCACGAAGTGCTTTGTCTGGACAGCCAAAGCTGTACCCCAGAAGTGGGGTAACAGCGGCTCGGTCGCTGGTGCGGTTCGGGATAGGCGCTTAAAAAAAAGTATGTTGATCCTGAAAACAAAGGACTTAACTGACGTTGATCCTGAAAATAAAGGACTTAGTACTGACCGTCCAGGCGACCGCGCCTTCGCCGCCCTGCCTCGGTGGGCAAATTAAAAAAAGACCGTGTTGATCCTGATAACAAAGGACTTAATAAGTGTTGATCTCGATAACAAAAGACTTAGTAGATTGATCCTGAAAACAAAGGGCTTAGCTTGAAATCCCCACAAACGGCGCAGCGCTGGGCTGTGCCTGTCGGGGGTTTTCTTCTCTAAATTTCAGGATATCAAATCAGGCAGTAATTTAATGCATTGGCCAAGTCCTTGTGTTTCTGTGACTTCCTTACTTTGGGGGCTTGACAAGGAAACGTTCGGGTGCTTTCGCTCATCTGACTGGCCGGCTGGGGATCGTGGTCTCCCACCCTTCGGATTCGCTCAGGGGCATCCGCCCAAGTCTCAAAAGAAAGACCTGGGGGCACTCGGCGCGATGAAGTTGCGCAAGGATGGCGCACGCTCATCTGTGGTTCTGTGGTGGATGGGTCTCCCGACCGGCTTCGTCCCAGCTCTATGTCCCCCACACAAGCAAAAGCAGCTTGTGTGGGTCACCCGCCAGGGACCGCGCCGCAAGGATCACGGAAGCCCCGGACCTGTGGGAACTGGAACGCTGGCTGGGCGAGCGCCGCCGCCGGATCGACCGCACCTTCGACTACCGCTACTCCGTCCTGCCCGTCGTCTTCGCCAACCTGCTCCGCGATGGCCGTCTCAGCGAAAACGACCTGCACGGCCTAGACCTCGACAAGCTCGACGCTATCCGCCACATGGTTCATTCCTGAAGCTACTTGCTGAGGGCATTCCCCGATTGGGCCTGATCTCGGAACTTGAACAGCACGTCGGCGATTGCCGTCGGCTGTCGTTTTGCATTGACGTCGTCGGTGTACCGGTTGAAGCCATACCACTGGGTAATCAACCTGACGTACTCGGCAACCGGTTTCGAGAAGGTCCCGCCTTTGTTGTGGTCCAGTCTGGCATGGCATGCCAGGTAGCCCTCCACAAAACCGAGCTGCTCCATCTGCGGTCCGGTATCCGCGCTGATCTGCATCCAGTAGAGTCCGTCATAGGAACCATGAGGCCCATTTATCGGTTCCCCAGCCCTGTCAGTTATGGTCTCTCCGGGACGGTCACGAAGCCCCAAGAAGACCTTGGAAACCAAATCATGCAGGCGAGATGGATTCTCTTTGTAGAACTTCGTCACTAGATCACGAGCTATGGCTGGAGGATGGTCCGTGAACCGCGCCGGCCCTTTGTACTCGTATGTGTAGCAGTCAAAATAGCCGTTCAGAAATCCGGACTGCTCCTGCTGCGTGATCGCAAGCCACCAATGACCGTTGTATGTCGTCTCTGGCTTCTGCTGACCTGTTGCGCAATATGAAGACAGCACCAGCAGCAGGCTCAGAGCGCACCCAAAAATTGCCGTTCTGATTTGCCTTTTCATGTCCCCTCCTACTGGTTTGGCGCGTAGTACCTGACTTCTGGCATAGCGCTTCGTCTGAAGACTCTGCTGACCCGCATGTCGCTGTTCGCGCGGCCGACGTTTGCGATAATCGGACCCTCTCCTGGCAGCTTCTGGTTCTGATTGGCGGCTACAGTGGATATGTGCCCGGGGGCCGGTGATGTAGACCACGACACCGTGCCCCGCCAATTGCGCGGCGTCGGCGTCGGATACTCCATGATATCCACTGCCGGGCTTTGCGAGATTGGCGCGTATCTGATTGGCCATACATGGAAAAGACTTGCAACCGCTAAACGGGCCCATCGGAGCATGCATTGCCCTTGCGACGGAGCACGCACCTTGGTTGCAGTGGGTGTGACCGCCATAGCCCGGAGCAAATTTCGGGTTTTTCATGGCCGCATTCTGTGCGTTCGATAAATTCTGTTGTTGGGCCTTTTGCGCCAGACTTCGCTGCCACGCTCCGTAGAATAGCGCAGCCAACGGGTCCGACATGGCATCGATATTCGGGAAAAAAAAGTTGTCCACGTGACCGTCAGGGTCAGTGCTCCTTAGTGGATTGCCCCTAACGTAGGCGTAGAGGTTCAGGCTCTGCGGATCATCCATCTCGGCGTATGGTACGGGCTCGACCTTAGCGGCCCAGTCGGGGCTCAAGAACCGTCCTACGGTGCTGGAGTAGTACCTTGCCCCGAAGTAGTCGTTGCCTGATTCTTTGTCTCTTTCTTGCTGGTAAATAAATGCTCAGTGGGCGTGGGCGCGCAGGTTTCGCCGTCTCCATATGGCAGGCTCATGGCTGGTAGCCCGCATTTCTTTCGCTTCGAGCCTAACACGATGAGGGCGCCCTATCCGAACCCGAGTCCGAGAAGCAGGACCTTCAGCATCCCGCTATCGCGGATTTTTGCCAGTCGACTGCTGGGCCTTGCGGGCTTTGGTCCATTTCCAGACGACGTAGGCGAGGTAGCTTACCTGGACGATCCAGACGACGGCGTAAGCCGCTACCAGGTGGCGGTGGAACATGGGGTCTGTACCGGGTATCATCATGCCGCCTCCAATGCCGCGGCGGCAGCCTGCTCGTCGGCCTGCTGCTGGCGGCGCTCGGCGGAGTAGCGGATGGTGACGACCATGACGCCCCACGCTACCCATCCGGCCATGTTCCACCAGAGGGCGGGCATCATGCTGGGGGCGAGGCCGGTGTTGGGGCCTCCGAAGAAGACGGGCGAGGGGTGCTGGGTGCGCCACCAGCGGGTCGACATATAGACGATGGGGATGTCGGCGAATCCGAAGATGGCGATGACGGCGGCCATGATGCGCATTTCCTGTCCGGCAATGAAGCGGCGCACGAGCAGGTAGGCGACATAGATGAGCCACAGGACTAGCGTGGTAGTGAGGCGCGCGTCCCAGGTCCACCAGATGCCCCAGGCGGCGCGTCCCCAGATGGAGCCGGTGGCCATGCCGACGAGGCAATAGATGACGCCCATTTCCGCGGAAGCGAACGCAAGCGCATCGGCCTTGAGCGCGCGCTGGGGATTCTTATTCCGGATGGTGAGAAAAATGATGGAGCAGATGACATTGACGGTGAAGAATACGGCCATTCCGCACCATGTGGGGACGTGGTAGTAGAGGATGCGGGAAAGATTGCCCTGGTTCTGGTCGGCGGGCACGACGTACATGGCGACGCGGAATCCGTTGGCGAGGACGGCCAAGGTGGCGGCGACCCAGAGCCAGCGAAACACCTTCATTGTTGATCCTTTGGTAAGCACCTGCACGCTTCAGTTTAGCCGATAACCGCGGCTCTGAGAGCCCGCTGCCGAGAGTGACCAAAATACTTGCATTTTTTTGAAAATAGTGCTTCCCATCCGTCTGCATCTCAGTATACAAAGGATGGCCATGGCGGCTTACCTGACTTTGATTATCGGTGGCGTGATCCTTCTTATTGGGATTGTGGGGCAGTTTTTGTGGGTGCGGCGGGGTCCCCGCCTGCACCCTGAAGATAGGAGCCGCGCGAAGCTGGTGCTGACGATTGGCTCGACCGTGGTGGCCCTATGGGTGGTGTTTTTCGCCGTGGCTCACCTCATGCGGCTGGAGGTCATCGGGCGCTGGTAGGCCCCTCTGGTTTTCCGGGGGACGAGCACGCCTCGCGCATTCCGCGCGCCTCGCAGTTATTTGTCTGCTAAAGCGGCTGACGTTTCTGCTGTGGTTCGCAGAGCAGTACAAGCGACCTTCCTTTGAGTTTGATTCGCCTGCCGACGGGCGATGATTTGAACGGGTTGCCGGCTCGCCCGGTGTTGAGCAGAGACTTCCATCCTCCACCCTGCGGCGCGGGCGGCGGCGCAAAATCCACAGGCTCATGGTGGGCATTGAGCAACAGCAGGAAGGAGTCGTCGACGACGGGATTGCCGAGTTGGTCGACGGCTTCCAGAGTCTGCCCGTTGAGCATCATCCCTACCGTCCGCACCCAGCCGGAATCCCACGTGCACGGGTCGAGTTCCTTGCCGTCATTGCCGTACCAGGAAATGTTGGCGGAACTGCGAACGTCCTGTCCTTGAAAGAATTTTCTGCGGCGGAAGTTTGGGTGGTTGCGGCGCAAGCGAATTAGCCGTTCTGTGAACTCCAGCAGGGATTCTTTCTCCGGCGTCTTCGTCCAGTCGTACCAGCTTACGGGATTGTCCTGGCAGTAGGCGTTGTTGTTGCCGCCTTGCATGCGCCCAATTTCGTCTCCGCCGGAGAGCATGGGAACACCCTGCGAAAGGAGCAGCACGACGAGAAAGTTGCGAATCTGTTGTTCCCGCGCGGCTTTGATCTCGGGAGCATCGGTCGGGCCTTCGGCTCCCATGTTCCACGAATTGTTGTCGTCGGTGCCGTCCTTATTGTCTTCCCCGTTCGCCTCATTGTGTTTTTCGTTGTAGCTTACGAGGTCGCGCAGGGTGAAGCCGTCGTGCGCGGTGATGAAGTTGATGCTGGCGTAGGGGCGGCGTCCGTCATGCTGGTAGAGGTCGCTGGAGCCGGTGAGCCGGTAGCCGAGGTCAGAGAGCTGACCGTCATCACCCTTCCAGTAGCGGCGCACGGTGTCGCGGTATTTGCCGTTCCACTCCGCCCAGAGGACGGGAAAATTGCCCACCTGATAGCCGCCCTCGCCTACGTCCCAAGGCTCGGCAATGAGCTTCACGTCGGCAAGCGTCGGATCCTGATGAATGATGTCGAAGAACCCGCTGAGGCGGTCCACATCGTGCAGCTCGCGGGCGAGCGTGGCGGCAAGGTCAAAGCGGAAGCCGTCCACGTGCATGTCCGTCGCCCAATAGCGCAGGCTGTCCATAATGAGCTTGAGCACCTGAGGATGGCGGACGTTCAGCGTGTTGCCGGTGCCGGTGTAGTCCATGTAGTAGCGGGGATTGTCAGCCATGAGCCGGTAGTAGGTGGTGTTGTCGATGCCCCGCAGTGACAGCGTGGGACCGAGGTGGTTGCCCTCGGCGGTGTGGTTGTAGACCACGTCGAGGATGACCTCGATGCCCTCGCGATGAAGCGTCTTAACCATCGCCTTGAATTCGGCCACCTGATTGCCGCGGTCTCCGGTCGAACAGTAGCGGCCGACGGGCGCGAAGTAGGAAAGCGTGTTGTATCCCCAGTAGTTGTTGAGACCCTTTTCGATGAGGTGGCCGTCATTGATGTAGTGGTGGACGGGCATCAACTCGACGGCAGTCACTCCGAGCCGCTTGAAATGGCGGAGGCTGGCGGGCGAGGCGAGTCCGGCATAGGTTCCGCGAAGAGGTTCGGGCACGTCGGGGTTTTGAATGCTGAAACCGCGGACGTGAGTTTCATAAATGATCGATTCAGAGAGCGGGATGCGCATGGGCCGGTCCTGCTCCCAGTCGAAATACGGGCTGGCGACCACGCATTTGGGCACGCCCGCGGCACTGTCGCGGGTGTCGCATCGGAGATCGGCGTCGTCTCCGCCAAATTGGTATCCGAAAATCGGCTGAGACCAGTCGGTTTTGCCGGAGACGGCCTGCGCGTAAGGATCGACGACAAGCTTGGCGGGGTTGAAGCGGAGGCCATTCTGCGGGTCCCAGGGACCGTGGACGCGGTAGCCATAGAGCTGGCCTGCTTGAACGCCAGGGAGATATCCATGCCAGACGAAAGCCGTGGTTTCGCGAAGGAGAATCTGCTCGGTCTGGTGACCACCTTCATTGAAGAGGCATAACTCGACGGCGGTAGCATTTTCGGAATAAAGGGCGAAATTAACTCCAGTACCGTCCCATTTTGCGCCGAGAGGATAGGGTTTTCCAGGGAGGAGCGTGCTTGGCATGGGCTTACTTCTTTCCGGTTCTCCTCGTGTTTACTCCTTCTTTCAGAGGCAAATCGGTCCGGAATCGTTGCTTAAGGGAAGGGAATAGGGGATAGGGAATTGTAGCCGACGGCCATCAGCTTATCGTCCGCTTGCTATGCGGATGCTTGCAGGACCGGGGGCTCGGCTGATTGCACCGCGGCGGGACGGAAGGGGAGAAAGATGCGGAAGACGCTGCCACATTGCTGGCGCGTGCGCAGGCGGATGACGCCGTGATGCTTCTCGATGATTTCGAGGCTCACCCACAGGCCCAGTCCGGTTCCGGTATTGTCCTTGGTGGAGAAGAAGGGCTCGAAGATACGTTGCGCGGTCTTCGGGGCCATGCCCGAACCGGTATCGGCTACCGTGATGGCAATTCCTTCGCACCCCGTCGACCAGTCGCGGGCGGGAGCGGTGCGCAGAATCAGCCTGCCAGAACTCAGAGGAATCATGGCGTCAATTGCATTGCCGATAAGATTGGCGAGGACCTGGCGCACTTCTCCCTCGAACACGGTGATGCCAGGGATCTCGCGGAAGCCGCGAAGTACGGTGATGGAGTTTGAGCGCAGCCGGGCCTCGTAGAGGGCGACGACCGTCTCAAGCAGTTCGCGAATATCGGTTTCGGCTGGGCGGGTGCTCTGGCGGTAGAAGCGCAGCGTCTGGGTGGTGATGTGAACGACACGGTTGAGCTCGCGCTGGGCGAGCTGGAGATACTGGCGCGCGGTCTCGTCCATCTGCGACTGGCTCATGAGATACATGCAGTTGGTGACGGCTTCGAGCGGGTTATTGATCTCGTGCGCGATGGAGGCGGCCAGGCGCCCGGTGGCGGCAAGCTTCTCGGTGCGCTGGAAAATTTCTTCATTGTGCTTCTGCTCAGTGAGATCGGCGAGAAATGCGACAAACTGACGCTGCTCTGGCGCGGAATTACGGTTGAGGCGGGCTGCTCCCACCAGCACGGGCATAGTCGCGCCGGCGCTCGTGCGGCATTCAATCTCCAGAGGCTCGCCGTTGCCGCGGGCCCAGCGCCGCAGCAATGATTCTCTGGAGCCGGGCGCGCTGAAGATGCGATTGAGGGTGACGGCACCGGTTTCGATTTCGGTCTGCGTATAGCCGAGCAGACTTTCCACACCCTGGTTGGCGAAAATGATGCGGCCACTGGAATCGCTGATGAGCAAAGCGAGCGGAATGGCCTGGACGAGGCGGTGAAATCGTTCCTCACTGGAGCGGAGGGCCCGTTCGGCATCGCGTTTGACGCGGCGTCCGGCGGTCTCAGCCAGCTCGCGTTCAATCACCGGAACCAGACGAGAGAGGTTCTGCTTGGCGATGTAGTCGTGAGCGCCGGCGCGCATGGCGGCTACCGCGGTTTCCTCATTGACCGCGCCCGACATCATGACAAAGGGCACATCAAGGCCAGAGGATTTGAGCAAATCCAAGGCCTCCGGCGCGCTGAAGGTGGGGAGATGGTAGTCGGCCAGAACGATGTCCCAACCAGCGGAGTCCAGCAAGGCGCTGTTCATTTCGCCGGCGGTTTCCACCCGGCGCAGGGAGAGATCGAAGCCGGCGCGGCGCAAATGCCGCTCGACAAGGAGCGCGTCGTCAGGATTGTCTTCGACAACCAGGACGCGCAGGCGCTGCGACTTCAGTTGCTGTTCGGTGGACATTCGTTCAATACCAGCCAATACATGCCCAGTTGCCGTGTTGCGTCGGCAAATTCCGTGAAGTTTACCGGTTTGCGGATGTAGCTGTTAACGCCCAGCTTGTAGCTGCGGACGACATCGCTCTCTTCATCAGACGAAGTGAGGATGACAACGGGAAGCATGCGGGTTCGCTCATTTTCGCGGATTCGCCGCAGGACCTCGAGGCCATCGATTTTAGGCAGTTTGAGGTCGAGCAGGACGACCTGGGGGCTGAGTTTCAAAGCATCATCCCCTGTTCCAAAAAGCAAGTTGACAGCTTCCTCGCCGTCGTGTGCCACACGAATGTCATTTGCGATATTCGATTTCCGGAGGGCGCGAAGCGTCAGCAATTCATGGTCAGGATCGTCCTCGACCAGAAGGATCATCTTTGTCGGCTCAACCATACCCACTCTATCCTACCGTAAACCAGAAGGTAGCACCCTCGTCGACCGCGCCTTCCGTGCGAATGGTGCCCAGATGACGCTGGATCACGCGGGAAACGGTAGCCAGGCCGATACCCGACCCGGCAAACTCCCTCTCGCCGTGCAGGCGCTGGAAAGCATTGAAAAGCTTGCTCACGTAGCGCATATCGAAACCGGCCCCGTTGTCGCGGACAAAGAACTCTCCGGTTTCAGGCGCGCGACCGACCTCAATGATCGCTTCAGGTTTTCTTGCGGTGAACTTCACGGCGTTCCCGAGCAGGTTTTCAAGCGCGATGCGCAGCAGCCTGGGATCGGCGTCGGCTTCGAGTTGCGGCTCGATGCGGAAGGTGAGATTGCGGCCCGGATTCTCGGCGCGGAGATCGCGGGCAACATCGGCGGCGAGGTCAGAGACGTTGACCTGCTCGCGCGTGAGGTCGGCGCGCGTGATCCGCGAGAGCTGCAGCAGCGAGTCGATGAGCTGACCCATCTTCTGGACGCCCGTTCGAATGCGGCGGATATAGTCGCGGCCCTCGTCATTCATTAAAGCGGCGAAATCCTCTTCGAGCGCCAGACTGAATCCATCGACGGAGCGCAGCGGAGAGCGCAGGTCATGGGAAACGGAATAGCTGAAGGCCTCCAGTTCACGGTTGCTGGCCTCCAGCTCGGCAGTGCGAAGATGGACCCGCTCCTCCAACTCAGCGTTGAGCGAGCGCACTTCTTCCGCACTTTTCTCGGCGAGCGCCGCGCTTTTTTCCGCAAGTTGTCGCGCCCGACGCTCAGCTTCGTACGCGTTGGCGCGGCCGAGCGCCATCCCTATGCGGTCGGCAACGACGGTAAGCAGATCCTCATCCTGGTCCTCAAAGGGGACATGCCCGCGGCGTCCCGCGACCAGCAGCGCGGCCACCTCCCCGACCGAGAGGACAGGCAGAATCAGGATGGCGTACATCTCGCCGCGCATTCCTTCCAGCGGAAGGGCCGCCGCCGCCGCACCCTCCAGCGTGACGACCTTGCGGTTGACTCCGGCGATGTAAAGAGGATTGTCCGCGTCGAGCTTGACCCTCAGGCCAGGTCTGGCGGTCACGCCACTGGAATGGGCCACTTCGATTTCGCCTTCGTGCCATTTGCAGAAGACGACGCCGTCGGCCTGGATGACGCTGCGAAGCCGCTCGAGCAGGGATTCGACGAGCTGGGGGAAAGTGAGTTGTGTGAGCCCTACGTCACTGATGCTCTGCAGCTTGGACAGGCGCTCGGCAGTTGCGGCGGTCTTCTGGCGGAGAACGCGCTCGTGGTTGAGCAGCCACAGGATGAGCGTGATCAGAAGAATGTCGATCACGCTGACGAGAAGAATGGTAAATTGCGAATCAATTTTGGCCCGACGGGAGCGGGCGACCCTTTGGGCGAGGAGCTTACGCTCTTCATTCTGCATCGAGATGGTCATGGCGCGAAGGCGATCCATTTCAGCTTTACCGGTGCCGCTCTCGATGAGGAGGCCGGCTCTGTCCGTATCGCCGGCGCGAAACCGGTTGATGCTGGACTGGAGAACGCTGAGGCGGCTGTCAACGAGCGCGTGCATGGCCGCGATTTCCGTTTGGCGCCGGGGATTATCTGAGGTGAGCGTGAGGAGTTCGTGAAATTCCCGAGGAATTTCGCGGGAGGCGATGGTGTAAGGCTCGAGATAAGCCAGGTCGCCGGTGAGAAGGTATCCTCGGTCACCGCTCTCGACGTCTTTCATGGAGCTGATAACGCGTTCGAGGGTGTTGATGACTTGCCAAGTGTGAGCTACCCAGTACTGGCTGTCGTCGAGGACCTGGACCGAATGGAAAGCGAGCCAGGCATTGAGGCAGACAACGAACATCGCCACAAATAGAACGATCCTGACGAGAATTTCAGCCCGGCGAACAGTCATCGTATGGATGGTAGCAAGTTGAATTGGATGTTGCAGGAAACAGCGGGGCTGTCCATGCCGCTAAACTAATTGCATGAGCAGGTTACAAGGGAAAGTAGCGCTGGTGACGGGCGCGGCCAGGCGGATTGGGCGCGCGATCGCGCTGGCGCTGGCCGAAGACGGCGCGGATGTCGCGATTACGTATTGCGCGTCGGCAGCGCAGGCGGCCCACACTGTTTGCGAGCTTGAGGCGCTGGGCGTTCACGCGGCGGCCGTCCACATGGATCTGCGGGAGCCGGAGAACATTCGCGAGGCGGTGCGGCAGGTCGTGGCGCAGTTCGGCGCAATTGATGTTCTGGTGAATAACGCAGGGCGATTTGAGACGGCCACCATGGAGGATATTTCTGTTGAACAGTGGGACGTGATGTTCCAGACCAACACTCGTGGGCCGTTTCTGGTGGCGCAAGCCGCGCTGCCGTACCTGAAAGCGGCGCGCGGACGCATCGTCAATCTCGGCTCGCTGGGCGGGGCGCATCCCTGGCCGACGCACGCGCACTACTGCACGTCGAAGGCTGCACTGCACATGCTCACCCGCACGATGTCGAGGGCATTCGCGCCGGAGATCAGCGTAAATTGCGTGGCTCCGGGCATGATTGTGAATGGTGGGGTCGCGGCGGAGTACGAGCACTTCGCGCAAAAGACTCCCATGCAGCGCAACGGCAGCGCGCAGGAAGTAGCTGCCGCGGTGCTTTTCTTCGCAACCGGCCCGCACTTCATCACCGGGCAAATTCTGGGAGTGGACGGCGGGCTGGGCCTCTAACGGAGCGGTCTATTCAAGCTCGCTTCGGGCTTGAGTGGCGGAACTGCTCTTACTCCTTGCCATCCAACCGGTTGAGGACGCGGGCGAGTTGTGTGTCGTTGTCATATCCTCCGCGGACGGCACGTTCGCGCCCGCGGGCAGCAATGGTTTCGCGCAGATTGTGGCGTTCCAGATAAAAGCGGCATTTTTCCGCACACTCCTCAACGGAAGAAAAGAAGACGGCCTCGCGATCTTCCTCAAGAATAGCCTGATGGCCGGGCGTGCGCAGCGCCAACAGGAAGCCACCACACGCGGCCGTTTCCACGGCTTTGTGCGCGATGTCGTCCTCGTTATCTTCGGTTACGAAGCTGAGGTTGATCTTTGACTGCCAGATGGCGGTTCGATATTGCTCGTTGGCGAGGAAGCCTCCGAGTCTGAAGGATCGTCGTTCGTCGTTCCTCAGCACGCGGTCCCAGCGATTGCCGTTGATGAAGACGGGAAGCTGATGGTCGCGCGCCAGCTTGAGCAGGAACGCCGGGCGCTGCTCGTGTGGGTGGCCGATGTAGGAGATTTCGCGGGCGCGTGCGGAGTCGTTAAAGCCAGGCGGCGGTGGGAAGTGCATGAGAGGGTCGAAACTGAACATGGTTTCGATATACGGCAGACCCCAGGTGCGGTACCGTGCCACGTCCGCATGTCGCACGAGGCAATGCAGGTCAGCCATGCGATATACCTTAAAAAACTGACGCCAGCAGCCGTCATTGCGCGGGCCGAAGGGCGAATCCTGCACAAAACAAATCGTCTGTGCGCCCGCTTTATGTATGGCATCTATCGTTTCGCGTGTGAAGACGGTGGGCTTTTCAAGCCACACAACGTCAGGGTGAAACTCCGCCGTGGCTTGCCGAAGAGCATGATTGACACGCGCCACAAACGGGCCCAGCGGGTAGCGAAATTGGACCCATTTCGCGACCCGGGTTGAGGGCGCGTATTGTTGCAGGTCAAAGGCGTCTACCTCCTGGCCGAGTCGCCGGAACGCTTGAAGACGATAGCTCGCCGTGGAGTAGGTCGGCAGCTGCGAGACAAACAGCAACCTGCGCCGACGTGGAGCCGTGCTTGTCATCAGGCGGTGAATCCCGGCGCGAGAAAGGCCAGGGCCTGGCGGAGGCCTTCCACATCGCGTTGAAAGGTGTATTCGTCAATGATTTCGGTCGCGTGGCTACCCATCGTGCGCGCAAGGGACGGGTCGTCGATAAAGCGGTGCAGCACAGCGCTGAGTGCGTCGACGTTCCGTGCGGGAAAGACGAACCCGTTCACGCCGTCGCGAAGCAGATCGGGCGCACAGCCCACCTGGTCAGAGAGCACGATGGCGCGAGAAGCATTCATGATCTCATTTACTATAAGTCCCCACGGCTCATGGATGGAGGGCAAAACAAAAACATCGCACAGGTCGAACAGGCGCGGAATTTCAGTCTGGTTCTGAAAGCCAAGCATGCGGATGTTGCGAGCGCCCGAACTGGCAATGCGGCGCTCAATCGTGAGGCGTTCCTCTCCGTCGCCGGCGATGAGCAGATAGGCGAGCGGCTCCGCACCGTGCGCAGGAGCAAGGCGGAGAAAAGCCTCAACCAGGTCGATGCAGCGTTTGCGGCTCAGGAATTTGGAAGCGAAGAGAAAAACTGGGAGGCGTGGTTTGAAGTTCAACTCCCGCCGCAGGTCTTCGCGGCCGGACGCGGCCTTTGCCGCACGGGCCCGGAAAGAGTCGTTATCGACCGCATAGGGCATGGGGAAAACGGGTAAGCCGTTGCCCAGAGAAGCGCGCCAATATTCCGCGTTCTTGTGGCCCACAGCGAAAACGCCCCGCACCATTTGCCGAAGGAACGCAAAGAAAACGCGCTTGGCCGCAAGACGGACCGGGCCGCGAGGCCGGTCATCCAGAGTGGAGTCTGTGCGCAAGAGAACCGGGATCCCGAGCAATTTCGCGGCGACCATGGCGTGCAGCGCGTTGATTGTGTGATAGCCGTGCAGCCATACAACATCGAATTTCCCGTGGCGAAGGCGCGAGAAGATTCCCCAACTTAGCGGGGTCATTAGCCCCGAGGCGCCCCGCTTGCACAAGCCAGGCAGGAACTCATGCGCATATCCATCGAGCAGGGGAATATCCCAACGCACATGAACTCCGCCAAATCCCTCATCGGCATATCCCCGCACAGAGTGATCACTGGAGTAAAAGACCGTAAGCTCGATGTCGGGCTCCTGCGCGATCCTCCGCAGCAGAGGGGACTGATATTGGATGGGGTGGCTGACGAAGTATGCAATCTTCACGGGAACAGGGTCAGCATAAAGCATCGCGGGAGAAACTCCAAGGCCGCCGCCCGCGCGGAGCAGACAGCGTAAACTGATAGTTGCAGGACCTTAAGAGGAGCAGGTTTGTGGACCATTATATAGAGCGCGTCGTCGATCTTACGGATCCAGAGTCAAACCATATCTATAACCTCTCCGTGGAAGAAGCTCGCGAACGCATCCTGACGGGCTCACCGGAAGCGGTGTGCGGCGTCCAGGGATCGTTTGCGCTGATCGCGCGCGTGGGCAAGACTGTAAGGATGGCACGCTCGCTGGATCGCCCGATACGGTACTTTCTGGCCAAGCGCAGGGAAGGCCCGGTGCTTATCGTCGCTGCGCGAATCGACGCAATTTACAACTGGCTCAAGTCGGAAGGACTGGAAGGACAGTTCCATCCGAGCTATACGCGAATGGTTCCAGCGCACTATATTGTTGAGCTTCAGCTTATAGGATGCCCCGATCCCGATCCGGCCTATACCCGCTTCTTCACTCCGGCGTCTGATGCGCTCTCTACAAATCTGGATGAGATAGGGAAGGCCTACATCTGCGCGCTCGCCGAGGAGATCTCTCTTTGGTTGCAGCGCGTTCCGGCAGCGGAGCCGATTGGTGTCTGCTTTTCGGGCGGCGTCGATAGCGGCAGCGTATTCCTTACAACCTACCATGTGATGCAACGCCTGGGGGTGAGCCCAAGCCGCCTGAAGGCGTTTGTTCTGGACTTGGGTGATGGCCCGGACGTACGACAGGCGCGGGCCTTTCTAGATGCTCTGGGGCTGGGAATGTTTCTGGAGCCTATCGAAGTCGAACCTGCGACTCTGAGCGCCGAGGAAACCATTCGGATCGTGGAAGACTATAAGTCGCTGGATGTGGAGTCAGCCACGATGGTGCTCGCACTCTGTAGAGGGATTCGCGGGTGCTATCCGGAATGGAAGTATCTACTTGATGGAGACGGCGGCGACGAGAACCTCAAGGATTATCCGATTGAAGAGAATCCCGAACTTACCATACGCAGCGTCGTGAATAACCGGATGCTGTACCAGGAAGGTTGGGGAGTGGGTAGGATCAAGCACTCGTTGACCTATAGTGGGGGACTTAGCCGCTCTTACACCCGCACCTATGCGCCGGAACACCACTTCGGGTTTACGGGTTTCAGCCCGTTTACGCGGCCGGGGGTGATCGCAGTGGCGGAGGCGATTCCGTTTATCGAGCTGACGGATTACAGCGTGGAGCGGCTGTATGAGTTAAAGGGTGAGATTGTGTCGCGCGGGATCGCCGCTGTAACCGGAATGAAGATGCCCGTCTTCCCCAAACGACGGTTCCAGCACGGCGCATTGCCGGTAGAGGATCTTCGAAGCAGGCTGCCCTTTCGCGAGGCGGAATACCGGAAGCAGTTCTTGTCGCTCTATCTCTGAGGCACAGCCGTGGTTTTGACTTATCCAGAGACCGCCGCCGAGCGAGACAGGTGGATCCTGTCGCGCCGTCCGCCGCGCTCATTGCTGAACCCGCGCGAGCCGGTTGCGTTCTTCACGGAAGATGAGCGTTCTTCGGATGGAAATATTGTGCCGGTGGCGGCGATCTTTCTTGTCAATGCGGAGTGCCCTTTTCACTGTGTGATGTGCGATTTGTGGCACAATACCCTTACCGCGGCAACGCAATCGGGAGCGGTCCCGGAGCAGATTGACTTTGCTCTGAAGCGTCTTTCCCGCGCACGCGCCGTGAAGCTCTACAACAGCGGCAGCTTTTTCGACTCGCGTGCTCTCCCAGTGGAGGACTATGCCGACGTCGCAGCACGGGTGAGCGGCTTTGACCGCGTGATCGTCGAGTGCCATCCGGCATTTGTCGGCGAGCGTTGTGTAAAATTTCGCGACATGCTTCCCGGAAAACTGGAAGTAGCCGTGGGACTGGAGACAGCGCACCCCGATGTGCTCGAGAAGCTGAACAAGCGCATGACGCTCGAGCAATTTGGCGCTGCCGCCGCATTCCTGCGCGACAACGCAATTGATCTAAGGGTCTTTATATTGGTGCAGCCGCCGTTTATGGACGTGCGAGAGGCATTGTACTGGGCACAGCGTTCGCTCGATTTTGCGTTCGACCATGGAGCGACTGCCGCAACGCTTATCCCCACGCGCGGCGGCAACGGCGCAATGGAGACGCTGGCGGCGAGCGGCGACTTCACTCCGCCGGCGCTGAGAATGTTGGAAGCGGCGATGGACTATGGCCTGCGGCTTGAGCGTGGCAGGGTGTTCGCCGACTTATGGGATCTTGAACAGAGCGGTGAGCGAGCCTGCTGTTTTAGCTCGCGAGTGGAACGGCTTCGCGCGATGAACCTTAGCCAGCGACTGACACACTCGGTGCGCTGTAATCAATGCGAGGGTGCTTGAGCAACGAATCCAGGTGTGACCTTGCCGTAATCGGCTCAGGGTTTGGTGGTTCGCTGATGGCGATGATTGCGCGCCGGCTCGGACGGAGTGTTGTCCTGCTGGAGCGAGGAACCCATCCTCGCTTTGCGATTGGAGAGTCCTCAACGCCGCTCTCTAACCTACTTCTGGAAGAGCTGGCGACGAAGTATAACTTGCCTGAAATAGCACAACTTACTAAGTGGGGAGTGTGGCAAGACAGCCATCCCGACCTGGCGTGCGGGCTGAAGCGCGGATTCAGCTTCTTTCACCGCGTGCTGGGCCAGGCTGGGCCGTCGCCGCGGGACCGCGGCAGCGAATTGCTGGTGGCGGCAAGCCCCCACGACCGGATCGCTGACACACATTGGTATAGGGCTGACTTTGATTGGTTTTTTGTGCAGCAGGCGCAGGCGCTTGGCGCAGAATATGTCGACCGTGTCGAATTGAAGGAGTGCGAGGAGGACGGCGCCGGCGGAATGGTTCTCCGCGGAATGCGTAACGGTGACGATTACGTCGTGAATGTGCGGTTCGCAATAGATGCCACAGGGCCACGCGGCTTTTTGCATCGTACCTTGAAACTGAAGGAGCGAGAACTGCCCGGCTTTCCGGCGACCCAGGTCCTCTACAGCCACTTTGCCCCCGTTGGGAGGCTGGTGGAACCTCGTTGGGACCGAGCACCGTATCCGGTGGAGGCTGCCGCCGTACATCACGTGTTCGACGGTGGCTGGGTGTGGCTGCTGCGGTTTAATAACGGGGTGACCAGCGCCGGAGTGGCTGCTGTCGACAGCTTGGCGAATGAGCTGAATCTGCGGGAAGGCGCGCCAGGGTGGGATCGCCTGCTAGCTGAGCTTCCGGCGCTGCGGGAGCAGTTCGCATGCGCGAAGTCGGTTGAGCCCTTCCATCATATCGGGCGCCCCGCGTTTCGCAGCGCGTCGATAGCAAGCCAGAACTGGGCGTTGCTTCCTTCGGCCGCGGGCTTTGTTGATCCGCTGCTTTCGACGGGATTTCCTCTTACGTTATTCGGGATAGCGAGACTGGCCGAAGCTATCGAGAGAGACTGGGGTACAAATCGCTTCGAAACACAACTAGCAGCCTATGCCGCGCAAACCGATGGCGACTTAATCGCGACAGCTCGACTAATCGGCGCGCTCTATGCGAACATGGGGAGCTTTTCGGTGTTTTCGGCTTTGTGCCTACTCTATTTTGCCGCGGCGAGTTACTCTGAGACTGCTCGAAGGCTGGGGAAACGGCATCTGGCATCTTCTTTCTTATTGCATGATCACCCGCAATTTGGACCGGAGTGCAGACGCGTGCTGGAACGTGCCCGGACTGTGCATCGAGGTGAGGAGTCTAATGCGCTGATTGACGAGGTCTTTCGTGTGATTGAGCCCTTCGATGTGGCGGGGTTCGGCCGACGGGAACGCCGGGGCTGGTATCCGGCGGAAGCGGAGGACATGCTATGCTCAGCGGGGAAGCTTAGCGCGAGCCGTGACGAAGTTCTGCAGATGCTGGAGAGGTGCGGGTTTCGTGCTGCTACTTCTTGTTCATGAGCACGAAGTGGATGGGTTTCGCCGCGATGATACCTTTACCCTCTTCTACTGTAATTGATTGGTCCGGGTGAATGTTGCGGATCGAGTCTTTATGCCCGCTCGGCCAGCGAATCTCCAGGCTTATTAGCTTGCCGGGATCAGGCTTTCCAAGACCAAAGGTGAGCGGCAGTTCGCTTTGGGAAAGATAGCTAGAACCGCTCTTAACCATTTCGCTGATGCGCTGGCCGGTTGAGGTGGTGAGCATGACTCTGGCGCCGATGCCATCGCGGTTAGAGCGTGTGCCAATGGTCTTCACACGCAGCATATCATTCTGGTTGCCGTTATCATTGCGTAGCAAGCGAGCCGGCCCATTGCTCGACGTGAGAACCAGGTCAAGGTCGCCGTCGTTGTCAATATCGCCGTAAGCGGCTCCACGCCCGACAACGGGCTGCTGCAACGCCGCACCGACTTTCTGGGATACGTTCTCGAACTTGCCGTGACCCAGGTTGCGAAAGAGAAGCGGCGGCTCAGCATAACTTAGATCCGGCTGAACGGTAGAGATATCATCGGCCACATGACCATTAAGGGCGAAAATGTCGGGAAGGCCATCCAGATTGTAATCGAAAAAGAAGGTGGCGAAGGTAAGCGGCTTGAAAGAAGGAAGAGCAATTCCGGCCGATAAGGCCTGATCGGAGAAAAGTCCCTGGCCGTCATTATGATAGAGGGCCATGCTCTCGTCGGAGAAGTTCCCTACGACAAGACTCTGGCGGCCCGAGTTATCGTAGTCAGCGGCGTCTGTTCCCATCCCGGCACGGGCCTTGCCGGCGTCGCTGAAGGCTATGCCGGCCGCAAATCCTACTTCGGTGAACGTTCCATTGTGGTTGTTCCGGTAGAGCTTGTTCGGCTGGGTGTCGTTAGTGATGAACAGGTCGAGCCAGCCGTCATTGTTATAGTCGATGAGCGCTATGCCGAGGGCCTTATCCGACGGATCGTAGAGACCGGCGGCTTTCGTCACGTCCTTAAACCGTCCATCGCCCTCGTTGTGGTAGAGCCTGATGCTTTGTCCCTTGTATAACTCAGGCGTGCAGTAGGATTTATGCTTCCCATCAAGCGAACAGGTCTTGTCCGTGGCGATCGACCAGTCAACATAGTGGTCGACAACCAAGTCAAGCTTGCCGTCGTGATCGTAATCAAACCATGCAGCGCTGGTCGCAAAGCCCGGAGAAGCCACTCCGGCTGTGGCGGTTACGTCTTTAAAAGTGCCATTGCCGAGGTTGTGGAATAAGTGGCTCTGGCCGACCGCGGTGACGTAAATATCGTCATAACCATCGTTATCATAGTCGCCCACGGCGCAGCCCATCCCGTACATCTCCACGTCAAGGCCCGCCTGTCGCGTCACATCGGTGAAAGTGCCGTCGTGATTGTTGCGGTAGAGGGCTGGATATGACTTACCTTTCTTGTGGCCTGGCCAGTCCATGGAGTTGACGAAGAAAATGTCCTGCCAGCCATCATTGTTGTAATCAATAAAGCAAACTCCGCTACCCATCGTCTCAGGGAGGTACTTCTTCCCAAACGCTCCGCTATTGTGAATGAAGTGAATTCCCGCTTGAGCAGTAATGTCTGTGAAGTGAATAGGGCCGGAAGATCGCGGCGGAGCTGCAGGGGCGGTCGCAATGGGGGCAGACACAAGCGAGTTTTCGCCTGTGGTAGGTCTATGCTGGGTCGCCGAGTGTTCTTTGCAGCCGGCGAACAAGGCTGCGGAGGCGAGCAGCGCAAAGATCGCCAATCTCACATGTGATGTGATCGAGGATCTCCCTCCATTGCGAGTCAAGTAGACGCCGCCTGCGATTGCGGTGTGAGTGGCGGGGTTGCGGGCACCGACTTCATGCGGCGCGTATTGAGCCACATTTCGATAAGCAGGGCTATCGGTCCGATCCAGAATAAGGCGTAAAGTTCGGCGTAAACGCTCTGATCGAAGCGGAAGAACATTTCCAGGACCGCGACAGCGAGGACCACGAGAGACTGGCCTGTCCTGGACCGCACGGTCGTCTTGGGGTCGGTGATCATGAAGAAGATAAATAGCTGATATTCCGGCGTGGTGACGGGGGAAATCTCTGATAATACGGGCTCGTGGATGATAAGTGCACGCAAGATGGCCAGCAGGACAAAAGCAGCGGCATAAGTCACGCAGATATGGAGGCGGCGAAGCCGCCAAATGATGATTGAGCCCAGCAGCCAGATAACTACGAGGGACCAGATGTTATTGCCCCATTGGATGCTGAGCATGGCAGCGCTGGTCGGCAGCAGAAAAAGTACGACGCAGATGCCGAAGTTCGATGGGTTCCACAGATGGCGGCCCTTATACCGAAGAACGTACTTGGATGTAATGGCAATGGCGGCGCAAACCGCGTAGGGCCAGAAAGCGGGCGATCGCAGGAGGATGCCGACGCTGATGCCGGTGATGTAAGCGCTGGCGACGTGCGGCCACTTGCCAGCAAAAGTGCGGCTGAGAACTATCTCGGTAACTATGGCGGTGCCAATGGCAAGCAGGGTCTTCTGGTAACTTTCGAGAATTCCATAACCGAGTTGACCACCCAACAGGATAAGCGTGATGAAAACAGGCGGGGTAAAGCGGTTATCGAGCCATTTCTTCCACAGAGGCTTCTGCGCCGGGGGGGGAGAGGGAATCGCAATGGTCTGATGACTCATTCGGGCTCCTTGATGTTGTATAGCCGGTCGGGGGCGAGGGTGCCGAGTGTCTGAGTTTCCCCGGAGGGCCAGCGGATGACCGCCTTCTCAATGTGCGGATCCTTGCCCAGACCAAAGTGCAAACGGCGCTCATTCTGAGAGGCAAACCCGCCGCCCCCAGAAACTTGCTGTATCTGCTCCTGCCCATTCCAGAACAGGGTTAGTTCGGCCCCGATGGCGCTACGATTGCTCCTGGTTCCTTCAAGCCGGAACTCGATCCATTTCTCCTGCGGGTTAACCGTATCTTTGTAGATAAGGAGCGGACCACCCTGGTTTGCGACCACGACATCAAGGACCCCCTGATTCCACAGATCGGCCAGAGCAACGGCGCGACCGTCATGGGTGTCGGTTACACCGACCGCTTGGGCTACGTCCTCAAACTTGCCGGCCCCGTCGTTGAGCCACACGCGCTTCTGTTGATAGCCGGAGAGGCTGCGTCCATTGAAGGCCGGCCAGTTTTTTGCATCACCAATGATGGTGCTGTTGCCACCGGCCACCTTCGCGAAGTCATACCAATAGCTCTTGTTGCGGTCAAGAGAAATATAGCCATTAGTCAAAAACAGGTCTAAGTTGCCATCGTTGTTGAAATCGCCGAACTGAGCGCCGAAGCTCCATCCTCCCAACTCAACGCCCAGGTCGCGCGCCATATTCTGGTAATGCAAAGTGCTGCCGGAAGTACCTTCCTGGGGGACCCAGAGGTTGTTACCTTGAATCAGAACCCCTGATTCGGAAATGTTTGAAACATAGATGGAAAACTTACCTTGGTTGAAGATATCGCCAAAAGCTACGTTCATCCCGCTTTTCGGGGAAAAGCCAACGCCGGCCTGCTCGCCAACTTCGTGAAAGCGCTTGCCGTCATTCACATACAGCTCGGAGACGCCGTAATCGTTGGCGACGAAGAGGTCCGGGTGTCCCGTCCCGCTGAGGTCAGCGGCACCGCAGGCCAGCGCCCAGCGGCGGCTTGTGATCCCTACTCTCGCGCTAACCTCTTCGAACTTGCCATCGCCAAGATTGTGAAAGAGATACTTGCGCCCACCGTTCTTTGCGTACTCGAAGCTATCGGGCATGATCTTAGTGGTGGTGAGATGCCACAGGTCAATGTTCTCGTTATAGTAACCGCCTACGAAAAGGTCTAGCTTGCCGTCGCCGTCATAGTCGAACCAGACGGCGGTGTTAGCGTTCATCCATTTGGGCAGACCGGCCTTCTTCGAGACGTCGGTAAAGCTTTTGCCGTGGTTGTTATGAAAGAGCATTGGTCGGCCCCACTTAATCAGAAAAAGGTCGGGATAGCCGTCGTCGTCAAAGTCGCCCCAGACCGCACCCATGGAGACCCCGGTCCCTGGCTTGTTGACGTCAGCTATCCCTAATTCAGGAGCTACGTCGGTGAAGGTTCCGTCATGGTTGTTCCGATAGAGGGCATTCATGGAGCCCTCGCGGCTGTTGGTGACATAGATATCAGGCCAGCCATCGCGGTTATAGTCCACGATGGATACAGAGGCGCCCATGGAAGCCACTTCCGGCATGATAGCCGCGAGTTTCGGATCAAGAACCGGAGGTTGATGGACGAAGTGAACTCCGGCCTGCTTGGAGACCTCTGTGAAGTAAAAGCCATAACGGGCAAGCGCCAAAGCAGTATCGCCGTGCGCCCTCGCGGCCTTGCGCCGTGCTGAGACGCGAGTCATAATAACAGGCGCTGCGATCAGTCCAACAAAGAACAAGATAAGGATAATTCGTGCAATGGAGCCGCGTTTCATGGGTTGGCTGAACTCCTCAGAGCGTCTTCAAAGTTACGGGGAGAGACGTAGCGTGTCTGGAATGTCTGCCAGTCCTGCGGGTGGTGACGATAGACCCATTCCTGCTGAAGAGGTTTGGGCGGCGTGTTATAGAGCTTGCGCGCGTGATAGGGCAACGGAAGCACGGTGGCGGAGTCGATTGAGTTATAGTCGCCGTCCTTCACCCAGCCGTCGCCGGCAATGACATAGTCGCGCACCCAGCCGGCCGGCGGCGGCGCGACGGCAGGGAAGTGGAGGGTCAACTCGTCGCCCGCGTTCATGATGACATAGCGGTCGTCAATCGCGTGGAGCAGCGGACGAACGTCTCCATAGCGCGTGTAATAGCCAGGCAGGTCGTGCCATATCTGCGTGGTGGCGAGCAGTTGGTTGTAGCCGGGTATCTCCGGCGACGAGGCATTGGCTTGGTGGATCACGGAGTAGCCGCGGTAGTGAAGATTCGCTAAAGAAGGCGCAAGGCGCGTGATCCTGAGCGGCGTATTCGGTAGGCCCTGCGCCCATTGAATCTGGTCCCAGTAGATCTCGAGATTCGTGCTGAGGCGGACGCGATGGGGCATTCCAGGCTGGAAGACGCCGGTGAGATTGATGAGGCAGATTTTGTTTCTGCCTGCTGGGAAGCCCAGATTAGGCTTCACCACGTGCCAGTTGCCCTGCGCGTCTTCAACCGACAGGCTAAGAGGTTTGGGCTGCTCGTGGTGTCCCTGGCTCATCGCCACGTTGACCGTTGAATCGGAAGGATGCAGCCATCCCCTGGCGATGAGATAAAGTGGGCCGCTAGTTCGGATGTTATTGCCTAAGTCCAACTGCACATAATGGTCGCGCGTAACACCCTGGTATTGACCGAGTCCGAAGTTATCGAGGTACTTACCGTCCAGCGAGCTGATGATCTGGGTTACGTCGTCACCGTTGTCGTCAGTCGCGCGGGCAACGGGCTGCGGTGTGGCCGTGGCGGTAATGGCGAGCTTGACCGGCGGAATGACGAAGCGCTCGTCGGTAAAGACGGCGGTCCCGGCAGGATGATCGACGACCATCAGGGAGAGATAGTCATAGTAATAGCTCTCCCATAGCTCACCGGTGATACGGAGATCGTAGTATCCGTTTCGCGGAGCTAAGTCGCGACCGGCAACCTTGAACCACTCGGAGGTAGCGGCGATGGCGGCGGTGCCGAGCGAGTTGATGCGCAGGCCGATGGCGGAACCCCACGGGACCGTATCTTTCACGAACGCCATTCGCCTGCCGTTCCACGCGAACAGAAACGGGCAGGAGCCTTTGAGGCGCTGCTCGGTGAGGACTTCCTGATTGGCTTTCAGGGCGAACTCAGCGCTTACGGTGCCATTGGGCCAGGTAATGCGGGCCACGTCGGACTCGGTGTGGGTTCCAAGACCAAAGTGGAGTTGCGGGCTGGTGATGGGGAGCTTCTGCGTGAGCAGCGCGGAGCGAATTTCGATTTCGCCGCCGATTCCGAATGAGTTGACTCGCTGATCTCCTGTGACCTGGCGGGCGCGCGGGCGAATGATTTGCCAATGATAGTTTTTCGTTCCGTGGTTAAGGTCGGCCTGCGGTTGGCCCGTCGGCGTGAGTCCGAGCACGGCAAGTCGGCCATTGTTTCGAATGTCGGCCAGTTCAAACGCCTGCGACGGGCCGACAGGCTTGCTCAGAAGGCTCAGCTTCCCATGTTGATCGGCCAGCCAGATCAACCCTCCGGCGGTTCTCGTGGCCGATGGCGAGAGCTGCGCGAGCAGCAGGTCGACGGCTCCGTTGTTATCGATGTCGCCCGCGCGGAGGCGCACTTCCCCGGCCAGGTTTACGGCCGGATCGGGAACCGTCGCGATCTGCGCGGTGGTCCAGCTTTGGCCATTGTTGACGCTGGAGAGCCGGTCGATGGCTCCATTCGAAAGCACGGCGATGATGTCGAGCACAGCGTCGCTCTTCACGTCGGCAGCCGTGATGGCTTTGACCGAGCCGAACTGAGCCGGGACGGCCTGCTCAGAAAAATGCCCCAAGCGCTGATTGAAGAAGACGCGCAGATGCCCTGCACCGTCGATGAGCGCAGCATCCGGGTTGCCGTCCCCGTTGAAATCGGCCCACACGAATTGCCGGATCCCGGAAATTCCGGCGAACGGGTGCAGCGTTGCGAAAGTGCCGTCGCCGTTGTTGCGCAGCACAATCGGGAGCCCGGATGGCTGACCCATTACGATGTCGAGGTCACCGTCAGCTTCAATATCGACGGCCCACGCTCCGGTGTAGGGCGCGTCGAGGATCGACTTGGGCAGCTTGGTCTCTGCGGTTACGTCGGTGAAGGCGGTCGGGGTGTCCTGCCGCATGAAGCGAACGCCGCCCGCGCCCGCGAGGACGAGGTCAGTCTTGAAGTCATAGTTGAAGTCGAGCGGTAGAATGCCTTCCGGCGTGGGTGGAGTTGCCGAGTCTCCGCCGGGAAACGGGAAGGTAGCTCCCGTGGCAAGTCTGACCTGATGAGCGTTGGCAACGACGATCGTCGGCGCGCCCTGGCCGTTGAGCGAGAGTGTTCCAATCCACTTCCAATTGCCGTTTTCCAGATCTGCGATCGGCTGCGGAGTGAAGCTGATCGCGGTGTCGGCCGGCGCGGGCGTGGAGGACGGCGAAGGCAGGCGCAGAAAATGCGTGAAGGGCTGAGCTTCGTCGCCGGGCGCAGGTTTGATCTGGGCAAGATCGTTGCGGAAAACGGGCAACTGCAGGAGCACGTTGCGCAGAAAGATGCTGCGCGTGGCAGCGGCACGCGGCTCGGGGCCGGACGCGGCTTTTTGTAGCTCTGCCAGCTGCTGCTTGATGTCGGCTGGCCACGTGGCGCTTTGCGCGGTGATACGCTGCACGGTAGAGCGGAGCGTGGCCGTGTCCCCGCGCTTGGCGGAGATGCGGCTTAGATCAAGCAGGGCGGCCAGATTGTTGGGTTGGTCGGCGAGAATCCGCTGGATGAGGCCTTGAAATTGCTGCTCGCTACCCGCGGCCTGCTGGCGCTCGGTTTCGGAAGCGAGCGCGTAAAGGGCGCGAAGGTTCTTCGGATCGAGGCTGATGGCCTTGCGATAGTTGGCGATGGCCTGCTGTGAGTCGCCGCGGGCCGTGCCGAGCAGGCCGAGCAGGTAATAAATTTGCCCGTTTTTGGGCGCAAGCTTGCGGGCGCGGTTCAGCCGCTCGGCAGCGGGCGAAAAGTTCCGCTGGCGCAGCGCGAGAATTCCCCAGTCGGCCCAGGGCGCCGGCTCGCCCGGCGCAATCTGCGTGGCCTGTTGCAGTTTGCTCTCGGCGCGCACGTCATTGCCTACTTGCAGCGCGGATAAGCCGACGTAGAAGGCGGAGACGAGCTTTGCGTAGGTTGGCGACGATGGATTGGGCAGCCCGCTGCGTGAATGGCATCCGGCGAGGATCAGGGCGGCAGCCACAAGGGACGCGGCTGCGGCAGCTACCGGACGGTTCATGCTCATGTTGTTCTTCATCCTCGGGAGTCTGCTATGAAGATATCGCAACGAAGAGGTTGGGTTCTCGCCCCCCTGGTCTTGTATCGATGACCCTCCTACTCTAAGGAGCGGTGCCGGGGCGTGTCTTGCACCTTCGGATGGAGGGCCACCTCAACCTTTTGGTTGAGGGACGACACGCTTCAATAGCACAAGGCCTGCCAAGCCGGAAATCAGCGACGCCAGAAGGATGGCGGTTTTTGCGTCGTCGACCGGGGCCGGGCCGCGGAAGGCCAACCCTCCGATGAATAGAGAGACGGTGAAACCGATTCCGGCGAGGACGGCAACGCCCGCAAGCTGCGTCCAGTTGATGGCGCGGGGCAGCTCAGCGATGCGCAGCTTTACCGTGAGCCAGCAGGTGGAAAGAATTCCTACCGGCTTGCCGAGTACCAGCCCGAGGACGATCCCCCAGGCTACCGGGCTGTGCAGAAGTGGTTTCCAGCCTATAGCGGAAAACGTGACTCCGGCATTGGCGAGCGCAAAGAGCGGCAACACGAGAAACGCGACCCAATCGTTCAGCTTGCGGGTCACGCGCTCGGCGGGCGACTCAGTGTTCTTCAGCAGGTAATCCATTGCACCGAGCACGCGGTTGGCGCGGGCCGTGTCTCCCGCGTCCTGAGCTTCGCGGAATTCTTCGATGGTTTCGGTGCTCAGCTCGCGAAATTCCTCCAGAGAAACACCGGAGGTTGCGGGCATCAGGAGCCCCAGCACCACTCCCGCAATCGTGGGGTGTACCCCGGAACGCAACACGCAGAGCCAGACGAAGAACCCGATCACGGTGTAGAAAACCTGTCGCCCAAAGCCGATCCTGCGACAGAGCAGAATCACGCCGATGAGCACGGCGGCGATGAGCAGGTAATGCCAGTGCAGCGTGCTGGTGTAGAAGAACGCAATGACCAGGATGGCTCCGATATCGTCGGCGATGGCCAGGGTGAGGAGGAAGACCTTCAGCTCCGGCGGAACGCCTTTGATGAGCGCGAGCACGCCGAGCGAGAAGGCAATGTCGGTGGCCATCGGAATGCCCCATCCATGCGCGGTGGGCAGGCCATGGTTGAAGGCGACATAGATCAGCGCGGGAACCACCATTCCACCGAGCGCGGCGAAAACCGGCAGGGCCGCGCGGCGGGGGGTGGAGAGCTCGCCATGCACAATCTCCTGCTTGACCTCCATGCCCATGAGGAAGAAGAACAGGGCCATCATGGCGTCGTTAATCCACGCGTCAAGCGACAGACGAAGGCCGGAGATGGTCAGCACCGTGTGCCACGCGTTGTGGTAGGACTCGCTCCATGGGGAGTTGGCCCAGACCAGGGCGACGACGGCGGCCAAGAGCAGAACGGCGCTGCTGACGCCCTGCGTGTGGATGAACTCCTGCACCGGCAACTGCACGGCGCGCGTGATCAGAGACGCGCGCATGCGCAGCTTCAGGGCTCCCAGGGTTCTCGCCGGAACGGGCATTGATCCTCGTGTGAATTCAGTTAGACGCGCGCCGGAATTGGTTCATGCGAATTTTGCAATGCCGCGCCGTGCCGTTATCATCGAATTGAATAACCTTACAGGAGAGCATAAGCGATGCGAGTAGGTTTGTTGACCGGCGGCGGAGACTGTCCGGGGTTGAATGCCGTGATTGGCGCGGTGGTGCGGAAGGGAATTAACCACTACGGCGACGAGTTTGTGGGGTTCATCGAAGGCTGGCGCGGAGTGCTGGAGAACACGACGGTCCCGCTGACGCTCCAGAGCGTGGACGGCATCATCACCAAGGGGGGCACCATCCTGCGCACCTCGCGGACCAATGTTCGCAAGGTTGAGGGCGGCCTTGATAAGTGCGTGGCCACGCTGAACGCCAACAAGCTCGACGCGCTGATTGCGATTGGCGGCGACGACACACAGTCGGTGACGAACGCGCTGATTCAGAAGGGCGTGCATGGAGTCGGTGTTCCCAAAACGATTGACAACGACCTGAACGGCACGGATATCTGTTTCGGTTTTGATACCGCGGTGGGCATTGCCACGGAAGCCATCGACCGGCTGCACACGACGGCCGAGTCGCACAACCGCGTGATTGTGTGCGAGGTCATGGGTCGCGATGCGGGATGGATCGCGCTGACCGCGGGCGTCGCGGGTAATGCGCACGTGGTGCTGGTTCCCGAGGTTCCCATTGACCTGGACCACGTTTGCAAGCTGTTGAAGTACAACCACGACCACGGCAAGAAGTACGGCATCGTGGTGGTGGCCGAAGGCGCAAAACTGCCGAGCGGCGGACAGGCCAAGGTTGGGGACAAGGTTGATTCCTTTGGGCACGCGCAGTTGAGCGGCATCGCCGCCGCACTGGCCGAAGAGATCGAAAAGAGGACCGGATACGAAACGCGCTCGGTGAACCTCGGGCATACGCAGCGCGGTGGAACCCCCTCGGCGTTCGACCGAATGCTGGCGACCCGCTATGGGCTAGCCGCCATTGACCTGGTCCACAAGGGCGAGTTCGGACGGCTGGTGGTGCTTCACGGGACGAAGATTGAGAGCATCCCGCTGGCCGAAGCCATCTCGACAAACCGGACGGTGGATGCGAGCTTCCTCGCGATTCTGGACGGGTTGGAACCGAAGGTTTAGGACTCTCCTTCGAGGGTCAGGGAAAAGGGCCGCCTCTGGGATTCCGGGGGGGGCGGCTTTTTATTTCGATTCGTTTTTTTCGCGTTTTTGCAAATGTTTGATTCGGCAGGGTTTCTAAATCGGCTTTTTCCTGAAGTGTCTGATTTTGCGAGTTTTATAGTCACTTAATTGATTTCATTGAACTTTCTCTGTTTCCGCCCGCTAAGTATTTGAAGCGCAGCGGCTTAATTGAACTCTGTTTCATAAAAAAGAACTTGCAAGCGGCTCAACTGCCTCCATTCCAAACAGAAAGGACCGCACGATTGGCGGTCCTTTCTGTTTTTTACTCTCTATTTCTATTCTACCAAGCTGGCATAATTCAGATGCATCTTTGCGGAAGAATTTTGATCGCGGGACCGGTTTGGGAAAGACATTTACTCAGGGCTGAAGGAGGCGCCGCCGCGTGGTCCCTTTCTTTCCCTTTGCGCTTCCATCGCCTGAAAGATAGAGATTGACTGCGTTTCCTGAAAACTCTTTGAAACGAATGAAGCGCCACAGAGCTGCGGGGGAAAGCCGGGCTTCCGCCGTTCTAGTCTTGGCTGGATGAAGCGCCAGAAGCGGAGGGAGCAGATTTAGCAGTATGCTTTTGCTTTTTGTCTGCTTCCATTTGCCGATATAGGTCTATTTTAGATACGCTCAAAACGCTGCCCAACAGCGCTTCAAGAAGCCCTATACTCGTCAGACTGCAGTTTCGGATTTATGGAGATAGTGTATGCCTGTTGTGCTTTTTAGGGGAACTGTACGACCGCCGATCTTCAAACTGAACCTGACAGGAATTCCGACTATTCGCTATGGTTGGCCGGACGATGATCTTACAGCCGATTTCACCATCACTGTCAAAGATTCGAAGGTTGAAGTTAAATGCGCCGTGACGCGCTTCGATAAGGAAACGCACCTGTCGATGCTTACGATGCACGCATACGACCTGTCCACAGCAGCGATTGACAGTTTCTGCTTTTTCCATGGATGGGGGCTTAGGGTGTTTATAGAGATTTTCATAGACGTCGATGGAAAGCAGACAGTATTAACGCCCCATTCAGAGGAAGTTATCGGCTTGTGTACTGCTTTTAATCTCGATCCCTCATACGTGGGCCCCGATGACGTGCCCCCGGAAAACTCGACCAGTTGAATCTGGAGTTCTCTCGTAAGGTGAAGGAGAGGACTTGCGATGAAGAAGATCCGGTACACGGAAGAGCAGATTATTGGGATTCTGAAGCAGCACGAGGCTGGGGTGAAGACGGCGGATCTGTGCCGGGAGCACGGGATCAGCGGGGCAACGTTCTACAACTGGAAGTCGAAGTACGGCGGCCTGGAGGTGAACGAAGCGCAGCGGCTGCGGGCGATGGAAGACGAGAACCGTCGGCTGAAGCAGCTGGTCGCCGACCTGAGCCTTGACCGCGAAGTGCTGAAGTCGGTGATCCGAAAAAACGGCTGGAGCTTGCCGGTTTAAGAGAGGACATTGCGTTCGCTCAGTCCGAACATGGAGTGAGCGAGCGCAGGGCCTGCAAGCTGCTGGGCGTGGACCGGGCCAGCTATCGTTATGAGCCGAGGCTGGACCGGAACGCGGAGCTACGCGAGGAGCTGTTGAAGCTGGCCGGACAGAAGCCGCGCTACGGCTACCGAAGATTGCACGCGCTGCTGGCGCGCAGAGGTCATTCGGTGAACGTGAAGCGGGTCTACCGGCTGTATGTGGATGAGGGTCTGGCGGTGCGCCGCCATCGGCGCAAGCGTCTGGTGCGGGAGCGTGGGGCCGAGTCGCGGTTGACGCACGCCAACCAGGAGTGGGCGATGGACTTTATCGTGGACGGGTTGGCGAACGGTCGCATGGTGCGCATCCTCAGCGTGGTCGATGCCTTCACCCGCGAGTGCCTGGCGCTGGAGGCCGACACCAGCCTGGGCAGCGGACGGGTGACACGAGTGCTGGAGCGGCTGATCGACGAACGCGGCCAGCCGGAAAGCGTGCGTTCGGATAACGGGCCGGAGTTTACGTCGCGGCGCATGCTGGGCTGGGCCGAGGCGCGCAAGATCAACCTGATTCATATCCAGCCGGGCAGGCCCATGCAGAACGGGCACGTCGAGAGCTTCCATGGGCGGCTGCGAGACGAGTGCCTGAACGCAAACTGGTTCCGCACCCTCAACGATGTGCGCCGAACCCTGGAACAATGGCGGCAGGAATACAACTGCGAACGACCGCACAGCTCGCTCGCATACCGAACACCTGCTGAGTTCAGCAGATCCCTGCGCTATGGAGATGTGGAAAGCAAACTGCGCTTCCCACATCCCCACAGCCCCGACGGCGGCGGCGGGATATACTCGCCCATAACCCGAGAAACTCCAATTATGACTGGCTGAGAAAAACGGGGCACGTCA
>JBAPRH010000063.1:0-36232 GCA_049280995.1 Acidobacteriaceae bacterium
GAGCGTGATCGTGTCGTGATGACAAAAGATCAAACGACGGTGATGCTTGAGCCGTACGCCCCCAACATCATCCGGGTAAGTATCAGCACGCTGAAGGCGAATGCACTGGCCCCCCCGGGATATGGAATTATCGCGAAGCCCAATGCACAGGGGTGGAAATATGAGCAGACAGCCGGAGGCGAGACGTATCGCTCGTCTCAGTTATCTGTGACGATTCTGGGGGCGCCGCAGCATCACAGCCCTCGTTTGTTGGGTCAGAAGACGATTGGAGAGTTCTTCGGTTCGAGTGGCGAGGCGTCTCACGCTCATGTGAGACTTCGTTTCCAGTTGCCAGACGGGCATACGGTGCTGGATATGAAGAACTGGTTCATGAGCCGCCCGAGTCACGGTGCTGGCGATACGGAAGTTCTGCAGGACCGGAGACCCTCAGATCCTCCGTTCTACCGGGTGGGCGCAACCTTCGGTGTACAGCCGGGCGAACACTATTACGGGCTGGGTCAGAACCAGGAGGGACGGCTCGATCATCGGGATCAGAACGTGCGTTGCTGGAGCGACTACGACGCAGCCGGCGGTGAGAGCTTTTGTGTGCCTTTTATGGTCACAAATAAGGGCTACGCTGTGCTATGGGATAACCCATCGAAGACAACTGTGAATCCGTATTTCAATGAACAGACCACATGGTCATCGCAAGTGGGGCAACGGGTGTCGTTTTTTGTGGTTGTTGGCAAGAATACGGACACGCTCTACGAGGGTTACCGGCTTTTAACCGGGCCTACGCAGTTGTTGCCGATCGGCGCTTATGGCTTTACTCAGTCGAAAGAGCGCTACAGCACGCAGGCACAGATCATGGCGGTAGCGAATGGATACCGCGAGCGGCATCTACCCTGCGATTACCTTGTAGTCGATTTCTTCTATTACACGAAGATGGGGCAGTTTGATTTTGTTCCGAAGGACTGGCCTGATCCGTCCGGAATGAACGCTGAGCTGCACAAGATGGGCTTCCACACGCTGATCAGCGTATGGCCGCGCTTTGCCCCGGGTTCACGCTACTACAACATGCTGGTAAAGAACGGGTGGTTCTATCACCTGGCTGACGGCAAGCCAACGACGACAAATGGATTGCCGGGGAACATGACAGGCTCGAATCTGGACATGACGAATCCGGCGGCTGCCAAGTGGTTCTGGCAGACGATTGACAAAAACCTTATCAGCAAAGGCTTCGACGCAATCTGGACAGATGAAACAGAGCCCGATATCCCGCCCAACGGCAGTTATTTCTACATCGGGCCGGGCACGGAGTACTTCAACGTCTATCCGCTGTTCGAGACCTCTGCTGTGTATCGCGGCATGCGGCGCGATACTAAGCAGCGCGCGATGCTCCTGGCCCGTGCAGCCTATACAGGTGCGCAGAGGAATGCGACCATCTTCTGGTCTTCAGACATTTTCCCGACCTGGGATACGTTCCAGCGGCAGGTTCCGGCGGGGTTAGGAGTGACAGCTTCGGGAATACCGTACTGGACGGACGACGTGGGCGGATTCCGGGGCCTGCCGGCAGTGCATCATCCCGTGCACACGCCTTTGATCGATCCGGCAACGGCGCGCGACAACGTGGGTGGATATGACGATTATCCTGAGTTATACGTGCGCTGGTTTGAGTATGGCGTGTTTATGCCGATCTTCCGCACGCACGGGATGCGGCGCTTCAATACGCCGTGGTCCTACGGCGATCAGGCGACGCCGATCATCGAGAGTTATCTGCGGATGAGGTATGCGCTGATTCCTTATATTTATTCGCTCGCGTATAACACGTACAAAACGGGTGCGCCGTATATGCGGGCGCTATTTATGGATTTCCCGAATGATCCCAAGGTCGACGCGCTGACGAATGAATTCATGTTCGGACCGGACCTTCTTGTTGCTCCAGTGACGCACCAGGGGGAGACCAGCCGCAAGGTGTATCTGCCGGCGGGGACCGACTGGTATGACTACTGGACCAATAAGGACTATCACGGGGGACAGACAATCGTCGCGAATGCCCCGATTAACATTATTCCCCTATTTGTCAAGGCAGGATCGATCCTACCGCTTGGCAAGCAGGTGGAGAACATGACCCAACATCAGGGGCTGAAAGAAATTCGAATCTACCCCGGTGCAAATGCAACCTTCAAACTGTATGAGGACGACGGCACTACCTACGACTACGAGAAGGGCAGCGGCAGAATCACCGTGCTGCACTGGGATGATAAGGACCATCGCTTCACGCATGACGGCGCCACAGCATGGTCGGTTCCTGACAGCGAGTTGGTCAAGGTGATCCACGCCTCGAACTGACGAGCAAAACCAGTACGAGACTACATCAATAGCCGGTAGGTTTGGCGTGGCGGGCTTTTGATGAGCTTCGTGATTGAGTTCTGGCGCAGTTGGTACGGTTTCTGTGTTCAGAACGAACTGACGGTATCGAACGCATCGGCGCATCTACGAATGATTCATTGAGATTTGGAGAGATCTCATGCCTTTCATACCCGTGATCGACTCGTCGCCCAGGTTTCACGCGCGAAGGTTGCCAAGGCGCTGGGCACCAGAGGTTGCCGCAGCATTTCTGTTGGCTCTGGTAACGGTCACCTGTGGGCTGGCACAGAATGTACCTACGCAGACGACCGAGTATGCGCAATTACAGGAGCGGCTCGCGCAGGGATGGAACACCTGGGATACCCACAGCGTTATGACGCAGGTGCTGTTACCAGAAGGTTTTGCGATTCATCTTGGCATTGAGCAGCGCAGCACTGAAGGCTCGAACAGCTTTCTGCAGACGGCGCTAATCGGTGAGCTCGGCAAGGGCGATCCGCAGGTGTTCCCGGGACCGCACGCCTATGACGGTAGCTACACTGATATGAAGCTGATGTGGAATGGCTATAAGGTTCGTATCCAGACCGCCCATGATGGCAGCGGCGTTGTAATGCTGGTGACTCCTCTGGCACAGAATCCGCATCTGCATCTTCCGCCCGGCGTCGTATTCTCGGCCAATATGCTGTGGAATCGATCCGGGAGTATCTCCAAAAAAGGCGAGACGATTCAGGCGAAGTTCACGGATCGCACGGTGAACGTCTATCTGGCCGGTAAGGACACCCATGATGTGGATGCGTCCGTATCGGGGCCATATTTTACCGCGGTTCTGAGTCATCCTGTGGGGTTAAGCACCGGCAGGTCGAGGACGATTGCGGAGATCCGTGAGGCGCTTGGACGAGAAAAGAGGACCTACGAGGATTCCATTTCGAAGTTTGGGAAGCTGGATCCGGTAGCGGACGCCATCCAGACGGTGATTGGGTGGGACACCATTTACGAGCCAGAGAAACAGAGAGTAGTGACGCCCGTCAGCCGGCTCTGGAACGTCCACTGGGGCGGGTATGTGCTATTCGACTGGGACACGTTTTTCACCTCGACGCTGGCGGCAGTGGGAGATCGCGATTTGGCTTATGCGAATGCCATAGAAATCTGTCGCGAGGAGACACGCGAGGGTTTCGTCCCGAACTATGCGCGTGCGCATGGGTGGAAGAGTAACGATCGCTCAGAGCCTCCGGTAGGATCAATTACCGTTCTTGGACTCTATCGCAAATTTCATGACAAGTGGGTGCTTGGGGAGACTTATCCCGCGCTGTTGCGGTGGAATCGCTGGTGGGCTCAGCATCGCGACCGGGACGGCTATCTCGTGTGGGGTAGCGATGGCGAAAACCAGCCGGTGAATCTGGATGATTCAACGGTAGGCACTCGCGAAGGTGCAATCCTCGAATCGGGCCTGGACAATAGTCCGATGTATGACAGTGCGGTCTACGATGCGCGTACGCATCAATTGGAGTACGCGGACGTAGGCCTGATGAGCATGTACATCGCAGACTGCGACGCATTAGCGAAAATCGCAGAGGTACTTGGCAAGACAGCCGATGAGACCGAGTTGCACCAAAGAGCCGCAAAGTACCGAGCAAAACTCGACACGATGTGGAACCCAAAGCTCGGTGTTTTTCTGAATCGCGATCTCCACACTGGGAAGTACAACCTGCGTCTGTCTCCGACAAATTTCTATCCGATGCTCGCCGACGCCGCAACACCTGCCCAGGCCGAGCGGATGGTCACGGAGCACCTGCTGAATCCGAAGGAATTCTGGGGCACATGGGTGATTCCCTCGATCGAACGTAGCGATGCGGCCTTCACGGATCAGAATTATTGGCGGGGGCGTATCTGGGGTCCGATGAATTACCTGGTGTACCTGGGGCTCGAGAATTATCAGTCACCGACACTGGTACGCGCCCGACAAGAGCTCGCCCAAAAGTCACTGGCGCTGTTTCTCAAGGGGTGGAATGCACATGGCCACGTACACGAAAACTACAATGCGATGACTGGCGTTGGCGATGACGTTAAGAACAGTGACCGCTTCTATACGTGGGGTGCGTTGCTGGGCCTTATGAGTCTGGATCAACTACACGGCTCAAGCGATCCGCAATCCAATCCATAAACCGGATTGTCTTACGCGACTCCATTGGTTTTAGGCATCCCGCCAGCTGAAGACCCATGCGTCCAGGCCACTCCGCCGCTTTTCGCTTTGCGCGCGTCTTTATCCGTCGATCTCGACGGTAAGCCGCAAATAGGCGTTAACCGACTGACTTTTTATTAAAGTATCTAAATGCGGCAAGAGATGAATATCCGACTGCCCTTAATTCCCGCTTCCAGTGAGCGATCATTGGCGAGTAGCAAACCGGTAGGTATTGAATCCAGCGTCGATTAGCTTGGGAAATGGCGCAAGTGAAACCCGCACCCTTCGCCTATTAGCGTGAGTGGGAATGTCTCCTATTGCTATTTTCAATCTCGTGATGCAGCTTTGATCACCAGGAACCGGCGCCCGATACGGAATGAAGAGGAAGGATTGCGGGCTGTCCCGCCACGACTCAGCCCACGGCCCAGATTGGTGTCAAGATTGACGGCAGAATTTTGGTGTCAAATTGGTGTCAAAAAGCGCCAATTTGGCCGGTTTTTCCGGCTAATCCGATTATTAAGTATCTTGCCCGTCAATAACTTACGGTTTCACTAGTTCCATGGCATGGAAGAGGTCGTCGGTTCGATCCCGATCAGGTCCACCATACAGTCTTAGGTCCTTTTAACTCTGTAAGTTACAGCCAATAATCCCCAGACTTCCCCGCAAAATGTGTACCTTTTGCTCCTGAAGGACATAGGAGAGGATTCTCCGCGGACTTAAATCTGCTCCTAAACAGAGCCATTCTCTGATCGGGAAATGCCGAGTGTCCTTCGTAAAGTAGGAATGTCGGGGAAGCGCAGATTTGAAGCGCCTCGCAAGCGATCTGATATGAGATAAATGAAACGGATCGCTGAAATCGAATGTCGAATTGATCCAAAGTTTTTCGACAATCCAGTATGGGCGCTAACGGCTACTGCCGGATCACGGCGTTGCTTAAACGAGCGGGCTGGCAGGTGAGTAAGGACCGGGTGGAAAGAATTTAGCAGGCACTGTTGTTTTGCCCGGCCAGTTTCTCGCACTAAAGGACGCGCTTTCCGCGCCCAACTGTTGGTCCTGCCGCGAACCGCTGATTCAAGGCGTTATAAATTGAAGAAAAAGCGACCGTCCGACAACATGCTCTAGCAAATCTTCTTCCGTCTAAGGGGGATGTCTACTTGATTACAGAGACGGCAAGCTCCCGCAGCGGCATTCAAGCTATTGGATGGCCCCTCGATCGTTGGCATCGTCAGAACACTGGGATGTGCCAAACGTTCAACCTCCTGCAAGAGAGCTGACTTAGGCATGCTATACATTGCGCCTCTCGCGCCAGCATAGCCACAGCTCCAGCTTCCCAGCTTCTGCGCGAAGCTCAAGGCTCTAAGCATACGTTCCTTGCTCAGGCTAAGAAGCCCTGGAAGTCCGCTTTTGCACGTTAGCTCGATTAGTGCTGCTGTGGCCCAGTCTCCAGCGCCACATGAGTCAACAATTGTTTCACGCTTTGGTGCGTGAAGATGTTGCCATAAAGTCAGGCTCTTCTTGGCAGACATTCGAAATCTGAGTCCACCGCGCCCCAGCGTTTGAATTTCAAATTTTCGGACGGTGGGCCAGGAAGTCTCCTCGATTTCCGAAAACCTCTCATGCGAATACTTCACTATATGGGAAATGGTGAGAAGCTTTTGGAAAAGATGATCGACTCTGCTCGATGAAGGTTCGAAAACAACAATTTTTCCCGCCGTATGAAACATTGCAGCAAGTTCTACCGCGCTCGGAGACGCTCGGTCGATGAATAGAACGTCACTGTCGAGAATTTTGGGTGCGGCAACGCGCACGGAGGGGATCGTAACCGGCTGGTATGACGGAAGCCGTTCTCCGCACCATGGACAGGCAAAAGCAAAGGAATGAAACGGAATTCCTGCCGAATCAACTCTGAGTCGTTCGACGATCGTTGGGGACGGAGCAGTGGGGGAGAGATTCAAGAGATCCGTATTCACGCCCCAAGCTCGCAGATCCCTAGAGATCATTTCGGCGCCAGCATCCGGGAAAAGCCTGCCTACTGCCCGCGAATGCCAGCCAAGCATGGCAAGGATATCGCAATCGACTGGTTGGATCGTGCTTGTGACGAACGCTCCCACTGGGTCATTTTCCTGAATACAGATCCAGCGTTCGATGGCATAAGAGAAAATCCGCGGTTCAAGGGACTGCTCGGGAAGATCGGTCTCCTGAAGTTTGGTGACGCACCAAAAGGAAAAGACAGGAGCCGCAAATCAAACGATTCTCTGCGGTGAGTTGTTCTGCTTTAGAGACGTATGAAGACGCTCATCCCGTAAGGAGCGAATATCCCGGGCAAAGCCGGAGAGCTTCCTTGTGTGAGCTGCTCAAAGCGGCTTGAGCGGAATCGCTAACGCGGCCCGATTGATTTGGGCCACCATGATGGTGGCAGGTCGTTTCCACATGTTCATCTGATCCAACCGCTGGTCTTCCTTCTCCTGGTTGCGATGTATTCCCGAATCGTGGTCTCATCCCGCCCCGTTGTCGATACGAAATATCCGCGCGCCCGAAAGCTCTGACGTGCGTAATTCTGCCTTCGTTGTCCGCACACCCGAGCCAGGTGGATTCATGTGCGCATGATGATCTCGATTCCGCCCAAGTATGCGGTGTCCAAGGTGGGGGGGGTACATCGAGGGCACGAGCGCGATTCGCCCAAATGTTGTCGAAGACTCCCGTACAACACCTTCCTACGGCTATTTTGGGATAAAGCAACGTGTTACTTGCACTCCCATTTCGAGTGGCTTAAGCTTTCATACCCTGCCACAAACCGGCACTCACGCGCCGAATTGTGGTCTCTATTTGCTCTGCCGCGTACATCTATTGGGAGCGCGCTTTGAAGGTTGGGTTTCACACCCAAGGGTTGTCATGACGTCTGCAATTGATTGCACTGGCTGCGAAACCTCTGGTTGGCCGACCAACGTCGCTGTCTCACCAGAAAACCAACCGCGTGGGGGCAAGTGCATCCGCCAATGTGAATCTCGCCCTGGTGAAACAGCAGCTCGGTCACAAATCGATCGGCTCCACGATACGGTATGTAACCAGCAGCGATCAGCAGGCATCGAAAGCAACTGCATCTGCCCTAATGGCGATCTCCTGACGCGAGCGGCGTTGTGCAATCAATTGCAATCAACTGCGGAACCCACTGCAGAACCTCCCCGCAAGAGTCGGGGTTATCTCTGCTTGAGCTCCATACTATTGTCTGGATAAGGACCTCGCAGTCGGAGGTTTATTGACGTGATTCTTTCGTGTTTTTATTCTTAAAAATCGTTTGGTTGAATATAGAATCGCGGAAATCGTGCATTTCTGAGTTTGCTGTACCAGGAGATAGACAATGGTGGGGCGGATCTCACGAGAAGCGCCAGATCGGGAAAGCGGGATGCGATCGCACACTTGGATCCTTCTTCTCGCAGGCGTCTGAACAAATGGGGCCGCTGGAATACGGACGGTTATGTGGAACTCGATGAGATTTTCCGTTTGCAAAATGCTGTCCGAGATGCGATGACGGGTTCGCCGGACACGTGGTTTGCAAGCCCTTACTCGCTTCCGGCTGAATGGCGTCGCACTTCGACGTTTCCCTATTTCAGCGTAATTACGGATCAAGCTGAGGTGGCACTGCGCATGACCGTCACCGCTGACCTGCTCGGTCACTCGGAGTTCAGGATTTGCGCGCGCGCGGACTGTGGACAGCCCTTCAAGATGGAGTCCCGGCATGAACGGAAGTTCTGTTCGCGCGCTTGCGGTCACCTTGAGACGGTCAGAAGGGCGAGGAAGGCAACGGGCACTCCGACGGCGACCTAGAAATCCTCGTAAAGAAAAACTTAACCGGAGGCACGGAAATGACGAATAACGCGAGCAACAAAGTACTTTGGGATGCAGACTCCGCATGTCAACCGATGGGCCTTAAGAGGGAGTACGTCCGTATCGGTGGTGATCTCACCGTAGGTTCGCTGCTATCCCAGATCATCTACTGGCATCGCCCGGACAAGCACGGTAAGAGCAAGCTAAGGGTACTTATAAATGGCCAGTTTTACGTAGCGAAGACCTCTCCAGAATGGATGGACGAGTGCTGCCTAAGCGAGGCCCAGGTTAAGCGAGCCCTCAGGGTCTTGAAGCAAAAAGGACTGATCGAGATCAAGCTGAAAAAATTCAACGGAACTCCGCAAAATCATGTCCGGCTCAATGAAACCCGTCTTGAGAAGGAGCTAACCGCCTTGTCGTCTGTCGCTAACCAACCTGCTCAAACAGGTAAAAATAGCCCATCCGATTCGGCAGATTCATCTGAGCTACGGCACAAAATTTGGCAGAGAATAGCTCTTGCGCTGCGTCTTCGACTGGCGCAAAAGCGAGCTGGAATCATTTGAATCCAAAAAGCAAACAGGAAGAGTGTGAGAAGGAAAACAAGAAAACGAAGGAAAACAAGAACCCAGCACTGAATGAAGAGAATGTGAGCAAGAAGACTCAGACTCCCGAGCTCTTCCATCAGGTCACGGTCGACCTCGCGAGAATTTGGACCCAACTCGTCGCGGAGTCCGGGGGCGCGACGGTGAAGCCTGTCACCCATAAAGAGCGTGGCCAGTTGAAGAAGATCTACTCAGATTTGGGCCTAGACTTCGTGCCGGTTTTGACATGGGCTGTCAAGAACTGGCAAAAATTTGCGACCGAATCGAAATATAGTGCTGGATTATCTTGTTGGCCCCTTGATCCGCATATTGGCTTCTTGTTGAAACACGAAGCTATCGCTTGGCAGCTATGGAATAGCAAAATGCAATCAATTGCAACAGAAAAGGAGATTATAGTCGCCGCGAAACAGCCTAACTCGGACCAATGGAATTATCCCAAGCTGCCGGTGGAGGAGGTTTACAAGCCAACGGACGAAGAGTTACTTGCTATATTGGAAGGGTTCAAGTCGTAGGTTTAGATGATGCTGGGTCGATATTTGCGCAAGATTATTGCTTTGTCGGGATGGTGAGTTGATCAGATCTTAGCCTTGTTAATTCCACATGGAGCTAATTAGACAAAGCACATTCGAGAATAAGCGGGACGGCAATATTTTGCTGATTTTTCAGCCGCTAACATTCAGTTAAAGAGTCAGAAAAGTATTTTGGAAAGCTAGCTTTTAAAGGTCATCTCAGGGTTCATAAGCGAGCTACCTGAACGATTCCCACTACAACCGGAATGAGGAAGTGATCCTCTCGGTCCAATTTCGGGAACTGCTCAACTACCCCGAAGAGAGATTTGGCGAGTGTGCCTCGTCGCACTGGATGTCTCTTTGCGAGGTCCTACGTGGCTATCGAGAGCCGCTTCATAGTTTGGTTTTACATCAATCGGCATGCATGAGCAAGGTGGAGAAGGTGGTGAATGGTGAGCGTCTATAAGCGGCCAGATTCCGAATTCTACTGGTTTAAATTCAACTTCAAGGGTAAACGCTACCAACGCCCGACGAAGGTTCGGAACCGGCGCGAGGCAGAGAAGATTGAAGCTGCATTCCGTACCATGTTAGCGAATGGAGAAGTAGGCATTGCAGAACAGAAGCCCGCGCCCACCTTGCTTGAGTTTGAGCAGTCCTTTATTGACTTTATCCAGGCCCGCCATGCCAATAAACCAGAAACGATAAAGTTTTACGCTAACAGGTTGAAGCGCCTGCTTGAGTGGGACGTATTGCGTGAAACCCGCTTGGACTTGATTGATGAGGCCCTTATTGAACGCTATGTCGTTATGCGGCGCAAGAAAGTGGAAATAGTTGCGGTCAATCGTGAACTGGCAACGTTGCGACGTATCCTCCACATTGCTGTCGAGTGGAAACTCATAAGGAGGGTACCTAAAGTTCGGTTGCTTCCAGGCGAGACTTCACGTGACTTCGTGTTGAGTCACAAAATGGAACGGGCCTATCTAGAAGCCTGCCCACCATTGCTAAGAGACGCAGCGACCATACTGCTCGATACGGGCTTGCGGCTAGGTGAGGCGCTGTCATTGCGGTGGATCGATGTGCACACGGAGCCAGCCGGTTCCGCACGATATGGCTGGGTGCAGGTAAGGGAGGGCAAATCGGCAAATGCCCGTCGGACTGTGCCGTTGACAGCACGCGCAAGCAGGATGCTGACGGCGAAGCAAGGGCAGGTGTCTTCAATATGGATATTTCCCGGCGATTCGCTGGGCAGGCCCATGCTCGGTACATCGCTCGCGCACATCCACGCGAAGGTCTGCCGGCCAGGAAGCGGGAAAAAACGAGTTAACGTCTTCCCCGAAGAATTCGTCTTGCACTCCTTGCGGCACACGTGCCTCACTCGTTTGGGGGAAGCCGGAGCCGACGCGTTTACAATAATGAAGTTGGCCGGACATTCCAGCGTGACAGTTTCACAGCGGTACGTGCATCCTACCGGCGAGCAGATACAGCTGGTTTTCGACAGGCTGGAGAAACTCAATCAGTTGGGGGCGACTAGTGGTTAAAACTAGCTACGTTTTTAGCTACAGATACATTCCTAGTTCAAATATGCATAGCTAAGCTACTCATTATAAAGCGCGGGCCTGTAGCTCAATGGTTAGAGCAGGGGACTCATAATCCCTTGGTTGGGGGTTCGAATCCCTCCGGGCCCACCATGATATCGTTCATAATAAATATTTTATAGCAACAATAGATTCGACTAACCAGTTCATTTAGTGGCTGTTGTGTTTCTCGATGACTGTCAATCTGATCCTTCTGGTTTCTACTGTGCCATCCGCTCTGAAGCCGTGTTCTTGTGAGCCGGAGACAAGTGCATCTATCGAGCGGCCTGTGAAATGGTCAGATGCCCGCCAAGCTCCTGAATCTCCTTCATCGTTGCGCCACTCATTGCCGCCCAGCTCAGGCAGGTATGCCGAAGACTGACGTTTCATCTGGTTCAGAAATACCGGGGCCGCTTGGGCTCGGGCAACAGCGGCTCGATCAAAGCCACTGCGCATCTGTCAACAACTCGAAGCGCTTCCTGCTCATGCAAGAAGACCATCAAAACATCCGCCTCAAGCAAAAGTGCCTTGCTTGAGGCCGAACCTGTTGATGAAGCAGGCTCTAGCTCGTTTCGACTGGGTAACGTTCTGGTTGCGGTCCCGTCCAATAATCGATTGCGATGTGGCATCATAGAGAGAGAGGCTCTGCTCGGAGCCGTACAACCCACGCGATGCGCTTGATGAACAAGAACACAGAAAAATGGAACGCTTTTGTCCTGTCGATTCTGGCGTTGGCGCTTGCTGTGTTTGCGTGGGGGCTAGGGTCCAAGCTTTCGCTGTACCGTACAGCGGGGCCAGCCGAGAACCATGTTCCGGTGGCGAAGCTGCTTTCCAACCGTGAACGTCCGGCGGATGCCGCGATCCAGATTGAGCATGCTACTACGCCCTTGCTAACTGTGGTCTTTGCGGCATTCACAATAGGCGCAGGTTTTTTTCTGACAATTGAGCCCGAGCGGCGATCGATCTGGAAAGTGCAGCGAATACAGAACCCGCAGCGGCGGATCACTCCTCAAGCGACACAGCAGATATTTTTCCGCCCTCCGCCGTCGCGCCTTTAGACTTACTCCCATTTCATCAGATGCAATTGGATGTCCCGTATCAACGGGGCCCTTTCCAGCCCTGCGGCTGCACTTCACTTATAGGTGTTAGCGGAGTATGCGAAAGCGTTCATCTTTTCTTGTCGCTGTCATCATTGGGGCCGCGTTGATCGTGGCTGCCGTTCAGCTTTCCCATCGTGATCGCTCAGAACCTGCGGACGTGAGCGCCAAAGTCTTGCCGGCGGCCAGTGTCGCGCGTGTGGAGCGCGGCCCCATCTCCCGTTCGCTTACGCTTGCGGGAGAGTTCCAGCCTTACCAGGTTGTGGACGTTCATTCCAAAGTGTCCGGTTACATCCGGCATATCTATGTCGATATCGGCGACAAGGTGCATGCCGGCGAGACCCTGGCCGTGCTGGAGGTTCCGGAACTCGACGCGCAGGTGGAGGGGACGGTTGCGCAGTACGCGCGCAGCAAGGACGAGATTACACGCGCCCGGAACGAAGTTGCGCGCGCCGAATCCCAACACCAGGCAATTCATGCCGATTACGTGCGGCTGAAGCAGGCCTCGTTAGCACAGCCGGGGCTGATTGCGCAGCAGGAGCTGGACGACGCCCAGTCAAAAGATCTGGCATCGCAAGACCAGGTCGACTCGACGAAGTCGGCGTTGGCAGCGGCAGAAAGCCAATCGGCCTACGCAGACGCCAATAATCAGCGCGTGCATGATCTGGAAGCATATACCAGGGTTACGGCCCCTCTGAATGGCGTGATTACCTGGCGCTACGCCGATACCGGCGCTCTTATCCAGGCGGGCACGGCGTCGAATGTGCAGTCGCTGCCGATTGTGAAGCTGTCGCAATCGGATTTGCTACGGCTGCGGCTCCCGGTTCCGGAAGACGCAGTGCGATTCATCCACCAAGGTGACCCGGTGCAGGTGCAGGTGGACGCGGTGGATCGCACGTTTACCGGCAAGGTGGTGCGCTTCACGCGTGACGTGAGCACGGATACACGCACCATGGAAACCGAAGTCGATGTTCCCAATCAGGACCTGACACTGACGCCCGGGATGTATGCCAACGCCACGCTCCAGCTTGAACAGCACGACAACGTGCTGACGGTTCCGGTCGAAGCGATTGTGCGCGACGGCAACCAGACGAGCGTGCTGGTTCTCGATGCGCAGAATCGGGTACAGAACCGCCCGGTGCAGCTTGGAATCCAGAGCGCGTCGCGGGCGGAGGTAGACAGCGGTCTGGAGCAGGGTGATCTGGTGATCACCGGCGCGCAGAGCCGCTACCAGCAAGGCGAAAAGGTACGACCGGAAATGGCTCAACCCATCGAGGAGAGTCGGTAGTGCCGAAGTTTGCTATTAAGTATCCCTACTTCATCATCATGATCTGCCTGGTGATGGCGGTGGTGGGCATCGCAAGTATCGCACAGATGCCCGTCGATCTCTTCCCCAAAATTGACATGCCTGTGGTGGTCGTCGCCACCTTCTACAATGGCATGCCGCCCCAGCAAGTCGAAGCGGACATCACCGATACATTTGAGCGCTTCTTCACCTACGGCAGCAATATCGACCACATCGAGTCCCGATCCATGGATGGCGTCAGCCTCATAAGGGTCTACTTTCGCCCCGGAACGGACCCCAACGCCGCACTGAGCAACATCGCGAACCTGGCCATGGCCGATCTGAAAAAATTGCCTCCCGGTACCCTGCCGCCGATGGTGCTTGGCATGAATGCCTCCAATCAACCCGTCTGCCTGGTCACGCTCAAGGGCAAGGGCTTGAGTGAAACCGACCTCAAGGATATCGGCCAGTTCGCTGTCCGCGACCAGATTGCTCATGTGCCCGGCGCAGCTGTTCCCGATCCCTACGGCGGACGATACCGCCGGATCATGGTCTACGTTGACCCGCTCAAGCTGGAGGCGAACAACCTCTCTCCCATGGACGTGGTCCACGCCGTCGATAAATCCAACCTGATTCTGCCTGCGGGGGATGTGCAGATCGGCCCCAAGGACTATAACGTCTACACCAACGCCCAGCCACCGATCAAAGAGATCAACGCAATTCCCATCAAGTCCGTCGGGAATTCTTCCGTTCTCATTTCCGACATCGGCAAGGCTGAGGACTCGGGCGTTCTGCAAACCAATATCGTTCGCATTGATGGGCAGCGCTCCGTCTACGTCCCTGTGTTCAAGCAAGGGGGCGACAGCAACACAATTGCCATCGTCAACGGCATTCGCAAAGCCGTAAAGCATCTGGTGAACGTGCCATCGACCCTGAAAACCGCTGTCGTCTTCGACCAGTCGGTCTTCGTCAAGGTCGCTGTTAAGAACCTGGTCAAGGAAGCCACCATCGGCATAGTGCTTGCCGGCATCATGATTCTCATCTTCCTCGGCAGTCCGCGCGGCACGCTCGTCGTCATGCTGGCCATTCCGCTTTCGGTGCTGGTCTGCATGGTTATCGACCATTTGATGGGAGGCTCCATCAACACCATGCTGCTGGGCGGAATCGCCCTCGTGTTCTCGCGCCTTATTGACAACTGCGTCATTGTGCTCGAAAACATCTTCCGTTACCTCGAACGCGGTGAGGCCCCCGAGGTAGCCGCGGAGCGGGGCGGCAACGAAGTAAACATGGCGGTGCTGGCGGCCACTTTCACCACGTCGATCGTCTTCTTCCCGGTTACATTTTTTTATGGAGTGAGCAAGTATCTGTTTATCGATCTCGCGCTGGCCGTGGTCTTCTGCATCTTCGCCTCCTACGCCTTCTCGATGACCGTCATCCCGCTCTACTGCGCCACCTACATCAAATCAGCGCACGGTGCGGGTCTGCCTCCGGATCCAAGACCGTCGCCATTTCAGCGCTTTGAAGCGCGGTTCAATCGCTGGTATCACCGCATGTTGAGCGCATACGAAGTCTTCGTGAAGCGCACGCTGCGGCGTCCCGTGTTCTCCACCGTGGTCATGAGCGTCGGCATGCTCGCAATCCTCGGAGGGCTCTTTCCGCTCCTCGGAACCTCTTACTTTCCCCGGACCGATCCCGGCCAGTTTGTCATCAACGTCAAGTGCCCCAGCGGCTCGCGCATTGAAGTCAGTAACCAATACATCGCGCAGCTCGAAGCTATCGTCCGCAAAGTGGTTCCAAAGCACGATCTGGGCATGATTGTCTCCAACATCGGGATTACCCACGGACCGTCCACCATTTACTCCAGCAACTCTTCCATGGACACGGCCTTCGTGCAGGTCAGCCTCAAGCCCGAGCACAGGAAGAGCAGCTTCTACTATATGCATCAGGTTCGCAGCGCGGTCGCGGCGCAAATGCCGGAGTTGACCACCTTCTTCAAGACCGGCGGCCTGGTCAACGCAGTTGTGAATCAGGGTTTGCCTGCCCCGATTGATATCCAGGTCATCGGTCGTAATCTCAACCAGTCATTCGATATTGCACAGCGCATGGCTAACAAGCTGCGCGCCGTGTCCGATATCTCCGACGTCTACATCCCGCAGAACATGCGCTACCCCGGCCTCATGCTGCACATTGATCGCCAGCGTGCCAGCCTCATTGGCCTCACACCCAAGGTGGTCATGGACAACGTCATCACTGCCCTCACCTCCGACAGCGTGATCGCCCCAACCTATTGGGTTGACCCCAGGAGCGGTAATAAATACGTGGTGTCCGTTCAGTACTTCAACCATCAGGACGAGCACATGACCATGAACGATCTCCTGCAGATTCCACTGCACGCCGACGGTACGTCCGGCTACACCCCTCTCCAGTCCGTCGCCAGTGTTAAGTCGATCAATACGCCGACTGAGGTCGATCACTACCAGCTCCGTCGCAACATTGACGTTTATGTGAGTCCGCGCGGGAAGGACCTCGGCAAAGTCGGCAAGGAAGTGGCGAAGATTGTCGCCTCCACCAAAACACCCCCCAACATCACCATTCAGATCCGTGGCGCCGTCAATGGCATGAATCAGTCCTTCAAGCGGTTTTCTATTGGGATCCTGCTTTCTGTTGTGCTCGTGTACCTGATTCTGATGGCCCAGTTCCGTTCCTTCCTTGACCCGCTCATCATTCTGATGGCCGTTCCACCTGGGGTCGTCGGAGTGGCGATGATCCTCTACTTCACCGGCAGCACGCTTAACATCATGTCGCTCATGGGCGTCATGATGATGATCGGCATCGTCGTGTCAAACAGTATTTTGATCGTCGAGTTCACGGGCACGCTGCACAAGGAAGGGCTTCCGCTGCTGGATGCGGCGGTCGAGGCGTGCAAGGTGCGCCTGAGGCCGATCCTGATGACCTCGCTCGCAACGATTCTCGGCATGATTCCCATGGCGCTCGGGCTCGAAGCCGGCAGCGAGCAGTACGCTCCGCTGGCGCGTGCGGTTATTGGTGGACTCGGGATTTCGGTGATCGTGACGGTCTTCCTGGTCCCCGCCGTTTACCTCATCCTGCACAAAGAAAAGGGAGACGACGAGGACGGCATGGAGAACGCGGCTACCGGCCAGGAGGTAATGGCATAATGCGCAGACGTGCTGGCTGCATATTTCCTGTTGGCCGCATCTTTCTTGCGACGATAGCTCTTCTGCCTGCGGCTGGCGCGCAGAACATGATTGCGCTTCCAAATGCACCCGCGCCGGCATTTTCGGCACAGGTCGCGGCGGCTCGCACTGCGGCCGCGACTGGCCCGCCTACGCTGACACGACAGCAGGCCGAGGCGATGGCGATTCGGCAAAACCCGGACATCAGCGTGGGCAAGCTGCTGGCGCTGGCTCAGCATCAGGTGGTGCGCGAGGCGAGGTCAGCGGACCTGCCGAACCTGACGGGGAACGTTACGGCTGTGGATGCGCTGGACGGAAGCCGCATCTCCGCAGGCGATTTAACCGGCTCGCGAGTGTTCGAGCACGCGGGCGCAGGGGGAAACCTGTCGCAGCTCATCACCGATTTCGGACACACGCATAATCTGATCGCCTCCCAGAAGCTTGAGGAAAAAGCGCAGAACGCGAATGCTCTGGCGACGACCGAGGACATTGTGCTGGCAACCGATCAGGCGTTCTACGGCGCTCTTGAGGCGCAGGCACTGCTGCGCGTGGCCGCACAGACGGTGCGCGCGCGCCAGACCACTGACGACCAGGTAAGGCAAATGACGCGCAACAAACTTAAGTCCACGCTGGACCTGAGTTTCGCCGACGTGGATCTTTCGCAGGGAAAGCTGCTCCAACTTGACGCGCAGAACAACGCCGCCTCCGCCATGGCCGCTCTGGATGCGATTTTGGGGCTCGATCATGATGTGCAGTACAAGCTGGTGGAAGAACCTGCAACGGTGGAGCCCCCTCCGGGTGACGCGCAGCCGCTGATCCAGCTTGCTTTGCGGCAGCGACCCGACTTGCATGCGCTGGATTACGGCCAGCAGTCGGCGAAGAAGCTGGCGCGTGCCCAACGCGAGGAGATGCTGCCGACGATCAGCGCGATGGGTACAGCGGGCACAGTTCCGATTCGTCCCGCTGCCTATTACGACAACAACTGGTGGGGCGCCGTCGGCGTGAACATGAACATCCCGATCTTTAACGGATTTTTTTACAACGCGCAGGCGAAGGCCTCGAGGTTACGGGCTGATGCGGATTTGGAGCGTGCTCGTTCGCTTCGCGACCAGATCGTGCGTGACGTGCGGACGGCGTGGCTCACATCGAATACAGCGTGGCAAAGGGTTGCTGTGACGGCGCAACTGGCAAAGCAGGCAAACCTTGCGCTGCAACTGGCACAAACGCGTTACAAGCTGGGGCTGAGCTCGATCGTCGAGTTGAGCCAGGCACAGCTCCAGCAGACGCAGGCGGCGATTGGCAACGTGAACGCACAATACCAATACCAGCTATCGCTGGCCACGCTCAATTACGAAACCGGATCGCAACCGTAGTCAAGTGCAGCGCACCATGATCCCCGCCCGTTGACCGAAGCCCGCATCACGCCCTACATCGCAAATTCCACGCTTCAGCTCTGACGCAGGGATAAGGACCTTTTTGCCGATCCTCCGCGTCTTCAACTTCCCTGCCGAGATCAGATAATCTGAACTCCGACGGCTGATCGAGAGCGCGAATGCCGCGCTCTTGCGATCGTAAATTACTTTTTCTACTGATTTCATATTTCTATAAGGGGCTTAGGAAGCAAAGGAGTCTTGGGTGGCGCTAATATCCAGCAATGGCGCGGCGAAATCGTTATTTTCGTTTTGCGAAGATTTCCGAGGTGAAGTTCCGTCAATGGTTGCGCTACTTTTCGCTCGACCTAACGGCGACTCAGACGCCCGAGATGACAGGGCTGTCAGTTTGTTCCGTGGATGACATTTTTTCCATCTGAGAAGAAAGATCGCCGAAGAAGTTCTGCTATCGTTCCTGAGAAAGGATCCCCTCTGAGCCCTTTTGCTTCCTGAGCCCCTTGTACAAAACGGGTAAAATCGGCCTCATAATCCCCTGGTCGGGGGTTCGAATCCCTCCGGGCCCACCATGATTGGTGCAGGTCACGGCTTGTTCCGATAGCATTGATGCGCGTGGCTTCTCTTCTTCAAATTAACGGGTTGACGGTCCGGTTTCGCGATCGCGTGGCGGTGGGCGGGCTCTCGTTGAACGTTGAATCGGGAGCGACGCTAGGGCTGGTGGGCGAGTCGGGGTCGGGGAAGTCAGTTACCGCTTTGGCCGCGATGCGGCTGCTGGATGCGGCGGCGCAGGTGGAGGGCTCGATTCGCTTTGACGGGGTCGAGTTGTTGTCGCTTGATGCGGAGACGATGCGGAGGCGGCGCGGGCGCGACCTAGCCATGATTTTTCAGGAGCCGATGACGGCGCTCAACCCTGTAATGCCGATTGGCGAGCAGGTGGCCGAGGCGGTGCGCGCGCACCATCCTGAATTTTCACGGCGCCAGGTGCACACCACGGCGCTGGAAGCGATGGAGGCCGTGGCGCTGCCGGATGTTGCCCGGCGGTACGGCGACTATCCTCATCAATTTTCCGGCGGGCAGCGGCAGCGCATCATGATTGCGATGGCGATTGCGAACCGTCCGCGGCTGCTGATTGCCGACGAGCCTACGACGGCGCTGGACGTTACGGTACAGAAGCAGATTCTGGAGCTGCTGGCCGGCTTGCGCGAGCGATTTGGCCTGACGATGCTGTTTATCTCGCATGACCTGGCGGTTGTTTCGCAGGTGGCGGATCGTGTGGCTGTGATGCGTCATGGGCATCTTGTGGAAGAGGCTTCCTGCGCGGACATATTTCGTGCGGCGGTCGATCCTTACACGCGCGCTCTGCTGGGCGCCGTGCCCACCATGACGACTCCGCTGGACGAGCCTCTGGCAACGCTGAAGTGACCCGCACCCGCGCATTCGACGCGATGAATTCATTGACAATCAGCCGCCGGTAAGCGAAGCTATAAGGGATGCGATTCCTTATGCAAGCTTCAGCCTGTTGTTGCGCGTGTTGTCCACGCCGGCACGGCTGTGAGCTTTGTATGTAACGGATCACTCAACTTTCCGATCGTCGCATCCCCTGAGCCCACTGCCTGATTACGGCATGTGGGTTTTCCTTTTTTACCGCGAAAAAATTAATACTCCGGTCGCGAGAGCGGCCCTGAAGGCGAAACGACATGGCATCTGCAGCGCTTGCCGAAACTCCAGCGCAACACGAGACCGCTCCGCTGAGTCATCTGAAGCAGCTTGAGGCGGAGAGCATTCATATTTTCCGCGAGGTGGCGTCTGAGTTTGAGAAGCCGGTGATGCTGTACTCCATCGGCAAGGACTCGTCGGTGATGCTGCGGCTGGCGCAGAAGGCGTTTTATCCTGCGCCGATTCCGTTTCCGCTGCTGCACGTCGATACCGGCTTCAAGTTTCGCGAGATGCTCGAGTTCCGCGACAACTACACGCGCGAGCTTGGCGTGGAACTGCTGGTGTGGCGCAATGAAGCGGCGATTGCCGACGGTGCGAATCCGGTGAAACTGGGGACGCTGCGCTGCTGCGGCCTGCTGAAGACTACGGCGCTGCTGGACGCGCTGCGCCACTACGGATTTGACGCGGCCTTTGGCGGCGCGCGCCGGGACGAGGAGAAGTCGCGAGCGAAGGAGCGGATCTTTTCCTTTCGCGACCGTGCCGGGCAGTGGGACCCGAAGGCGCAGCGGCCCGAGCTTTGGAACCTCTATAACTCGCGGGTTGGACCGGGCGAGAGCATTCGCGTGTTTCCCCTGTCGAACTGGACGGAGCTGGACGTCTGGCACTACATCCATCTCGAAAAGATTCCGATCGTGCCGCTGTACTTCGCCAAGGAGCGCCGCATGCTGGTGCGCGGCGACAGCCTGTTTTCTCCTGAGCAGAACTTTGTCCGGGATCTGCACCCCGGCGAGGAGCAGATGGTGCGTTGCCGCTTGCGCTCGCTGGGGTGCAGTCCGTGCACGGGCGCGATTCGCTCGGACGCGGACACGCTGCCGAAGATTATTGCCGAGCTGGTTTCGTTCCGCTCATCGGAGCGCGCCAACCGCACCATCGACCATGACCAGGACGGATCGATGGAACTCAAGAAGCGCGAGGGATATTTCTAATGGCGCTTACCCAGACGCTTGAAGAGCAGGCCGAGTTCGAGATTGAGGCGTTTCTTGAAGCTGAACGGTCGAAGGACCTGCTGCGCTTTTCGACCGCCGGCAGCGTGGACGACGGAAAATCCACGCTGATCGGGCGGCTGCTGTACGACTCGCGCAACGTTTATGAAGATCACGTGCGCGCGATCACGCGCAGCGGCGGCGGGACGGCATCGTCGTCGATTGACTTTGCGCTGCTAACCGACGGGCTGCGGGCGGAGCGCGAGCAGGGCATCACGATCGACGTGGCGTATCGCTTCTTCTCGACCTCGCGCCGCAAGTTCATCATTGCCGATACGCCGGGGCACGAGCAATACACGCGCAACATGGCAACGGGCGCATCGACGGCGGACCTGGCCGTGATTCTTGTGGACGCACGCAAGGGAATCCTTACGCAGTCGCGCCGCCACGCCTACATCGCATCGCTGCTGGGGATTCCGCGCGTCGTCGCCGCCATCAACAAGATGGACCTGATGGATTACAGCGAGGAGGTTTTCAGGAAGCTGAGCCTCGATTTTGGCGAGCTTGCCGCGCGCGTGGGGCTTCGCAGCTTTGAGGCGATCCCCGTCAGCGCGCTGGAAGGCGACAATGTCGTCCACAGGAGCAAGCGGATGCCGTGGTACTCCGGTCCGGCGCTGCTTGAGTATCTTGAAAACGTCGAAGTCGCCAGCGCGAACAGCGGCTCGGCGTTTCGGATGCCGGTGCAGCGTGTGATCCGGCCTCACCAGAACTTTCGTGGCTTCGCGGGGCAGATCGCTGTGGGTACGGTGTATCCCGGCGATCGTATTGTCGCGCTGCCTTCGGGGCGCACCAGTCGTGTGGAGAGCATTGTCACCTTTGACGGCAATCTTGATTCGGCGTCCGCGCCGCTTTCCGTCACGCTCACGCTGGAGGATGAACTGGACATCAGCCGCGGCGACTTGATTGCCGTTGCCGACGCGCCGCCGGCAGTCACCAATCACTTTGAGGCGTCGGTGGTCTGGCTGCACGCTCGGCCGCTCGCGCTTGGTCGCCGCTACCTGCTGAAGCATGCCAGTCATATTGTTCCGGCGCGGGTACGCTCGGTTCGCCACCGAATCGATATGGAGACGCTCGATCTCGAGGCAGCCACCGCGCTTGAGCTGAACGGCATTGGCGTGATTGAAATTGAGACCGACCAGCCTGTGCTTGCCGACCTCTATGAGGAGAGCCGCGCGACGGGCAGTTTTATCCTGATCGACCCGGCGAGCAATGCGACAGTGGGCGCGGGAATGATTCGGGAGATTCTGACTACTGCGGCTTCTCATGCGGAGGAGCAGGCTCCGCCAATTGTTCTTGTCCGGCGCGAACTTGCTGCGCAACTGGAGCAGCGGCTGCTCGAGCTTGCTTACCCCGTGGTCCGCACGCAAGTTCAGGACCGCAGCATATGGCGGGCACTGCATGAGGCGGGAGTGGTGGTGCTGGTCGAGGTAGAACAGCCCGCGCAGATTGTTTCCAGAGAATTTCATCCTGAGCCGGTAGCGGACGCTTCATTGGATGGGCTGTTGGCGGTGCTGGAAATTGCCTCGTCGGAAATCCCCTCATCGAAGGAGCGCCTATGAGCACGATTCCCGCCGTCTCCGACACTACGCTCGATGAGAAGATCGCCGTGGCGGCTGCGCTGGTTCGCGACGAGTTGCGCATCAGCGAGCGCGATGCCTGCCTCACCAACAGCTTTCAAGCCGAGGACATGGTCGTCCTGCACATGGCGCGCGAGATTGCGCCGGAAATTCCGGTGCTGTTTCTCGATACCGGGTATCACTTCGCCGCGACATACGAATATCGCGACCGCATGACAGCGGAGTGGCAGCTGAATCTGAAGAACATCCTTCCAAAGCAGACCGTCGCCGAGCAGGAGGCGGAGTTTGGCAAGCTGTACAAGACCGATCCCAACCTCTGCTGCAGTCTGCGCAAGGTCGGTCCGCTGTTCGCAGCGCTGGAGGCATACGACGTGTGGTTTACCGGGCTGCGCCGCCAGCAGGCGAAGACCAGGGCGAACCTTCAACCGGTAGAGAGCTTCACGTTGCCAAGTGGAAAGCAGCTTCGCAAGCTGAGCCCGCTGGCGGACTGGCACACGCGCGACGTCTGGCACTATGCGGAGCGATTCGGGATTCCCCTGCTGCCGCTTTACGATCTCGGTTATTCGAGCATCGGCTGCGAGCCCTGCACCAGCCTGCCTTCCGGCGACGATCCGCGGTCGGGCCGCTGGGGCGGCGCCAAGGTGGAGTGCGGGATTCACATTCAGCCTGCCGCCGGCGAGGAAGGCCGCCAGGCGCACTGATGGAAGTTGCGCTTGGGTTCCTGATCGCGTTTGTCATCGCCATCACCGGTGTCGGAGCCGGCACCGTCACCGCGCCTCTGTTGATACTGCTGCTCCACGTTCCGGTAGCCGTCAGCGTGGGCACGGCGCTGGCTTACTCCACCATTGTGAAGGCGGTAGTGGTGCCGGTGCAGATTGCGCGCAAGCAGGTCGCGTGGCGGGTGCTGGGAATTATGCTGCTGGGCGGGCTGCCTGGTGTCGTTGCGGGGTGCCTGCTCTTCCGACGCTACGCGGCTGTGGGAGGCCATGCGGTTTTCTATGCCGTGCTTGGGGTCATCATTGTGTTCTCCGCGGCGTGGCACCTTTATGGGCACTTCCGCCCCCATGCTTTTTCTAAAGAAAAGCCCACGCGACGCGGAGCCATCGCGGCACTCATGTTTCCCATTGCGGCGGAGGTGGGGTTTGCCTCCTCCGGCGCGGGCGCGATGGGCACGCTGGTGCTGATGGGGCTTTCCTCACTCGATGCCGCGAAGGTGGTCGGCACGGACCTGGCGTTTGCTTTCTGCATGACGCTGACCGGCACCGGTATTCATCTGGCCGGCGGTCATTTCGATACCGGTCTGCTCCTGCGGATGGTCATTGGAGGCGTGCTGGGTGCGGCAGCGGGATCGATGGTTGCGCCACGGGTACCCAGCCGGCAGCTTCGGCTCGCGCTTTCGGTTTGCCTGGTCCTGCTGGGGCTCAGCTTCTGCTATCGGGCGTTCTCGATGGGCTCGGCTGTGACGGGGAGAACTTCTCTTTCCGAAGCGGCTGCGCGGGTGAGCCGGTATTTACCCTCGATAACGGTCCCGCAGAAAATGCCTTAATCTGGATAGCATTATGGCAGACCAATCCAAAGGCCCCTCGTGGACGCTCATGCTCGCGCTGCTCGGAATCGCCCTCCTCGTTGCATCCGCGATTGCCTATGGGATCATTTCCCAGTACTTCCATCACTGAGCGCCTGATCAGATTCGCGACGCCCGCGCGCGATCAGCAGCACCGGAATCCCATCCTCAATCGGGTAACTCCGCCGACAGGCGACGCATCGCACCAGAGCCTGCTCCACCGGAGTCTGCTCCACCAAGGTCTGCTCCACCAAAGCCTGCTCCACCGGGGTCTGCTCGAGGACCAACTGCCCGTGACAGGCGGGGCATACAATCGTCTCCAGTATCTTGTCCATCCGGCCGGCAGTCTGCATCTGCTCAGTGTATTCAAGGCCGATCCTCAGGCAATCGACCGGCCCGAAAGAGAAGCATGTTGCGAGCAGGACTCACAGGCGGCCTGGGGAGCGGCAAGACTGCCATTGGCGCGATGTTTCGCTCGCTGGGCGCGCACGTAATCGACGCGGATACGCTCGGGCGCGATTTGATGTCTCCAGGCCACCGCGTGTACGACGATATCATCCGGCATTTCGGGCCGCAGGTTGCCCGCGCGGACGGAACGCTCGACCGCCGCCTGCTCGCCGACCTCGCGTTTCGCCAGAATCGCCTCGCGGAGCTGAACCATATCGTGCATCCGCCGGTCATCGCGGCGCAGCAGCAATGGGCCGACGCCCTTTTCGCGGAAGATCCCGAAGCAGTCGCGATCGTCGAGTCAGCCTTGATTTTTGAAGCTGACCAGCAAGGCTCCGCACCGGGATGGCGGCGGCGCTTCGACAAAATTATGCTGGTCACAGCGCCCATCGAGCAGCGCATCGCGCGCTATGTGGACCGCATGGCACGGCTCTCGCGAGTGCTTTCGCGGGCGGAGGTTGAAGCCGATGCGCGCCGCCGGATCGCCGCGCAGATTCCCGACAGCGAGAAAATCCCGCTCGCCGATTTTGTTATCCACAACGACGGCCCACTCGATTCGACTCGCCTGGAAGTGGGGCGCATCTTCGCGGAACTCGCCCGCGCCTCCCGGAATCACGCGCAAAAACTATAAAATCGGAGCAGCGGTATCCAAAACACGCATCCCTGATAGGTAGAGACGCAGACTATGAAATTTCGCAGGATCGTGATCGTTCTCCTCATCGTGGGCGGCTTCGCCTATCTCACCACCCTGAACTTCGGCCCGCTGCGCCAACACATTCTCGGGGGCAACCATCTCGCGACGGACCTCACGCTGACCGAGGCCCACGCTGCGCCTGAATACACGCCGGAAGAGATCAACAACATCGCCGTCTACAAAAAGGCGCTGCCCTCCGTTGTCAACGTCACTTCCTCGGCGCTGACCCTGAACTTCTTCCTGCAGCCTGTTCCCGAGCAGGACCAGGGCTCCGGCTTCATCCTCGACCGACAGGGACATATCCTTACCAACAACCACGTGATTGCGGGTGGCCAGCAGATCGAGGTCACACTTTCCAACCAGCATCGCTACAAGGCCCAGGTCATTTCACGCGATCCCGGCCATGATCTTGCTCTGCTCCAAATCGACGCGCCCGACTTGACTCCCGCCGTGCTCGCGCAGACCTCGCGCAACCTCGTCGTCGGACAGAAGGTTTATGCCATTGGCAATCCGTTCGGGCTCAACGGAACCATGACCACCGGCATCATCAGTGCGATTCGCTCCATCCACGAGCCGCGTGGGCAACTGATTGAAAATGCCATCCAGACCGATGCCGCGATCAATCCCGGCAACTCCGGCGGGCCGTTGCTCAACTCGCACGGAGAGGTCATCGGCATCAACACGCTGATGGCCACCAACCCCAACGAGAATGTGGCGCAGAGCGCGGGAATCGGCTTCGCCATCCCCATTGACACCGCCAAGGCGGTCGTCCAGGACATCAAGGAATACGGTCACGTTCGCCGTCCATCGGTGGGTATTGTTTCGCTGCCGATCGGCCCTGATCTCGCCCAACAAATGGGCCTTGCCGCCGACTACGGAGTCCTCGTCCAGAAGGTCGTTCCGGGTGGAGCCGCGGCGCGGGCAGGGCTGCGCGGAGGCAATCAGATTGCATATCTCGGCAACCTACCAATTTACCTGGGCGGGGACCTCATCGTGGGGCTCGGCAATCAGCGGATCACGAATGCCCGCGACATTGCCGACTTCATGAACCAGCATCAGGTGGGAGACACCGTGATCGTGACGTTTTATCGCGGGAGACACAAGATGACGGCGAAGCTCACGCTGGGAGAGGCGCAAGCCCAGTCGGTTTCAGGGTGACGGATTAATCACGTACCGACGCCCAACGGCTCGATAATTACCCGAGAGCACCCGCGCGATGGCTTCGGAATAGGCGACGTGCTCCTGTTCCAGAATGCGTTCGGCGAGGGTGTGCGCGTCGTCGCTTTCGACGACCGGAACCGCTTTCTGCAGAATGATGACTCCGTGGTCCAGTTCTTCATCGACGAAGTGCACGGTGCAACCGGCGAGCTGCACCCCGTAGGCGAACGCTTGCTCCTGCGCGTCCAGCCCCGGAAAGGCGGGCAGCAGCGAGGGGTGAATGTTCAGAATGCGCTGCGGGAATGCCCGAACAAATTCGGGGGAAAGCAGCCGCATATATCCAGCGAGGATGATCAGGTCCACCCGGTTTTCGCGCAGCGTGGAGATGATCTCCGCGTCATGCTCCGCGCGATTGCGACCGCGCGCTTCAATGGTCACGGCATTTAGTCCGCGCGCGCGCGCCGCGGCGAGCCCGGGAGCGTCGGCCTTGTTCGAGATCACCACCGCGATCTCGCAGCCCTTCAGTTTCCCCTGCGCAATGTTTTCGGCGATGGCCAGAAAGTTCGACCCGCGCCCGGAGAGCAGAACCCCCAGCCGCTTCATCAGTTGTAGACCACCTTGCGCTCGCCCTTTGCCGTGCGGCCGATCACGTAGAACTTCTCCCCGGCACGCTCCAGCAGCCCTTTCGCTCGTTTGAACTTGTCCGCCGGAACCACGGCGATGAGCCCGATGCCCATGTTGAAGGTGCGCAGCATTTCGTCCTGCTCCACGCTGCCCAACTCGCGCAGGTGCTCGAAGACCGGCAGCACCGGCCACGAACCCATCTCTACCTGGGCGGAAATTGACTTTGGCAGGATGCGCGGCAGGTTCCCGGTAATTCCTCCTCCGGTGATGTGGGCCATGCCGGACACCAAGCCGCCAGCCGTCAGCTTTTGAATTATGCTGAGGTAGCTGCGATGCGTTTTCATGAGCGCGGAGCCGGCCTTTTCCCTGAGAGCGTTGATGTACCGATCCGGCTTGTACCCCGCCTGTTCGAAAAACAGCTTGCGCGCCAGCGAGTAGCCGTTGGTATGCAGCCCGGTCGAGGGCAGCCCGATCAACACGTCGCCAGCCTTGATCTTCGCGCCCGTAACCAGCTTGTCTTTGTCGGCCGCGCCAACAATAAATCCGGCCAGGTCATACTCGCCATCGGCATAGAAGCCCGGCATCTGCGCCGTTTCTCCGCCGATCAAGGCGCAGCCGTTGGCTCGGCAAGCGTCGGCAAGGCCTTCCACGATCTTCTCTGTAATCTCAGCATCGAGCCGCCCAGTCGCCAGATAATCCAGAAAAAACAAGGGCGTCGCGCCCTGCACGGCAATGTCGTTAACGCAGTGATTCACCAGGTCGGCGCCCACCGTGTGATGGATCCCCATCTCGAAGGCGATCTTCAGCTTGGTTCCCACGCCGTCTGCGCTTGAGACGAGCACCGGCTGCTTGAACTTCACGGTGTCCAGCCTGAACAAGCCGCCAAAGCCGCCGATTTCGCTCAGAACGTTTTTGGTAAAGGTACGCTGCGCAAGATACTTAATGCGCTGCTTGGCGCGGTCGCCGCTCGAAATATCGACGCCAGCGTCGGCATAGGTCACAGGAGCATTTTTCTTCGTTGCGTCAGCCAAAGGAATTTCCAGGATGTGAAATGAGGCGTGAAACCGGCCGGAAGCTCAAGTTTATAGTATTCCGCAGCGTGGCTGAACCGCATCCATTCCGGAGCGGGCGCGCTTTCATGCCTCATCGCGCCGGAAACGGACTGTCGCGCTGTTGGGAACCGGAATCCCTCGCTCTTTGGCCGGGTTGCGCAATTGTTTAGACTTGAAAAAGCGTTTCGCATCCGATGAACGTTCCCAATGCCCAGACCGTCTTTGACCGCACTGCCGCCACGTATGACGCCGCACGCGCCAAACTCATTCCGCCGTACGAACGCTTTTACTCGACCGCTGTCGCTCTGCTGCCCTTCGAGCGCGATGCGGAGATTCGCGTGCTCGATCTTGGAGCCGGGACCGGCCTGCTCTCGGCCTTCATTCGCGTACGATTCCCCAATTCGCGGCTCAAGCTGGTCGATCTTGCAAAATCGATGCTGGAGCGCGCCCGCCTGCGCCTGGGAAGCGACCGCATAGAATACGTGACCTGCGATTACGGCAGACAACCCATCGAGGGCGAATGGGATGCGATTGTCTCGGCGCTCTCCATCCACCACCTCGACGACGAGGCTAAGCGCAATCTCTTTCACCGCGTCCACGCAGCGCTCGCTCCTGGCGGAGTCTTCGTTAACGCCGAGCAGGTGGCTGGCCCCACGCCCGAGCTGACGCGGCGCTATCACCAGCAATGGCTGGCACAGATTCGCGAGCGCGGAGCGACCGACCAGGAAATTGCCGACGCCGAGTACCGCATGCAGGCCGATCTCTGTGCCAGCGCGGAAGACCAGCTCACCTGGATGCGTGAGGCGGGATTTGAAGACGCCGACTGCTGGCTCAAAGAAGGCCGCTTCGCCGTGATGTCAGGAAGCCGCAGCCGATGAAGCTTAGTAGGATGCATTCCCGGGGAAAAAAGAAATTGCAAATGGCTCAGCAACACTGGCAGTCTCCACGGTGTCTAACTCTGCAGGATGTGTTTTCCAGATCGGGAGGGTTAAACACAATGGCCGAAACCGCAAAGATCGAGAAATTCGCAGCAACCGAACTTACAAGCCTGCGGGATGAGTTGACGCGGTCCGGCATCGACCTCCGGCAGGCCGGCGAAGTATTGTCTGCCTTCCTCGCCGGGCGCGGTTATGGTGTTATTCCCGAACAGGCTCGCGATGCTGTTCTGCGGCTTGAAGGCGCAGGCTGCTCCCACGAGTGCATTCAGTCGGAACTGGAGCGCGTGGCCCTGGTGATGTAAACGGGCCGCGCTGCTCGGGCGGTGATCCAGAGCGCGAACACGCTCACCAGCAACGCCGCCGGCATTACTAATAATCCCGTTTTGAAGAACTGCCACCGCGTGATTTCTACGCCTTCGCTGCGCAGCGCGATGAGCCACAGTGACACGCACGCTTCGATTCGATAGCGGACCCCGATAGTCTTGTAGAAAGGAGCCTTCTTTTCATGTCGCAATGGCTGAATCGCCGCCAGCCCTGGAGATCGCTCGTGCTGCGGCTTGCGCTCTCGCTTTCAATTACGGTTCACTGCTACCAGAAGGTTGTTCCGCACGGCGCACTGCATCACTATTTGCGCTATATCGCCGCATTGGGCCTGCCCTGGTGGCTTGGCTACTTTTCCGCGTTTACCGAGTTTGCCGGTGGGATACTGCTCTTCTTCGGCTTGTTTACGCGGCCTGTGGCGGCGCTGGTCACGGTCGACATGCTGGTGGCGCTATTTGCTGTGGGTATCCATCGGGGCTTTGGCATGTACAGCTACATTGTCGCGCTGGTCGCCATTACCATCATGCTCGTCTTCACAGGCGGCGGTGCGATGAGCCTCGACCGAAAATTCGGCTTCTCTTAGGGCAGGCAGAGCTTCACTTCGCCGTGCGCGGAGCGTGGCACATGTACTCAGCAAGCGCCTTCAGGCCGAGCGCGATCGACTCCCTGGGAACGGCATAGCCGAAACGGACGTGACCCTCGCCCTGCGCGCCGAATACGACGCCGGGAATGGTGGCGACGTGCGCTTTTTCAAGCAGCATGGCCGAGACCTTACGGCTGTCTTTATTCAGTCTGCTCACGTCGGGAAAGGCGTAGAACGCGCCTTCCGGCGTGGCGCACTCCAGGCCGGCTGCGCGCAGCCCGTTGACCAGCAGATCGCGACGCTCACGGTACTCTTCGCGGCGCGCGTCAATTGCGCTCCGCGGAATGGCGAGGGCTTCAAGCGCGGCCCACTGCACCGGCGTTGCAACTCCGTTGACAGAGTAGAGCACCAGCTTTCTCAGCGCCGTCATAAATGGCTCTTTGGCCACCGCGTAACCTACACGCCAGCCGGTCATGGCGTAAGTTTTCGAGAAGGTGTAGCAGGTGATCGTGCGCTGCGCCATTCCCGGCAGCGATGCGATGGAAAAGTGATCGCCCTCGTACACCAGGTCTTCATAAGCCTCGTCGGCAATGACGACCAGATCGTGTTTTTTTGCAAAGGCCGCCACCTCTTCGGCCTCCGCGCGGGAAAAGACCGTTCCGGAAGGATTCTGGGGCGTGTTGTAGTAGACGGCTCGCGTGTGCGGGGTGGAAAACTGTTCCAGCGTTTGGGCGATGCCGTTGCGGCGCGCCGTCGAGGTCGGAACGAGCAGCGCGCGCGCCCCTGTTCCCGTCACCATGTCGCGGATCGGAGTCCAGTAGGGAGAGAACAGAAGCATGTCGTCGCCCGGATCCAGTATTGCCTGAAAGGCCGCGAAGAGCGCGTGAGCGCCTCCGGAGGTCACGATTAAGTCGTCTATCTGCGCAGGGATGTTGTTCTTCTCTTCGAGCTTTTTGGCCAGTGCTGCCCGCAGCGGTTCAATGCCCGAAGACGGAGCGTATCGGGTTTTGTTCTCCACCAGCGCCTTCATCAGCGCGTACTTGATCGGCTCAGGCGTATCGAAGAATGGCTCGCCGCCGTGGAAGGCGTGAACAATTTGCCCGGAGGCTCGCAGGTCGAGGACCTTATTTCGCACCTGTACAATGTCGGAAAATCCGACTTCATCGAGCCGTTTCGCAACCCTTAACCCGCTGTGCTTCGTCATCGTGCCCTCGATCCCTCGACGCAAATTTCCTCTGCCGCGCCGGACTCAATAGCTTACGGCATTCGTGATATGCTCCGAAAGAAATGCGACGCCGGTCGACACTCTGGTTCATCCTTGCTGCGGCGTGGTTTGTGCTGCTGGTGCTGAATATGATGCACCACCGCGACCTGAATACCCTGGCCATCGCGATCGCCGTCGCGGTTTTTCTGCTAATCGGGCTGCTGTTCCGCAACCGCGAAGCGAAAGTGCTGCGGAACAGGAAAATCAGGTAGCCAGCAGGCCCGAATACACCGCCATGCCTGCGACGGCGTCTACATGGATCGCGTCCAGCGCGTCGATCTCAGACTGCTCGCGGATTCCTCCGGCGACGACAAGCTGACGCGAGGTGAGCGCGCGCAGCGCTTGGGCACGTTCAAACGGGAAGCCCTGCATGGTTCCTTCGGTATCGACGTGGGTGTAGAGGAACGCGCCGCAATAGAGTTCCAGACTGCGAATCGCGTCTTCGGGAGTGAGGTCCACGTGGTCCTTCCAGCCGCGAACCGCGACCTTTCCGCCTTTTGTATCGATGCTGGTGATGAACTGCTCGCGTCCTATCGATTCTGACAGCGCCGCGGCGGTCCTGATTGCAACACCGTCTCCATTGAACAGAACAGAGCCGAAAATCACACGGCGCGCTCCGGCATCGAGTAACGCTCTGGCTTGCTCGGCCGTGCGAATGCCGCCGCCTACCTGGCAGGGAAGCCGCTTCGCGATTTGCGCAATCAGCGCAGCGTTGTTACCTTGGCGCATGGCTGCATCCAGATCGATCAACTGGACCGTGGGGTAACCGGAAAAACGATCGATCCAGTATTCGAAATCATCGAAGGCCAACTTCAGTTTTTCTCCCTGCACAAGCTGGACGATCCGTCCCCCCATTAAATCGATCGAAGGAATCAGCATGGCAGCCTCATCGCGACGCCACTTTTCGCAATCTCCTGCTTCAGCGCGCGCGCGTCGGAAATTCCGAAGTGAAAGATGCTTGCGGCCAGCGCCGCATCGGCGTTGCCGCGCAGAAAAACGTCGGCGAAATGCGCCGCGTTCCCCGCTCCACCCGAAGCGATAACGGGAATCTGCACAGCCTCGCTCACCTCTGCGGTCAATTCGCAGTCGAAACCCGCGCGCGTGCCGTCGGCGTCCATGGAGGTGAGCAGAATTTCGCCCGCGCCGCGCTGCTCAGCCTCTCTCGCCCACTCCACCACGCCGCGTCCGGTGGGCTTGCGGCCGCCTTCAACAAAAACCTCCGCGCCGCTGCTGGTGCGGCGGCCGTCGATCGCCACGATGACAGCCTGGGCTCCAAAACGCGCGCCGATTTCGCCGATCAACTCAGGGCGGCACAGCGCCGCGGAGTTCACACCCACCTTGTCCGCGCCCGCATCAAAGACGGCAAACGCATCGTCCAGCGTGCGCACGCCTCCGCCCACCGTGAAGGGGATGAACAACCGCTGCGCGGTGCGGCGAACCGTGTCGAGCAGCGTTCCGCGGCGCTCGTGCGTGGCCGTAATATCGAGCAGAACGATTTCATCCGCGCCCGCTTCCGCATGGCGTGCGGCCAACTCGGCAGGGTCGCCCGCGTCCACGAGATCGACAAACTGCACGCCTTTCACAACACGACCGTCCTTCACATCAAGGCAGGCAATGATCCGCTTCGTCAGCATGGCAGTTCCACGAAGTTACGCAAGATCTGCAGGCCGGCCGCGCCCGATTTTTCCGGATGGAACTGCACGCCCATGATATTGTCCTTTTCGGCAGCGGCGGTGAACTCCTCTCCGTACTGCGATGCCGCAACGGTTTCATCGACGACCGGAGCGCGATACGAATGCGTGAAATAAACAAAGGCGCCGTTGGGAATTCCGGCCATCAGCCGCGACCCTTCGCGTATCTCCAGTGAATTCCAACCCACATGCGGAATTTTCTTGCCTTCCGCAAATCGCTCGCACATATCGGTAAAGGTGCCAAGGCCGCTGCATTCGGGCGCCTCAGTGCTGCCCGAGAAGAGCCATTGCAAGCCGACGCAGATTCCAAGAAACGGCACGCCAGCGCTGGTTCGCTCGACGATGGCTTGCCGGAGGCCGTGGCGGTTGAGAAATTCCGTCGCGGCGAAGTGGCCCACTCCGGGAAGAATGATTTTGTCTGCTTGACGCACGGCTGCGGGGGATTCGGTAGCGACAGCATCGGCACCGACAGCGGCTAGAGCCTTCATTACGGAGGTGAGATTGCCCGCTTTGTAGTCAACGACGGCGATCACAGCAGGCCCTTTGTGGAGGGCAGCATTTTGCCGAGCTGCTTGTCGCGCGAGCAAGCCACGCGCAGTGCGCGCGCGAAGGCCTTGAAGAGCGCCTCGACCTTGTGGTGGTTGGAGCGGCCATACATCGTCTTCAGGTGCACGTTGGCGCGGGCACCGCGCGCGAAACCCTCGAAGAAATCCTCGACCAGTTCTGATTGCAGATCGCCGACAAGCCTCGTTCTTACCTTCGTGTCCACCACGGATGCGGGGCGTCCGCTGAGATCAACGGCGGCGAGGCCGAGGGTCTCGTCCATGGTCATGAGAAAGTAACCGGCGCGCAGAATGCCGCGCTTGTCGCCCAGCGCTTTATCGAAAGCCTCGCCGAGCGCGATGCCCACGTCTTCCACGCTGTGGTGCTGGTCCACGTCGAGGTCGCCCTTGCAAGTTAGTTCCAGATCGAACGCGCCGTGGCGCGTGAACAACTCCAGCATGTGGTCAAAAAAGCGGATGCCGGTGGAAACCTTGTAGCGGCCTGCGCCTTCGATAGTGAGCTTGAGGTGAATCTGCGTTTCCGCCGTCTTGCGGTCGATGGTTGCCGTGCGCTTTTTCGTCACTGCTCGTCTCCCGCCCATCCAATTTCTTTCAACGATTGCTCCATTGCCTGCGCTCCGCGCGTGGTGTGTTCACGCGTGCCGATGGTGATGCGCACGCAGCCATCGCAGCCTGGATCGGCGGAGCGGTCGCGAACCAGCACGCCACGCTCGCGCATGGCTTTGGCGAATTCAGCGTGCTTTGGGCCGATGCTTGTCAGCACAAAATTTGCCTCGGAAGGCCAGTAGCGTACTCCCAGGCGGTCGAGGGCGGCTGTAAATTCGCTTCGGGCCTGGAGGACTTCGCTCACGTACCAGTCGATGTACGCCTTGTCCTCAAGTGCGGCCGGGAGGCAGGCAAGCGCCAGCGAATTCACGCTGTAGGGCGAGATCACGCGACGCAGCCACTGCATCTGCTCCGCGGCGGCGGCGAGCAGCCCCAACCGCAACCCGGCCAGCCCGTACGCCTTGGAGAACGTGCGGGCGACGATCAGGTTGGGGGCACGGCCAATCAGGTCTATCACGGTTTGCCCGTGGAAGTGGAAGTACGCTTCATCGACGAGCACGGCGGCGTGCGGAGCGGCTTCAATGATTTGCAGAATTTCTTGGCGACTCACAGCTTGGCCGGTCGGGCTGTTAGGGTTGGCAAGGGCGATCAGCCTGGTAGCCGGAGTGATTTTGGAGAGCAGGGCCTTGAGCGGGAAGCGAAAGCCGGTTCCCGTCGGGACTTCGATGAGCCTGGCATCTGTTCCCGATGCGTAGATCGCGTACATAGAGTACGTGGGAACGGGCAGCAGCATCTCGTCGCCTTTGCCGAGATAGGTTTGGCAGAGGACGTGAATGGCCTCATCGACTCCGTTGGTCAGCAGAACCTGTTCGGGTCGTAGCTTGAGATGCGTGGCGGCGATGCGCTCCACACGCTCGCGCTCGGGATACATCGTCAGTTCCGCGCGGGAGATGCGACCCAGCGTTTCGAGCACCTTCGGCGAGCACGCGAAGGTGTTTTCGTTGAAATCCAGACGCAGGCCGCCGCGGTCGCCGAGGGGCGGGTGGTAGTCCTTCATGCGACGAATCAAATCGCGCGGCTGCGGTCCGCTGATCGTCAGGTTATTCATTGATTCCTCTTGCACGTTGGCGTGTCCGGATGGCATCGGCGTGTCCCTGCAGCCCTTCCGCTTCGGCCAGAGCGATGGCCGCGGAACCCAGTCGGCGCAGTCCTTCGGGTGTGTATTCCTGCACCGTCATGACTTTGAGAAAATCCATGACGCTGAGGCCGCCGCGCACCCGCGCCAGTCCGCATGTGGGCAGCGTGTGGTTCGGGCCGGAGACATAATCGCCGAGCGGCTGTGCGGACCAGCGGCCAATGAAGACTGAGCCGGCGTTCTTCACCCAGCTGAGGTCTTCTGCTGTGTCCACCGTGAGATGTTCGGGCGCGAGCGCGTTGGTGATGGAGCGCGCCTCCTCAAGCGACGAAGCGACGATGGCCGCTCCGTTGCGGGCGATCGACTCCGCTGCGATTTTGTTGGACCGAGTGCGCTGCTTCACGCCGCTGGCGACCGCTTTTGCGAGCGCGGCGCTGGTAGTGATGAAGATGGCTCGCGCATCAGGGTCGTGCTCGGCCTGGGCCACGAGGTCAGAGGCGATTTCGTCAGCATTGCCGCTCTCGCTGGTGACGACGATCTCGGTGGGGCCGGCGAGCATGTCAATGGCGCAGTCGAAGGCCACGAGCCTTTTTGCCGCCGTGACGAAGGCGTTGCCGGGGCCAACGATCTTGTCCACGCGCGCGATGCTCTTTGTGCCGTAGGCCAGCGCGGCGACAGCGTGTGCTCCTCCGAGACGGTAGAACTCGGTGATGCCCAGCAAGGCCGCGGCCGCCAGGGTTTCGAGGGCAGGGCGCGGAGAGACGACCACGATGCGATTAACGCCCGCGACCTGCGCGGGGATCACAGTCATGAGCAGAGTTGAGGGCAGCGGATAGCGCCCGCTGGGCACGTAGCAGCCGATGCTACTGATAGGCCGGATGCGTTGGCCCACGGTGACTCCGCTGGCGGGAGAGTAATTCCAGTCTTTCGGCTTTTGCCGTTCGGCAAAGGCGCGAATATTTTTTGCGGCGATGAGCAGGGCTCGCTCGATTGCCGGCGACAGATGTTCGAGCGCGTCCTGCATTTCTTCGGGTAGAATCTGTAATCGATCTGGTTGTGAATTACCGTCAAATTTAGCGACGAAGCGGCGCAGAGCAGCATCGCCGCCCTTGCGCACGCCTTCCACAATGCGTCTCGCGGCGGGCAGCGCGTGTTCATAGGCGGCGCTGCGCCGCGCGAGTAGGGCTTCAACCTTTGCACGCCCGGCGCGTCCCGTTGCGGAGATGAGCTTCATCGCTACAGCACCACCTTGCTCAGCGGGTACTCTACGACTCCCGTTGCGCCAGCGGCCTTCAGCTTCGGAACCACCTCGCGCACCGCTCCCTCCTCAAGAATGGTATTGAGCGCCACCCATTCTGAGTCGCTCAGCTCAGAGAC
>JBAPRH010000064.1:0-86117 GCA_049280995.1 Acidobacteriaceae bacterium
AGTACACTGCATTCGTTGTGCTGGTCTCAGCGTTGAGCGCTAGGGATGGCCGGGATTCACCGCTCAAGTACACTGATTGCTAACGGCTGGGCCGTATCCGCGCGGCTAGGGATGGCCGGGATTCACCGCTCAAGTACACTAGGCCGCGTTCAACTTGCTGAAAAATAGCAAGTTGGCGCGGCTTTTCCCTTTAGAAAAGCAATATCTGTTCAGGGGCTTCCTCGGGTTCTCGCGGTTTTTTGCCATAAAAAACTTCCATTTTGCCGAATTGATGATCGGTGACAGCCATCAACCGAACCTGTCCAAGCGGAGGAATTGCAGACCGTATTGTCTTTCGATGCGCTTCCGCAGCCTCTTCACTCGGAATGTAACGCGCATACACTGAAAACTGAAGCATCATAAACCCGTCTTTGAGCAGGGCTTTACGAAAGCGCACGTAATCGCGCTTATTATCCGGTGTCTCTACCGGCAAGTCGAACATGGCCATGAGCCACACGGACCGATACGCAGAGAGAAGCAGTCCTTTCATAAATTCGCAAACTCGCCTTTCTGAAACCCAGCTCCGAAATGCTCAATTATCCAAACGCCTGTTCCTGGCTCTCTGCTTTGACGCCACGCACTTCTCGCTTCGGTGGCAGCATTTCAGCACAAGGTTCCAGCAAAGAGGGGATTTCAATTTCTCGCGCATCTCCGGTAATGCACTGTGCCAGAGAATTGGCCGTCTTCAGCAGGATGTCAAAGAGGGATCGTTGCTCGCGGTCGCAAATATAACGTGCCGTGGTCGCACCGATAATCCAGTTTTTTGTTGCAGGATCGAGTGGAGCAGCGGGATCGTGATCGCAAATCCACTGGGCAACACGACGGTCAACCAAGGGGCGGAATGGCTCCATCACATCCGCAGCAAGGCAGAAAGCATCGTAGCGATTCTTGTGCCGCAAGCCGATGGATGGGTGCAGGCCCGCAGCGCAGAGCGTGCGCGCCACAGCGGCTCGCAAAACGGTGTATCCGTAGTCGAGATGACGGTTTTGGTTAGGCTCTTCTGAGCCGCGTCGAAACTTCGGATTACCGAAGATCAGCGGCCAATATCGCCGCGCTGCCTGGGCTTCCAGATTCCCAGCGTCATCGGACCGAACACGGACGGACATGGCAATCAGACCTGCATCGCTTCCGTGAAGCTCTTTCAGTAATTCTCCCTGAGCACGAATCTTGGCGCGTACTACCTGCTGCCAGAGACGCTTTCGGGTTGGCAGCGAAAGCTGCGTCTGTTTGGCGAAACGCTCCGTTTGCAAAAAATGTGCCTGGACAGGTAGCTGCATGGAAGTGGGCAGAAACTTGCCGTCAATCGTTACTACCGATCCGCCAGCTTCAGCTATGCGCGAAAGCACCGCTTGCGAAAGTATGATCTGTGGGTGGGCCAGCAGCAGGACAGCAATTTCACTGATAGGAGTTGTGAAGGGCAGCGCGAGTTGGTCCGACTGCGGGCGTTCAATCACGAGTTGCGCATCGCGGACACTTAGCCGGGCGGGACTAGCGATTTCGACAATGCGGTCAATCACGTCAACTCCATTCAGGCGCTAAGAGGAATCCGATTCCAGTTTCCAATCGGGTCTATTTGAATCGGCTGAGGGCAGCCTATATCGCTCGGTCCCATGGTAAGAAACTCGGAAAGACCAATCCTGTCCAGGCCAGCATTTTTGAGAGCGTCTCCGGTACCGGCGGCATTCACGGGGGCAATCCCAATTCTCCCGTCACCTCTAAAGCTGCGGACGACGTAGATTTCTGAATTTTTCAACTCAACCAAGTCGCCTTTCATAAGCAAGAACCGGAAAGTTGCTTCGTCACCGGCCTTGAGTTCTGACCGAAAGTTGTCTGAGGGATGTTCCCAAATTCGTGTCGTAGCGCGATCACACTTTGGTGTATCCAGGATTCGCTGCGCCGCATCGAAGAGTTTGACTATATCCCACTTCCATCTGGTTCCCTTGCGTCCCTGTACTGAGAAAAAGCTCACATAGGCAATCTCGCCTGTCTCAACATTGCGCTCAGGATACCCATTCCCGCGTTTTCCTAAAGGGGTCGTATTCTTAGTGATCCTGACAGTGAATTTCTTGATGGGAATTGGGGAATCCGGACGATTGCGATTAGGCAGCATGGGGAATCGCTTCTCGGGACGCAACTCGGGAGACCATGCCCTATAACCGCGTTCTATCCGGCCCTTAATTTCTTTTTCGAGGCTATCGCCAAACTCACGAACGCGTTTCTGAATGCTGCCGTCAACGATTGAGCTAATCATTTTTTCAATCGGGTCGGGCTTACCAACGCCCGGCTTGGGCATTTCGCTCAATTCCTTGATAGTCACACGCTGATAACGTATCGGAGTGCCGTTGTGCGATGTGCCCCTTTCCTTGCCGAAATACCCTGACTTATGCAGTTCTCCGCGCAGTCTGTGCTCGGGACGGTAAGAAGCTGTAATTTTACGGAAGGTTTCACGGAGTTTGTCGAGCTTTGCACCTTCCAGGCACTCCGGCCATGCACCACGCCGAATCATTTTCATCATTTCCCGGTAGGTGAGTGACCGATATGATCCATTCTCCTGATCTTTGTAAAACCTGCTGGAAAGGGTGTTGATCTTCTGGATCAGCTTTTCCGAGGTAAGCGCGATAACGACCGCATCCAGCGCATGATGGCGGTGATCGCTTCTGTCCTTCTTTTTGTCTTTATCGCGGCGGCTACGTTTCCCTTCCTCGACCTCATGAGGCTCCGCATTGCTCTTGTGTGCTTTCTCTCCGATAAGCTCGCTTAGGTTCAAGCACCAGGCATCACGCAGTAGGGAAGTTATCATTCCCGAAGAGACGAAGATGGCGCGTCTTCCCGTGCGGTCCTTGAATTCACCGAATTCATCGATGGATTCCGTGCTGGTTACATCCCTGCCCCCATACAACGACATGAGAAGACGGCCAGCCAACTTGCTTGTGTAGCGTGTGTCATTGAGCCTTCGGCCTCCAAAGGCTTTTGCTTCCTCTGGCGTCCTGAGTTGAACAATTGTGAGCTTGCGCTTGTTGCCGAACTTCTGGAAATTATCGAGGATTCTGGCCCAACCACCCTCGTTTCCAGGTCCGCCAAAGGCCTGCCACGGGGTCTTGTCTAACTTCTCGTGGTTGGTTTTGCGGAAGGTGAGGGTTAGGTTGTCAAAGCTATTGTCGAGCATCATGCTTTGGGGAATGATGTGTTCGATTTCTACTTCGCCACCGAAGAGCTGCTGATAGGAGATGCAAGCATCCGTGTAGGGGCACTTGCCCCCACATTCCATGTAAAGGAGCATTTTAGTTACATCATCGCGACGTTCCCGGACAAGGCGCTCCACATCCCGGCCTTCGGCATCATAGCCGTATTTCACACACTCACGAAGAATTGCTTCGGCCGCTTTCAGTCGGCGCTCGCGGTTCTTCTCGTTTGCCTCCTCGGCATCTCTACGCTGCTTACGATTCTTTCGCAGTTCACGAGCAAGTTCGATGCGGATTTCGTAGGGTCTGCTGTGCTGCTCACGGATGATGGCATTGACAACCTTTCGCAATTCGGTCAGCGCTCGGATCACGGCTGGATTGCTAATGCTGGGCAGAAATCCGTCTTTTCCTGTCACCTGCGGAACAAACTCATGCGCAGGTTTTCCGGCTAGAGGGTTGCCATATACCTTGAGCCTCGCTGTCGAAAACGGGACTCCATTTACCATCCCGCCCTCTTTGAGATCGAGCAATCTGCGGATTGCTTTGCGTGAAAGATTGCAGTACCCATCGGGCGGGCGGTGCTCCGCCCAGATGCGGGCATGCACGTCATCCAACGCCCATCTTTCAGTGGCTAGCGCTACACGATTCTCAAGCCCTTCTGTTGTGCGCCACAACTCGACGATTGCGGTACGCTCCTCCTCGCTGAATGAATCATTCCAGCGCTTGGCGCCGAAGGCTTCGAGCATCACTTTGTTGACGCGATTTCCCTCTATCTTGCCTTCATCATGCTTCTTCTTCGGATCGTCGAGTTTTCTGGGCTTCTGGAGGTTGAATTCCGCGCCGGGCATTTCCAGCAGTTTGCGAATTGCCGCGAATGACAAATCTCCGCTTTCTTCGAGTCTGTCTACAAGTTTCTGCCGCTTAACATCGTCGAGCGGCTCTTCTCTCATGCTCTCGCGCGAAAAATATCGCAGGTTATTGACCTTTTGCAGGAGGCGAAAGTGTTGTGCTTCCAGAGACGCCCAGGGCGCGCGACGTTCAGTGGACTCAAGGTTGCAAAAGCCGATGAGATGATCGGAACTTGCCAGGGGCCGCTGGAAAAAGAGCAGGTAACGAATGTCGTCTTTCAGCTTCTTACGCTTCTCCAACTCCTCCTCAGAAAGCGTGGGGTTTGATGTCAGAAAGAACTGATTCTGCTTTATCCAAATCTGCTCGAACTCGTCCTCAAACATCTTCCGTCCCGTCCACCGGTGACGGATGCGTTCCTTGTGAGGATCATGGACGGAGAATGTGCCGAAATATGCGCCAATCAGCGGAGCGCTAATAGTCCCGGCTTGGAAGGCAGCCTGCATTTTTATGCTGAGATCAGAAATGCCTGCTTCGACCTTCCCGTTGTCGGTTTCTTCTCCTTCTTGCTCGGCGCCAGCTTTGCCTTTGCGTTTCCGAGTGGTAGGTTTTTGGGGTGAACCATCTTCATTATTCGAGGCCGCATCCTGTGAGGAGTCGTCTACTTCGCTCGGCCTGTATCCCCGCCGCTGCGACAGGTGGTAAATCACCTTGCCTAATTCCAGCGGAGTCAGTTCTCGTTCCAGAGCGTCCTTGCGTAATACATAAGGCAGTGCCTGATCGCCTTCGAGTTGGACGCCCTTTCCACGCATTGACTTGCAAAGAGCGTCCGCGAGTTCCTTGTCCAGTTTCTTAAAGGTCTCATGCTTTTCGGCAGAGAGTGGTTTTTCCTGGAGGTCTGTATAGGAAGGAAGCAGGCTGTTAGCCTGGAGTAATTTGAAGAGACGATCCTGCCGAGCACGTTTCCTTGCGGTTTGCCTGCGCATTTGGCGAGCAACGCGACGACGGACGGCCTTTGATCTGTCAATCCCGCGAAGTACGGCTTCGTCCGTTGAAATTTTGGGCCCACTTGGTGGAAGCTCTACCCCGGGGTCGAAGATACGAACTCCGGTATTGAGAACCTCGTATGGCTCATCCTGTTCATTCAGTCTGATTGTGGCCCAGCCAATCGAAGCGGACCCGAGATCAAGGCCTAGAACATATTTGGTGTGCGTTTCCTGCACTGGAGACATTCGACGTACCTTGACAACCAGATTTTCGGAAGGTACAAGTATAGCAGTGTACTTGAGCGGTGATTCTCGCTGTTCCTAGTAAGTTTCGCCGACGCAGGGTAAATCCCAGGCGAACGCCCCGGAGACGGGGCGTTCTTGTTTGGCTTATTGCCGCTACAGGAAGAGTCTCCGTAGAAGAAGTTTTCTATGAAGTTGGTATCTTCCAACATTATGGCATTCCCACGATGACCAGCAAAGAATCCGTCACCGTATCCGAGTCAAGGCTGCGCTGATCCGATATTGGCTTACTTCCGATTTATGGCGCACCGCCGACAGGCGGCATGGTCTTGACGCGGATGCGGCGACGGGTAGCATCTCGAAGGCATGTGGGAATGCCTTGCATTGGCCTTTCCTGGATGGTGAATGGATATTTGCCTGATCCAAAGTTGATCCGTGAGAGATCGGATTCGTATCCGTCGGCGATGCTGGACTGATCTGAAGTAGATCAAGTTCAGTACCGATAGTGATCCGAGCCTGGACCTGAGTTGGACTTGAAATGGTACTAACTTCGTACCGTTCCAGTACCTGATTTGATCCTAACTCGGTACCTGTTTTTGTCAGGGCGGGAACGACCGAGCGAAGCGGCAACACGGAGTGTGTGGTCGTTCCCGCCCTGACCCTGCTTGTATCTTGGGTTAGCCTGACCCGTGCCTTGACCCCGGATCATATGCAAGAGATTGATATTAAGGATGTTGACCTATCAGGATGCAGAGCGATGGGGGGAACGCTCCATAGAGTGGAAGGCTGGAGACTTCTGAGGTAGATGACGGTGTTGGAAGATGGGATAGCTCTGCACCTGTAGCTCCGTGCGAAAGGAAACAGCGGAGCTCTGTACTCCCAGCAGGGCAGGGATTTCGCCTGCGCTGAAGCGTCTCACCCGCCACTGTTGATACAGCTTTTCATGCTCCCGCGAAGTGTACAGCATGTTTCCTTCCCGGAGCAGCAGGAAATCCTGCATCGCCAGCCCGCCAAGACCGCTGTCATAGCGTGCCCGCACTCTCAGCCACTCCAGCAGATGATCGGACCCTTTCGGATAAAGAGCATGGGCGTCGGCGATCCGACTTTGCGGGAAAAGCTTCTCGAACAGACGTCCGGCTCCCACAAAATTCAGGTTGGAGTCTGACAGATAGATGAGTTCGAACTGCTCCAGTTCCTGGAAGAGCCGCTTGTAGCTGGCAAGGAACTTTTCAAAACGAATGAGCGATCGGGTGCCTTCTTCAACGTAGACGAAGCGTGGAATTCCGCTTGTGGCATCGTGGCTTATCAGGATGTGGTCGGCAAAAGAAACCTGGGAGTACCGGCCAGCCTGCGGCAGCGAAGCAGGGGGAACGTGAAGAGTCCCGGTAAAGAATCGGATCTTTGCTTCGCGGGTTTCGAGAAATTCCTCACCCAGATGCAGCAGGACATAATCGAGCGCCATGAGCCGGAGCTTGATCTCGGCATCGCTTTTTCGGCGGCGGTTCTGCGAGTCGGGATTATCGAGCAGCCTGTAGAACGGTTTGTAAAACAGGTGATAGACATGACGCTGCTGGCCGAAGTCGAGAACGGCAATGTGACCCCTGCGTTTAGCCCTGAGCAGAAAATGTTGGGCAATGGCCCCGTTGTGCCGGTCAATGAATTGATCGAACTGACGACGGAGAAAGTAACCGGAGTGGACAGCCACGAGGTAAAGGAAGCTGGCCTCGCGCTCCGTGTACCCCAGATACTCAATGCCACGAATCGGGTCGGCGCCGGTCATAGATCGAGGATGCCCCGCATCATGTCGTGGTCATCCTCGATTCGGGCCGTCAGTGTTGCCCGGTCCGATGCCGAGGCATAGAGGCGAAACCCGGCCTGCAACTTCGCGGCAAGGTGCCTGCCGTGATAGGCGGCGGTGGCGACTTCCACATCCGAGTGCCCGCTCTGTGCGCCCTGATCGAGGTCGTATTCAATGCGAAGGTCGGGAATCTGGATCGAATCGTCGATGAACTTCAGATCGAACTGCTCCGCGACCTGCTGCTTGATCGCACTCACATCCTCATCCGGCTCTGCCTTCTGCCGTGTGTGTATGGCCTTCTGGATGTCGGCCTTCAATTCAAAATCCAGAACGATGCGCGGGTTGCTGCCGCCGTCCCTCTCAATTCGCTCCCACTCCTTAAGGTAGGCACGATAGACCTGAGCATCATGTTCCGCCTCGCGCGGCTTTACCAGTCCTGCATATATCTCCTGATCGTGGCGAAACTGTCCTGTCCTCAGCAGGACATTCCGTCCTTCTTCGGTCAACGTGACTACCTGAATGCGTTCGACAGGCCGGTTCTGTCCGTCGCGGCGGGCGTTGATGAAACTGGTATCGGCCAGGTTCTTTTCCCGTAGATAGGCGAGGTCGCGTTCCATCTGTCCGCGGTTGCCGTGATAAACCGTCTCGGCCAGATCGCGCGCGGTGATGACACGGAAGCGGCCTACGTCGCCGAGCAGTTGTGTCTCTTCGGGACGAAGCCGCAAATCTACGGCAATCGCGGGGAGGCGGTCCCGGCCTGGACGGACCTCCTGCGCGCGAGCACGCTTTCGTTCTTCTCTAGGCGGTTCGTGACGCATCGCGCGTTCCCGCTTTGGATATGGGCTAGTCGTCACCCTGCGGTCAGCGGCCCGTTGTTTGAGTGACTCCATACGACGCTGAATGGGGCTGCGGTCCTCCCGTCCTGTTTGTTTCGGCGAGTCTCTGTCTACATGACGATGCCGGTCGTTTGGCTCGGGAGCCTGCGGTTTCGGCTTCCGCACCGGCACGTAGTCATAGTCGTCTCGCGGATCGTAGAAGGGGATATCCATAGTGCCTCAACCCTGTTCGCCATACTCCAACTGAAGCGCGGCCATGCGCTCGGTAATCTCCGGCTTCTCCGATGCCTGCCGGAACAGGTCGCGCAGACGTAGCCATTCCTTGTCGGTGAAGGCGATCTCGATGTCCTGCTGCTTCGGCCAAAGTGTGTACTTCGTTTCGCCGGAATCTTCATTGGTTGCGACGATCGCACGGAAATACCGTCCGTTCCAAGCCGACAGCTCACCGAATTCTTCCAGCATGGAATGGAACTCGATCAGTTCCGGGTAGTGAAGGATGCTGTAGGTAAAGCTGCGCGGCGGACGGAACTCAAGATGGAACGCAATGTCTCCGCCACCTCCATCCCCAAAGGACAGCCGCAAATTGCGCGTTTCGATACTGTCTGGAAATTTTGGCCTCTCTGCCGGGCCGGAAGAATCGGGCTGCACAATACGCACCGGCGCATGATGGCGCAGCCAGTGACCTCGCGCAGCAATACGCCACAGCACGTCCCAATGCGGCGCAAGCGCCTGATTGATGCGGTGGCTCTCCGGCTCCGACTGAATCGCAGTCAATAAGCAGCGTCCGACGGAACCGGGATATTTCCAGTCTTCTTCGGATTGCAACTGCGCTTTCTGTGTCGCAATCAATCTCCGCACCGTTTCATAACTCTGCTCGGCATCTTCGTTCTCCGAAAACGGAATGCCGGAATTATGACCGTCCAGGTTGGCGAAGTAGTACCAGAGATGTTTTCCAAAAACCTCTTTTTTCTGGCTTTGAAGCAGGCTTGCAAATGCCTCGATCAATCCGAGAAACGACTTCCGGCAGGGAGCCGCAGGTCGCCATACAGGGGGAATCTGCCGCTGCTCTTCGGCTCCGATCTGGAGATAGATCGCCAGCAGGTCCCACTCGGCCACGGACAGCGTGTGCTCGGCCACCCATTGCTGCCGAATCTTCCACAGGCTTTCAGCCGGATTCTTCAGCAGTTCATAGCGCGCGGTTTCCCGTTCTACCAACTCGACGCGGTCTTCCAGAACCCGAAATGCCGCCTCTGAAAGCGAAATTGGGCGGTTTTGCTGTTCCATGAGTGCCTGCCGATGGCGCTCCAGCACCTCGATCCGCTCCTCATTGAGCCGAAGGGAGATGACATCGTTTTTTCGTTCTTTGTCGCGTTTGTATCGCATGGCTGTTTACAAAAAACAAATATGTAATCATAATAACACTAGCTCGCCTTCTGCTCGGAATGCAAGCAGTTTTTTCTGACAGAATCTCTGCGAACCAATGAGGTGTCCTTTGAAGTCATCCCCTTCACAAAGGAACTCGATCCCCATTGAACCCGTCTTTGAACGGTTGCTGAATCTGCATGAAGCGGCGGCGCTTCTGGAGATGCACTGGAAAACCCTTGAAGGAATGGCGCGGAAAGGAACGGTGCCTGCATTCCGCGTTGGTGGTCGCTGGCGCTTTCGCGCCTCTCTTCTAAATGCCTGGCTGGAGAAAAGACTTGTAGCGCCTCGTGCCGGCGAGGTTCAATGGAATCAGCCAGCCGCTCTGCGTGATGTGGGAGAGAAGGAATGAAGTTTTCACGCGAGCGTTTTCAGAATGGATCATTACGCAGAGTGTCGCGCAAGACGGGTCCCGATGTATGGGAGTTCCGTTACCGCGATCACTCGAAACCGGGTTTGCCGATGCGACAAGTGACACTGAGCACCGTCGAATATAAAACCGAAACCGCCGCCCGTCGCGCTTTGCAGGCGTTGCTGCTGAAGATCAATGGCAGTGAGGCTTATATCGCGCAGCGGTCGCCAACCTTTGGAACTGTCCTCGACAAGTTCATTACGGATGAGCGCCTGAAAGAGATCAAGGCGCAGCGTCCCGGTGAAACTGTCGATGAAGGTCTGAAGTTCAGCACCACGGTTGGGTATCTGTCTGTTATTAAGGTTCACCTCCGGCCTGCATGGAGCAAGGTGGTTCTGACAGACATCAAGCCGCTCGAAGTGCAGGAGTGGCTGAAACAACTCGACCTCTCAAAGAAAACCAAGCAGAACATCAAAGCAGCCTTCCATCGCATGTTGGAACTCTCTATGCTTTGGGGGCTTTTGCCTGCACAGCGCAATCCGTTGAGCCTTGTCGAAATCAAAGGGGGAACAACACGGCCACGCCGGAAGAAATTCATCCTAACGCCGGAGCAATTTCAGCAGTTGTGCAATCTGCTGGAAGAACCCTACAGGACGATGGTTATTATCGCCATGTGCCTGGGCTTGCGGGTGAGCGAGATTCTGGCGCTGAAGTGGCCCGACTTCGATTTTGAAGAGGGCACGCTGATGATTACGCGGGGCACCGTTCACGGAAGAATCGGACGCGTAAAGACGGAGTACAGCGAGGATGAGATGCCTCTTGATCCAGCCTTTGCGCGCATCCTCCAGAAGTGGCGGATGCAGTGTCCTGTCAGTGAAGGGAAATGGGTCTTTCCTAATCCCAACACGGGAGGAGTCTGGCACTCTTCTGTTTTACAGGGAGACATCCTTGTGCCTGCGGGCAAAAAGATCGGCGTATTACGGCTGGGTTGGCATACCTTCCGGCACAGCTACCGTTCGCTGCTCGATGCCTGCGGCGCTCCTATCGGCGTGCAGCAGAAACTGATGAGGCACGCTCAGGTAAGCACGACCATGAAATATGGGGACGCTTATATGGGAGAAAAACGGAAGGCGCATAGCGCCGTTGTGCAGATGGTATTACCCACAAATGCTGCTACGGAAGCGGAGATTAGAAGTGTTTCCGCTTAGCGTGGGGTTACGTGGGGATTTTCGAGCAGTTTGTGTAATCCAAAAACAATCTTAAGTCATTTAGATTGTTTTGGTTGCGGGGGCAGGATTTGAACCTGCGACCTTTGGGTTATGAGCCCAACGAGCTACCGGGCTGCTCCACCCCGCAGCTTCATACTAACAAACAGGAAAAGGGCTGGTCAATGCGGTCGCAGCTCCGCCGGGCACAAGGATACAAGCGGCCCGACGCCCCGGGTTCCCGTCGCTGATAAACTTGCTCTTAAGCTATGTTTGAGAACCTTTCCGAAAAACTACAGCGTGCCTTCAAGAACCTTCGCGGCCAGGGAACGATAAGCGAAGAGAATATGCAGGACGCGTTGCGCGAAATCCGCGTCGCACTGCTTGAGGCTGACGTCAACCTGAATGTCGTCAAGGAACTCATCGAGCACATCCGTGCCAAAGCGCTCGGGCAGGAGGTCATGACCTCGCTCTCGCCGACCGAGCAGGTCATCAAAATCATTCGCGACGAGTTGATTGCGCTGCTGGGCAAAGACACCGCCCGTTTCCAGTTCGCCTCGCGCCCGCCCACCGTCATTCTCATGGCCGGCCTCCAAGGCTCAGGAAAAACCACAACCTCCGGCAAACTCGCAGCCTGGCTGCAGAAGGGTGGACATCGTCCCATGCTGGTTTCGGTTGACGTGTACCGCCCCGCCGCGCGCGAGCAACTCAAAGTTGTTGCGAACACCGTGAAGGCCAAGCTCTACGAAGGCGACACCAAGGGCGAGCCTGCCGGAACGCCGCTCGTCGAGCGTCTCGCGAGGGAAGCCCGCCGCGAAGCCGTCAACAGCGGATGCGACACGCTCATCGTCGACACCGCGGGCCGCCTGCACCTCGACTCGGACCTCATGGACGAGATGGCGAAGCTGAAGTCGCTGCTCTCTCCGCAGGAAATTCTCTTCGTAGCTGACGCCATGACCGGCCAGGATGCCGTCCGCTCCGCCGAAGAGTTCCACAAGCGCCTGGCGCTCACTGGCACCGTGCTCACCAAGATGGATGGTGATGCGCGCGGCGGCGCGGCGCTCTCCATTCGCCATGTCACCGGACAACCCGTGAAGTTCATCGGCACTGGCGAAAAGCCTGACGCCTTCGAGCCTTTCCATCCCGACCGCATCGTGGGCCGCATCCTCGGCATGGGCGATATCATGACGCTCATCGAAAAGGCCGAAGAAAATCTCGACCGCAAGCAGTCTGAAGAGTTCGCTAAAAAGGCGCTCAGCGGCGACGGCTTCTCGCTCGAAGACTTTCGCGATCAGCTGCGGCAAATTCGCAAGCTCGGCTCGCTGCAGAGCATCATGAAGATGCTGCCCTCCGTTGGCCCGTTCAGCGGAATGCAGCAGATGGCCGGCCAGGTGGACGAAAAGCAATTCGTCCGCATCGAAGCCATCATTAATTCCATGACGCAGAAAGAGCGCAACCATCACGAAATCATCTCCGGGACCCGCCGCAAGCGCATCGCCAACGGCTCCGGAACCACTGTGCAGGAAGTCAACCAGCTGCTCCGCCAGTACGCGCAGATGCGCAAAATGTTCAAGGGAGTGGGCAAAGGCGGCATGCTCCAGCGCCGCGCCATGGGCATGCTCGGCGGCATGAAGGGTATGAGGTAGCCCGCTCCACGCGCAGGAAGCGATTCCGCAATCCCTCGGGTGATTTCTCTCGCCTCCTCAAGCCTTCGGCGTCCAGCCCATCCACTCCAGCATCCACCGCCAGGCAGCTTCGGTTGTCCTTTCTGCAGGCGGTTCAGGCGGAGCTTCCCGCGGAAGCACGACCGGCTTCCCGCCATAGGCCCGCGCCAGTTCGCGAAACATCTTCCCCTGCTCCTTCACCTTGCCGTCGTTCGTCAAGAGGCCCAGCGTGTACTCCACCGGGTTGAACGCAAGCTTTCGGTTCAGGTCGTGACTGTCCCAGTAGGTGAACCAGTTCACGCCCGCGTCCTTCGCCGATAGCACCGTCATCTGCAGCCACTCCGCCTGCTGCGCCTCCGTGAGTGACGCAATACAGGTGTTGAATTCCTCCGCCCACACAGGCCGCTGATTGTCGCGCATATAAGCCCGCGCAAGTGTCGCCATGGCCGCCACAAGCCGCGTACTCGGCGGATCCATCGGCCCGCCATACTTCAGTGCGCCCGTCCACCAGGGGTAGCAATGGATCGCCGGAAGCCGCTGCGCCGCGAGCGCCTCTGGCGAGAACGTCATCCGCTCAAACCATGGTTGCTCGTCCACGCCATTTACATTCAGCCTTCCCGGAGCCGCCTCATCCATCAGCGCAAACATCCGCGCCATCCACGCATCGCCCTGCGCGGGCTCAGCAGTCCAGCAAGTGTTCAGCTCATTGCCCAGGTCGAATCCAATCACATTGGCATGAGGATGGATGGTCCGCGCCAGTTCCCGGACAAACAACTCCTGCGCATTCCACATCGCCGGGTCGGTATAGAAGCCGCTCCTCGCCGTGTGGAAGGGCGGCAGAAAGAACTGACCACTCAGTTGCCCGGTAAACACCGTCACTACCGCATCCAGCCTGCGCGTCTCCATCATCGCCAGCAGTTGGCTCAACCGGTCGAGATGCGCAGCGCTTACCCATGTAGCATTTGGCTGAAAGTCGGGCCAGATCAGCAGAATCCGCATGTGGTCCGCCCCGAGTGCCGCAATCGCATCCAAGTCCCGCTCAATCGGGTCCGTTTGCCAGTCGTTCCAGCAGAACCACCAGTGGTGCGATGGTGTGTAGTTCACTCCGAAGCGATGAACCTCAATCGACTTCTGTCCGGCGGTGTCAGCGCCCGTTTCACCGGTCGGCTCGCCGGCCATCGCGTCATGCTCCGTCAACAGGTATCCTGCCGCGCCCAGACCAGATGCAATAAAACGTCTCCGGTTCATAGTTCCTCCATGCGGGCATCCCACGCGCCACAAGCACAGACGCTTTATTATATTCATAAGGTAGTTGCGCCTACTCCTATGTCTCATCTCCAGGACCAGCTCGATGAAATCACCGCGAACACGCGAGACCTCGTTCAGCCCGAACGGCTGGCCGTTAACGAGCGTGCCGTTGAAGAGCTATTCGCGACCGGCATCGAACAAAACATTTTGCCCGTAGGCGCAAAAGCACCTGACTTCACACTGCGCGATTCGTCCGGGCGCGCGGTCAAGTCATCGGACCTGCTCGCGCTCGGCCCCGTTATCCTCGACTTTTTTCGCGGGCGCTGGTGCCCCTACTGCGTCACCGAACTGGAAATGTGGCGTGACCTGTATTCCGCGATTCGCGAGCGCGGCGCGCTCATCGTCGCTATCTCGCCTCAGACCATCCGTCAGAGCGATTTCACGCAGGACCAGCATGAGATTCCGTTTCCGCTGCTCAACGATGACGGGTGCAAAGTCTCCGAGCAGTTCGGACTTGTCTATACCATCCCGCCCTACCATCAGGAGCACTACAGCAGCATCCTGGTAAATGTGCCTTTCGTCAACGGAGATCAGAGCTGGAAGCTCATCGTTCCGGCAACCTACGTTATCGATCGCGGCGGAAGCATCCTGTTCGCCGAAGCGCATGCCGACTTCCGCGTTCGCCCCGAACCCGACGAAGTTCTCCGATACCTACCCGTCTGCGGCTGAATCACCATGAAACGTGTTCTATGGCTTGCCGCCCGGATCGTGCTGGTCGTTTTGATTGCCGTCTATCTCATCGATTGGGGCACGCTGCGCGTGAAAATAGCTCATGGCACAGGCTACGGAAGCGTGCAGGTTGATGAATACCTATCCACGCCACTCAAAAATCATAAGGACGAATACGACTATATGGGCTCGCAACCCGAACCTTGCTCCCACTCCATCTTTCCACACGGAGCCGCGCCCTGTTGGTGGCTCGCCCGCCATACTACCCAATGGGAGTAGCTACTTATTTTCTTCGTGATAATCCTGTTCCGTATTGATCTTCCAGATACCGGCCTTATCCTCTACGCCGGCGAGGATGTTATCGACGGAAGTCATGGCAGTAAGCATCGAATGGTCCTGGTTGTTGTACTTATGCATCCCGTTCCGCCCCACCAGGTGTAAGTTTTCAAATTGGCTTATATATTCGATAACTTCATTAAAGCGGTCATAAGTCCCAAAGTAAGCAGGGTAAGTCTTGGGCACGCGAACCACATGAGAATCGCGAACATCTGCCGCTTTGAGTATTCCAATCTTCTCTACCTCGCCAATCGCGAACCGCGCAATCTCCTCATCGGACATCTTCCATAGCGGGTCAGTATCGTAGCAGAAATACTCCAGCCCAAGCCAAACCTTCTCAGGGTCGGCCACCAGGTAAGGGCTCCAGTTATTAAAGATTTGCAGCCGCCCCAGCAGGACATCCGGCTCCTGAATATATATCCATGTGTCCTTCAGCAACCCGCCATCCGGCTCCGTCACTAAAAGCCGATCCGCCAGCAGCCCAACTGTAACAAAATCGCGGTAAACCAGGCCCTCGCTCACCTCGCGCACGTTCGCCGGGACCTCACAGTCCAGCCCTCGAATTAGCTCTCGTATCGGCATGGTGGAGAAAACGTAATCCGCCTCGACCGTCCTCGTTTCCCCCGCCTCATTCACCGCATCCACGGCAACGATGCGGTTCGCGTCCGTGTGCAGTTTGGTCACGCGCCAGCCCAACCGGACTTCGCCGCCTATTTCTGTAATCAGATCGGCGACATGTTCCCAGAGCTGTCCCGGTCCGTACTTCGGATAAAGAAACTTCTCAATCAGCGAAGTCTCTGTCCCTTTCTGCAGAACATCTGAGGATCTCCGCGGGCTTAGCGTTTTCTTCAGAAAATGAAAAATCGCCGTGCGCAGCGAAAGACCTTTGATTCTCTGCGCGCCCCATTCCGCGCTGATCTGGTCGCAGGGAACCCCCCACACCTTCTCCGTGTACGACTTGAAAAACGTCCGGTAAAGTTCCACGCCAAAGCGGTTGATGAAAAAATCTTCCAGCGTCCTCTCCGGCTTGCGCGGAAACAACTTGGCGCGCAAATAGCCCAGCCCAATCCTGAACGTCCGCTTCAATCCCAGCAGCCGCAGCGTGCGAGCGTCCAGCGAAAGCGGGTAGTTGAAAAAATTTCGCAAAAAGTAAATCCGGCTCCGGCGCAGCCTCACCAGCATGACCAGGTCAGAGTCTGCGGCTGTTGCCGCGACCACGCGCTCCTTGTTCTGGTAGCGCACCGAGTGCTCGCCATCCCCGGAAATGGGCATCAGCTCGGCCCACCAGTTCATCACGCGGTCGGACTTCGAGAAGAAGCGATGCCCGCCAATATCCATCCGGTTTCCCTTGTATCGAATAGTGCGGGATATCCCGCCGATCTCGCGACTCGCTTCCAGCACGATCGGATGGATCTCCGATCGCCGGGCGAATTCCAGCGCCGCCGTGAGTCCCGCCGGCCCCGCGCCGACAATGACCGCATTTTTCGTCGGTTGCATCAGACCACAATTCCGCGCGCGCGAACGTCCAGCGCCCTGCCAGCGCATAGACACACGGGCGCGCCCACTGCGCCTCCGTTGAAGTTTGTCAGGAACATATTGGTCTACGCCGTGGTGTTGCTGCTGCGGTTTTGTTCAGCTTAAGGCACGCGCAGCGCGATTGCCACCAAAAACCTCACGCCGTAAAGGCCGGCTGTTCGTCCTCTGCCGTGGCTTCTTCCTGGGCAAGCATCAACCCGCCCTTCTCAAGCCGGTACGTCTGGTTCCGCCACACAATTTCGCGGCTTCCATAACTCGCAGCCCAGTAAATGAATCCCAGTAAATCGCGCAGCGGAAACAGCAATACAGTGCGAAGCAAATTCCGCTCCCGCACCACGGCCCATCCCACCACCAACGCCAGCGCCGCCCGCGCCACCACGCTGTACGCCAGCAGGCCGGCTCCCAGTTCGCGATGATGTAGCAGCACCGCCGCAAAGCAAGCCAGCAACCCAAACGGGACGCTGAACGAAAGGGAAGTCCCAAAATGCCCTTTAGGCCGCGAGAAGCGGGTGGATTTCATCCATCGAACCTGGTGCTTCTGCGAATCCGCAAAATCGGAGTTCAACACCACGTGGTCGATCACATGCGTAGAGAGCACTACCGTATGCCCATTCGTGGCAATTGCGTTTCCCAGCACAAAATCATCCGCGCAATAGGCGCCCAGCGCGCCGAACCCGCCAATCTCCTGCACGCAATTCCGCCGCACTGCCATCGTCGGCCCCAGCGCAAACCGCATGCCTTCCATCAGATCCGCCGCCACAACGCCGGCCGTCATTTCGACCGACATGCCCGTGGCCTCAAGCTTCGCCCAGAGTCCGCTCTCCGCCACGCCACGGTACAGGCAAGTCACCGCGCCGGTTTTCTCCTCTTCAAACGGAGCCACCACCTCGCGCAGATAATCCGCCGCAACCCGCACATCGCTGTCGCTGATCACGAAAATATCGTAGGCCGCCGCCCGGTCCATCAGTTCGAGCGTGCACACCTTCGCGTTGATCTGCCACGGCTCGCCCGTCAGTACATACTTCACCGGAATATGGGGATAGAGCGCCGCCACCCGCCGCGCCGCCTTCAGTCCGGGATCAGACGCAACCCGCGCGCCGAACAAAATCTCATACTCCGGATAGTCCTGCTCAAAAAAAGTCGCCAGATGGGCTTCCAGGTCTGGTTCAGCGCCGTGCAAGGGTTTGAACAGAGAAACAGGAGGGAAGAAATCCCTGTTCCCGCCGCGCCTGCGGCGAGCGACAAACCGCAGAATGCCGGCCAGCACCAACCCGCTGAAAACCGAGGATGTAAACAGGCCTAGAAGGCCAAGCCCAAACAGGAGCTTGATCATAGAGAAAGCTCAAATCGGTACATAGTCATAAAATTGGTGGAAGACTCCAAACCGCACATCCGAGTGGGGTTCCTTCCTACCAGACTAGACTAGAGCGGGAAAAATTGCGCGGGCCCGTGCTCTGCCGGAACCCAAAAAGTCAAGGTCAGAACAGAAGAACGGAGTCAGCGCCGGTTCCTGGGAGGATCGACAATCGAGCGCTTCAGCGGAACGATGGCCGCCGGCTGCTGCGACATCCCCTGCTGCATCTGGGTCAGCATCTCCGTACGCACGTAGTCCACAAAGCTCTGCATTTGCCGATTCATCTCCTCCATCCGCTCCCGCATCTGGAGCACAATGGCAATCCCGGCAATGTTCACGCCCAGGTCACGCGCCAGGTTCAAAATAAACTCCAGCCGCTCCAGGTCCTCCTCGGTGTACAGGCGTGTATTACCTTCCGTACGCGAGGGCTTCAGCAACCCCTCGCGCTCATAAAGGCGCAGCGTCTGCGGATGGATCCCATACATCTCAGCAACCGCGGAGATCATGTAAGCACCCTTCGATTTGCGTTTCGTTGGCATAGGCTTTCACTCCCGTCCAAACAGCCGCGGCGCTCCTTCCTGGGTCAGCAGCGCGCCAAACCGTACCACGCGCGGAAAAAATCCGTGCAGTTGCCCGCCGGTAATCCGGTAGGGGACAAACGCCCGCATGCAGTACCCGTCCTTATGCTCAAGCTCCACCATCACGGCGTCCATATGGCCTTCTTTGGAGGCCTTGCCCATCGTCACATTCGAAGCCACGGCCGCGGCCAGCAGCAGACCTTTCTTCGCCCGCTCGCCAAGCTGCTGATACAGCAAATCCATCAGCATCGTCGGCTCCGCCGGCATATCGTGCTGTGCCACAACTTCCAGCGCCACGTCGCCGTCCTCCTTCATCCTGTAGGCAAACGGACCGAACTGGCCATACTTGCGCAGCATCCGCTTCGCATAGGTCACGCTCGCGTTCAGTACCTCGTTCGCGTCTTCGCGAACCGCGCCTTCGGCCATCCCCTCTACACCTTCGTCCACATCGCCTCACGCGGGTTCTCCGGGTTCAACTTCGCAAACTCCCGCAGAATCTCCTTCGACCGCTCGTCCTGCACCTTCGGAACCATGATCTCAATCGTCACAATCTGGTCGCCGCGCTTGCCCTCGTGCGCCGGCGACGGAGCTCCGCGCTCCCGCATCCGCAGCTTCTGCCCGCTCTGCGTGCCCGGTGGAACCTTCAGTTGCGCCCGCCCGTCAATCGTCGGAACCTCGATCTTTGCACCCAGTGCGGCCTCCGCCACCGTCGCCGGAACCGTCACGTAAATGTCATCGCCCTGCCGCGTAAACACCGGATGGGTCCCCGAGCGAATAATCAGGTAAAGGTCGCCCGCCGACCCGCCATTCACGCCCGCATTGCCTTTGCCGGCCAGCCTGATCCGCTGCCCGTCGCGCGTGCCCGGCTTGATCCTGAACTCGATCGGCTCCGTGCGCGTCACCGTGCCTTCGCCGCGGCAGGTGGGACACGCATTTTGCACCTTGCCCGACCCTCCGCATCGCGGGCACTGGATATTGAACTTCATCCGACCGCCCATCTGGGTTACCTGGCCCGCGCCGTGGCACTCGGGGCAGGTCTGCGAGCCCCCCGTCGAAGCCTTGCCCTTGCACGTCGGGCAAAGCTCCTGCCGCTGGATTTGCAGCCGCGTCGTGCCCCCGCGAATCGCGGTCCAGAAATCGACGTTGATCTGGTACTCAAGGTCGGTTCCCGCCTCCGGCCCTTGCTGGTGCTCATGGCCTCCCTGGTTGAAGATGCCGGAAAAAATATCGCGAAAGCCGCCCCAGCCTGCGCCGCCGCCCGCCTGCTGCTGCTGGTGGCGTCCCGCTGACTGCTGATTGGCAAAATCGTTGAAATCGAATCCGCCAAAATCAAACGGAACGCCCTGTCCGCCGCGCCCCGCGCCCGCCCGTCCATAGCCGCCGCGAGCCGCCGCCTCGGCCTGCGCCGGATCAATCTGGTCGGAATAGAACCCGAGCTGGTCGAAAATCTTCCGCTTCTTCTCGTCGCTCAGAATATCGTTTGCTTCGGAAATCTCCTTGAACCGCTCCTCGGCCTTTTTATCGCCCGGATTCACATCCGGATGATATTTACGCGCAAGTTTGCGAAACGCCTTGCGGATCTCCTCCGCCGTGGCCGTCTTCTTTACGCCAAGTACGCCGTAATAATCCTTGCTCTGAGTTGGTGGCATCTTCTCTCTATATCGTCACGCCGTTGCCCGCTGCTTCAGTTGCCCCGTCCTGCGGTCGCGAAAAGTCTGGTCCGAAGCTTTATGTAGAATCAACCGGACACCCACACTCAGGTTAACCTGCAATCCCTGCTCCTCAGTTCCACACCATCTTCACCGAAATCGGCTCAATCTGCCAGAACAAATCAGGGGCATTCTGCTTCATGTGCCGCAGAAACTTCTCCGCTTCCTCCTGCGTGTCGAACATAACTTTGTCCAGGACCTGTCCGGCCAATACCTGCTCACATTTCCATAGGGTCTCGGTCATCTCAAAATCCTCCACCGCTGAAAGCAAGGGGCATCCGTTCAGGACGCCCCTCGAATCAACGCCAATTTTGGCGTTACTTCTTCTCGTCCACGTCTACATATTCGGCGTCGATCACGCCTTCGTCCTTCTTTCCTTCGTCCGTCGTTCCCGCAGCGGCAGTCTCGCCGTCCGTGGGAGCAGGGCCGGCACCGTCAGCCGGACCCGGAGCAGCCGCGTTGGCCTTGTACATCGCCTCGGCCATCTTGTGCGAGGCCGCGGTCAGCTTTTCGTGCGCCGCGTTCATGTCGGCCACACTCGGGCTGCCTTCCAGCGTCTTCTTGGCGTCAGCCAGCGCCGTCTCCACATCGCTCTTTTCCGTTCCGGAGACTTTATCACCATTCTCCTTCAGCATCTTCTCGATGTTGTAGACCATGCTGTCCAGCCCGTTCCGCGCCTCGATTTCCTCGCGTTTCGTTTTGTCTTCCGCAGAGTGCGCTTCGGCCTCCTTCGCCATGCGCTCCACTTCCTCTTTGCTTAAACCCGAAGACGACGTAATTGTTACCTTCTGGTCCTTGCCGGTTGCGTTGTCCTTCGCCGTCACATTCAGAATGCCGTTCGCGTCAATGTCGAACGTCACCTCAATCTGCGGTATGCCCCTCGGAGCCGGAGGAATCCCACCCAGCTTGAACTTGGCCAGCGTCCGGTTCTGCCCCGCCATCGGGCGCTCCCCTTGCAGCACATGGACCTCGACTTCGGTCTGGCTGTCCGCCGCCGTCGAAAACGTCTCCGTCTTCTTCGTCGGGATCGTCGTGTTGCGCGGAATCATCCCCGTCGCCACGCCGCCCAGCGTCTCAATTGACAGCGTCAGCGGCGTCACATCGAGCAGCAGCAGGTCTTTCACATCGCCGGCCAGCACGCCGGCCTGCACCGCCGCGCCCACTGCGACCACCTCGTCAGGGTTCACGCCCTTGTGCGGCTCTCTGCCGAACAGGTCTTTCACAATCTGCTGAATCCGCGGCATGCGCGTCTGCCCGCCAACCAGAACCACTTCGTCGATCTTGCTCGCGTCCACTCCGGCATCGGACAGCGCCTTCTTCGAAGGCTCAATCGACCGCTGCAGAATGTCTTCGACCAACGACTCCAGCTTGGCCCGCGTCAGCTTCTTCACCAGATGTTTCGGCCCGGTCGCATCGGCGGTGATAAACGGCAGGTTGATCTCCGTCTCCATCGCCGTCGAAAGCTCGATCTTGGCGCGCTCCGCGGCGTCCCTCAGCCGCTGCAGCGCCATCTCGTTGCCCTTCGAACGAAGGTCCAGACCCTCGTCCTTCTTGAACTCGTCGATCAGCCAGTCCACAACCCGCTGGTCGATGTTGTCGCCGCCCAGGTGCGTATCGCCGTTGGTCGACTTCACTTCGACCACGCCTTCGCCCACTTCCAGAATGGATATATCGAACGTGCCGCCGCCAAAGTCATAAACGGCAATCGTTTCTTCCTTCTTCTTGTCGAGTCCGTAAGCCAGGGCCGCTGCGGTAGGCTCGTTCACAATGCGCTTTACGTCCAGCCCGGCAATCCTGCCCGCATCTTTGGTGGCCTGCCGCTGCGCGTCGTTAAAGTACGCCGGAACCGTGATGACCGCTTCGGTCACCGAACCGCCCAGGTAGTCCTCAGCCGCCTTCTTCAGCTTCTGCAGAATCATCGCCGAAATCTCGGGAGGCGTGTAGTCCTTGCCCTGAGCCTCGACCACCAGATGGTCTCCCTGCTGTTTCACCTTGTAGGGAACCATCTTCATTTCGTCCGTCACTTCATTGAAGCGGCGGCCCATAAAACGCTTGATCGAGTAAATCGTGTTCTGCGGATTCGTGATCGCCTGCCGCTTGGCCACTTGGCCCACAAGGCGTTCGCCGCTCTTTGTAAAGCCAACGACTGAAGGAGTCGTCCGACCACCTTCTTCGTTGGCAATCACCTTCGGCTCGCCGCCTTCCATCACGGCCACAACCGAGTTCGTTGTGCCCAGGTCAATTCCGATAATCTTTGCCATTCCAGCCACTCCTGAGAAACTTTGGGTGCATTCGCTCTAGACCAGCTTTGCACTTGAGTCAGTTATTGTCAATCTATATGATGCGGACGATTGATACCACGATGCAGCCCTCGACCACTTTCCTTGCATCCTAAGCCGCCCCTCTGGTATCCAACTGAAGAATCACGCCTTCAGACCGAAATCGCCCCGACCGATTCGCCTGGAAACCTCCCATCGTTTCGTTTTAAGACGCAAGGAAAATGGCACAAGATTACGGGCAAGAGGCCCAAACCGGGGGCGTAAATCCCTGGATCATCGCCGTTTCGGTCATGCTCGCCACCTTTATGGAGGTGCTCGACACCTCTATCGCCACGGTGGCGTTGCCCTACATCGGCGGCTCCCTTGCCGCGTCTACCGACGAGGCCACCTGGGTCCTTACCAGTTACCTTGTCGCCAACGCCGTCATCCTGCCCGCCAGCAATTGGTTCGCTCTTAAGTTTGGACGCAAACGCTTCCTCATCATCTGTATCATCATCTTCACCATTTCCTCTTTTTTCGTCGGCGCCGCTCCCTCGCTCGCCTTCATCCTCTTCGCCCGGATCATCCAGGGAGCTGGCGGCGGAGCCCTCCAGCCGCTCTCGCAATCCATCCTGCTTGAAAGCTTTCCGCCCCGCAAGCGCGGCGCGGCCATGGCCCTGTTCGCCTTCGGCGTCGTCGTCGCCCCCATCATCGGCCCCACCCTCGGCGGCTGGCTCACCGACACCTACAGCTGGCGCTACGCCTTCTACATCAACATCCCCGTCGGAGCCCTGGCCGTCTACATGGTGGGCCGCTTCGTCCACGACCCGCCCTACATCAAGCACGCCAAGGTCAGCAAGTTCGACAATATCGGTTTCGGCCTCCTCGCCGTCTGGACCGGCTGCCTCCAGGTCATCCTCGACAAGGGCCAGGAAGACGACTGGTTCGGCGCAACCTGGATTCGCTGGGCGGCCATCATCCTTGTCATCGCCTTCATCTGGTTTCTCGTTCACTCCTGGCGCAAGCGGGAACGTGCGCTGGTCAACCTGCACACGCTCAAGGACCGAAACTTCGCCGTCGGCTGTCTGCTCATCCTCTTCTTTGGAGTGTCCATTTACTCCACCATCACCCTGCTGCCGCTCTTTTACCAGGAGCTACTCGGCTATACCGCCTTCACCGCTGGTCTCATGGTCGGCCCGCGTGGATTCGGCGCCATCGTCGCCATGCCCATCATCGGCTGGCTCACTAATAAATTAGATGCCCGCTACCTGCTGACCTTCGGTTTTGTCGTGTTCGGAGCCATGTCCCTGTCGTTTGGAGACGTGAACTTGAGCATCAGCCCGTGGACCCTTTTCTGGCCCATCGTCATTACCGGCTTCGCGCTCAGCTTCGTCTTCGTCCCCATCGCCACGCAGTGTTACGCCACGCTGCGCAACGTGGAAATAGGCAACGCCAGCGGCATCTTCAACCTCACCCGCAACATCGGCGGCTCGGTCGGAATCTCAGTCGCCGAAACCCTGCTCACCCGACGCAGCGCCCTTCACCAGAACGAGATCGTGGGTGCTGTCCCCCAATCCGGCTATTGGTTTCAACACCATTTGTCTATCCTGGAACAGTTCTTCGGCCGACATTTCGGCAGCGCCAACGGGCTGATCGCCGGACAGGTCCAGATGTATCAGCAGATCCTCCAGCAGGCCCGCCTCTGGGCCTTCGTCGATGTCTTCCGATGGATCGCCCTGCTCTGCTTCATCTGCGTAGCCTTCGTCTGGCTCTTCAAAAAAGTCCAACCCGGCGGAAAAGCCCCTGCGGGCGCCCACTGAGGACTCATCGCCAGGCAACGGGTACGATTAAAACAACCATGAAATATAAATTGATCTGCGTTGTCGCCCTGGCTGCGCTCGTCACAGCGCTCTCATCCTGTAACCGGACACCCATTTCGGGGGCCCCGGTAACTCCCAAAGGATTAGTTTTAGCCGGACAGAGGAGCGTGTGTGGAAGTGGCCCGAGGCGTCGCTCTTTCCAGATTGCGGCGGAGCGCGCTCAAGTTGACCTTGGCCTGAATTGGAAAACAGAAACGTGGACCTATGGTGGGACTCTGCCGGGACCAGTCCTTGAGGTGTGCCAGGGAGATACGATTACCATCCGCATGGCCAACAAAGACACCAACCCAATCACGGGTACGGATCACGGATTTGATTCTCATGCCTTCCAGATCGATGCCGCCAAATTCGACGCGGTGGCTCCAGGAAAAACACTCGAGTTCACGGCGCAAGCCAAGGTTCCCGGCGTCTTCATGTACCACTGCGAGGCGGGGTCCGCAACCGGCTTGCATATCAAGATGGGCATGTACGGCGCGATGATTGTCTATCCCCGGAAGCGCTTGCGCGATGCGAAGGCAATGGTGGTAGTGCAAAGCGCGATCTACGGCGAACCGGATAAATCCGGGAATATCGTCCAGACCACCGACCGGGCCAAAGCGAACAATCCATTTTTCATGATCTTCAACGGAAAAGTGGTGCATCAGCCTGTTGTGGTCAAGGCCGGACAGTTGGTTCGGGTGTGGTTTGTGAACGTGGGTCCCGGAGACTCCTCTGTCCATGTGATCGGCACAATCCTGAATCGCTTTTACATGAGCGGCAACCCGGCAAACGTTCTTTACAATGTACAAACCGCAAGCGTGCCTGCCGGGGGTGGCGCGATGTTCGAGTTTCGAGCCCCCGGAGGGAAATCCGTCCTCGTGGACCACAACAACCTGCGCTTCCTGGGATACGGCCTTGCTCTCCAGTTTGATGGCAAATAGGTGGGGGCGGGTGTTCCCACGTTGGATGGGGAACCAAGCGCAACGTGGAAATAGGCAACGCCAGTGGCATCTTCAATCTCACCCGCAACATCGATCCAGATGAACCACCAGATCCTCCAGCAGGCCCACCCCTGGGCCTTCGTCGACGTCTTCCGATGGATCGCCGGCTCTGCTTCATTTGCGTAGCGTTTGTCTGGCTCTTCAAAAAAGTCCAACCCGGCAGACAGGCCCCGGCGGGCGCTCACTAATTTTCTGTGGTGTCGAATACCAGGCTCTTTTCCAGCATCTCCTTCATCCGCGGATCGCACACCAGCAGCAGTCGGTCCTTCTCCTGCAAACGGGACGACCCGTGTGGCAGCAGCACCTCCTCGCCGCGAAAGATCGCCAGCACTTTCAGAGTCTCGTCCTTGAACTCTTCGCAGACTCCAGCAATCGTCCGTTCCGCAACCGGGCTACCCGGTTGTACCTGCACCATGAACATCTGCTCGCCCGACTCCAGGCGCAGTGGAATCCCCGACTGCATGAGCGACATCACGTCGAGATTCCGCACCAGCGCGGGCTGCGTCAACCTGTGCGCGCGGATCAGCTCGAACGCCGCGTTCAATTCCTCCACATAATGCGCCGGAGACTGCGCCGGCGTAGGTACCTGCGCCTCATACAGGCTGCGGTACTTCAGCCCCACCGAAAGCCAGTTCTGCGTCATGAACGCCAGCGCCACCGCCAGCCCCGCCGGAACCAGCAGTTGATACCCGCCCGTCATCTCGCAAACCATCAGCAGCGTGGCCACCGGAACCCGTGCTGCCGCCGCGAACAGCGCCGCCATGCCCACAATCACAAACGGGGCTGGAGGCTGATGAAACACGCCCGCTACCAGGCCGCCCAGCATCGCCCCGATGAACAGGCTCGGAGCAAACACGCCCCCCGAGCCGCCTGAGCCCACCGTAAATGACAGGGCGAGAATCTTGAAGACCAGCAACGCTCCCAGCAGGCTCAGGGACAGCTTGCCCAGAATCGCCATCTGCATCCAGCCATAGCCGCCGCCCAGCACCTGCGGCCAGCCCAGCGCAATCAGGCCCACGCACAGCCCGCCAATTGCCGGCCTGAAGACGCGGGGGCAGGGAATTGTATGGAACCCGTCCCGCATCTTGTAGAACACCCACGGCAACACTGTCCCCACTAGCCCGCCGCTGATCCCCAGCAGTGCATACCACGGATAGCGATGATAATCCGGAGCCACCATGCTCGCCGGAACCAGGAACAGCGGCCGCAGTCCTACAAAAATACCGTTCACCGCATACGCCACAACCGAGGCCAGAATCGTGTAAATCAGCAGCCGGCTTTCAAACTCCATCGCGCCGTACAGCACTTCAATCGCGAAGATCGCCGTGCCCAGTGGCGACCGGAACACCGCCGAAAGCCCCGCCGCCATCCCCACCACAATCAGGAACCGCCGTTCCCGCTCCGGCCTGTGTAGCAGGCTCCCATAAATGCTGCCGAGCCCCGCTGTAATCAGCGCCGTCGGCCCTTCGCGCCCCGCAGACCCGCCCGAGCCGATCGTGATCGCGGAAGCCACCATCTTCAGCGGAGCCACACGCGCCCGAATCGCGCCCTTGGCGCGGTGAAAGGCATTCACCACCGTGTCCGTACCGTGGCCCTCCGCCTCCGGAGCCATCGTAAACACCAGCACTCCGGAGATCAGCCCGCCCAGTGTCGTCACCACCGGAATCAGCCAGAGTCCATGCCGCCCCACAATTTGGCTGTGGAAGCCGCCGGATCCGCCAATCACCGGGGCCACATATCCCGCAATGTCATGAAGGAAAAAGTGCGCGCAAACCCGCAGCATCCACTCGAACGCTCGCGCCGCCAGCGCTCCCACCACGCCCAAAAGGACGGCGTCCATCACCCGCCGCAGCTCTACTTTTGCCCAGATGCGCGAAAGACGGCTCGGTTGCCGGTTCGCAGGCGGCGGAGAAAAATGCTCTGCCGGTTGCCGCCCCTCGTGATTCCCGTCCGCGTTCACCTTCAAAGAGATGCAGGGCGCACCATCCAGGCCAGGCCTTTGCCCAAATTAGACCGAAGCGCGGAGTGGAAGGTCAGCGCTTTTTCCCAGTGGCGTGAGACCGGGTTCTCTTCACGCCTAGCTTTCGTCCGACTCCCGCAACTTCGCAATCACGCTGAAATCCTCCAGCGTCGTCGTGTCACCCTGGATATCGCCGTTTGTCGCCAACTCCTTCAGCAGACGCCGCATAATTTTCCCCGAGCGCGTCTTCGGCAACTGCTCGGTAAACCTCACGTCATCGGGCCGCGCCAGCGCGCCAATCTGCTTCGTGACCCAGGCGCGTAATTCGTTCTTCAACTCTGCCGAAGGCTCATTCCCGCTCTCCAGCGTGACAAACGCCGAGATGGCCTGGCCCTTCATCTCGTCGGGGCGCCCAACTACCGCGGCCTCGGCAACTTTGGGATGCGCGACTAAAGCCGACTCCACTTCCATGGTCCCCAGCCTGTGCCCGCTCACGTTGATCACATCGTCCACGCGGCCCATCAGCCAGTAGTAGCCGTCCGCGTCCACCCGCGCACCATCGCCCGTAAGGTACGATCCCGGAATCCCAGACCAGTACGCCTTGATGTACCGCTCCGGATCGCCGTAGATCGTCCGCGCCATCGAAGGCCAGGGCTTCCGAATCACCAGCAGGCCGCCCTGTCCCTCCGGAACCGGGTCGCCCCGGTGGTTGACCACTTCCGGCACAACGCCCGGAAACGGGCGCGTTGCCGACCCCGGCTTGGCCGCAATCGCCCCCGGTAGCGGAGTAATCATGATCGATCCCGTCTCCGTCTGCCACCACGTATCCACCACCGGGCATCGCCCCTTGCCGATCACATCGCGATACCACATCCAGGCCTCGGGATTGATCGGCTCGCCCACCGTCCCCAACAGCCGCAGCGAGCTCAAGTCATGCTTTGTCACAAACTCATCGCCGACCTTGATAAACGCCCGGATCGCCGTCGGAGCCGTATAGAACACCGTCACCTTGTGGTCGTCGATGATCTTCCAGAAGCGGTCCCACGCCGGATAATTCGGAGCGCCCTCATACATCAGCGTCGTCACACCGTTCTGCAAAATCCCGTAGACAACATACGAGTGTCCTGTAACCCAACCAATATCCGCCGAGCACCAGTACACATCGTCGTCCCTCAAATCAAAAACCAGCTTGCTCGTGTAATACGTCATCACCGCATAGCCGGCCGTCGTATGCACCAGGCCCTTCGGCTTGCCCGTCGTCCCCGACGTGTAAAGAATGTAGAGCGGGTCTTCCGAATCCATCTGCTCTGCCGGGCAATTTTCCGAAGCTCCCGCCACCACGTCATGCCACCAGTGGTCGCGCCCCTCTTTCATCTCAATCGCCGAACCCGACCGCTTGTACACCACCACATTCTTCACCGAAGGGCACTGCTTCATCGCCTCGTCCACCGTGGCCTTCAGCTTCACCTCGCCGCCACGTCTGTACGACGTGTCCTGCGTCAGGACCGCCACGCACTGCGCGTCGTTCACGCGGTCCACAATCGCGTGCGCCGCAAACCCTCCAAAAATCACCGAATGCACCGCGCCAATCCGCGCGCACGCCAACACCGCAATCGCCAGCTCGGGAGTCATGCCCATATAAACCGCCACGCGATCGCCCTTCTTCACGCCCAGCGATTTCAGCGCATTGGCGAACCGGCTCACCTCCACCAGCAGCTCCCCGTAGGTCAGCCGCCGAACCTCGCCCGGCTCGCCCTCCCACAGAATCGCCGTCTTGTCCCGCTTGCCGCCCAGCGCATGGCGATCCACGCAGTTGTAGCAAAGGTTGAACTTCCCTCCCACAAACCACTTCGCCCAGGGCTCGTTCCACTCCAGGACCTTCGTCCACGGCTTGAACCAGTGCAGCTCCCGCGCAATCTCCGCCCAAAAAGCCTCCGGATCCGCCACCGAGCGCGCATAAAGCTCCTCATACGCGGCCTCGCTGTCCACATGCGCCTTGGCCGCAAACTCCGCCGGGGGAGGGAATACGCGATTCTCGCGAAGAATGGAATCCAGATTGCGATGGGACGAAGTAGAGCTAGCCATAGCCGTTATTTCCCGCCTTCAAAACAAAAATTAAGAGCGCAAAGACTCCCCACCACACTAAAGGCTCAAAGGAATAGCGTGCAAGCGAGGAGCACCGTCCGGCCCGTCCAGAAAAAATTGAGGCTCCTCCCTCGCGGCGCTCTGCAGACGAGTTTTCGCAAAGGGTAAAGAAGCTAATTTCGCCGCCTGATAGCATCTGTTCAGCAGTCACTGTATGCGTCGTCACTCGGCTCTCGTAGTCTGTATCGCGTGCCTCCTCCCGCTCTTCGCCAGCGGCCAGCAAATCAACGCTCCACAGCCCCAGCCCGCCTCCATCATCGGGACCGTCACCGACATCCAGAACGACGCTATCGCCTCCGCCGACGTCACGCTCAACGGTCCTGCAACTTCCGATCGCACCACCGCCAAAACCAACGCCCAGGGCTTCTTCATCTTCACTAACCTTCGCCCTGCCACCGCCTACCACCTCACGATCGCCGCCGAAGGATTCGCATCCTGGACTTCACCCGCCCTCATCCTCCAGCCTGGCCAGCAACGCAACCTCGGCGACATCCTCCTGAACATCGCCGTCGTTCAGACCACCGTGACCGCGCTCACCACCGAGCAGATCGCCACGAAAGAAGTCCACCTGCAGGAGCAGCAACGCGTCCTCGGCGTCTTCCCCAACTTCTTCGTCACCTACTCGCCCAACCCCGCGCCCCTTACCGCCAGGCTCAAGTTCCAGCTCGCCCTCCGCGCTACCGTCGATCCCGTCAACTTCCTCGCTACCGCCGCCTTTGCCGGATTCGACCAGGCCGCCGACACCCCCAACTATCCCCAGGGAGCTCTCGGCTACGCTCAACGCTTCGGGTCCGGATACGCCGACGGCTTCACCAGCATCATGATCGGCGGAGCCATCCTCCCCTCGCTCCTCCATCAGGACCCGCGCTATTTTTACCAGGGCACGGGGACCATCAAGTCCCGCATCCTCCACGCCGCCGCCTTCGCCGTCCTTTGTAAGGGAGACAATGGCCACTGGCAGGTCAATTACTCCAGCATCGGCGGAGACCTCGGCTCCGGAGCCCTCTCCAACGTCTACTACCCGCCCAGCAACCGAAGCGCGCCCCTCGTCTTTGAAAACGCGCTTCTCGGAGCCGCCGGACGAGTCGCCAACAACCTCGCTCAGGAATTCGTCTTCAAGAAATTCACCACCAGGAAACATAAATAGGGTGCGTAGCACGGCCAGGATGTCGCCTTATGAAAAACACGATGTCGCCCTGAACGAAGTTTGGCGCCACGTGCCAAACGCAGTCGAAGGATCTGCGGCTGGGACGCTCGAATCACACCATAAATGTCAGGAACGCTTGGCGCCTACCGCGCTTCCACCAGCACCGGCACATTGGCCGCCTGCTTCCGGCGCACCCGCAGATTATCAATCGCGTAGTCAATGAATCGAGGCTCAAAGTGCGGCTCCTGCCCGGTAAACCGGCACGTCGCCACTACCTGGTCGGTAATGAACTTCGGATGAAATGCAGCCAGCTCCAGCCCTTTTTCCGACGTAATCTTGTGGATGATCAGGTCTAGAATCTTTTCCGGCAGCGTCATGTCCTGCTTCCGGCATTCCTTCGTAAATATCTGCTCGAAAAGCTCCAGGCTCGGCGACCCAATCTCGATCTTGTACGGCAGACGCCGCAGAAACGCGGGGTCCATCAGGTCTTCGGGATCAAGATTCGTCGAAAAAATCACCAGCTCCTCAAACGGAATGCTGAAGCTTTTGCCCGTATGCAGTTTCAGATAGTCCACGCGGCTCTCCAGCGGCACGATCCAGCGATTCAGCAGGTCCGTCGGGCTCACCAGTTGCCGCCCGAAGTCATCGATCAGAAAGCACCCTCCCAGCGCCTTCATGTGCAGCGGGGCCTCATAGTATCGTGCGACCGTATTGAACCGCAGATCCAGCATCTCCAGCGTCAGTTCGCCCCCGGCAATCACGAACGGTCTATGGCAGGGAACCCAGCGCGCATCAAACTCCTCTTGTCGGACCAGCGACAGCCCGCCCTGATCAGCCAGGTGCGCCGGGCGGATCGGCGTATGTACGCTCGGATCAAACATCCGGATAATCTGCCCTTCCACACTCACCGCGTAGGGTACATAAATCACGTCATCAAACACGCCCGCGAAACGCTGCGCGACGGAAGTCTTGCCATTCCCCGGAGGCCCATAGAGCAGCATGGCCCGGCCCGAGTTCAGCGCCGGCCCCGCCTGCTCCACAATCCTCTGGTCAAACGTCAGGTCGCTGATCGCTTGCCGGATTCGCTCATATGTCACCACCTCGTTCGTGACCTTCTGCAGGCTCACCCGGTCGGTGAATTCCTCCAGCGTCACCGGAGCCGGCCCCGCATATCGACCCTGCTGCAGCGCATCCAGCGCCGACTTCCGCCCCCGTTCGGTAAAGGCGTAGCTCATCTCCGCTATGTTGTCCGACTCACGCGTTCCCAGCGTGTGCAGTAGTTGCCGATCCACTGCCATTTGCACCAGGTCCAGCACAACGTGGTACGGCAGCTTGATCGCCTCGGCGAACTGGCGAACGCTCTCCAGCCGCCCCGCGTAAATCAGCTTCATTAAGAGGGTGAGCAGCTCCGCCGGATCAATCCCCGTTGCCGCCAGGTTCGCCGGCTCCGCCGGCATCCGATGCAGAAACTGGTCGATCGTAGCCTGCGTAATCGCGCCCATCGCCACCAGATGATCGCCCAGCCGCCCACTGCGCTCCGCCTGCGCTGTCAACGCCTGCCCCACCTGCTCTACCGTCACCAGCTTTGCCCGAACCAGCAAATCACCTAATTGCATGCGCACCATGATAGCGTCCCCGAAAAATGCATCCAACACTTTTCCTGGAGAAATCATCGGCTCAAATCCAATCGACCTTACTTAAGTAATCAAAAACGCCCAGGCCGCAATCCCAAATCCGGCCGCGCCGAACGCCATGCCTAGATACCAATAAGCGCGCAGCCGCGTCAGCAGCGTAATCGACGTAATCACCAGCCCAATCTCCAGCAACGCCTCGCCCAGGTCGAACCGCGTCGCGTGTCGCTCCAGCGTCCGCACCTCGCGTTGCAGTTCCATCGCCCTGGCCTGCTCCTCCGCCAGCTCCCCACTCCACTTCGCCAGATGCGCCGTGTACTGGCTCGTGACTTTGCTCGCCGCCGCCCCGTCCTGCAGCGGAAGCGTTCTCAGCAGATCGACCGTGAGCTGCGTGTTGTACTGGCGAATCTTCTTCGCTTGGTAAAGGTTCCACTCATCGCTCGCGCGCGCCTGCTGCAGCACGGCTTCGGTGTGCGTGCGATGTCCGAGCACCGTCACAATCGCCACCAGCACCGCCAGCAGACTCATCGTAAAGCTCACCGCGCGCATCCTGTTTTCCCGCGCCTTCTCGTGCTGCTCGTGCAATTCCCCGACTTCGTTTGACTCCATAAATTCCCCCCGCCCCGCCTCGCGATAGCTTAGTCTAGGACAACCCCGGAAACCCCGTCGAGACAGAAACGCCATCGATGAAATGCGCAGGAAATCTCCGCAAATTCGCCGTCTGCCTGATTGGTATTCTGATTTCCACATTCGTGCTCGCGCAGCAGCGGGAGCAGGGGAATTCCGCGTCGCACACCCCATGCCGGTTGGTCGGCGATTCAAGTTATCTCAGAGGGTACTGAACGATGACTACCAAAACTAGGGAATGTTAGAAATAATGAACCAACTCTCTGCACCCGAACGGGCTGATGGATAGATTTCTCCTTTCGCTCCGAGAAAGACGAGGCACACATTGAATTGCTCAAACTGTGCAGCAACTAACGAAGTTGGTTCTCTGTTTTGCAAGCAATGCGGCGAGCCGTTAACCGCCACGGCAGTTGGGATCCGGCGAGCCGCAGAGCAACGCGACGAGCACGTTAGAGAGATCGAGCTAACCGAAGCCGTTCTAACGCGGCTCCTGAAATGGTCACGAATGCTGGGAGCTGTCGTGGCCTTACCCCTACTAATATTCATTTTTCTCTTCGGTAAAAGCTATTGGGACTTTCACCACGCCGTGGAGCAGGGGCAAGCTCAGATTGCGAGAACGGTTGGCGATGGAACGCAGCAAATCAAGAATTCTGAAGACAGTGCGACGGCGAGCATTTCAGCGTTAGAAGGGAAACTTCCCGCCATCGATCAAGAAATAAACACGCTCCAGCGCGATGCTGCAAAATATAAAGCGGCCAATGACCACATCAATAAACTGCAAACGGACGTCTTGGGGCTTCAGAAGGACGTGATTGACCTTGGTCAGAAAACCCTCAAAGTGGAGATGCTGCAGACAACCGGGGCCGGGGCCGGATTGGTGAGCTTCGGGAAAGTCGGGTGCCCGTCACCCGACTTGAAAAAATGGCCGATCTCGCTCTGCGCCGAAGGAAGCCCACTGATGTTTAACTCTCTTACTCCTGGAGGGTTCGCCCGGCCTATATCGAGCTTCTCAGATATCGGATTTCAGGACATATCAACATTACCCAAACCAACGTGCGATTTGAACCGCAGAGGCACTATCTACGTACAAAAGGGCGGAATACACCAAGCAGATAGGCCACTTGTCTGCGTCAAGAGCGCATCTGACACCTACATTTGGCTCGCCCTCACTAATACAAACTGAGTGATCTTTACGGACGGATGGCTGCAGAGGGCGGGTGGCACACTCAAGCCCCTATTGCCGGGTGCCCCATCCTTCGCGCAGCTTCATCGCGGGAAGGGTGGGAGAGATCGACCCTCCACCAGCCCCCTTATACTCAAACCTAGCTGTCAGCGATACGGCGGCTCCGTCGGCGAACGGCCTCTTTCCCCGATTCTCGCAGCACTCCGCTCCACACACCCGCGTCGTGAGCCCCAAAAGATTTGTCAAGCTCCTCAGTCCCTAAGGTCTGGTTCGCCCGTCACTTACAAAGGCGTCTGAATTTTCCCAACCTGTTAAACTAGAAGAGTAGAAGAAAACTCAAGCAAAAAGGGACAGCTAAAAGCTGCGCCTTTCGTTTTTTGCGGGCTAAGTCTTTTGTTTTCAGGACCGATTTCGCTAAGTCCTTTGTTTCAAAGGTTAGCGTTGGCTAAGTCCTTTGTTTTCAGGATCAACTCTAGCTAAGTCATTTAGAATCAGGATCAAGATCACTTTTTTGGCATAAAATCTAAAGGGCCTGAGTCTGCAACGCAAAATCACCGCCGCCCAAAATACGGCTGAATGATCTGGCCCTGACCTTGATAAGGCTCAATCGAAAGCAGGTTCCCCAGTACCGTCCGCTCCTGAGGAGTGAACTGCGCGCCGTAGCCTGAGTGCAGCATCTGCCGCCGCTCTTCGGGAGGCATCCCGCGAAGCTCGCGGAAAGCATGGCGCATCGCCCGCTGCCGCACCTGAGGCATCCGGCTCAGCGCCTGCGACGCTCCCCGAATCTCCTGCTGGCGCTCGGGCGAAAGCCGCTCGAACATTTCCACGCGGTCCATCATCCGCTGCTGCTGCGCCGGGGGACGCCGGTCAAACTCGTGGAGCCGCTGAATCAGCCGTTGCTGCTGCCCTTGCGGCAGGCTACGGAAGCCCGGCTGCCGCCGCAAGGCGTCCGCCTGCTGCTGGGGAGAGAGTCCCCGATGCGCCTGCCACCAGGCCGGAAGATGCTCCTGGCCTGAACGGGTTCCCGCTCGGCCCGCTGGACCGACCGGTTGCCGCGTCTCAGGCCGCGATTCCCGCTGCATCTCCTGGTGAGTCGCGGGCGTCTCAGGCTGCGAGCCGCGCTGTGTCTCTTGGCGGTTCCCGGGGCGCACCGCAGGCCGCGTCTCAGGCTGCGGTCCGCGCCGTGCTTCCCGTCCGTTATCAGGACGTGCCGCTGGGCGCTCACCGCGGTCCTGTTCGGCCGTGCGATCCCGCTCCGCCCGTCCGCGTTGGTCGTGGGACTGAAACGCGGCAAAGCCGCCGCGCGAACCGGCCCAGCCACGCCCGCCTCGGTGCGGGCTGCCCCAGCAAAACGCAGGGCCTGCCAGCAGCAAAGCGGACAGGGCGATGCGCACCAGCCACCTGCCGGGGCCACTCGAGTTGTTCCCTGTGCGCATCAACATTGCTCTTCTTGTCCAAGGCCGGAAGTAGCTCCGGAGATACAAATAAAGCCAGCCACATCTATTAACTACGAATTGTTCCTCGACCAGAACATCAAACTAATGGCTGCCCGCGCCGGTCGTTCCTTGGCCGCTGTCCGGCTGGTCCAGCGAGTCCATCTGCTGGAACAGCTGGGCATTCTGATCCAGTGACTGCAGGTCCCGAACCGTAGCCGAGGCCGGAGTCACCGTAGCTGCCGGGTGCAGGCCCTCAAATCCGGCGTAGGTTCCGCCGCCAATCAGCATCAGCAAGGCCAGCGCACCCATCGCCAGCGCGCGCATCTGGTGGTTCGATCCAAACAGCAACCGAATCCGCATCCGCTCCATAAGTCCGGCGCGCGGCGCCGTGCGCTCCTCGCGCATACGCGCCGCCATCCGTGCGTCAAAGAACGGCGAGGGCTCCGTGCCCTCCCAGCCGTCTAGCACCAGCATCGTCGCTTCCAGCTCAGCCACCTCCCGGCTGCAATCGGCGCACTGCTCCACATGGGCGCGCACCGCGGCAGGAACCCTCTCGCGATCCAGCAGCAGATCAGGTAGCGCCTTCTTGAATTCGGTTTTCAGCTTCTGGCAGGTCATATATATACCTCTATATATTTCAACATGTTAAACAAAGTCCTTCAATCTTTCCCGCAATGTTTGGTAAGCCCGGAACAGCAGCGACTTCGTGGCCGATTCGCTCAGCTTTAGCACCTCGCCAATCTGCTTGTAATCCAGCCCCTGATACTTGTGCATCAGCACCGCAGTCCGTTGCCGCTCCGGCAGGGCCATCACATGCTGGCGAATCGCCCGCATCCGCTCGTCCCGAACTAGGTCTTCCTCAACTGACGCGGTCATATCCGCCACATCCGGAGTCGTCCCCGTCTCCGGGTCCGGCTGGTCCAGATACACGTTCTTCGCCGCCCGCTCGTACTTGGTGTCTCGCGCATGATTCACGCCCAGGTTGGTCGCAATCCGGTAAAGCCAGGTCGTAAACTTGGCCTCCGCCCGATAGGTGCCCCGCGACCGGTAAACCCGCAGAAAAACCTCCTGCGCCAGCTCCTCCGCCACCGCCTGATCATGCACCATCCGGAACATGAAGTTGATGATCGGCTTCCGGTATTTCTCAATCAGGATGTCGTACCCGGCATCCTCTCCGTCCCGCACCCGCAGCATGATTTCCGCATCAGTCATGCCGTTCCAGTCGCCCGCTGTCCGGCGGCTGACGGCGACCGCCTGCGAATGGGCGGTGGAAAGAGGCCGGTCGAGCGCAATCGTAGCCATATCTTCGTCAACCCCGTTTTGTTCATCAGGTTGTGGTTTTGGGGGGGAGTTTTCATCTCCCAAAACCGGCCCTAACGCAACAGGCTCAGACGGCCGTCCGGCGGCCTGAGACGGCACGCGTGGATCGGAGGCCGAAGCTGGTTCGCGAGGCGTCATTCTGCACGTAACCAGATTGTATCCGCAGCCCGTAGCTCAAAGCTCTCATCTCCAACCAACTCGCAGGGCACTCGACCCGGAGTTCTGCGCCATGTAGCCTGAGCCCTGAGCTTGGCGAGCAAAAGCAGGGAATGATACTCTGGGAAAGTTCCCACCCCGAGGGCGCTAACGCCCGCAAAAAAGGGCGCATAACTCAGCGGTAGAGTGCCACCTTCACACGGTGGAAGTCGTAGGTTCGAATCCTACTGCGCCCACCATTCCGAGATTCCAGCACATCCGATAACATCCTAGAAAGAACAATAACAGCTTGATAATTCAGTGGGTTATTGTCTTTTTACGTCCGAAGGGGTATCGTGGAAGCCATGTTCCGCTAGGGGCATTTTTGGGGGCATCTATTTCGAGAAATGGGGGCATTTTCGCCCCCAGCCGTGTGAGGTGAGAACAATGGCTCTAACCGATACCGAGATTCGGCGCTCAAAGGCCGCCGAGAAGGCCTATAAGCTCTTCGACGGCGGCGGCCTGCATCTGCTGGTAACGCCTTCCGGCGGTCGCCTGTGGCGCTGGAAGTATCGCTTCGATGGCACAGAGAGGCAATTGGCATTGGGCAGCTATCCCACACTCTCCCTCGCCGATGCCCGTGAACGTCACGCATCAGCCCGCAAGCTGCTCGCCAACGGCATCGACCCGATGGCGGAACGCAAGGCAGAGAAGACCGCCGCCATCGTCGCCATGGAACACACCTTCCAGAAGGTTGCCGAGCAATGGCTGGAACATTGGCGCGGCAACAAGAGTGCCCGCCATTCCGAGACGACTCGGAATCGCCTCAAGGTGAATGTCTATCCCTTTCTGGGCGCGAGGCCCGTTGCAGAAATCGAACCTATGGAGCTTGTCCGGCTTGCCAAGAGTATTGAGTCCCGTGGGGCATCGGACATGGCGAAGCGGATTCTTCAGATCATCGGAATGGTCTGCCGCTTTGCCGTCGCGCACGGGTACGCCAAACGCAACCCCGCCGCTGAAATTCGCCCCTCGGACATCCTCAAGCCCACCCGCAAGGTCAATATGGCGCGGATCGACGTCCGTGAGGTTCCGGCCCTGCTCCGCGCCATTGAGGTTTATGAAGGGCGGCAACTCACCCGGCTCGCAATTAAATTGATGGCTCTGACCTTTGTGCGCACCAGTGAACTTATTTGTGCGCGTTGGGACGAGTTCGACTTTGAAGCCCGCCGCTGGTCGATTCCCGCCGCTCGAATGAAGATGAATACTCCGCATATCGTGCCACTGTCGCACCAAGCCGTCGAAGTGCTGGAACTGCTGCGCACGATCTCCGGCGAGAAAGAGCTTGTCTTTCCAGGCGAACAGGACTCGACCAAGCCCATGTCAAATATGACCATCCTGAAAGCGCTGGAGCGCATGGGCTACAAAGGCCGGATGACCGGCCACGGCTTCCGTGGGCTGGCCAGCACCATCCTGCATGAGCAAGGCTACGCGCATGAGCATATCGAATTGCAACTCGCCCATGCGCCGCGCAACGCCGTCAGCGCAGCCTATAATCACGCGCTCTACCTGGAGCCACGCGCCAAGATGATGCAGGACTGGGCGGATTTTCTGGAGCAAACACAACGCGGCGGCAAGGTGCTCCCGTTCTACGGCTCCGCTGCATAAGGCTCTACTGCCCGGCTGGAAGGCTCGCCCCTGCGCTCCGCAGTTTTCTGGCTACGGCGTTCGCTATATCTTCCGCGTCGGGCTGCTTTAATGGCCGGATCGTACCCAATTCCCGGATGATTGTACCTTGCCTTTCAGTCCCTACGGAGCCGTAGCTCAGGAACGTCGTGAGCACCTGCTCATGCCCCAGGTTTTGGCTCCACGCCTTGAACTCTTCGGGGGTCTTGCAGACCTCTTCCCCAAGCCGCGCCAGCGTCTTCCGTAGGCTGTGGGGATGGAAATAGGGCAGACCCGCACGCTCGAACGCCTCGCGGAAGATCGTCCGAATCGACGTAGCCGTGCTCCAGTGTTTCCGTCCCAGGCCCGCCGCCTCAAATTGGCGAGCAGGCCCCAACACGATGCGCGTTGCCGGAAACAGCGGATCGTTATTGCCCCAGAGCTTCTCTTCCCTTAGAAATCGTACCCAGTCCGCCACAATCTCCCGAATCCCATCACCCACGGGGAAGAAGTACGTGGTAAAGGTCTTGCTGAACTTCGTCTTCACGTCACGCGCATCCTGATAGACACAGCCCTCTTTCAGGTCCACATGCTTCAACTTCATAGAGGCAATCGCTGAATCCCGTGTGCCAGTCGAAAATGTGAAGGCTACCAGGGCGCGGTTCCGGCGCTCGATTTCATTCCCACTCGGCATCGTCTCAATCACATACTTCACCTGCTCCAGCGTCGGCGCTTTCCGCTCCCGCTGGGCTGTGGCAATGCGTGTGTCTTTCTCCGACAGGTTGAAGTAGTCAGCGTCGGAATACTGAAGGTGCGCCTTGAATCCCGGCTGATCTGCAAGCCAGAAAAAGAACTGCTTCAGTTGGGTCAGCGTGACATGAAGCGTAGCCTTGCTCAGTTTCTCCCCAGACTTCTGCCCTGTTTGTTCGGCCAGATGCCGCTTGAATGCCACCGCCTGCTGGACGTGGAATGCCTTGAAGGGCCGATGCCGGGTGTACTCTTCAAACCGGCTCAGCGCCTTTGCGGCGGCGTCCACAGTCGGCTCGCTGTGCCGCTTGGCTTCCTTCAAGTAGGCGAAGTATCTGCGCTTGATCCGCTCGTTTTCCGGGTTGTGTTTCGTCATGGTTTCTCACCCTTGGCTGAAGTCACTGTTTACGATGGGGATAGTAATCTCACTTAGTACATGTCGTCCATTCCGCCGCCTTGGCCGCCAGCCGGGGCTAATTTGCGCTCCGGAATCTCAGCAACCAGTGCTTCAGTAGTCAGCAGCAGAGCCGCAATCGAGGCTGCGTTCTCGAGCGCCGTACGTGTGACCTTGGTGGGGTCGATGACACCGGCCTTCACCAGGTCCTCGAATTTCCCGGTAAGTGCGTTGTATCCGAAATGCTGGTCTTTGGACTCAAGCACCTTGGCCACAACCACCGCGCCTTCTTCGCCGGCATTTGCGACGATCTGGCGCAGAGGCTCTTCGAGAGAGCGGCGGACGATCTGAGCGCCGATCTTCTCGTCACCTTCGAGGGTCTTGATGAGCTGGTCGACCGCCGGAATTGCACGAACCAGTGCCACACCGCCGCCGGGGACGATGCCTTCCTCGACCGCCGCACGGGTTGCATGCAGCGCATCTTCGACACGAGCCTTCTTCTCCTTCAACTCGGTCTCGGTGGCTGCGCCGACCTTGATGATGGCAACGCCGCCCACCAGCTTGGCCAGCCGCTCCTGGAGCTTCTCCTTGTCGTATTCCGATTCGGTGTTCTCGATCTGCGTGCGGATCTCCTTCACGCGGCTCTTAATGTCGGCGACAGAGCCCGCGCCATCGACGATGGTTGTGTTGTCCTTGTCGATGGTGATGCGCTTGGCGTTGCCCAGGTCCTCGAGCTTGACGCCTTCCAGCTTGATGCCCAGATCCTCAGTGATGGCCTTGCCGCCTGTGAGAACGGCAATGTCGCCCAGGATGGTCTTGCGACGGTCGCCGAAGCCGGGGGCCTTGACGGCAGCTGCGTTCAGAGTGCCGCGCAGCTTGTTAACCACCAAGGTCGCCAGGGCTTCGCCCTCAACGTCCTCGGCGATGATAAGAAGGGGCTTGCCGCTCTTGGCAACCAGTTCCAACAGGGGTAGCAGGTCTTTCATGTTGCTGATCTTCTTTTCGTAGATCAGGATGTAGGGATCTTCGAGCGCAACTTCCATGCGCTCCGCGTCGGTGACGAAGTAGGGGCTGAGGTAGCCGCGATCGAACTGCATGCCCTCGACCAGTTCCTTGAAAGTGTGACCGGTCTTGGAATCTTCGATGGTGATCACACCGTCCTTACCGACCTTTTGCATCGCGCCGGCGATGATTTCGCCGATCTCCCGGTCGCCGTTGGCTGAGATGGCGCCAACCTGGGCCACGGAACCCTCCTCCACGGGCTTGGACAGCTTGCCGAGGGCTCCGCCCTCAGTCCAGTTGCCGTCCTTGTCGCGGGTGCCGATGATCACGGTCACAGCCTTTTCAATGCCGCGCTTGAGGGCCGTTGGGTTGGCACCGGCCGCCACAGTCCTCACACCTTCGCGGAAGATAGCCTGGGCCAGAACGGTCGCGGTGGTGGTGCCGTCACCGGCCACATCGGAGGTCTTGGAAGCGACTTCCTTCACCAACTGCGCGCCCACATTCTCCATCGGGTCCTTCAACTCGATTTCCTTGGCTACGGTGACGCCGTCCTTGGTTATGGTAGGGGAACCGAACTTCTTCTCGATGACGACGTTGCGACCCTTGGGCCCGAGCGTCGCCTTCACCGCGTCCGCCAGCGTGTTGACGCCGCGCAGGATCGCCTGACGGGAATCTTCACCGTATAGAATTTGCTTTGCCATGCGTCTAACTCTCCTAGTCAGATTTCAGTTTCAGGGGTGAGAGATCAGGACGGTTACTTTTTGACGATGCCGAGGACTTCTTCCTCGCGCATGATGAGGAACTCTTCGCCGTCGATCTTTATCTCGGTGCCGGAGTACTTGCCAAAGAGGATCTTGTCGCCCGCCTTGACGTCCAGGAGGAAGACCTTGCCTTCATCGTTGGACTTGCCCTTGCCGGCGGAGATCACTTCGCCCTCCTGGGGCTTTTCCTTGGCGCTGTCGGGGATGATGATGCCCCCGCGGACGGTTTCGCCCTCTTCCATACGGCGGACGAGGATGCGGTCATGGAGCGGGGTGAATGTGGTTGCTACGGATGTCGATGCCATTGCTTCGCTTCTCTTTTCACCCGCGCCGGGTTGAGCCTCAGCCGCGAGATTTGAGTGGTTGTTGAAAAAGCTTCGGAAGTTGCGGACCGCGTTCCACGGAGAGGATCCGCTAATGCTTTCAAGCAGTCCTGCCAGCAGGGCGCTAGCACTCTCGCATTCCAACTGCTAACAAAAGAGAAGGCCCACACTGTTTGTCAAGGGCTCTGCCACTGAATCTTAGCCAGGCTGGCTCATATTTCTAATGCGCAGTTTTATCAATCTGTCCCTCGCCAAAACTCCATCCGCCCCAATTATCAAATTCCTCTCATATCTCCTAACAGTTAAGAGTGCGCCCATCCCTCGAATGACATTTGGCGAGGCGCGAGCTGGAAAGTTAAGAAACTAAAGGGTGATCGCTTTTTCGTGAGGCACAGCCCGGTCTCAGTGCCTACTTGGCCGGTCTTCCGTGCTTCAGGCATAGGGCAACCAGATCCGAGACGTTTGCTTCGCCCACGCACATGACAGTATCTGCGGCACCCCAATAGATCTTCACAGTTCCATCGGGCTCCGGAACCGCGCCGCACGTGAATACCACATTGTGCACATATCCCGTGAGTTCCCAAGGATCCTCCGGTTGCAGAATCCATGACTCGCCCACCCCGATAATGTTCGCGGGATTCTGTAGGTCATGAAGAGCAACCCCCAAACGATAGACCGATCCATCCATGGTCTGGAAAACTCCGTGATAGATGGAGAGCCATCCCTGGCCGGTTTTGATCGGCGGCGCGCCGGGACCGATCTTCATTTCGTCCCAGTGATATTGTTCAGGCTTCATGATGAGCTGGGACTCGCCCCAAAAACGCAGATCTGGAGAGTAGGAAATCCAGATGGACCAGGGAGCGATTTCCGAATGAGGACGATCAAGCCGGGCATAAAGCCCGTCAAACTTCTCTGGAAAAATCACCGCGTTCCGATAATCCGCTTGCGTTATGAGGGAGACTTTCTCCACGTGATCGAAGTCCCTCGTCTTAGCAAGTGCGATCCGCACTCCATTTCGCGAGTAGGCGCTGTAGGTGATGACGTACTCCCCTTCCAGTGGGGTCACGCGTGGGTCCTCCACGCCAAACTCCTCATAGGAGGCAAAAGGGCCATCTTTCTCGGGAATCAGAAAGGGTGCTGGCGCGGCGGTGAAGTTGAATCCGTCGGGACTGCGCGCCAACCCGATAATGGATCGTCCCGTGCGGAGATGGGAGCGGAAAAGCATGATGTATTGGTCCCGATGCTTCACCACTGCCGCGTTGTGAACGGTTTCGACGGGATACGGGATCTGGGCTTTGGTGAGGATGGGATTCCGGCTGTATCGCCTGACAATGTCCGGTGTCATGACCGCCTCGCTGCTTCAAGAACAAAAACTTTGGAGTAGATTCGCTCGTATGCCTCCACCATCGTCTCGATAGAAAAACACTGCCGGACGCGCTTGCGGCATTCGCTGCGATCGATTTCAGAAAGGCGTCCCAATGCCCGCACCGCCTCATTGACGTTATTGACCAGAAACCCGGTCTGCCCCTCTTTGATGACCTCGCGGCAGGAGCCCAAATCCATGGCGATCACCGGCACGCCTGCGGCATTGGCTTCTGCTAGGACAAGACCAAATCGTTCCGGGATGGTGTTCAGGTGCAGCAGCGCCCGGGCGCGGGCGAACAATTCGTTCTTGCCCTGCACGTCTACTGGTCCGATATAACGGATCTGCTTATTGTCAATGTGAGGCCTTACCCGCTCGCAGAAGTACTCTTCATCTTGGACAATGCCAGCGATGAGCAGTGGCAGCCCGCTCATGCGGGCAACCTCGATCGCCAGATGGACGCCTTTGTCCGGGTGAATTCGCCCCAGAAAAATCAGGTCATCACCGCCAGATTCCTGAAGCGGATACAGCGCGAGGTCAATCCCGTTGTACACGGTCGCCAGATAGTTCAGTCCCGGCGCACGATCGGAGTCGCTGATGGAAACAAAATACCCGTCGCGGTACTTCTGATACACCGGCATGATCTGGGGAGACGAGAATCCGTGGATGGTGGTGAGGACCGGTGTCCTGACGAGCCGTGTGTAGGTGAGCGCCATGAAGTCGTAGTGGCTGTGGATCAGATCGAACTCGGCGGCGTGCTCGAACACTTCGGAGATGTGAAGGTATTCGGCTACTTTGGGATCGACGCCGGAATCCTCCTCATATCCCTTTTCCACCACAGCATGGAGGTGAGCGCGGGTCACAGAATCCCTAGTGGCAAACAATGTCACATCCCAGCCACGGGCTACGAGTCCTTCGGCGATGTTGCTGGCGACCGTTTCCCAGGCGCCGTATTGTCGCGGAGGAGTTCTCCAGGCCACTGGTGATAAGACCGCCACTCTTTTGTGAGAACTTGGCATATGGGGTTCAGCCGTCTTCGGAACGCATTGCAGCCAGAACCTCATCAAGCGGAACGGTAGCGAAACCCGTGGCGTGATCGGCTAGGCCATAAGGGATGATCAGTTCGCCTTGGTCGAGGAGAGCGCCGCAAGTATAAACGACGTTGGGCACATATCCCTCCCGTTCGTTCTGATTAGGTTTGAGCAAGGGCTCGCGAAGACGTCCGATAAGCTTGCTGGGATCATCGCGATCCAACAAAAACGCGCCAATGCAGTACTTTCGCATGGGGCCGACGCCATGGCTGAGCACCAGCCAGCCTGCATCGGTTTCAATGGGGGATCCACAGTTCCCAAGCTGGACCAGTTCCCACGGAAACGTAGGTTTAAGGAGCACCCTGCGCTCATTCCAGAAGTGGACATTGTCGGAAAACATGAGGTAGATGTTTTCATTGTCCTGGCGGGAGAGCATGGCATAGCGGCCATTGATTTTTCTGGGGAAGATGGCCATGCCTTTGTTTTGGGCGGCCGGACCATTCAGGGTAATGAATCGAAAGCGGAGGAAATCAGAGGTCTCCACCAGCTCAGGCATTACGACCTTACCATCGAAGGCTGTGAAGGTTGCATAGTAGATGTGAGCGCCATCCTCATTCTGGAAATAAACGAACCGCGCGTCCTCGATGCCGTTGCGTTGCGAGGGTGTGGCTGGGAATAATATGCGCTCAGACAACTGCTGCTCCGGCTGGAACTGGACCTCGTAGTTGGAACGGGCCAGCATCCAAATCCCCTGTGCCTCACCTTGATCTTCCTGCGTCATTCCATCCGGCTGGAGGAACTGTTCGGCTTGGAGACTGGCGCGAAGCTCTTCCAGCGAGAACGAATTCCCGAGTCTGTTCAGAACCCGGCGCGTAAATTCGCGAGTCAATCGAAGCTCAATGAGTTTCCGCTCGAACAGCCCCTTCTCATAGAGGGGGTTTGGGATCTGACTAGGCTCGGTGAGGAAGCCAGCGGGTGTTAATACCTCGATCCGATGATCGGGATGGATGATACCGGTTCGGAATGTGATGGAAGAAATGTGCCCTTCTCCGGTGGCGCGCAGGCTGAGAATGAACCGCAGGGCGCCAGTTGGCAAGCCGGTTTGATCGGGGTGCGGTACGATGGAGGGATTGAACAGCGCAGCGGATTCCAAAGAGTATTCGGCCAGGAAATAGGAGCCGATCAACAGCCGTCTTGGTTCGGAGGGTTCCTCGTCCGTCAATAGCATGTCGCGGACTTGTTCAAAGCGCTCTAGAAAGACGTTGCGGATATTTTGGTGCCTGTGGGAGAACTCGGCGGAGATCTCATCCAGTAGATCGCTGACTCGCTCCTCCGGAAGCGACATGATTCTGGCGATGATGCCGCCGACCCGTTGCGAATCTCCCGGACTGAATGGCCGTAGAAGCACGCGTGACTGATCGGGCAGGAGAATCGTTGAATCGCGACTGACGTGAATTGGCTTGGCATTCATCGGCAGGTTGTTCCAGGGAGAAGAAGTCGTCATTACGCTCCGATTACGAGGGGTTCCTTAAAGCTCGTCACCATGTTTTGCGCCAAGCGCATTTCCGTCAATGAAAGCAGGAAGGATAAGGTAGATTCCGCTCCTTGATTCTCATTAACCCGATCCACGTGCAATCCATCTCCACAGCCGCCGCTCTCGGGCGAATAGAGCTCCAAGCCGAGATCGTTCCAGCCGATAAACCAGTCGAAGGCACGTTGCGCCTGTTCGTACCACCAGAAGTCCGATGTGGTGCGATAGGCTTCAAGACAGGCCGAGACCATTGCTTGTGCCTCGATGGGCTGCTGGTCAAAATCCGCCCGCCTGCCGCCACGATGGTAGAACCCGTTACTGCCAATGGGCCGAAAGTGACCCTTCTCGGAGATTTGTACTTCGTTCAGCCAGCGTAATGCGTGCAAGCCTTGCTCAACGACCGCCGGTTGACCGGTCGCGCGTCCGCTCACAATCAAGGCATGGGCGAGCTTCGCATTGTCGTAGGATAGACCCTCTTCAAACCAGCACCAGTCCGGCTTGGCATTCTTTTCGAAAAGTTCCATGAGCCGGCAAGTGAGTGTCTCGCGGGTCTGGTTGACGAGGCTGTCACCCTTTAAGCGGCGCAGGTATTCGTGGATACCAATTAGGCCGAACGCCCAAGCTCGCGGCGACGTGAACTCCGTCAACCCGGGCAATGCCAGCGCGAAGAGTTGTCCAGTCATCATCTGGAAGCTTCGCAAGGGCGACCTGCCCACCCCGGAGCCCAGCGCCCAGAGTGCTCGACCGTGACAGTCCTCAGATCCTTGTTCATCGAGCCAGCGGCGGTCAAAGCTCATGTGGTTGTGAAAGCGCTTCGTTTTGAAATCGAACGCGTGATGGAGAAAGGCCGCACAGGTAGTGGCGACGCCCCGCACGCCTTCCGGGTCCTCTCCCAATTCACCCAGCTGCACTGCGAGGATGAACGCCCTCGCATTATCGTCGGTGCAATAGCCTTCAGAAAAATTCGGAACGCTGAAAATGGCGTGTTGGAAGACTCCGGTAGAATCAGTCATCCGGGAGAGATGATTCAACTTTAACTCCGGAAGTTCCCGCGGCTTTTGATCGAGTGTTTTCGTGGCGAGAGACTTTCGAGACGGCGCGGCTCCTTCAAGCCTCGACAATTCGAACGAACTCATGTATAGCTGTGCGACGTTGCTCCAAACCATCTCCCGGCCGATCCTGTATGCATTCTTGCGAATGGCGTGGCGGCGGGTGTCATCGTGGAGCAAGCCAATCACCTCTCGTGCGATGGCCGGGGCATCGCCGAACGGCACCAACACGCCACGGTCTTCCGCCAACAAATCTGCTGCGTGCCAATACGGTGTGGAAATCACCGCTTTGCCGGCCCCGAAAGCGTAGGCAAGCGTGCCCGACGTGATTTGCGCTTCGTTGAGGTAAGGCGTTATGTAGAGGTCTGCGGCGCCGATGAACTCCTTTAAGTTTTCAAGATCCACGAACTGGTTGTAGAAGATGACATTCTTTTCGATCTTGTTCTTTTTGGCAAGGATTTCCAGGCTTAGCCGGTAAGCTTCACCGTGCTCGCGCAGTTCGTTCGGATGGGTGGCGCCCAGGACAATGTAAACAACCTCGGGAAACTCCGTCAGAATGTTTGGCAGGGCGTTGAGCACATTCTCGATGCCCTTATTCGGGGAAAGCAGGCCAAACGTGAGAAGCACGACTCGTCCCTCTACTCCGAACTGGTCCTTGAAATACGTCGGGTCGACGAATCCTACATCGTGAATCCCGTGCGCGATCAGATCGATCTTGGCCGGTGGCGCCTCGTAAATGTCCTGCAGCATCCGTCGCCCGCGCTCGGCCATGACAACGACCCGTGTCGAGAGTGAGATTAACTCCTGCATGACGCGCCGTTGGTCAACCCTCGGCTCACGCAAGATAGTATGGAGTGTCGTGACAACGGGCATTCTCAATTCGCGCAGGAATGCCAAAATGTGACTGCCGGCGGGTCCGCCGAAGATACCGAACTCGTGCTGCAAGCAGACGATGTCTACGTTGCTGATGTTGAGGAAGTCCGCGGCACGTAGATAGGACGATAAGTCCTGCTCCTCAATCTCAAAGCGAACTACTTCCGGGTACTCGTAGCCACCCTTGATGTCATTAACCGACACTGAGAAACACTGGCTTTGGGGATGCGCGGCTGCGACGGCCGCAAGCAGATCAGACGTGAACGTGGCGATGCCGCATTTGCGCGGCAAATGATCACCGACAAAAGCGATTTTGCGAATTTTAGAAGCTTCTTTTATGAGGCATTCCTTTGCTGCCCAGTCCCCGGAAGAAGCCCTGACCTCGACGACAGGAAAGACCGCTGGACAATAAAGTTCTCCCCCGTTCACCATTCTGCTGAGCAGCGTTTTGGGAACTCATGTCCTACGCTCCGGCAGGAGCCCTGAGCGCCAGCTCGAAAATGAGCGAATGGACGTGCGAGGTGACCCTCCAATTATTGCATGCTGGACAGCGGACCCGAAGTCCGTCTGCTGGCACATTTCATCAAGAATCCAATCGAAAGGAATTCTTAAGGTGAGAGCAGAGAATGAAGCACTCGAGCGGAGGGTCCCATCATGCAATGAGGAACTCACGTCTGCTCACCTCGCACCTACACCAGAGAACGACAGCTTGTAGGCGCGCCGCCAGCAGAACTTGCACCGTGCCGGGTGCAATGCAAACAAGCAGAGAAGATGATCCAGCGAACGCAACTCAGCAGGCTTGAAGTCGTTCGCGTTGCAGTAAGGGCATTTCCACAACCAAAAGAACAAGCGCGGACCCCAATGTGCCCAATTCCAATTTGTATCGCTCATGTCGATCCCTCCCTTCGCAGACGCGATCGCGCAATCTAATTGTATCTTGATTCGATATCGCTGACGGGGATCGCAAACAGGCTTCCCTCGCCGTACTCGACAGCGAGAGAGCTGCACAGGTCGGTAGTAAAGGTAGCGATCCAGCTTCGAGAGCCTGGGGGAGAAAGAGATGCTGCCGGCGCTTAAACGGCGCCGACGCCATCTACACTGTCGGGGTATCCCCTGTCCTGTTGAAGTGGTTCACTCTACCGCGTCTTCACCTGGAACAACCAGGCGCGGTCCCAGCTTGCCAGTTTCGACGCTGGAAGATCCGTTCTCGGCCGGATGGCTTACTGGATTTTTGTGCAGGAGAGACTTGCCGATGCGGGCGGCGAAATGAGCCTTAACGTCACTTTTCTTTATGAGCATCACGGCAACCCCGGTCTTTCGGTGGCGTACTTGTACGGTGCTCGTCTGAAGCGACGCCTGGAATGCAGGAGGCGAGAAGGAAATGCGGAGTTGCTCTTTAACTGTACACCTGCGTTCTGCTAACCAAACTAGCATCCCGCCTTCTGGTCCAACACCAGGTTCCTTCCCCTTCCTCAATTCTCGAATTCCATTGCAAATTCGGCGAGATCCACGACCCGGAGAGACTGCGGATCTCCGCGCTGTCGATTTTGTAGCTTTAAGATCCCAACAGAGCCACAAAGTTCAGCAAGTCCGTCTTCGTAACCTGCTGATTCTACTTGAGGAATTTTAGGTAGAGAATCTGGCCTCGAACCAGATTCTTCGTGCTCTGACCAGAAGCGAGATTGGTACCGTGAAATGCGCATAGGTCAGACGGACCAACTCTGGCGCATCTTAATTGATGCCAAATCGCCAATGCACGTTTCGAGCCACGGCTGGCTGGAAAAGTGATTTGCCCTGTTCTCACCAATTGACATTTTCGGCTTCGAAGACGACCAGCAATATTGCCGCCGTGGGGTTCCAAAAGGCTGCGTGTTGGGAGTGCTATAGGTCCCTGAAACAGGCCATCGAAGGTGTTGGTGAGAAGTGTGTTCTGCTGCTACCGCTGCGCCGACTTTGCAAGCGGTGTTTTGTCTAAACGCGCTGCACTGGCCGCCGACTTGGTCGCCAGCTTTGCCATGAGCTCGCGGCGACGGAGCTTTTGTTTCCTTAACCTGTTGAATCTCGCTTTGTCGCCATTTTGAGATGACATATGCTCTCCTTCTTCCAATGTGGTCTTCCTGTGGCGTGACATCCAAACCTGTCATGGTGGGGTCATCTTAGGTTGCGGGTTTGAGGTAAGTCAGAATCGACCGCGCCGCCATCGTTCGGAATTCCACGCCGTGTGCGTCACACCCAACATCCGCCTCGCCGCTCTCAGCCGCCAGCCGCGCCACACTGACAGGCCGCGCTCGTCCGTCGGGTAGGATCGGGAAGAGCGTATTGGCTTTTTATTCGCCCAAACGACGAAAGCTACGCCCAGCCTGCTCGCCCCGTCAAGACCTGCCCCTCGATCCGATCCGGGCGCGCTGAACCGGCGCCCCGCGTTATCCTTACATCAGGCTGCCCCGGCAGCCTGTCCGACCCAAACCCCACGCAGGATCATGATGCACATCACCGCCACCGAATACGGCTTTTCCATCCTCATCGGAGGCGCCGTCGTCATCTTCTGGCGCATCCGCGAAACCCGCAGCGCCGTCACCCTCAAAAAGATCCTCATCCCTCCGGCCGGCATGTCCACCGGATTCTCCATGTTCGCCGTCCCCGCCTTCCACATCCCGTGGATCTGGGCGCTCGCCTCCTTCGTCACCGGAGCCACGCTGCTCGCCTGGCCGCTGCTGGCCACCACGAAGCTCTACCGCCAGGGCGAAGCCATCATGATGAAGCGCTCTCCGGTCTTTCTCGTCGTCATCGTGGCGCTGCTCGCCGTCCGCTTTTTCGCCGATGGCTATTTCAGCAAGTTTCTGACCGTGCCCCAAACCGCGGGCACCTTCTTCATCCTCGCTTTCGGCATGATCGTGTGCTGGCGCGGCAGCATGTTGCTCGCCTACCGCAAACTGACTGCGCAGCGTGCCATGGAGCCCGCTTCGGCCGCCGCTCCGGCCCTCGACGCCAAAGAAGCGTAAAGTCGGGTACTCCACATGAAATCGGGTGCTCCACAACTTGGCCTGAGCGAGCCAAAGGCGAGTCGAATGGCTCTGCCCGGTTTTGGCAGATATAGGATCACTGATCACTGACCACTGACTCCTGATCACTGTCTCGCCGCAATCAGCTCATCCAGGTAATCTGGCTTGCTCGGCTCCCGCACCAGGTGCGGATACCGGTCGCCGCCGTGATAATTCACCTCGGCGGTCCGGTAGTAATCGTTATCCATCACCAGCAGCGTGATCGGCTGCGTGCTGTCCTTCGCCGCCGCAATCGCGTCCTCCAGCACGTCGTGGGTGTAGACGTGCCCATTCACGCCCACCACCTTCATCCCGGAGGTCACGCCCGCGTCATACGCCGGGCCGCCCACAATCGAGTCGTTCACCTGCCCGTTCGGCCCCAGTCGCAGTCCGACCGAGTAGATGTCGCCCTGCTCCATCCTGGGTCCGCCAGGCAAATGCATCGGCTCGCTGTTCAGCACCGGCTTCCACCCGGCGTTCTCGATTCCCCCCACCGGCGGCTCCGGCGAAGTGGAATTCAGCCGCTGGTGGAAGAACGCCGCCCAGCCGTACGGCGCCACCTGGTTCAGCGCGGCTACCAGCTGATCGAAGGTGTACGTCTTCAACTGCGGCCCCAGATTCGGGCCGCCGTAAAACTCGTGGCAAAAGTCGTCGATGGACTTCCGTCCGTGCGTGCTGTCGTGGATGATGGTGGCCACTTCCAGCCACATCAGGTCGCCCTCCTCGTAGTAATCGGTCCCGCGCCGCCAGTTCATCCATCCCCGCGCTCGGCCCAGTCCCGGCTCGGCCACCGCGGTATCCAGCAGCGGACGCCACGTCCGCCCCGGCCGTCCCGGTCCCAGCTCCGCCGCAAGGCTCGCCAAATAATCCCGATACTGCACCGGCGTCCACAGTCCGCTGCGCGCGGCCAGCATCGGCCCGAGATAATCCGTCAGCCCTTCATACCCCCACAGCAAATCCGTCTCTTCCGGCGCTTCGTAATACAGCGTGCTCAGATCCGCCGGCCGCCGGAACTTTCCATTCCATGAGTGAACGTACTCATGCGGCAGAATCCTGCCCACCGTGAACGCGCCGTCAGGCTCCAGCAGCGTCCGCTCCGGCAGCCGGCTGTCGTTGGACTCGTGATGTTCCAGCCCGAAGTGCCGCACGTGATCGCTCAGCGTCAGCAGAAAGTGGTAGTCGCGGTAGTGCCGCGCCCCGAACAGCAGCCCCGCCTGCACCACCAGATTCTTCATCTCCTGCTGCATGGCCGGGGGCATGGCCAGCGCCGCCTCGCTGTCCGCCACCATGTCCAGCTCGTCATGGATCGGATCGCCCGCCGGCGTCAGATCGATATCCCGGTAATACTGCCCCTCGATCACCGGCGAATCCACCAGCCGGTTCAGTTCGACCGGCGTGAATGTCACCTCGTCGCCCATCGTGCTCTCTACCGGCAGCGCCGTCCCATACTTCCATCCCTCCGGCAGGATCAGCTTTGCCGCAAAAATCTGCTGCTGTGCCGGCTTGTCCGCCAGATACAGCGTCACCTCGTTCCATTCCAGCACCAGCAACTTGTCCGTCGCGGAAACCCCGTCCGGCTCCAGATAGTCATAGCTCGCGTCCAGCTCCGTCGCGCCCGCTGGCACGTCCAGGTGGAAAGTGAACACGTCCAGCAGATCGCGCCGCCACGGCACCGTTTTGCCGTTGGCCTCGAACTTCAGCCCCGTCAGGTTGGCAATCGGACCGTCCGGCGCATGATTCCCGGGAATCCACTTCGGGTAGTAGATCGTCAGCGGACCCGGTTGCACCGGGATCGTCTCCCGCACGTGCAGGATCATCAGCGGCGACTGCGTTGTGTCCACAGTCAGAGCAATCTGCGACCGCGACTGCCCCCGCGCGGCGGACGCCAGCAGCAGCGTCCCCGCCATCAGCATTCCCAACAGACGAAAACAACCACGTTCCATTCCGCACTCCTGGCCTAAGTCGGAATCCCCATTTTGGTGGTTCGATTCGCCGCCAGTCTACACCCAGAGGGCCTCGCCGTGGGCAAGACCCGCCGGTGCGGCCGCCGGGCAGGATGCCAAGCTGCTCGCGCGCAGGTTTGTGAGGCAAATTGCGCGGCATTTCCGTGAACACCTCCCCATCCTCCTCTCTTCCTGGCTGATTTTTCGTTCCCGTGGGCTCGCGCCGCTACCCCGTAGGCAGCGGCAGCGCCGCGATTCTCCGCGTGATGCTTTCGAACAGTCGCCGCTTCAGGTGGCTCTCGGCCAAAAGGAGCCAGCGTACCGGGCATGCTTGACCAGGCAACCGCTGGTTTTCACCAATTGTTGCTGCAAGATCGTCAACGACCAGTTGCCGATTTTCGCGGGCAGCGCGAGCCGTCGCCACAGGCTCCCCAGGTTGTAGGCGATTAGGCTCAGCGACAGCCGAACTTCGTTGGACCGGAAACGATGGCAACTCAGGCGGGTCATCTTCACCGCCTGCTTGCCTTCTTTGATCCACTGTTCCGCTGTGCCCCGCTTGTTGTAGAAGCGCACCACCGCCCGATTCGGCAGCGTCATATTGGTCACGATGAATCCCACCCGCGGGAACAGTTCGTCGGTGTGGTGCTCGACCTTGGCTACGATCCGCCGCGCTGTCTGCCAACTGGCGGTGCGATAAAGGAAGCCCTTGTACTCAACCAGCAGCCTGCGGCTGGGCCGCCCGCCGGCCGCGTCAGCAGTTCCGCGATGTCCCACTCCAGATTGTCGTTGGCGGGGATGCGAATCGCGTATTTCACGCTGCGCTCTTCCAGCGCGTCGTAAATCTCCGGCTTGGCAAACGCCGCATCGGCCCGAAACGCCACCTCTTTCCCCGTCGCCTCCTGCCGGACGATCTCCGGCTACTGCGAACTGGTGTTCCCCGGCGAACAGAATTCCAGGAAGCCCATGTCGAACATGACCGTCCTGAAGGCCCTGGAGCGGATGGGATACAAAGGCCGCATGACTGGCCACGGCTTCCGGGGACTCGCCTCCACCATCCTGCATGAGCAGAACTACGCGCATGAGCATATCGAATTGCAGCTCGCCCATGCGCCGCGCAATGCCGTCAGCGCAGCCTATAATCACGCGCTCTACCTGGAGCCACGCCCCAAGATGATGCAGGACTGGGCGGATTTTCTGGAGCAAACGCAACGTGGTGGCAAAGTACTGCCCTTTCGCGGCTCAGCGGCATAGCAAAGAGGTGAGATTCTCTCTTCCAACGGAATCGGCCCTCTCCAGAAGGAATCTGTCAACTCTCAGCTCTTTGCCTTTTTCCCATATGCTTTCACGGCGCGCGCAATCCCTGGACCGGCAGCGGCCAGATCCTGAGCGTTCATGGCGGGGCGAAGTGTGAGCCTCGCGTTTAACGCAAGAAACCAAGGTTCGCCAATTGCGGGTATCTGCGACGACTCCTTCATGTCGAAGAAGATGTATCCGGTTCGTTCGCCATTGTCCTCAGAAAAGTAAGCCGCTTCAGGCTTGAGTTCATCGACCAGCGCTTTGATTGTGCTTCCCAAGTTCCCGTTTCGAACCGCTTCATTCCCGGTCTCGACGGGAATTGAAACTTTCAGCAACATACGCATCTTTCGCCCCTCCTTCTGGGGCACGCCGAATTATATCTCACACGGTAATTGGAGGTCTGCCGCCGACAGCCTGTAATTTTCTGGCGACTGCTTCCGCAATGGCTTCAGCGGTGGGCTGGGTTGTTTGCCGGGACATACTCAGTCCCCGGATAATTTCTCCTTGCCGGTCCTGCCTCACGACTCCGTAACTCATAAAAGTTGTCAAAACCTGTTCGTGTCCAAGATTCTGGCTCCAGGCTTTGAACTCTTCTGGTGTCGTGCACACCATTCCCGCGAATTTCGTAAGGGTGTGCCGTAGGCTGTGCGGATGGAAATAGGGTACTCCCGCGTGCTCGAACGCCTCACGAAAGACTGTCCGGATCGGGGTGGCCGTGCTCCAGTGTTTCCGGTCCAGTCCCGATGCTTCAAACTGGCAGGTTGTTCCCAACGCGACGAGCGTTGCCGGAAACAGCGGATCGTCATTGCCCCATAGCTTTTCTTCCTGCAAAAACTTCACCCACTCCGCCACGATCCGCCGAATCTCATCTCCTACAGGGAAAAAGTAGGTCGTAAACGTCTTGCTGAATTTCGTCTTCACTTCGCGGGCGTCCTGGTTTACGCATCCTTCTTGCAGGTCAACATGCTTTAGCTTCAAAGAAGCGATGGCCGAATCCCGTGCGCCGGTCAAGAGCGTAAAGGCAAACAGGGCGCGATTCCGCCGTTCAATCTCCGTGTTTGCAGGCATGGTCTGAATAACATGCTTCACTTGCTCCAGCGTTGGCGCCTTTCGTTCCCGCTGAGCTGTGGCAATGCGAGTGTCTTTTTCAGACAGATTAAAGTAGTCAGCATCGGAATACTGAAGGCGCGCCTTGTATCGCGGCTGTCCGGCCAGCCAAAAGAAAAATTGCTTCAAGTGCGTTAGGGTGTGATGCAAAGTTGCCTTGCTTAATTTTTCGCCAGAGCGCCGCCCGGTCTGCTCGCTCAAGTGCCGCTTGAAGGCTATGGCTTGCTCGTAGTGGAACGCCTTGAAGTCCCGATAACGGGTGTACTCTTCAAAGCGGTCCAGCGCCTTGGCGGCAGCATCCACGCTGGTCTCGCTGTACCGCTTCGCTTCCTTCAGATAGGCGAAATATTTGCGCTTGATTCGCTCGTTTTCCGCATTGTGTTTAGTCATCGCTTTGGGCTCCTAGCTGAAGTCACGGTTTACGGAGGGGGAATTACTATCGTTTACTTGTCGCTGTGGCTCCGGAAAGCTGACACTCAATTTCCCCTGGACGTGTGGCAGTTTGGCCAAGCTCACTCGCCGATACATCATCCCTTCGCAGTCTGGACAGATGCCCATGAGGCTCCCCAGTGTCTCTGTGCTGGGCTGGTAATCGGCCATCTCTCCGGCCGGGCATTTGGGCGCGCGACAACGAACGCAGTAAATTTCACCGGACTTGCAGGGCCGCTTGTTCTTTGTGCGGCGTGCCTGAAGATAGGCGGCAAGGTCGCGGCCAAGAATCAATGTGGGGCGCCTGCCGTCACAGGTTGGCAATCCCGCCTTCACCCATGCGCGCACAGTGTTCTTGTGCGTGCCGAACAAGCGGGCAACCTCTTCCACCGTATAGCTGCGATGGATTTTCACGAGCCGGTAATTGGGGCGGCGCTTGCGCATGAGACTATCCCGTCTCTATGCCGTCGCCTTGCGGGCCGACTCCAGAGTCTCCACCAGCTTGCGAATCTCCGCATCTGGCTTCCCGGCAATCCGAGCTGCGTTGAGCGCCGCCACTTCATTGGCAGGCCACCCCACGGCGCGCCCGCCCAGGCTCACCGGATGCGTCAGGACTCCATGTGCGATGCGAAGATACAGCGTGCTGCGAGAAAGGCCCGTTGCCGCTTTTACGGCGGGAAGCCGCAGGATTGTTTGAGTCATTGTCGATTCTCCCTGAGCAATTCAGGACCGCTCAGGAATCAGCGTGATTGTGCGCGTTGGGCGATAAAACCCCGATGGGCGCTCTGAGCCGGTCAGGAATCTCCAATGTTTTCGCGTGGTTTTGCAAATTGAAAGAACGCGCGCAGCACCAGCAGCCCAGCCCTAAATCGGCGGAGGGCCATGCAATACAAGGGCTTGCAGGAGTGGCACGCTGGGCGAAATAATTCCGCCCAACTTTTTTATCGTTTCATGCGTTTGCGGATTGTGTCGGCGCTGCGGCCACCGGCAATGTCCATCTTGGCAATCTGCTGCGAATGCCACACGGCGGACATCTCAGGACGGCGCTTTTTCAGTGCCCGGTACTCTTTCTGCCAACTCTCGTACAGGGATTGAGTATCCAGTTTGCGGGCCTCGCGCCGGGCGTTGCTGGGGGTATAGCGGGGATCTCCAGTAGTCGCGGCATCCACTATTTGCCGGATGGCTTCCCCGTCCACGCAATAGCCTTGTGCCGTGAATCGCACCACTTCAGACAATGGAACGGTATTCTGGCCCGCCACCACTTGCAAAGCATCGCCCGCTCGCAGGCACACCATCTGGCTGCGCTTCTTGCCTTGCACAACGCCAAGCTCCCACAGCCCAGTATCGGCCTTCCGCTGGCTCGCAGACCGCAACCCCAGGCTTTGCGCGACAAACGCGCCCACGGCCTCCGCACCGCAGCGCCACTGCCGCAAGCATTCAGCAGGCACAGCTACTCGGTTGATATCATCCCGCTTGTCACAGACAGCAAACGAGGCTGCCCTGCCCATCCCGTCAAACACGGTATACACCGGCATGGTGCATTTCTGCTCACAGCCGGGACAGACCACGCTAACTGCTGGGCTTGCCTTTACAAGCAACTTTTGCGATTTCAGTTCCCGCACGGCCTCTGCGGGCCACTGGCTCAATTCCGCTTCGCTCACCAGCACTGCCGCACCGTCACTCGCTCCCACTCGCTCTAACAGTTCCAGCAGCGCCTCCAGCGGCGTCATGCTTCAGCGGTCGCCGCGTCGGCCAATTCCATGCTTTCTGTTGGCTCTCTGGGTTCAATCCCTGAAGCCACCAGCATGTCGCGCAGTCTCAGGTCCACATCGTCATACTTCAGCGAGCACGAATTTGGATAGGTAATCCGCACCGCCACCGATTTTGCTTTCTCGCCGGGCTTTGTTGCCACCTTCACCGCCAGCTCCACCAGCGTCACGTTATAGAAATTCAGCGGAACCGACCGGCCCACCTTGTCCAGCAGATCGTAGATGGCTTCACGCCTGGTGGCTGCGTCCGTTTCCAGCGTGATGCGGTCCCCCGTCACATACTTAGCCGACAGCCGCAGCTTCTTCACTGCCACGCTCTCAATCCCGCTGGCTGGGTCATAGTCAAACTGAAAGCCGCGCTCCCGCAGCGGATTTAAGTCATAAATGCGAGTATCGTCAGGGTCAGGCGGCAACTCGGGCAAACCTAAAATTGCAGCCGCAAACATTCCTTGCAGCGGCTCGTCTGCCTTGTGTGCGCCGCGACAATTCAGGTCCAGCGTCCCATCCTTCTCCGAGTACACATAAATCACTTCAAAGGCGGGATTATGTGGTCTGCGTTCAAACGTCTCGCCCACCCATTCCACACTTTGCTGCGAGTAGTCTTCCGGGTAGGCAAAGAAGTAATCCAGTTCACCCCGGCGTAACGTTTCCACCACACAATTCCTTCCGCGTCCTTCCGTCCGGTGAAAGTAATTGCGGATTGCATCGGCCAATGTCTTGCGGCCTTCTTCATGGACAGATGCTGGCTGGTGCGGCAGTCCCTTCCGCTTGCGCCAGTAGGGCAAGGTATCAGCGTGACAGAAGAGCATTGCGCCCGGCCAGTATTCTCTGTGTTCCAGAAACGCAATCATCGCCCGCTCGCTATGACCGGCCAGCGCCGATAACTTCTCCATGAACTCCGCTAATAACTCTGGGTTATCTCGCATCTGCCACTGCGCTTCATCCCGAATCGCACACCAGCCCTTTACGCAACTCATGGCGTGAATCTCGCGCAACTCGGCATCCATCGCGTTGCGCTTGTCTTCCGGTAACTCCAGCCATGCCGCAAACAGATCGTCCGGCTTGGTTTCCTTCAGCGCGGCAAAGTCCACTTCGGCCAGCACGGCGCGCGCGGCAAAATAACGCGCCAACAGCCGGTTCGGCATCTGCCGGAAGAAATCCCGCGTAGAGTAGTGACGGCCCATATCCCCTCACCATCGAGCGCAAACCCTCGCTGCTCTTGGACATAGTAGGATGTTGCTGTACTCAACAATAGCGCAATTTGCAAGCACATGCGCCGATCCCGGGTTGAGACCGCAGAACTGCAACCACTATGTCGAAAAAACCTGAGCACGCTCCCGGTACTGATTTGATTGATCGCCTACGAGAAATCCTTCGGCGCTGTGAGGCAACCGGGGAACAGGTCAACTTTCCCGGCGAAGGCGGAGAGAGACGATTTCGCCTTTGGTTAGCTACAGAATTCTTCAGTGACTTGTTGGACTGGCCGGGCAGATCCGTTGTCCAGGGCGAACGGTTTGACCTGATCTTGCGAGATGACTCAGGTCTGCCCGTAATAACTATCGAAACCAAGACTCCCTATCACAAAGCTTCTGTCAAAGAGCGCCGCGATTTCGAAAAGCGGCTTTCAGCCTTCCCAACACTGCGCTACGCAATCTTTACAAGCGGCAATGATTGGGAAAGATATTTGATCGAACATCGGGACGGCGTAGCATCGGTGCTCGAAGATGCACACTTCGAACTCTCCACCGTCGGGCCGGTCGCAGCAGATAGCTTCTTTGAGCCGCTCCGTTATCACGGCAAGGTACTCTTGCCCGAGGGATACCGCTACAGGGTCTCCAAAGATGAGCCGTTCATACAAACCGCGTTGATGAGGCTCACCTCCGATCTGGAAGCCTCCATCTCCGAGTTTTTGGCATATTTCAACGGCCTCTTTCACGGACTGCGCCAAGGTCTCGCGGGCGAGGATGCACAATCGGTCGCCAACGCTGTCTACTCGCGATGGAGCAGCGAATCTCTTCGCATTACCCCGAATAAGCTCGCTGAGACGGTCTGCGAAACCCTGCGCTCCGAGGGCGCAAATACTCAGAATCTCCTCGAATGCTTTAAGGCCTTCGGCTTTGAGGGGCCGATTGCGCAGCAGGTCGCAGAGTCCATCCTCGGCATGTCTGAGCGGGCCAGATCGAACGAAGAGATGGTGGCCAAGGCCCTTTGGCCAATCTTTGAGCCATACATCAGACAACTTTGCGCACAGACGGCGCACGTTCAATTGGCCAGAGCCCTGCTCTATCGCGTCGGCGAGGATGAGAGCGTATTCGACCCATACCTCACTGGGACTGCGTTTACCAAAATTTTGTCCGCGCGGCAAGCCAGCGTTCTTGGCAGGGCGTTTCCTGCTACGGAAGCGCTCGAATCTGTCCGCAGCCGAATGCAGTCGTTTCTCCCTTCAATCTACATCCTGGGCGAATTCGACTGGTGGATGGTGAAGCCGGAATACAGGCCCGGCCTCACAAATGCGCAGCGAGCTTGGCTCTTGCCACAGGACGAAGAATTTGAGCGACTCAATAGTGCGATGCTCCAACGAATGAACCGGTACTCATTCAAGGGAGTAGATGTCGATATCTGGCGGAACCTCTACGAGAATTACCTGCCGGAAGATGAACGCCAGCGGCTTGGCGGGTTCTACACCCCGGAACCCTTGGTCAATCTTGTGCTCGACTTGGCGGAGTACACAAGCGGCACCGAGGGACTCTGCAAACTTTCTTTCATCGACCCCTCATGCGGAAGTGGAGCGTTCGTTACCACGGCTTTGGGCAGGCTCTTAACTCACCTAAGTAAGCCGATGCCCTGCCACGAGGAACTCTTCTCCCGGAACAAGTCAAAATCTCCAAAAGCTGGAGGCAACGCTCCGCATCGTCTCCAAGAATACAAATGCGGTCGATCTTCACCCTTTCGCAAGCTTTCTCACAACGCTGAACGTCCTCTTCGCGGTGCTGAACCTTTACGTTCGCGCAAGACGAGACGACCCAGAATTCCTGGTTGATCTCAACATTTTTGCATGGGATACCCTCGAACCCCCGAGCGACGAGCCCAAAGAACAACTCCCTATGTTTGCGCAGATGAACTCTCGCGTTCAACGCACAGAAGACGCATTCGACCGGTATAAAGAAATCATCCGAACCAAATTTGATCGGGTATTCGGAAATCCACCCTGGGGCGGCGTACTTAAAGGGCAGTTGGCTCCTGTCTACGACACCAAGAAGAAGCAGACCTTTAAGAAAAGCTATCCGAGTGCTGCCCAGGGTAAGTACGACGTATACGGCCTGTTTATGGAGCGTAGCCTCCGGCTTCTCAAAGACGGCGGTGAATTTGCGCTGATTACCCAGGGAACCTATTTGGAAAAGGAATGGGCCGCAGGCCTGAGAACGCTTCTTGCCCACAATTCAACCCTTTCGTGGATCGTCGATCTCAATCCATTTGGGCACCTTTTCTTCAAGGCCATGAACGCGCCGTGCATTACAGTTGCAAAGAAATCTCATCCTGCCGAGCAGTCGGAACTAATTGCCATTCTCTCCAAGCGGAAAGGTGATTTGCCGGATAAGAGTCCTGCCGAACGCCAGCAGTACGTGGCGCAGACCATCAATAGAATTGCAGCGTCAATCCAGGATTCCCGCACTTCAACCCAACTCTCCTTTGCCGAAGGCGGCATCGTATCTCAATCCGAGTTGAAGGAAACAGCCAAGAGCCGCTGGAATCTCTCACCAGCGCGGCAATCCAGTTCGATGAACGCGGGTTGGTACACTGCGGCTGAGTTGCTGGAGGTCCGGCAGGGTGTGACACCAGGCGGCTGCCTTGAAGTCTTCCTGCTCGATGAAAAAGTGGCCGATGAACTGCGTCTCGAAAAATCGCTAGTACATCGCGCCATCAAGACTAAAAGCCTGGAGCGATGGTCTGTTGCATGGCGCAACTTGGTGCTGTTTTATCCCTATCGCAAACGAGATAAGAACTATGTCCCGGCGTTCACCATAGAGACTGCGAAACTGGGCGACAAAAAGCTCGCAAAGCGTGTGACCGGGATCGGCCTTGAGGATGCGCTGGATTTCGACATCCAAATTGACGAATGGGAACGCGAGATCGTTCATAAAGCCGGAGTCAATCAAGACGCTGCTCCAAAGCTCTTGCAGCATCGTATTGCACTGGGATTGATCCAGTTTCCTAATGCTGCGCGTTATCTTGTTGAGCACTACAGCAGACTTGAGACTCGGATTTTTAAGAAGAAAAATATCCGAAAATTCAACCGTGAGTGGTATGAGTATATTTGGCCAAGAGACGCTCGTATCACTCTGGCAAAAGAGAAAATTCTTTCGCCAAGATTGATTCGCGCTGCCCGATTTGCGCTGGACACGAAAGGCCATCTTTCGGATGATGCCTGTCTCTTTCTTCAGCCCACAGACAAGACTCACCGAGCTTGGAAAGACTTTGCCGAACAGATGGACTCTTGCCTTGGCCGTGAAGCAACGCGCACTGAGTTACTGACTTACTGCCTGTGTTTTCTCAACAGCACCGTCGCAACGAAGGCGCTCACTGAGGGGAGGCAACCCACGCCAAAGGGTTCCTATCAGGTCACAGAGCAGTCTTTGAGGGAGGTCCCGATTGCTCCCCCGACGGGCAGAGAGTTCGTCACGGAGATGCTTCGTCTCGCTGACAAGATCATCGCAGCGGATGAACCATTCGCCGCAGAACAGATCGCCGAACGGGAGTCCAAGATCGATAAAATCGTCTTGGAACTCTTGGGGCAATCTTGAAAAGGTCTATTGCACATTACCTGTTGCGGTAGCGTACAGCGAAAATGGGGTATCAGCCGTTTCAACACCCCCAGCCCGGACAACTAACTCGATTGCCGTTTTCTGCCAACATCGCAGAATAAAAAAATGCTGTTTGCGCTGGTGGACTCCCGTGGCGCGCGTCGAATGCCACCCCACCCCCTTTTGCGAGGCACTCTTCCGGCGCGCAAGGTCTGCGCTTCTTTTCCAAATCCAGTGAGAATCCAACCGGCAAAAAGGCGTCCACGCCCTTCCTCACCCCCCACCCCGGACAACTTCCAAGTAAATTCCACGGAGTCTGAGGATCGCCGGAGGATGCTGTATCAAAGCGGAAAAGGTAGCCTAGCAGCGTCATGGTGGGGGTACATTTGGGGGCATACTCGGTGACGGCATTTAAATACTATTGATAATGAAAGGCTTATCATTCGATACGAATCCTACTGCGCCACCATAACAGGCTTTAAGTGTTTAAGAAATTCCAGACTACGGACCCTGATTGTCCTCACGGCAGCGTTGGCACGGGCGGAGGAGTCAGTTGGGGCGGGTTACTAATCCTGTGAATCCCCCAGGCTGCCATCGCGGTGGCGCCCACGATCCCTGACACAATGAGCACTTTTTCCCCGGTGGGTATCTTCGAGTTCCCGGCAATAGCCTTCGTCTGCGCCTCTGTCAGCGGCCGGCCCGTCACCACCGCCAGCTTGTCGACCAGCACCGCCACCGACTGGTCGAACTGCCGGTCGCGCCGCTGCTTCGTTCCGAAGGACCGGATATTCGCGCTCTCCGTCCACAGCACCACGTTCGTCTTTGGGTCGCGGATCGTAAGAACTGCCTGTGGGTTGTAGGAAACGGTGTCGTTCAGGCCGGAGACCGCTGGAGCAACAGCGCGAATCTCGAAGATCAAATCCGCCTGCCCCGGGGAACTGACTAACTCGTACTGGCGCATTCGGTTCAGTTCCTTGTAGAAGGTGTTGTATGCGCGATTGGGGCCGCCACTGAACAGCTCAAAATAACTGCTGCCCCCGCCGTTGGCCACGAAAACCCTGTGCGCATCGAGAAGCTGCGGCGGAACCGGTGCGGCGCCGGAGTCCGTCTGTTGGGCGGCCAGCGCCGGAGTAAGAAGCAGAAGACTGGACAATACAATACATAGGGGCCTGCGAATCTTGGAGAACATCTGGCGCCTCCTGCAGTTAATAACGTAGCAGCGCTGCAATAAGTCGCATGTTTTCGGCTTTTCTCGCCCCACCATCCAGTCCAACAGCTTAGCTGCCCGCAACCGTCGCAATCGGGTGGGCGGACACCGCTGTCCCGGGCCGCAGGTCCTCGGTTGCGTGCAGGGCAATTTCATCCCCGGCCTTAAGATCGCCGAATACCTCGGTCAGGCTGCCGACCGTCCCGCCAGTCTTCACGCCCACCTGCTCAACGCGTCCGTCGCGGATGCGTACCACGTAGCTCTGCTCCATATTGCGGCCCACAGCGGATTCCGGAACGAACAGCGTCGGCTGCGGCCTGTGCACGGGCCACAGCACTTCAGGGAACATGCCCGAATGCAGCTCTGAACCGGGGTTCCAGACGTCCATTTCGACGGGCATGGTGCGCGTCGCCACGTCCATCGAGTCGGCCAGGCGCGCCACCGTCCCGCTGAAGGTGCGTCCGGGAAACGCCGGCACTGTGAAGTCCACCTTCGCTCCCTTCTGGATGCCCGCCACGTAGATTTCCGGAACGGCAACGACGAGGCGCAGATGCGAAACCTCCTCGATTCGGAGCATCGAAGGCTGTGTTCCAGACCCTGGCCCGACCAGCGCACCCGGATGCACATTGCGCTTCGTCACCACACCATCAAACGGGGCCGTGATCCGCAGGTAGCTCTCCATCTCGACGGCGGAGCTAAGATTGGCGCGGGCCGCGTCCGCCGTATTGTGCAGCGCCACAACCCGCGCGCGGTCGGCTTCCGCGGCTTTCTCGGCCGTCTCCAGCTCCTCGTCGGAGATGACGCCGGGAGTATTGGAGGCGGCCTTGAGCCGTTGATATGTGCTCTGGTCGGCGACGAGCTTGGCCTCGCCGGCGATGCGCTGGTTTTCCGTGCTCAGCAGCTTGGCCTGAGCTTCGGCCTTCTGCGCGAGGATTTCGGGCGCGCTCAGAACCGCAATTAGCTGGCCCTGCTTTACCAGCGAGCCGCGGTCCACTCCGATCCATTTCACGAAACCACTGACGCGAGGAAACACGCGGACCTCCTCGAATGGCTGTAGTTCGCCGGGCAGGCTGATGGTCATGTCGAGACGTTGCGAAACGACACGCACGGTATCAACCGAAGTAGGCGGCACGGCTTGCGAAACAGCAGCCGCGGAGGTCTTGCCGCCGCTGCATCCAGCGGCGGCGAAGGCGGCGGCCGCGAGCAAAGCTGCCGGAGCAATCCGTCGAAACAGGGTGCGTGTTGTGCGTTCTATCGTCATTTGGATTCTCCTTCAAGCCGCCTCAAAGCGAAGCGTAGGGGCTGTGTGGGTCGGTGACATCGAGCGACGCCGAGGTTTTCGGTGCCCGTTCCTGGGCCGTCGAGAAAATAGCGGGCAGAATGAACAGCGTCGCAATCGTGGAAGCAGCCAAACCGCCGATTACCGCTCGTCCCAGCGGCGCGGTCTGGTGTCCACCCTCGCTCAGCGCGAGCGCCATCGGAACCATCCCGGCGATCATTGCCACGCTGGTCATCAGAATGGGCCGCAGCCGTGTCCCGCCGCCGAAAATCGCGCCATCAGTAGAGGAATTGTCACCTTCGCGCCGGTGGCTCTCCGCAAACGTGACCAGCAGGATTGAGTTCGCCACCGAAACGCCGAGCGCCATAATGGCTCCCATAAACGATTGCAGATTGAGCGTGGTCCCGGTGATGAAAAGCATCAGCACGACGCCGCACACCACCGCCGGAGTGGTGGAGATGGCCACCAGCGCCAGTCGCAAAGACTGGTAGTTGGCCGCCAGCAGCAGATAGATGGCCAGCACCGCGAAGAGCAGCCCGATGGTTAGATCGTGAAAGGTCTGGGTCATCGGTGCAATCTGCCCGCGAACATGCACCTCAACGCCGCGCGGGGGGGGCCCGGCGCGCTGAATCGCAGCCTCAACCTGATTGGCGGCACGGCCCAGGTCTTCGCCTTCCACATTCGCCGTCAGCGAGATCATTCTCTGCATATCGTAGCGGTCAAATTCGCCGGTGACCTGCCCATACGAAAGGTGCGCAACATCTCCAAGATTGGGATGGCTGGACGCGCCGCCGCTCACCAGAGGAATGCTGGCAAGGTCATCCAGCGACTTCATCTGGCTCTGCGGAACCTCCACCTGCACCTGATAGCCAATGCCCGTCGAAGGATCTTGCCAGAAGTTACGGGAAACGAAGCGGCTGGACCAGGTCGCGGTTTCGACCGATCGCGCAATCTGATCCACAGTCAGCCCGAGCTGCCCGGCCCGCGCCCGGTCGATGTCAATATTCAGGCTGGGATATTCGAGCGGTTGCGCATAGTGCAGGTCGCGCAGATGATCGAGCTTCGCCAGTTCAAGCCGCACACGCTCGGCATAAGCATGATCGGCAGCCAGATTGAACCCGTGGATGGCGACTTCAATCGGGGTGGGCGAACCGAAATCCATGATCTGGTCCACGATGTCTCCGGACTCGAAGGTAAAGGCCGTGTCGGGGAAGTCGCGCGCCAGAACATGGCGAAGATTTTCCTGGAGCTGCGGAATTCGGATATCGGCGCTCTTTTTCAGCTGCACCCGAAGCACCGCCTCCTGCGGCCCGCTGGTCCACAGGTAAATAAGATTGACGGGATAGCTCGGAGCATACGTCCCGACATAGCCGACGCTGATTTCGACGTTGCCGGGGCCTGCCAGCCGCTTGATTTCCTCAAGAGCTTTCAAGGCGGTTTGCTCCGTCACTTCAATGCGCGTGCCGGCGGGCGCCCTCATGCGCAACTGGAACTGCGTCTCCGGAGTATGTGGAAAAATCTCGCGCCCAAGCTGCGGTCCGACAATCAGAATGATGGCGGCACAGCCCGCGAGATAGACCCCCATCAACAGCCTGCGCCGGTTGATCAGCTTCACGATCAGTGCGGTATAGCGGTCGCGGAAATGGTCGAAGCGGCTGCGTCCCGAGCTTTCCTCCGCGCTGCGATGCATCCGGCGGTTCATCCAGATGTAGAGCACGGGAACAAACGTGCTGGAGAGTATATACGAGGCGATCATGGCGAAGCCCACCGCCAGCGACAGCGGCACAAAGAGAGAGCGCGTCATGCCCACCATCAGAAACGACGGCACAAATACGGCCAGGATGGAGAGCATGGCCAGAAAGCGCGGCATGAGCGTCTCGCGCGTGCCCTCGAGCACGGCCCGGGGCACATTGTCGGTCAACTGCAGGTTGCGGTGAACGTTTTCAATCTCCACCATCGCCATGTCCACCAGAATGCCGACCGACAGCGCAAGCCCGCTCAGGGTCATAATGTTGATCGTCTGATTCACCAGCCACAGGCAGACCACGGCCGCAACCAGCGCGAAGGGAATCGAGGCAGTTACGATGAATGCGCTGCGCCATTCCCGCAGAAACAGAAAGACCATCAACCCGGTGAGGAACGCCCCGATCGCGCCTTCCCACACCAGCGACGCCAGCGCACTGCTCACGCGGCCGGACTGGTCGAACTCATAGCTGACCTGAACATCGGGTGGTAGCGCGTTGGCAAAGCGGCCCATGCTGGCCTTTACTTCCTTCACCACGTCCAGCGTCGAAGCATCCGCGCGCTTCGTTACCGGCAAATAAACCGTGCGGCGTCCGTTCACCAGCGCGTAGCCCAGCGAGATGTCGCTGCTGTCCTCGACCGTGCCGATATCGCGCATGAATACAGTCGGCCCGGAGCCGGTGCGAACCGGGAGATTCGCCAGGTCCTGAATGTTCGACACAACCGCGTTCATGGGCGTGATGCGATCGAGGTTGCCGGTTCGGATATCGCCTGCGGGTGCGATGGTGTTGCCCGCGAGCAGTGCTTTCACCACTTCGCTGGTGGACATGCGATAGCTGTTCAGCTTATCGGGGTCCACATGGATGACGATGGTCCGCGAGCTGCCTCCAAACGTCGCCGGCGAAGAAACGCCGGGCAGCGTTGTGAACAGCGGGCGCACGCGATTGAGCGCCAGGTCCTGCAACTCATCCACGCTGTGCGTCTTGCTGCGGAAGACCACATACCCCACGGGAACGCTGCCGGCGTCAAAGCGCAAAACAAACGGCGGAACTGTTCCGGCGGGCATGTAGGCGTGCGCACGCTCAATGTAAGCCACGGTCTGCGAGAGCGCCTGGTTCATGTCGGTGCCCGAACGGAAAGACAGCTTCAGCAGCGCGAAGTTCTCAACCGACTTCGACTCCACGCTTTCGAGGCCTGAAATATAAAGGAAGTTCGATTCGTAATAATAGGTGAGGTATCCCTCCATCTGCGCCGGACTCATGCCGCCATAGGGCTGCGCCACATAAATAATCGGCAGGTTGAGGTTCGGAAAAATGTCCACCGGCATCCGCGTGATGGCGAGAATCGAGCAGAGCGCGACCGCGATGAACGCGACCAGTACGGAAATGGGACGCCGCAGGGCGGCATGTACGAGCCACATAAATTAGTGCCCTTTCTGGGCCATGCTGCTGGCGGTGTTGAGGAAGGGAGTCAGGTCGCCATTGGCTGCGGCCAGTTCCGCGAGCGCGCGCCAGATGCTGAGCCGCGCCAGCGAGTCGTCCATTTCGGCCTGTGCCAGCAGGCCTTGCGCCTCGGCCACATCCACAATCGTTCCCAGTCCCGCGTGGAAGCGCGCCAGCGCCTGCTGCTCGCTCTGCTGCGAAGCTGCCAGTTCCGTCGGAGTGTTTTCAGCCACGCGGCGAGCGCCGTCCAGCTCGGCCAACGCGGTCTGCTGCTGGCCGGTCAGAATCTGCATCGTCTGTGTATACGTCGCCTCCGCGCTGCGGCGGTTCGCGACCTCTACCTTCTTCCGTTCGTGGATGGAAAACATGCTGGTGAGGTCCATTGAAACCGTAAGCCCGGCCTCCCAGTTGTAAACATCAAATCCCAGTCCATTCAGCCCCGGCCTGACGTCTCCGGTAGAAGTCTGACCGCTGCCGCGCGCTGAAATCAGGCTCTCTGTCGTGAAACGAGGTGCGTAAGAGTGATTCAGAACGCTGATCCGCGCCTTCTCCTCTTCAATCCGCTCCTGCTGCGCCACCGCCACCGGATGATCCTCAAGCGAGGCCGCGGCTTGCGCCTGGTCGGGAGGGATCTGAAGAAACGGCCCCGGCGTGATCCGCACATTCGAGCCTGCGAGGCCAAGCGTCTCCGCCAGCGCCACGCTGCCCACCTCGCTGTCCTGCTGCGCCAGAATCAGCCGTGTCCGCGCCGCCGCCAGTTCGGCTTCAGCGCGCGAGGCGTCCGCACCCGGGCGCAGATGTGCGTCCACCAGCGCATGAACCGACTTCGCGAAGACCTGCCTGCGGTTTACGTCGGCCAGACTCGCGCTTACCCGCTGCTCGTCCGCCAGAACCGCCAGCGACGCCTCGGCCACCGCGGCGGCCACTCCAAGGCGAGTCACCGCCACCTGCGTTCGCACCCGATTTTCAGTGGCTCGCGCGGAGCGGACCTGCGCCCCGCGATAGCCAAAATCAAACGGCTCCCACGAGAGCAGAAACCCCGCACCGGAGGTCCAGAAGGGCCGGTACGCATGGGGCGTCACGCTCCCCTGCGTTCCGGTCAGAATATTGGGGCTCTGCGGCAGCAGCACGCCCAGCACGCTTTCCCGCGATCCTCGATCTCCCTGCCACACGCCATCGAGCCGCGGCAGATAATTGGTCCGTGCCAGACCCACTCCGGCCTGCGCAGCGTTGTACTGCTCAAGCGCGGCGCGTACCGCCGGATAATTGGCCAGAGCGTAGTCCACCGCCTCCTGCACCGTGAACTCTTTCACGTTGACGGCTGGCGCGGCGGTCTGTTGCCCAACGGCCGCCAGGCCCGCCAGCCAAAAAGCTGCAACCGCGGCAGCGGCGAGCCCGTTTCTTCGATAAGGGAGCATGTGCTCAAACACTTTCCTAAGGAATCCTTCCGGTGCTCCCCTGGGGGGGACACCGATCCTGTGAATCCCACTGTGTAAGCGGCCCGGATCACATTGCAAAATGGCTTACAGAAGCTCCGAAAGACACAACGAGTGTCGATCCTGAGCAAACTCGCGTCAGGATCGGAGGCAGCAGTAGAGAAGGGCTTAGAGGGAAGGTGGTGAACGTCCGCCGGGCTGGCGAGCGGAGAACGAGGAGTTCCCGTCCGGATCGTCGCGGAGAAGAGCGACTTGGAGAAACACAGGCTCAATCCGGAACGAATCGTGTTTCAGTGCGCGGCGTCGCACCCGTTGGTGGGGAGCGGGAACTTCGTCATTGTCCGGATTTTGAAAACTCGACCTGAAAAGCGCGGCTTCGCAAGGAAATATCGCATTGCGCCGCGTGGGCTTGCCTCGCGCTGCCTGAGCCAAAGCCCGTGCTGAAGCCACATGGGCGCTGCGTGCGCTCGCTGCGTGCGCCGACGGCGCGGCCAGAAGCGGCAGCAGTACGAGCCAGAACAGTAGTTGAACCTTTCGCAGACCGTGACTCCAGCTAATTAGGGTTTATGTTACATCAGATTTCTGCAGTATCTGTAGTACCGGACAAGGATCCCGCGGATAGAGACGTTCAGTGGGCAGAGGAAGTTGACACAGGGGGCGCAGTTTCCCGGTATTCGGTACGGAAGGGAGAAATCAGGGCCAACCTGGTTTGCCGGACGATTATGATGGTTTTGCCACACCATCGCTCTTTGCAGGAGATCCATGCGTTCGGAATTCGTTGCTGCCGCTGCCGCTCTCGTCCTTGTCGCCTCTCCCGGCCTCAATGGCCAGACCATCCCACACCACAACGCCGCCCCCGACTCCTCTCTGAGTCTCGCTGCAAACCACGGCGTGGGAGATTCTCTCGAATCCGCGCCTCCCCTGGCGCATCTGTCGCCCGCGCTGCGCGGCTCCGACGTGGCTGCGGCCATGCGCAAAGTGGGGGACTGGGAAATGGCCCGCTCCAAACCCTATTTCAGTCGCGACTGGACATTCGCCGCGCTCTACGCCGGATACATGGCCGCCGCCAAAGCCCTGCCCGACCCTGAGTACGAGCAGGCCATGCTCGACATGGGCAACCATTTCAATTGGACGACCGGCCCGCGCAAGGCCCACGCCGACGATCAGGCCGTAGCGCAGACTTATCTTGGGCTTTTTCGCGACTACAGCGAGCCGCGGATGATCATCCCTGTCGAAGAACAGTTCAACGCGCTGATGAAGCAGCCGGACAACCCGGCCAAGCCGGTGTGGTGGTGGTGTGACGCGCTCTTCATGGCCCCTCCGGTGTGGGCGCGGCTCTACGGCGCCACTCATGACATCGCCTACCTGAACTACATGGACAAGGAGTGGTGGATTACTTCCAACCTGCTCTATGACCCGCAGGAGCATTTGTTCTCCCGTGACGCCACCTTCCTTGCCAAGCACGAGCCCAACGGCCAGAAGCTGTTCTGGTCCCGCGGTAATGGATGGGTGATGGGCGGCCTGGCGCGCGTGCTCGACGAGATGCCGGAGAATTACCCCACTCGCACCAAATACGTCGAGCAATTCCAGCAAATGGCCGCGCGCGTGGCCCAAATTCAGGGGAAAGACGGGCTGTGGCGCCCCGGTTTGCTGGACAAACAGGCCTATCCACTGCCCGAGAATTCAGGTTCAGGCTTCTTCGTCTATGCGCTGGCCTGGGGAATCAATCACAAACTCCTCGACCGCAGGAAATATCTCCCGGTGGTGAAAAAAGGCTGGGCCGGGCTGCTAAGCCATGTCTACGAAGACGGACGCCTTGGCTGCATCCAGCCCATCGGAGCCGCTCCTGGCGCATACTCGGCAACATCGAGTTACGCCTACGGGGTGGGAGCTTTCCTGCTGGCCGGCTCGGAAGTTATGGAGTTATCGAAAAAGTAGGTCAAAGCTCCACCTTGAGGCGCGGCGTGCCCTTTGGGAGAAGAAAATTAAAGCCGATGAAAAAGCCCAAGCCGACGGCGGCTTGGGCTTTTTCCTGATCGCTGAATGCTGGCTTGCGTTAGTCCCGCAGTTTAGCCAGCAGCCGGATGATTTCCAGATACAGCCAGACCAGCGTAACCATCAGGCCGAAGGCTCCGTACCACTCCATATATTTAGGAGCACCGGTCTGGACGCCTCTCTCGATAAAGTCAAAGTCCAGAATGAGATTGAAAGCAGCAACCGCAACCACAACCACGCTGAAGCCAATGCCAATAGGACCCGAGCCGTTGATCGCTCCGAAGTGGAATCCGAAGAAGCCAAGCAGCATTTCGGCAACGTAGAAAAGCATAATTGCCCCGGTAGCCGCGACAATGCCCAGCCGCAGCTTCTGCGTGACGGGAATGATATGGGAGCGATAGAGGAGCAGCATGACGAACATCACGCCGAACGTCATGCCCACCGCCTGCATTGCAATTCCGGGGAAGCGCAGCTCCAGCACCGCGGAGAGGCTGCCGAGCACCAGGCCCTCTAGCAGCGCATAAATCGGCGCGGTCACAGGGGCCCAGGTTTGCTTGAAGATGGTCGCAACGGCAAAAATCAGTCCGCCAATCAGCCCGATCCAGAGCATCCCGGAAAGCTCAGCGGCGTTGTGCGTCTGCATGAAGGTGTGCCACGCAAACGCGGCCGTTGCGACTGAGCATAGCAGCAGGATTCCAGTTTTGTTCACCGTGCCGTCGAGCGTCATGGGCCGGTCAGCGGCAAAGGGTTGGCCCTGGAAGACCTTACCGTTCAGAGCCGGGTTCGAGCTTTTCATCAGTTGAGGCATACGTCTAGGGTAAAGCGGAAAGGGCACAGGGTAAAGCCGTTCATTGCCGCTGCAAACGATCCTGCAAACGGTCTAGCAGCCGCTGCTTCGCCTCCGGCCACTCGGCGGCAACCATGGAATACCGAAACGAATCGCGTGCAACGCCGTCGGCGGCAAGTTTGTGGGCGCGGAGCACGCCTTCGCGTTTGAACCCGATGCGCTCCATCGCCGCCTGCGAGCGCAGGTTGCGCGAGTCGGCGTGCAGGCACACGCGCAGCGCCTGCCACGTCTCAAACGCGTGCTGCAACATGAGGTATTTGCCCTCGGTATTCGCGGCGGTGCGGATCGCGGAGCGGGTATACCACGTGTAGCCGATTTCGCAGACGTCCAGAAATGAGTTACCGTGGCGCGTCTGGCCTTCAGGCCACAGCCACCGCTCGATGTTCCAGTAGCGCGTAGTGCCGATCACGGTTTCATCTCGCAAGCGAACCACGGCGAAGGGTATCGCAGTTCCGGCGTCGCACCAATCGAGTGCAGTCTCAACATAGCGGGTGGTTTCGGCAATGCCCTGCGGGACAACGGTCCAGCTATAAATGGCAGGGTCGATCATGGCAGGGTCGAGCGCGGCGGAGGCGGCGGAGAGGGCTTCAATATGCTCGCGGCCCAGCGGTTCCAAACGAATGTACCGCCCGGTCAGAGTTAGGTCGTGCGAAGTCATGCCTTCAGGGTACACGCCAAGCGGTTTCTCAGGAGTATCCGGCGGTACGATCCGATTCTCCGGTCAGAGATTTCGCCGCCAAAAGCGAAAGGGCGAATCCTCTTGCGAGAACCCACCCTTCCTGTCCGATTTGTCGAAGATCCGGAATCGGGTCCGGATCGCATGGACTTGTCGCCTCGGGTTTTCCGGGAGGCTGTGGGCATAACCCGCGGTTCCCGGCTACTTTCGCTGCGACGCCTGATGCAAGAGCTTCTCTGGTCTGTCCCGCCGCGTCCGGTTGCCCGAACGTTGCGCGGCTTTCAGTTTCCTGATCGCTGACGGATTCCGTCGCCGGACCCGCCTGACAGCCCCCTTCGACTCTCTTCTCCTGGAAGATTTCTCCTCCGTTGTTTTGTAGAATGCGCCCGTTTCCGCGCGAGCGCAAGGGGTCTGAGTGAATATTCTGTGTGGAAATACCGGGCGAATTGTGGAAGCTGTGGAAATGATGGTCTGCGCGACGAATGAGCACTGCGGACAACCTTCAAATTGGCTCTCCGAAAGCAGGGCCACAGCAACAGGCGCGACGAATTTTGGCAAGGAGAGCTATGATTCCGAAGTATTGGCTTTCAATCAGAGGGCCGAAAGTTGCTTCAGCCTATGGAACCAGGACCCGGTCAAGCAATCGGTGATTACGAAATCGTGGCCAGGCTCGGTGCGGGCGGTCTTGGCGTTGTGTATGAGGTAAAGCACCTCATCTCGCAGCGGCACGAAGCTATGAAGATCATGCAGGCGGACCAATCGGGCACGCCGGAAATGGTGGAGCGATTCCGCCGCGAGGTTCAGACTCTCGCGGCGCTGAACCATGTAAATATCGCGGCGCTTCACACCGCCTTTTATTACGAAAATCAGCTTGCCATGATCATGGAACTGATCCAGGGCGAGACGCTACGCAATCTACGCCTCAAGACCTCCATCACGCTGTCCCAGACTCTGGACTATATCGCGCAGGTCCTGCTGGCGCTGACGTACGCGCATCATCTCGGCGTCGTACATCGCGATATCAAACCTCAGAACATCATGATCACGGTCGATAACGTTGTGAAGTTGCTCGACTTTGGCATCGCCCTCACAGCCCGCTCCGCTGATCTCACCCAATCCGGTCAACTGTTGGGTTCCGTCAACTATATTTCGCCCGAACAGGTGAGCGGCGGGAAAGCAACCCCGCAGTCCGACATTTACTCGCTCGGCGTGGTGCTTTATGAATCCTTGACCGGCCGTCTTCCCATAACCGGCTCGACCGTCTATGAAGTGATGATGGCCCATGTGCAGAACGTGCCCGCGCCCCCCTGCGAGATCGCTCCCGGCCTTCCCCGCGCACTCTCCGATATCACCGTTCGTGCCCTGGCAAAGGACCCGGCGCAGCGGTTTCCCTCGGCTGCGGATTTCCTGCACGCCATCCAGGCCCAGGCGGCTGTCCATACATGCAACACGCAGGTTACGCTGCCAGCCGCGCAACCGGTCGCCGTCCCTCTGCGCGCCTCCACCGGATCAGCGCAGCATAAGTCGCCGTCACAAAGCGATTTGCAGGCTCTCCCACTGGAGGAGATTACGCGCAAGCTCGCTGTCTACATCGGCCCGGTCGCCAAATTCGTCGTCAAAAAACTGGCGGCGCAATTCGACGATTCTGACTCCATCTATCGCGAGGCTGCCAGGCAAATTACCTCCGCCACCGACCGCGCCGCCTTTCTCCGGTCGAAAAGGCAGTAGCATGGTCAGCCGTTAAGCATCTCAAATGCCTTAATCAGGCTGGTGTGCATGCGGTTGAAGGATGCCGTAACCTCGGCAATTTCGTCCCTGCCCTTGATCTCCAGCGGAGGCAGGTCGATTTCTCCTTTGCTGATCATGTCCGCATTCTTTGAGACTCGCCGCAACGGGCGGATCACAACCAGATACATCGCAATGTCGATAAGAATGATGGTGAGCAGAAAAATCGCCCCCAGGCCGATCAGCAGGTGTTGGAATCCTTTTTTTGCCATTGCAATTGGAACGGACATCGGTACGGAGACGATTTGGGCGCCCACGACCTCGTTTACCTTCCATCCGTATCCATGGTCCCGCCCGTAGTGACGAACCATCGCCAGGGGTGCGGTCGCGGGACTGCCATGGCATTGCACGCAGCTTGCGTCGGCGGTAATTTTGTCCGCCACAAACAGAATGCGCCCGATGGGCGTTTCACGTTCGCCCGAGCGCTCACTCTGCCCCGGATTATTACGGAAGTAGTTGATCAAGTCCACCTCCCAATCCTCGGCCCGGTTGTCCAGATCGAGAGGGTTCAACGCCGTCTCCCGCAGAGAATAATCAGGATACGAAGAGCGCAGCAATTTGAACGTGGTGTTGACCGCATAGAACGGTATCGTTTGTGGTAAAAAAGTGTTTCGGTGCTCAGGGGTCTTTTCCAGAACTGGACTCACCTGGTTGGCTGTGTAATTGAAATAGGCGGTTGCGCTGGCCCCCATCAATTTCGCTTGGGCAACTACCTGCTCTCTGGCATTAGCCATCAGGAAATCGTAAGCGTGTTGAGAAATGAGGTACACGCCCACTCCGAGCACGATGATCAACACCAGATTGAACTTCATTAAAAGCTTCACTCGACCCCTCCTCGTACTCCATACCAGCGGGCGCGGTACGTGTCGGTCGATGTAAGCGGTACGAAGAAAACCTGCATCTTCCGGTTGCGGCTTGCGCGCGAATTTATGATAGAAGCATTTAAGTTGCACGGAGGCGGTAAAGCAAATGCAAAACTTCCTGAAAAGATTGATCGCGTTAGCGCTGGTATTGCCCTTGCTCCTGCAGCCAGCCTTCGCCGTGCAGCAGGACCCGGCGAGGGAGCAGGCCCGCTCGATGACCATGACGCAATACGGTATCGTTGCCACCAGCCAGACGGTGGCTTCGCAGGCGGGCGCGGCGATTCTGGCCAAAGGCGGCTCGGCGGTAGACGCGGCGATTGCCGCCAACGCGGCTCTGGGCGTCATTGAGCCAATGATGAATGGCGTGGGCGGCGACCTGTTCGCCATGGTCTACATCGCGAAGACCGGCAAGCTGTATGGGCTGAACGCCAGCGGATGGGCCCCCAAGGATCTGTCGATTGCCGCACTCCAAGCGAAGGGCCTGACCCACATGCGCACCATTGACGAGGTCACGGTTCCGGGTGCGGTCGCCGGATGGTCGGGCCTGCATGGGCGCTGGGGTAAGCTGTCGCTTGCCGAAGACTTGGCTCCGGCGATTGCGCTCGCCACGCAGGGAATTGCCGTGACGGAAACCGATGCGGAGAACTGGAAGACCTATGGCACGCCATTTGCGAGTGCCCCGGAGTTTGCCCATGTGTACATGCCGGGGGGCAAGGTTCCCGTTGCCGGGCAGCTTTTCAAAAACCCGGAACTTACCGCGACGCTCGAACGCATCGCCGAGCACGGGCGCGACGGCTTTTACAAAGGGCCGACGGCGGACGCCATTTTGAAGCTGGAGCGCAAACTTGGCGGCTTCATGCAGGCAGACGACCTGACGGAGTTCCAGCCACAGTGGCAGACCCCGATCAGCACCACGTATCACGGATGGACCGTCTACGAGATGCCTCCCAATGGGCAAGGCGAGGCGGCGCTGGCCATGCTGAACATCATGGAACGGTTCCCGATCAAGCAGTGGGGGCACAACTCGCAGAAGGCTCTGCATGTGGAGATTGAGGCGAAAAAGCTCGCTTACGCTGACCTCGCTCGATATGTCGGCGACCCGAACGCGACGCACATCCCCACGCAAATTCTCATTTCCAAGCAGCTTGCGGCCAAGCGCGCCAAGCTGATCACCGACAGCGCCGCATGCAATGTGCTCCCGTCAGACCTCACCGAGGAACTGAAGCACCAGTCGAGCGACACGACCTACCTCAGCGTGGTCGATAGGGAAGGGAACGAAGTATCGCTGATCCAGAGCAACGCGGGCGCGTTTGGAGGAGGGCTGGTCGCTCCGGGCATGGGCTTTGTGCTGCAGAACCGTGGCGCAGGATTCACTATGAAACCGGACCGTCCCAACACGCTGCGCCCCCGCACCCGCCCGCTGCACACCATCATTCCGGCGTATATGACCAACGGGACGCGCCACATTGCCTTCGGCATCATGGGCGGATTCAACCAGGCGCAGGCGCACGCGCAATACGTGTCCAACATCGTGGACTTTGGCATGAACATCCAGGCGGCGCTAGGGGCGGCGCGGTTTACCAAGCGGGACTTCGGCGGATGCGACGTGTGGATGGAGAATGGCATCGCCCCCGGCGTAATCGCCGGCCTGCGCAAGCAGGGACACGAGATCACCGTGTGGCCGCGATACTTCCAGGGCATGGGCCGCGGAAACGCGGTCGAAGTGGACAGCGGCGCGCCCGTGCATTTCGGGGCCAGCGATCCACGAGCCGACGGAGAAGCCGTGCCCGAACAGATGCCGTTCTGACGGTCATTGATAGCAGTTCGGAACTCAGAATTGAGACTTACCGCACAAGAAGAGCGCGGAACGACGAGCGAAGGTTGATTTACTAGGGAAGAAAAGGGACCTGCGGCAGTTCGGTTGTCACCTTCTCCGTCCGCTTCAACTGACCACAGGCCGCATAAATATCTCGCCCGCGAGGCCGGCGAATGTATGCCGGAATCCCATTCAGCTTGAGCTGGTGCTGGAACTGGATCACCTGGTGCGGCTGAGGCATGTCGTAGCGGATGCCGGGGCCCGGGTTCCAGGCGATCAGGTTTACCTTGAGCGGGCGATTGACGCGGCGGAGCAGCGCGCCCACTTCGTCAGCGTGCTGAAGCTGGTCGTTGACTCCGCCCAGCAGCACGTATTCAAAGGTCAGCTTTTCTTTGGGCCGCAGCGGAACCTGGCGTACAGCCCGCAACAGGCGATCAATATTCCACTTGGGGTTGATTGGCATGATCTGCTCGCGGATCTGATTATTGGGAGCGTTGAGCGAAATCGCCAGCTTGGGCCTCACTGGCTCCAGGGCGAAGCGCTCAATGCCCGGAACGATCCCCGAAGTCGAAACCATCATCCGCGACTCGGCGATCCCGACTTCCTCCACCAGCAGGCGCACCGCATCCATGAAGGCGTCGTAGTTCAGGAACGGCTCGCCCATGCCCATGAAGACTAGGTTGATGCGGTCGCGGCCAATCTGAACGCTGTGGCGCTTCAGCACCGCGACCACCTGCCCGGCAATTTCCCCGGCGGTGAGGTTCCGGATAATCCCCAGCTTCGCGGTCAGGCAAAACTGGCAGTTCACGGCACAGCCGATCTGGCTCGATACGCAGATGGTCGAGTCGCGATATCCTGATGCCTCACTCCCGTCGCCCGACTCGCCGGCGTCGCCCTCGGGCATCCACACGGTTTCCGCCGTCTGGCCGTCGGCCATAGATATAAGGTAGCGCTCGGTCCCGTCCACCGACTTAAACGTCTCGGCGATCCGCGGCAGGCTGATGGCGTATCCCGCGTCCGCCAGCTGCCCGCGCAGTTCTTTGGGAAGCGTAGTCACCTCATCGAGGCTTTCGGCCCACTCCCGGTAAAGCGCCAGGGAAAGCTGCTGGACCCGGTAGGCGCGCGCGGAAAATTTCTTAAGTATCAATGCAAGTTGCTGATTCTTAAGGCCGAAAAGCGGACAATCGTTAGGGGCCTTGGGAGCGTCTAAAATGATGGTAGCTGGTTTCCTTCCTGATGTCATCGCAACACCGGATTCAGAGTTAAGCATAGCGCAACCGATGTGATGTTCTCCCTGAACGGGTTTTGGAAAACCCACTCAGACGATGAGTCTGCATTAGTGCAAGCCAGCGGACCAGGAAAGGCGCGGAGTTCAATGGACAACGAGAGAAATATACGGCGCACGACCTTGCCCAACGGGCTTGTGATTTTGACGGAGAAAATGGAGCACGTCCGCTCAGTAGCCATGGGGGTATGGGTACGGTCCGGCTCCCGGCACGAGCTGCCGCAGGTCAACGGTATCTCGCATTTTGTGGAACATATGGTGTTCAAGGGAACCAAATCCCGCTCAGCGCAGATGCTGGCGCGGGAGGTGGACGCCATCGGCGGCAACCTCGACGCTTTCACCGGCAAGGAAACGGTCTGCTTTAATATCAAGGTCTTAGACGAGCATGTTCCGGTAGCGCTTGAGCTTTTGTCGGATCTGGTTCTGAACCCGACGTTCGTGACCGAGGAGATTCAGCGTGAGCGCGGAGTGATTCTGGAAGAGATCAAGATGGACGAGGACAACCCGGACTATCTGGTACATGAGATTTTCACCCAGAATTTTTGGAAAGACCATCCGCTCGGCAAGCCGATTCTCGGTACCAAGGAGACAGTTCGCAGCTTTGAGCGGGAGACGCTGTTCGACTTCTACGGATCTCGCTTTGTGGGCGGCAACATGATCTTTTCCGCCGCGGGCAACATCGACCACGACGCATTCGTTGATCAGGTGTCGAAGCGGTTTGAGTCGCTGCCCGGCGGCGAGAGCGATTTCCTTGCCACGGCTCCCAAGACCACGGCGAAGATCAACCTGCGCAACAAGAAATCGCTGGAGCAGGTACAGTTGTGTCTCGGCGTGCCGGCCCCTCGGGTTGCCGACGAGTCGCGCTACACCACGCTGATCCTCAATACGGTGCTCGGCGGCGGAATGAGCTCGCGGCTCTTCCAGACCATCCGCGAGGAGCGCGGGTTGGCGTATGCGATTTTCAGCGATCTGAGCCCCTACAGCGATACTGGCTCATTGTGTGTGTTTGCCGGAACCTCGTCTGCGCGCGCCGTGCAGGTTGTCGACCTGGTAATGGCGGAGTTCAGCCGGCTGAAGAGGGAACTGCTTCCGGCGGACGAGCTGCGGCGTGCCAAAGACCAGTTGAAGGGGAACCTGCTGCTCTCGCTCGAAAGCTCCATGTCGCGCATGTCGAACCTCGCGCGGCAGCAGATGTACTTCAACTACTTCTTCGGCCTGCAGGATATCCTCGACAAGGTGGAAGCTGTAACAGCGGAACAGGCCATGGAAATGGCGAATCTGCTGTTCCAGCCGGACCTGGTAGCCGTAACGCTGCTGGGCCGACTCGACGGGCTGAAGGTTCCGAGGGAACGGCTGGTTTGCTAGGGACTGGTTGAAATCGAAGCAGAGGTCACGCTTGGTGCATCTACCAAGCGGAGGGCCCCGCTGTCTTGATAGAAATCAGGCTCATGCTTTTGCCTAGAAGGTTTCTGGTCAAGGAAAAATCTGCTGTAGCTAGCGGTACGAGAAGAGTATGGCGTCATGAAAGCTAATAAATGCCTAGTTGCCATGCTTCTTCCGGTCTTTATTTCGGTCGCGTTTGGCCAAAGGATGAACGTGAAGATCGTCCAGCGTCAAAGTGGAGACACCAACTATAACTACGTCGTCCCGGGGCATTTCTCATCAACTTCAAACGGAGATGCCAATTGCAATGCGTATGGAAACACAGCTAACTGCTCCGGCTCAAGCACAACCAATGGATACGCCACCCCGCCCCGTGAGGTCTCCTATAGCGTCATGGGCGCAACATTTTCTCTCTTGCTGCCGGACGGGAGGGTGGCGATAGTGAACTGCGTAAGTAAATTTGAGGAGCGCATGGCGGGCCCTGCAGGAAATCATAGAAGTTGCCGCATGCCGCTCGTGGACGATATTCAGGTCGATTTCAAGGAGAAGAACGCGAAACTTTACTGGCCAGTCAGTTTAGATGGTAAGAAATTTGAATCTGAGACATATAGGATATTGGCCGTACTTCCAAAGTAGTTGGCTATTCCGGCCGGAGCCAAAGACCCGCTCGAAAGCGGGCCTTGTTTGTTGCGTGAAGCGCGTGTGTCTGACGGGTAGTTAAACGCCGATTACGGCGCAAAGTTCCTTTACGGCCGCTGCGGATTTCTTCAGTGCGGCGTCTTCTTCCGGTGTCAGCTTGATTTCGATGATCTGCTCCAGGCCGCGCGCGCCCAGCTTGCACGGGACCCCGACATAGTAGCCGCTGATTCCGTACTCGCCTTCAAGGTAGACGGCGCAAGGCAGAATCTTCTTCTTGTCCTTGAGAATGGCTTCGACCATCTCCGTCGCGGCCGCCGAGGGCGCGTAAAAGGCGCTGCCGGTTTTCAGGTGCTTCACGATTTCGGCTCCGCCGCTGCGGGTGCGCTGCACAATGGCGTCGATCTTCGATTTGTCGATCAGCTCAGTGATGGGGATTCCGGCGACCGTCGAGAAGCGCGGCAGCGGAACCATGGAGTCGCCGTGGCCGCCGAGCACAAATGCAGTTACATTTTCAACCGAGACTTTCAGCTCCTCTGCGATGAAGGTGCGGAAGCGGGCGGAATCGAGAACCCCAGCCATCCCGATCACGCGTTCGCGATTGAATTTCGATTGGCGATAGGCGGTCTGGGCCATCGCGTCGAGCGGGTTGGAGACAATGATGAGGATTGAATTGGGAGACTTGGCCGTGACCTTGCCCACCACGTCCGACATGATTTTGTAGTTGGTCTGCAAAAGGTCGTCGCGGCTCATGCCCGGTTTACGCGGGATTCCGGCGGTGATGATGACAATGTCGGAATTGGCCGAGTCAGCGTAGTCGTTGGTCCCGATGATATGGCAGTCCCGCTTCTCAATGGGCATGGCTTCGAGCAGGTCGAGCGCCTTGCCCTGCGGCACGCCTTCCACCACGTCCAGCAAAACTACATCGGCAAGTTCCTTGGAAGCGATCCAATGAGCGGCGGTCGCGCCTACGTTGCCCGCTCCTACGATAGTTACTTTTTTGCGCATGTACTTAGCTCCTAGCTGCTAGCTGCCACTAGCGATGAATAAGTTTGTGGGGGTGCCGGAGGTGCGTGTGCCTGGACGGCTAGCCCATGTTTTCGATCATTCGTGTTGCGAACTCGCTGGTTTTGACCTTGGTTGCGCCCTGCATCTGGCGCTCGAAATCGTAGGTTACATATTTTTGCTGGATGGTCTTCTCCAGCGAATCTTCAATGAGCCTCGCGGCCTCATTCCACTCGAGAAACTCAAACAGCATCACGCCGCAGAGCATGAGCGACCCGGGATTGATGACGTCTTTATCGGCATACTTGGGAGCCGTGCCGTGCGTGGCCTCAAATACGGCGTAGCCATCGCCGATGTTCGCTCCCGGCGCAATGCCCAGGCCGCCGACCTGCGCGGCACAGGCGTCGGAAATATAGTCGCCATTGAGGTTGGGACACGCAAGAATGCTGTATTCCTCCGGACGAATAATGACCTGCTGGAAAATCGAATCGGCGATGCGGTCGTTGATCAGCACCTTCTTCTTCCACTGGCTGTTCCCATGCGATTTTCCAATGGAGTCGAGTACCCGCTTCACTTCGTCATAGAGCGCGCTGCGGAATTCGTCATTGCCAAACTCCAGGCCCGGCTCAATCAGCGCGGCATTCTGCTCCACAGTTAGCGAAGGGCTCGCTTCCTGATTGCCAAGAATCCAGCTTTCGCGCTCAGTAACGACCTTATCGCGGAACTCCTCGACGGCCACCTCGTAGCCCCATTCCCGAAACGCGCCTTCGGTAAACTTCTGAATATTTCCCTTGTGCACCAGCGTTACGGACTTGCACTCGTTGGCGATTGCGTACTCGATTGCTCGGCGCACCAAGCGCTTGGTTCCCGTAATGGAGATGGGCTTGATACCTACGCCGGAATCTGCACGGACTTTTTTCTTGCTGCCCTTCAGCAGGTCGTCGTTGAGAAAGTCGATCAGCTTCTTCGCGTCCGCGGTCCCCTGGCGAAACTCCACGCCGGCGTAAACGTCCTCGGTATTTTCTCGGAAGATGACAATATTCAGCTTTTCCGGACGCTTGACCGGGCTGGGGACACCTGCGTAGTACTTCACCGGGCGCACGCAGGAATAGAGATCAAGAATCTGCCGCAGCGCCACGTTCAGCGAGCGGATGCCGCCGCCAACCGGCGTGGTCAGCGGGCCTTTGATGGAGACGCGCAGGTCACGCGCGGCGTTCACGGTGTCGTCGGGCAGCCAGGTCTTGAACTGGCGAAAGGCTTTTTCGCCCGCGTAAACTTCAAACCATTTCACGGACCGCTTCCCGCCGTAGGCTTTTTCGACGCCTGCATCGAACACGCGCTGCGAGGCGCGCCAGATGTCGCGGCCTGTGCCGTCGCCTTCGATGAATGGGATGATGGGGTGGTCAGGAACGGTGAATTTTCCATCGGCGTACTGGATCGCCTCGCCGCCTGCGGGCAAGGGTAATCCGTTATAACGGGTCTGCATTTAAGTGGAACTCTCCCAAACTGGATAAAGGTCGGTAGGAACGAACTCTTCCTTAAAACTAACATTCGCTTTACCCGAGACGCAATTAATGAAGCACAAACCGCGTGGGGATCTCCGCGTAGATCTCTTTCTGACAAAAATTCATTCGGTTAGCGTATCTTGGTGTGCAAATGATTTTCCGCCGTTTTTCGCTCTCCGTTTTGCTCGCGGCTTCTTTTCTTTATGCAGCGCCTGCGCCGGCGCAGGCCTACTCTGCAGACAAGCCGCTGGGCGCAGCGGTGCCGCAGACTCCCGGGTACCTGAAAAACGCCGGCATCGAGCAGAGGCTAAATTCTCATCTGCCGCTCAAGGACCGCTTCATTGACGAAGCCGGCCGGGACGTGGCGCTGGGAAAGTATTTTGGATCGAAGCCTGTGGTGATGGCTCTGGTTTATTACCACTGCGGGCTGCTGTGTCCGCAGGTGCTGCACGGGATGGCCGAGGCGCTGCGCGGGACGCGCTTCAAGGCCGGAGACCAGTACAACGTGTTGGTGGCGAGCATCGATCCGACTGACACGCCCGCGGAGTCAGTAGACGCGAAAAACCGATTTCTTACGACGCTGGGAAATGCCGGGACGGCGGACGGCGTGCACTTCTTGACCGGACCACAGAAATCCATTACCGATCTGGCGCAGGCAACGGGCTTTCATTATGTGCGCGTGCCGGGGCCGGACGGCAAGATGGACCAGTTCGCGCACTCCAGCGTGATCATGATTGCCACGCCCGATGGGCGCATGTCGAAGTACCTTTCCGGCATCGATTACCCGTCGCGTGATGTGCGGCTGGCGGTGATTCAGGCAAGCAATCACAAGATCGGCTCGTTGAGCGACATCGTGCTGCTCTACTGTTGCAACTACGTGCCCAGCACGGGCCGGTATTCGGTGGCGATTCTGCGAGTGCTGAGCCTGGCCGCAGTGTTCTCACTGGTGACGCTGGCGGCACTGCTGTTCCTGATGCGCAGGAAGCCAAAGTCCCAGGCGGTCTAGCTCGTCATTTGGCATAGATGCAACGACTCCGCGCCGGTTTCCCGGGCCTGCCAGTTTTGATAGGATGAAGATTCGGAGAGGTGGCGGAGTCCGGTTGAACGCACCTGACTCGAAATCAGGCGTAGTCGAAAGGCTACCGGGGGTTCGAATCCCTCCCTCTCCGCCATCGATATTTAGAATCAACAACTTACTAGATACAAACCCTCAGTATCCTCGAATTTCCCCGCAATTTCGCGTACTTCCGATCGCAATGGAAGTGGAGAGCGGTTTCCGGCTCGGCTGATCTGTGGCGGTTTCGGCGGCATTCTCTGATCGCATTTTTGGCACTTCCCTTTCGATATGGAATGGAGCTGGAGAAAGTTGACTCTTCTGCGATTGCATGATCGTGCCTGAACACGGCACAGCCAGCACCAGAAAACTCAAGCAGCCCGCGGGCTGCATGAGGAGCAGGCACGGCGCAGAATTGCTGTGTCCGTTATGCGGACCCGGCCGGGAGGCCGAAGGTCTGCTCTTGCCAGTCCATCGGGATCGAGACGAGCAGATCGCTGAGCGAGAGAGGAAGCGACTCGGACCGGGTCATCAGGTTTTCGATCGACTGCGGGCTCAGTTGAATCAGCTTCATCTGCATGCGGATGAAGCGGGGTGACACGCCATCTATTCCAGCCAATTGTGTGATATTCGTTGCTTTACCAGTGGTGATCTGCTCGTACCAGCAGCGTGCGCGAGCGATGGCTTTGAGGATTGCCTGGCGGCTGGCATCGGTCGTGATGTTCGTGTTGCCGACAATAAGACGTAGAGCGCGACCCTGCTGAACGTGGCGAAACGGGCACTCGACCGAAACGAATGGCTGAAGCTCGATTCCGGGCTGACCACCACGAAGAATCTCCTTAACTAACGCCGGTACGCGCAGGCGGATCTCAACATGCGCAGGTTGGATGACGACACGTTCGATGACGACTTTCAAAAACTGCGTGCGGTCTTCCGTGATGCGCTCACGCCAACTCTGCGCTGTCGCAGCAGCCTGTGCGATGATGCGGTCGAAGAAACCTTCTGGTGCCACGGTTGTTTCATCGCGAAGCGCGGCGAGTAATCTCGAAAAAGCTGTGGTTGATCGCATACTTGAATGGCTGCAAACGCCTACCCAGTTATCAGCCTCGTGCCGGGCTTGATGGCCGTCGTCTGCGCTTTTGCCGTGCCATTCGGGTCGCGCTCGAAGCTTTGGGCCAACTCGCGGAGTCGGCGCTTCACCGCCGGTTTCAGGCCGCCATATGCCTGCTCCTGCAGCTTATAGGCGAGGAGCGGCACCAAAAGCTGCTTGCGCAGGTGCGTGGGAGGCTCTTTGCGCAGCTTGGAGCGCCACTTCGCCTGCAATTCGACGCGGCTCAGCTTCGGCAGATCCGCAATCTCGTCTTCCAGGCTTTCGGACACCTGCGAACTCCTTCTCCGGTGTCCACATTCACGCTCTACGCGGGTGAAGAGTCAAGCGAAACAGAGAGCGCATCAGCGCCTAATCGCAGGCCAGCCTCCAGTAGGGAATTTCACTTTTCACGAAATATCGGAATGCATCGCCTGGCGGATGTTTTTGAGCGTCTCCAGCGACTCCCGCTCCGGATGCAGAGCCTCACCCGCGACGCGATAAAAGCGTCGCTGGCCATACGGGATCTCAAAAGTATGGCATTCGTTTTCCTCGGCGATAGCTTGCAAAGACAGCACCTCCCAGGACCCCCTCTCGAGAACCTCGCCGACCAGGTCCTCCTGATGGAGCCGCCGCATGACAAGGATAATGACTCCCTTTTCCTTGCTGTTGAGGCAGCTCAGCAGCGTATTGAAGTACCAGTCGTTGGCCGCCCCGCGTCGCGTCTCTGACAACGCATCATCGGGCTTGAGGACGTCATCAAGGATGATGACGTCGGCACCTCGGCCGGTCAGGACGCCGCCGACTGACGTTGACATGCGAAAGCCCTGAGATGTGGTCATAAAGTCGTTTACGGCTGGTTTGTCGGGCGACAGTATGCTTTGGGGGAAGAGGCCACGATAGAACGCGCTATTCATCACTGTGCGGCAATCCCGTTGCAAGGCTCTCGGTGCTGGGGCCATATCCCATCGAAGAGTGAGGCCTTTGCGTGATTAGAAGTCAGGACACCCTTTCCGCCGGACCTTTATCGATATCGCAACGCAGCATTCGTGCTCTAACAGAATCGCCGACAGTCTCCTATGAAATCTCCAGCGACAAATGAGTCCGCGTGCCGAACAATGATTTATCGAGTTTCACCCACGAGCCATTGACTGCGCCCATCGACGCACGGCTCAGCGGTTTGCC
>JBAPRH010000065.1:0-43421 GCA_049280995.1 Acidobacteriaceae bacterium
GGGGGAAGATTTCTGCTCTTTCTTTTAGTTTAGCAATTTATGGCGTAATTCAATGCATTTGCAAGTTGCTGGATTGGGGATGGTTATGCTGTTTGGGGCTTGACACAGGGGGAGTGGGGTGAAGTGCTCAACCGCTGGTCCCTGGACTTCGTTGCCGCCTGGCGGCGCTAACTGTACCGCAGAGGTGTCCTGCGCCTTGACAAGACCTTCCTCCTTATCGAAGGGCGTGCGGCTTTAGAAGCTGAACGTCATGTGCAGATAGATGATGCGGTTGGACTGGGGGCTGGCGAACTGGTTGGAGGACAGGCTGGTGGATTGGCCGAAGAGGGGTGAGCCGAGGACGCCGACGGGCAGGCCTCCGTTGACGTGGTTGAAGAGGTTCTGGCCTTCGATGCCAAGGCTCATCTGGTAGCGGCGGGAGACGCCTTTGCCGGAAGCTGACGGGTCGGTTTTTGGACCGAAGCTGACGTCGTGCGACAGAGCCATGTTGAGCATGACGAAGGACGGGCCGGCGGCGTAGTTGATGGGAATGATTTTCGCCCCCGGGAGGGGATCGGTGTCGAAATTGCCCCAGCGGGTCTGGATGACGCTGGGGCGGCTGAGGTCGGTGGCAAAGGCGGGACGGTCGTTGAACTGTGAATCGCCGTTGAGGTCCTGGCCCAGGGTGATATTGAAGGGCGCGTTCGATTCAACGATGAAGAAGGGGTTGAGATCGAACCGGAGAGGCATGTGGAGGAGCCCTCCCATGTAGGCGCGGTTGCGGATATCGTTGCTGGCGCGCCCGTAGTCGGCCCGAAGGTCGTACTGGTTGGAGGGGAAGCTGGAAGCGCCGTTGGTATCGGTTTCGCGTTTGCCGAAGACGTAGTAGCCGTAGAGGATGGCCGGCCTGGTGTTGTATCGCGCGTTGACGTAAAGCTGGTCGCGCCGGGACTCGCCCTGGGACTGGTATTCGTAGATGTTCTGGAGGGTGCCGAGGGGGCGGGTTCCGCTGGCGGGATCGCTGGGGTCGTAAGTTCCGGGGAGGGGCGCGTTGATGTTGCGGGTGAGCAGCAGGTCGATGCCGCGATACCATGTGTAGTCGGCGTGGACGGAGAAGCGTTTGGAGAACTGCCTCTCGATGCCGATGCTGGCCTGTAGCATATGAGGCGCGTGGAGGGACGGATCGATGCGATAAATGGTGGGCAGGGTGGCCGGACCAAGCTCGTCGGGCGAGGGCAGGCTGGGGTAAAAATCCGGGTTCTGGACGATGAATTGCTGCTGCAGGATGCCGTTTTGCCGGTCGGCATTGAGGATGAGGTCGGAGGTGAATCGCTGATAGAAGAGGCCGACGCCGGCGCGGAGAACTGCGAGCGCGGGCTTCTGGCCCTTTGCGCCGATGGACCATCCGTAAGTGAGGCGCGGAGCGAAGTCGGCGTGGTCGGGAATGCCGGTCTGGGTTTCGAAGCGGAGGCCGGGGGTCAGCGTCATGTTGGAGTTGAGCTTCCACTGGTCCTCGAAATAGAGGCCGAGGTCGGCGACGTTGACGTTGATATTCGGGGTTCCAGCGGTGACGGAGAACTGGCTTGCACCGCCGCCCGCGGCGCGAATTTCCGCCGGGGTGAGCCCGTTGGCGATTCCCTGCTGGGTGATTTCATAGGCCTGAATGGAGGGAAAGATGAACAGGCCGTTGTAGCCGCCGGTGGAGGAATTGGTGTCCTCGGTGTCGCGCACTCGTCCGCCGAAGAGGAGCAGGTGATTGCCGCGCAGCAGGGAGACGTGATCCTGAAGCTCGTAGCGGTTCTGGGCGTCGCGGGAGTCACCGAGATTGTTGCCTCCGCCGTTGAAGGCTCCCTGGACGAGGATGCTGGTCGTGGTGCTGTGGGGCAGGGAACTGTCATTCAGGTGGATGAACTGGAAGAGGGTTTCATTGACCAGCCGCGAACCGTAGGTCTGGGTGTCGATGAGCCGGAAGGTGTGCTCGGTGTGGCGGGTATCAACGGCCTGGGTGGGAAGCGAAAGCTGGCTCTGGAGCAGGTTGTCCTGGGTTTCGTGGTCGAAGTCGTAGCGGATGCTGAGGGACTGAATTTTGCCTAACTGGAAATCGATGCGGGGAGTGAGCTCGATGCCGGTCTGCGGACTGGAGAGGGTCTCGGTGAAGGCGGGGGCGGTGGACGAGGTGATGGCGTGGATGAAGGACTGCGTGCCCATGTTCTGCTGCGCGCCGGTGAGAAACCATGAGCTGCGTTTGGTGAGGGGGCCGTTGACGTCGCCCTGCGAATAAAAGGCGGAGTAGGGGGGCTGGCTGGCGACGTAGGGGTTGCGGGAGTTCAGCGGCGAATCTTCTCCGAGAAGCACAAGATCGCCGTGAAGCTGATTGCTGCCGGGTTTGGTGATGATCTCGATCCGCTCGGCTCCGGGAGTATCGTACTGGGCGGAGTAGGGGTCCTGGTTGAAGCGGATTTCCTGAATGGCAGACTTGGGGGGCAGGTGGTCGGCGGTGAATCCGTCGATGTAGAACTGGGCGCTGAGGTCGGAGCCGGCCATAAGCTGGAGCTGCTGCTTGAGGTCGCTGGGGTTGGTGGGGAGCGCGTCGAGGTCGGAGCCGCGCAGGATGACGGCTCCCAGGTTGCGGTCGGGGCTGGAGTCGAGATCTTCTCCGGAGACGGAGATGCGCTGGCGGGCGACTTCGATTTCGAGCTGGATGGCGAGAGTGAGTTCCTGGCCGGGTTTCAGGCTGATTGCGCGCTGCTGATAACGGAAGCCACTGGCCTGGACGGTGAGGGACCAGGAGCCGGCGGGGACGGAGAAAAAGAGAAAGTTTCCGTGCTCGTCGGAAAGCGTGGTGCGGGCGGTGTCCTGATTGAGGCGAAGGGTGAGGCGGGCCCCGGGGACCAGCGCGCCGGAGGGGTCGGTGATCTGGCCGCGGATGGAGCCTTCGGTCTGGGCGTGGGCTGATGTCCACGCGGGCCAGCAGGCCAGGGCGAGCGCAAGCAGGAGAATGACCCGACACGCGGAACGGAAAAAAGAGCACATAGATGACGGGCGGAGCTGGAGAAAAAAAGGAACAGAATGACTGCCGGGGCTTTTCGCCCTCGATTTCCGGAACGCCGCGAGGGCGGCCACGAAGTTAGTGCGAGGTTCGTCCACGAGAGCGATTTTGATTAACCCTTAACGATACTGAAATTCAGGCATTTGGCAAGCTGTATATTTGCCGGGCGGCTTCCGCACGGAACCCATGGGACAACCTCCGCATCACATCAATCAGGGTGAAGAGGAACTTCAATTGGATATGGTTTGCAGGCGCCGCGGCGTGGTTTTTTGATGCCGCTCTGAGCCTGCATCATGGCTCCCCTCTTGAGGGCTTGCTGGAGGCGTTGATTTCGGCGGCGTTTCTGGCGATCGGGATGTACTTGAGAAAACATGACTTTGTGAATTTGGACCGTAAATGAGCGAGGGCCGGCGGCCGGCCCTCGCGGGTTCGCAGCCTGCGGTCAAGCTTTGGAGGACGCCAGTTCTCCCTTGGCCGCATGTTCTTCTTCCGCTTTCGCGACACATTCCTCGAAAATGTCGAGGGCTATGGCGGCTTCCTGCTCGTTGACGATGAGCGGGGGAGCGAGGCGGATGGAGCTTTCTCCGCAGCCGAGGATGAGGAGTCCACGCTCGAACGCCAGCTCGACGATGCGGTTGCGCAGCTCGGGGGCGGGCTGGCGCGACTGCTGGTCCTTGACGATTTCGACGCCGATCATTAAACCGCGTCCGCGCACGTCGCCCACGATGCTGTACTTGTTGAGCCAGGTGTGGAGACGGTCGAGCATCTGCCCGCCGATTTTGGCCGCATTGGCCATGGCTTCGCGCTCAATAATATTGAGCGTCGCGAGCGAGGCGGCGATGGCGACCGGGTTGCCGCCGAAAGTTGAGGCGTGGGAGCCGGGCTTCCAGTCCATGACCTCGGCGCGGGTCATGCAGACGCCGAGCGGCATTCCTGAAGCGATGCCTTTGGCCATGCAGACGATGTCGGGCTGGACTCCGGTATGCTCGATGGCCCACCACTTGCCGGTGCGGCCTGCGCCAGACTGAACTTCATCGGCGACGAGCAGGATTCCGTGCTTATCGCAGATGCGGCGCAGCTCCTTCATAAAGACGGTGGGCGCGACGACGTAGCCGCCCTCGCCCTGAATCGGCTCGACGAAGATGGCGGCGACTTCTTCGGGCGCGAGGGTGGTCTTGAAGAGCTTTTCTTCGATGTAGCGGGCGCAGCCGAGGGCGAAAGCTTCCTCTTCCTGAGCGTCGCCGGTGCATCCGCGATAGGTGTAAGGGTAGGGAACGTGAGTGACGCCGGGAACGAGCGGCGAGAAGCGGCGGCGCTGCTGCGGTTTGGACGCGGTGAGCGAGAGCGCGCCCATGGTCCGTCCGTGGAATGCGCCAAAGAACGCGATGATGTTTTGGCGTCTGGTGTGATAGCGGGCGATTTTGAGGGCGCACTCGATGGCTTCTGCTCCGGAGTTGCCGTAGTAGAAGCGGTGCGGGCCGGGCATGGGCGCGATTCGGGAGAGTCGCTCGGAGAGCGTGACGAGCGACTCGTAATAGAAGTCGGTGCCGGACATGTGGATCAGCTCGGCGGCCTGGTCCTGGATTGCCTTTACGACTTCAGGATGACAGTGGCCGGTGGAGACGACGGCGATTCCGGCGGCGAAGTCGAGAAACTCGTTGCCGTCCACGTCTTCGACGCGGATGCCGCGGCCTCGTTTGGCGACCATGGGATAGGAGCGGGTGTAGCTGGGCGAGATGACGCGGTCGTCGGCCTCGACAATGCGGCGGGCGTTGGGGCCGGGCAGAGAGGTGCGGAGTTTCGGGCCGTACTTGGCGAAGGCTTCTGATTTCGTGCTTGAGGTGATGGTAGTCGCGGTGCTGCTCATGGTTCTCTCCTTAAGGTTTGGGGGCCTGGGTCGTCGTTCGAGATGAGACGGGCGAGAGAAGTCCTCTTCATTCACCGTGCGCTCAAGTCGTTGACGTTTGGGAGGCGTCAGCCGGGCGCGCGGAGGGCAGCGGTGACTAATCGCTGCCGAAGAGGCTAGGTCGCGTGCTGGTAGGGAGCACGCGGAGATACCTGCGAGGCGCAATGGCGCGCGCAAACGCCCGGTTCCAGCACTTGCGGCTGGAGTAGTGGGTCGAATTGGCGGACGCGGATCGCATTCGTATGACTCTAAGCTGAGGATAGCACGGGGAGGCTGAGAAGCGGGCGGTAGTGTCCTAATTTGGACAGTTGTCCGCAAAAACATATCTCAAAAACATGTGGACGCACCCGGAACGCTGATGAGAGCATTTTCTCCATGTCTTTCGTGCGCTTCCTCAATGCAGTTCGTAAACACTTGTGGCCGCTAATGAGTTGCGCCGTCTTCACCCTGCTTGGGATGTGGATTCTTTACGCTCAGAAAAGCAGCGGATGGGCACTCCGGGCGACGTTCGCATTAGCCGGGTTCTGCTTGTTCGTGGCTTGCTATCTCGCGTGGCGAGATGAGCACAATCGCGCTGAAAAACTAGATGCGCAATCGAGAATCAAACCCAGGATTGTTCCACGATTTCCTAATCCCGTGTCGGTGTCACAAGTCGTATGGAGAACGCAAACTTCTGATTTTACCGCTCCTGTAGTACGAATCCGTTTCATCAACGACCCGATTTCCCCTTCTCCTGCATCGTCTGTATCAGACGTGGTTGCGAAGATAACGATTTTTGACCAAGACAACATCATTGAAATGGATGGACGCTGGACTTCAAGCGATCAGCCATCAACGCGACGATTCGGAATCTCTCGAAACGACCTACTCAGAATGTCCTTTGGAGTAGGGCAAGAGCAGGACGTCGACATAGCAACAGCACTCCCCAATGGCGAGTGCTGGGCTATAAACAATGACCCAATGCCGGGACATCCGAATCGTCGCCTCACTGGAGATGCGTGCAAAGTTCAGGTAAGGCTGCGAGGCACGCTGGTTGATGAAACCTACGAATTTCAAATGAAATGCTCATCAAACGGATTTGAAATAGAACAACCAGTAAATGCATGAATTTCAAATTAGGACACTACCGCAGCGTGGGCTGGTATGTTCCCCACACAAGCAAAAGCGCTTGTGTGAGCCACCGTCAGCTAAGAAGTAGGATAGTGACTGATCCCTTCCGATGAGCGACTCGCACGGCACGCCTTCCAGACTATTGATCGTACTTGCGTTTCTCAGCGTCTACATTTGCTGGAGCGCGACCTATACGGCGATGAGCGTGGGCGTGGAACTGCTGCCGGCGACGGTGCTGGCCGGAGCCCGTATGCTGTCTGCCGCGGTGATTATGCTGGCGTTTTGCGCACTGCGGCGAAAGCGTATTTTCTGGAGCAGCGGCGTGATGTGGCGGCTGATGCTGCTGGGCGTGATGCTGCTTTTTGTCGGGAACATCGGGCTGGTGTGGAGCGAAAAATAGCTGCCCAGCGGGCTGGCCGCGCTGATTGTGGCGGTGGTTCCGCTGTGGGTGGCGTTGATCGAGATTGTGATGCCGGGTGGCGACCGGCTGCGCAAGCAGGGATACTTCGGGCTGGCAATGGGATTTTGCGCGCTGATTGCGCTGCTGTGGCCGGACCTCGATCACGGATTAAACGGGCACACGATGCAGATTCTGGCGGTGCTGGCGATTCTCGGGGGCGCGTTCTCGTTTGCGGCGGGGTCGGTGCTTTCGCGGCGGATGAAGCTGCCGGTTGATCCGATGGTGGCGGCGGGCTGGGAGATGCTTGCGGCCGGGGTGGCGAATGTGTTCTTCGCGACTTCGTTCTGGCAATGGCCACACGCGGTGTGGAACTGGCGCAGCGTTTCGAGCGTGGGTTTCCTGGTGCTGTTTGGGTCGTTGCTGGGGTTCACGTCCTACATCTGGCTGATTACGCACGTGCCGGTGTCGAAGGTGGCCACGTATGCGTATGTGAATCCCATGCTGGCGGTGGCGCTGGGCGCGATGGTGCTGGGCGAGAAGCTGGCTCCGACGGAGTTTTTCGGGATGGTGGCGATTCTGGCGTCGGTGGCGCTGGTTACTTCATCGAAACTCTCGCGCGGCGCGGGAGTGGCCGAGGTGGCGGCGGTGGAGTCACAGGCTTAGAGACGCGAGCGATCATCGTTCAGCGATCGGAAATTTTGCAGAGCGCGATGAGGTCGCCGCGGCTCTTGCCCTGTTCGCGGAGTGCGCGGATGGAGAGCGCGTCGTGCCGCTTGGCGAGCCGCTCGCCTTTCTCGTCAGTGATGAGGGGGCAGTGAACCCAGGCCGGCGGCTCGAAGCCGAGGGCGCGATAGAGGAGAATCTGGCGGGCGGTGGATTTGAGCAGGTCGGCTCCGCGGACGACTTCCGTGACGCGCATGGCGGCGTCGTCCACGACGCAGGCGAGCTGGTAGGAGGGCACGCCGTCGCGCCGCCAGACGAGGAAGTCGCCGAAGTCGGTTGCAGGGGTGAATTGTTGCGGGCCGAAGTGAAGATCGTTGAAGGCAACGGCTTCGCCGTCGGGGATGCGGAAGCGCCAGTTCTGGCCGGATGGAGAGTCGGGCAGGGTTTGGTTGTGGGCGTTCGCCGGGCGGCAGGTTCCGGGGTAGTTGGGCTCGTCGTCGTCGTTTCCCTGCGGTGCGTTGGCTGCAAGCGCCAGGTCTTTGCGCGAGCATTTGCAGGGGTAGAGAAAGCCGGTGCGGGATAGTCTCTGCCACGCGGCGAGGTAATGTGGGCGGCGCTCGCTCTGCGAATATGGGCCGTAGGGGCCGCCGATGTCCGGGCCCTCCTGCCAGCCGATGCCGAGCCACGCGAGGTCTTCAAGCATGGCGCGGTAGAACTCCGGGCGGCAGCGCTGCTGGTCGAGATCGTCGTTGCGGAGAACGAGAGCGCCGTGGGCTTCGTGCGCGCGTGCCGCAGCCTGGAGAAACGTGGCGGCGTGGCCGAGGTGCAGAAGGCCGGTGGGCGAGGGCGCGAGGCGACCTCGGTAGGGGGCGATTTTGCGGTTTTGGGAGGGGGTTTCGGGCATTTTTTCAACAGGCCGGAAGGCGATGAGTACTCCTTTATTATCAGCGAATTTCGCCTGTGCCGCGCGGCTGCGGTTGCAAAAAAGTGCTTGATTTATCGTCACTGGCCGACTATCGTGTGCGGAAAGACGCCATTTACGGAAAACCCCCTAACCGAATTTCTCGTCTTCTTAAATAGGACGGGAGTCAACCTATGTGGATCACGAGCGTGCACGAAATTCTGGGCTACTTGTCGAACCTCAGTGGGTACCTGCCTGCGATCCTTGTAACGCTGGCGGTGGCGGTGCTGATCGGCTGTGCGGTGGGCTGCGTTTGCGAGCCGTGCGAAGAGAAGGACGATCTGTTCCACCCCGAAGTGATCTAGGGCCTTATCGCGTATCAGCGAGAGGTTACGCAGACAAAGCCAGATACATTCGACTACGACGCGCAAAATTGCGCGTCTCCGTTCAGGATCGCAACTCTATAGAAATGATGCGCGCTCTTCTATAATCCTCCACGTGGAGAATCGTGAGCACGCAATCGCTGAGTTGGCGGAGCGGAATCGTCTGTCCGAGGCCGGCGGCGGACGGGAGCGGCGGGAACGCCAGGCAGCGCAGGGGAAGTTGTCGGCCCGCGAGCGGATTTCTTTGCTGCTCGACGAAGGCACATTTGAAGAAACCGATAAATTTGTAACTCATCGCTGCACAGATTTCGGGATGGCGGAAAAGCGCGTTCCCGGAGACGGATTTGTGACGGGCTATGGGCGCGTGGAAGGGCGGACGGTTTTTGTGTTCGCGCAGGACTTCACGGTGTTTGGCGGGTCGCTGTCGGAGTCGAATGCGGCGAAGATCGTCAAGCTGATGGACATGGCGATGCGGGTGGGCGCGCCGATTGTGGGCCTGAACGATTCGGGCGGGGCGCGGATTCAGGAAGGCGTGGTTTCGCTGGCCGGATACGCGGATATTTTTTTGCGCAACACGCTGGCCAGCGGAGTGGTTCCGCAGATTTCGGCGATTCTGGGCCCGTGCGCGGGTGGGGCGGTGTATTCGCCGGCCATTACCGACTTCACGCTGATGGTGGACAAGACCTCGTACATGTTTGTGACCGGGCCGGACGTGATCAAGACGGTCACGCACGAAGAAGTGACGAAGGAAAAGCTGGGCGGGGCGACGACGCACAATGAGATTTCCGGTGTCGCGCATTTCATGGCGCAGGACGACCGGGAGTGCATTGCGATGGTGCGGGAGCTGCTGGGGTTTCTGCCATCGAATAATCTTGAGGACCCGCCGCGACGTGCCTGTGCCGATCCCGTTGACCGCGCCGACCGCGAGCTGGACACGCTGGTTCCGTTTGAGTCGAACCAGCCGTACGACATCAAGCTGGTAATTGAGCGGCTGGTGGATGACGGGTATTTTTTCGAGGTACACGAGCACTTTGCGAGAAACCTGGTGATTGGATTTGCGCGGATGAACGGGCGGCCGGTGGGCATTGTGGCCAATCAGCCGGCGTTTCTGGCCGGGGTACTGGATATCAATGCGAGCGTGAAGGGTGCGCGGTTTGTGCGCTTCTGCGATGCGTTCAACATTCCTCTGATTACTCTTGAAGACGTGCCGGGATTTTTGCCGGGGACGCAGCAGGAGTATGGGGGAATCATTCGCCACGGCGCGAAGCTGCTGTATGCTTTTGCCGAGGCGACGGTTCCGAAGCTAACGGTGATTACGCGGAAGGCTTACGGCGGTGCGTATTGCGTGATGAGCTCGAAGCACATTCGCACCGACCTGAACCTGGCGTGGCCGACGGCGGAGATTGCGGTGATGGGGCCGGAGGGCGCGGTGAATATTGTGTATGGCCGCGAGCTGGCCGAGGCGGTGAAGCGGGCGGAAGCGGCGGAGGGCCCGCTGACGAGCGAGCGCAAGGCGGAGGTGCTGGCCTCGGCACGCGCGGCGAAGGCGCATGAGTTTCGCGAGCAGTTTGCGAATCCCTATATCGCCGCCGAGCGCGGGTATGTGGATGCGGTGATTCTTCCGCACGAAACGCGGCGACGGCTGGTGAGTGCGCTGGAAATGCTGGATGGGAAGCGGGACAAGAATCCGCCGAAGAAGCACGGGAATATGCCGCTGTAGGACTGGCGGCGCGTGACTGCTTGTAAATCAGGCAGAGGCGGTGCTACAAAGCAGGGATGGACAAGGTTATTCGTATTTTCGACAGCCATGAGGAGATGAAGGCGGCAGAGTACGAATATTGGCAGAGCCGTCCGGTGTATGAGCGGATGGCCGCTGTTTCGGAAATCAGCAGCTCTCTTTACGCGATGAAGGACGCCGGGCAGGATGTTCCCAGATTTCAAAGAACTGTTGCAGTCCTTCAACGCCCACAACGTTAAGTACCTGATTGTCGGCGGTTATGCGGTTTCGTTCCATGCGCAACCGCGTGCGACGAAGGATCTCGACGTATTCATCAAATCTGATCCAACGAATGCGATGGCGACGTACGCGGCGCTCGTGGCATTTGGGATGCCGCTCGATCAGGTCACAGCGGATGATCTTGCTGATCCGCGAAAGTTCATTCGCTTCGGGCGTGAGCCTATCGCAGTGGATGTTCTTCCCGGCATTGACGGTGTAACTTTCGACGACGCGTGGACGCGCCGTGTTGACGGCTTAGTGGACGCAGAGAGCGGATTGCGAGCGTTTTTCATATCCCGGGCGGATCTGATTGCATCGAAGCTAGCGGCGGGCCGGATGCGCGATTTAGCGGACGTCGAGGAAATCAGGGAAGCTGAAAGCAGGACGGACCGCAACACGGAAAAGTGAGGTGAGGCAATGGCTCCATCTTCCAAGAGGGTTATTCTGCGGCGCAGCGAACGTTCGACTCCTCCGAATGCGAAAGACGCGGGGCGGACGTCGTCGCAGCAGTTGCTGAGTGTGTCGCTGATTGTGCGGCGCAAGACACCACTGGATTTGGCGACGCTGAAGGGGCGGGTGTTGTCGCGGGAGGAATTTGCGCGGAAGTACGGAGCGAGCGCGGCGGACTTCGACACGCTGCGGCGATTCGCGCACGAGCATGGACTGACGGTGGATGAAGCGGCGTCGAGCCTGGCGCGGCGGACGATGGTGCTGCGGGGTACGGCGGCGAATCTCGAAAAGGCCTTCGGCGTGGAGCTGCACAATTACGAGCGCGGGAAGGACAAATTTCACGGCTTTGCGGGGGCGGTGTCGCTGCCCGAGAGCCACGCGGAGGTTGTGGAGGCGGTGCTGGGTCTCGACGCGAGGCCAGTGGCAAAGCCCCACTTTCGATTTCTGAGCGTGGCGCAGAGAGCCTCGGCCACGAGCTATTCTCCGTTGCAGGTGGCCGCACTGTACCAGTTTCCTTCGGGGCTGGATGGAACGGGGGAGACGATCGGAATTATCGAGCTGGGCGGCGGGTATCAGGCGAGCGACCTTTCCACTTATTTTTCGGGGCTGAAGTTAACGGCTCCCGACGTGGTTTCGGTTTCGGTGGATGGAGGGGCGAACGCGCCAACCACCCCCGACAGCGCGGACGGCGAAGTGGCGCTGGACATTGAAGTGTCGGGGGCGATTGCGCCGGGCGCGAAGATTGCGGTTTATTTTGCGCCGAATACCGACCAGGGATTCATTGACGCCGTGAGTACGGCGGTGCAAGACACAACGCATCATCCGTCGGTGATTTCGATCAGCTGGGGAGGGCCGGAGTCGAGTTGGACGCAGTCGTCGCTGACCGCGCTCGATGACGCCTGCCAGTCGGCGGCGGCGCTGGGGGTGACGATCACGGTTGCGTCGGGCGATAGCGGGTCGAGCGATGGCGAAACGGGCAAGAACGTGGACTTTCCGGCGTCGAGCCCGCATGTGCTGGCCTGCGGAGGAACGAAGTTGGAGGGCAGCGGGGGAAAGATTTCCAGTGAAACGGTGTGGAACGACGGCAGCGACGGCGGAGCGACGGGCGGCGGGGTAAGCAACGATTTCGCGCTGCCGACGTGGCAGGCGAAGGCGGGCGTTCCGGCGCCGACAGATGCAAAGGGCGGACGCGGCGTGCCGGACGTGGCCGGGGATGCGTCGCCGGAAACAGGCTACAACATTCTGGTGGATGGGCAGCAGGAAATTGTGGGCGGGACGAGCGCGGTGGCTCCGCTGTGGGCCGGGCTGATGGCGCTGGTGAACCAGAAGCGCGGGAGCGCGGTTGGATTTGCGAACCCGACGCTGTACGCGGATCCGGGGGCGTTTCGCGACATTACTTCGGGGAACAACGGCGCGTATTCCGCGGGGCCGGGATGGGACGCCTGCACCGGGCTTGGCTCGCCGATGGGAACGGCGGTAGCGGCGGCGCTGGGGGTTTCCTCGAAGAAACGCGCTCCGGGAAAGAAGCGCGCCGCCGGTAAGAAGCGCACTGCGGTGAAGAAGCGCACTGCGGCGAAGAAGCGCAAGCGCGGCGCGTAGAGTGCTTTCCATATTTCTGAGCCCCTTCCCGTCTCTAGTAAGCTGATACTTATGCTCGATTTGGGATTTGTGCGTGGAAATCTGGCGTTGGTGGAGGCGAAGCTTCGCGACCGGGGGCAGGATCCGGCGGAATTGCTGGGGAATTTTCGTGCGCTGGATATTCAGCGGCGTGCGCGCATTACTGAAGCGGAACAGCTCAAAGCACAACTCAACGAGTTGAGCGAGGATGTGGCGCGGCTAAAAAGGTCTGGACAAGATGCTGCGGCGCAGTTGGAGCAAGCACGGCCGTTCAAGTTACGCATGGAGGGGCTAGAGGCTGCGGCGGCGGAGTCCGAAGCGAAGATGCGGGCGATTCTGGCGCGGATTCCCAATTTGCCTTTGGGCGATGTGCCGGTGGGCAAGGATGAGCGGGAAAATGTTGAGGTCAAGCGGTGGGGCGATCCGCCGCAGTTTGACTTTGCCGCGAAGCCGCACTGGGAGCTTGGCGAGCGGTTGGGGATTCTGGATTTTGAGCGGGCGGCGAAGCTCTCGGGTGCGCGGTTTGCGGTGTACTGGGGCGCGGGCGCGCGGCTGGAGCGGGCGCTGATCAGCTTTATGCTGGACGTTCATACGCGCGAGCATGGATACACGGAGGTGCTGCCTCCTTTTATGGTGAACAGCAAATCGCTGTTCGGGACAGGGCAGTTGCCGAAGTTTGCCGATGACCTGTTTCGGTGCGCCGATGAGCAGGGCTATGAGGCGGGAACGTATCGCGACAATGACCACTGGCTGATTCCTACGGCTGAGGTTCCGGTGACGAACCTTTATCGCGACGAGGTGCTGGACGAGGCGCTGCTGACGCGGTCGCTGGTGGCGTATACGCCGTGCTTCCGGTCGGAGGCGGGTTCGTATGGGAAGGACGTGCGCGGGATCATTCGACAGCATCAGTTCCAGAAGGTGGAACTGGTGAAGTTTACGCGGCCGGAGGACAGCGAGCGGGAACACGAGAAGCTGACGCGGAATGCGGAGACGATTCTGGAGCGGCTGAAGCTGCCTTATCGGCGGATGCTGCTGTCGACGGGCGATATGGGGTTCAGCTCGGCCAAGACGTATGACCTGGAGGTTTGGCTGCCGGGGCAGGAGCTGTATCGCGAGATTTCGTCGTGCTCGAACTTTGGGGATTTTCAGGCGCGGCGAGCGAATATCCGCTACAAGCCGAAGGGGCAGAACAAAACCGCTCTGGTGCACACGCTGAATGGCAGCGGGCTGGCGGTGGGGCGGACGTGGCTGGCGGTTGTGGAGAATTATCAGCAGGCCGATGGGTCGGTGAAGATTCCTGACGCGCTGATACCCTATATGGGCGGGGCCGGGATAATTGAGCCGAGGGTGATTGAGCCGAGAGATCGCGCAGGGGAGAAGTAGGCGTGGGACGGATTCTGAAAAGCTATTTCTTCTGGAGGTATGAGCGGGGAAGCTTCCATTACGACGTGATGGTGACGCTGATTCTGGCGTTTATTTTTGTGACTCCGTTTTTGTGGAACTATGGCGACCGCCCGCAGCCGGCGAAGCTCGCGACGAACAGCGTGCTGGTGAAAATGGCGGGGCCGGGGAGCTATGTGTACGACGTTCCGGCGGCCGATGTTCATGGCGGTGCGCCGCTGGACGCGCAGTTGAAGGAGCAGATTCAGGCGGTGTCGGGCGCGGTGACGCTGGACAGCTATGCGGCGGTGAAGGAGCCGGGCGGGAAGGTTCGGAGCTATCGGGTTTGGGCGCATCGGTAGTAGCCGGGAATAGGGAATAGGGGTTAGGGAGTGCGTGAGCGGTCGTCGGGGTGACGATTTATGGGTATGGGAAATCGGCTGAGGGTTGTTGCTCTGGGTGTTGTGGTGGCCCTTTTGAGTTCAGCGCCGGCATTGGCTCAGAATGCGGATTTGCAGAAGGTGTTATCTCAGCTGGACGCGGCTTCGCTGCGATTCAAGAGTGCGCAGGCCGACTTTACCGCCGACAGCTATACGGCGGTGGTCGATAGCCACAGCATTCAAAGGGGCACCATCGCGTTTCGGCGCGTGGGCGGCGCGGTGGAGATGATGATGCATGTCAAGACCGAGGACGGGCAGCCCTCCCTCAAAGACGTGCTCTACAAAGACAGCCAGCTCGACTATTACCAGCCGACGGTGAAGCAGGAGACGATTCTGAAGGGCGGGTCGAATTACGACCGCTACTTTTCGCTGGGCTTCGGCGGGAGCGGGCAGGCGTTGGCGCGGGACTGGAACATCAAGTATCTGGGCACGGAGGCAGTGAATGGGACGGAGACGGCGAAGCTGGATCTGGCTCCCAAGACGCCGAGCGACCAGTTCACGCATATCACCGTCTGGATTGACGCCAAGCGCGGGATTTCGCTGAAGCAGGAGGTTTTCCAGTCGAGCGGCGACACGCGGACGGCGGTTTACTCGAATGTCAAGCTGAATGATGTTCCGGCGAGCGTGTTTGAGCTGCATGTGGCTTCGGGGACGGCGGTGTCGAGAAGATAGGGACTGGCCGTCCAGGCAACCGCTTCGCGCGGCCACTCCCGTTGGTCGTGGGGTTCGCCAGCGACCCGACTCCGATAGTTCTCAAATGATGGAATAGCGAGCGAACGTGCTAACTTGCATGCGCCGCCGGCGCGCTGGCTGTTGGCCGCTTGACCGCTGATTGTTGTTTGGTGGCTGCTTTTCCGCTGAGCGCGATTGCGGCTAGCGCGATGATCATGGGGAAGCATTCGAGGGTGTAGCGTGGTTCCGGCGCGGCGATGGTGGCGAGCAGGGCGCAACGCATCAGGATAAACGCCAGCATGGCTGCCGATAGAGGCGGCCATTTTTTCAGTCCCCAGGCTGCGGCGATGAGGTAGAGCAGGTTGAGTCCGGCGTAGCTCCAGGCGAAGACAGTTTCTCCCTCGTGCGCCTGGAATTGCCACCAGCGCAGCTCAATCCACAAGAGCGAAGTGCGCGGCCGGAGCCACATGTCCGCGAGACGTAATACCGGCAGTTCGAGGTAGTAGCGCGCGGGATGGGCCTGGATGCGCGCGGCGGCCAGCGCGGCGAAGCGGGCGTCGAGCGCGGGGGTGAGGGTGGTCGTCTGGTTGTACGCGTCGAGCAGAGCGTTGGTCTGCTGGTATTGCGCTGGCGAATCGAAGGCGCGGGAGGGCAGGGTGTGGATGTCGATCTGGTCGCTGTCGACGTTCCAGTAGACCTCCCAGGTGCAGGTGAAGTCGGCGCAGACGGACCGGGTCCAGCGCTCAAAGCCGGGGTTGGTGGGCTCGCCGGGATCGGTGGCGGTGCGCGGTGCGAGCGGCTCAAAGACGTGAAACGTCCGGTAATTGCGGATGGTCCAGGGAATGAAGGGAAGGATGGAGAGCAGGCCGGCGACGGCGGCGAATTTCATCATGCGGGCTGTGCCCCAGCGGCGGCGTCCATACCAGACGATGGCGGGGCAGAGGGCGACGGCGATGAGTGCTCCGTCGGGACGGAGCAGCGCGGCGTAGCTCCAGGCGGCGGCTTCAAGGATGGCCCAGGACCAGCGGGGCGTTTCCAGAAAGCGCACGAGCGCGTAGAGGGCGACGGTGATCGAGAAAAGCTCCAGTGTTTCGGTGAGCGGGACGGCGGCGTAGTTGGCGGTGAAGGGGCAGAGTGCGGCGAGCCAGAGCGCCCACCAAGCGGCTTTCCGGCTCCAGATGCGGCGGGTGAAAGCAGCGATGAGCAGGCAGGTGCCGAGGTCGATGCCGGTCTGCGCGTACATGACGGCGTGGTAATGCTCCATGCCGAAGAGCTTGAAGCAGAGTGCAAGAAAGAGCGGGTAGCCGGGCAGGCGGATGAGCGTGGGTTGCAGGGATCCCGTCAGGGTGGTGCCGTAGACGCCGTGGAGCATCCAGTTTTTGGCGATGGCGCCGTAGACGAGCGGGTCTCCGAGGATTTCAGGGTAGGCGCGGATGAACCAGAGACGCAGGGCGGCTCCAGCGGCGAGCGCGAGGAGCGCGAGTGGCCAGCGGCGGGATGGCCGGGAGTGGATGGAAAACGCCATAGGCGGGTACAGAGAATAGGGTATAGCAGGGCCCGCGGCCCAAGTGCGCGGCTGCACCTTGTAAAGTAGAAGGAGCGCCTTTTCCCACGATGAAACAGATTTTCTATGACCCGAATTTGAAGCGATGGAAGCGGCTGCGTCGAATTACGGACGTGGCGTTGCTGCTGGCCACCGTGATCGGGATTCTTTTCATCGTGAGCGTGGTGAGGCGGGAGCCGATGCCCGATCTGCTGCTGCCGGTGCAGAAGCGCAATTTCAAGGCGCTGAACGGGCGGCGGATCGGCGATAAGCTGCGGAGGAACCTGGCGCGGCAGCCGCGACGGCAGAGGCATCGGCCGGCGTCGGAGATTCCGCTGAATGAGGACGAGGGGCTGCGGGCGGCGTTTTATCAGAATACTGAGGCGAGCTATTCGTCGCTGAAGCAGCACATTCACCAGGTCGATATGTTGTTTCCGGACTGGCTGCATGTGACCTCGGCCACCGGCGACCTGGTCGGTTCGACGCCGGAGTTTCCGATTCGGCTTTACAACGTTGTGGACGAGTCGGGTGTGCATGGGGTGGACCCGCAGGGCCGGGTTGGGCGGCTGGTCCGCGCGACGAAGGGTGGCACGGAAGTCTTCCCGATGCTGAACGACTACGATCCGCTGACCGAAGAGTGGGAAGGGGACGCGATCGGCGCGATGCTGGAGAGTCCGGTGGCGCGCAATTGGCTGCATGTTCAGCTCGACCGCTTTTTAGCGGCGAATCCGGGATACCACGGGATTTGCCTGGACTTCGAAGAGGTTCCGGTAAAGGACCACCAGCTTTACGCGGAATGGATCGCGGAGCTTTACCAGGATTTTCATGCGAAGAACCTGCGGCTGTATGTCAACGTGGAGATCGGGAACAAGGACTGGTTCCTGAAGGCGCTGGCGGCGAACACGGACGGCGTGATTCTGATGAATTACGACGAGCACGAGGATTCGAGCGGGCCGGGACCGATTGCCGCTGAAGACTGGTTCGACACGAACCTGCAAAACATGCTGAAGGCGATTCCGCGGGAAAAGATCATCTGCGGCATGGGCAACTACGGGTACGACTGGTCGATGCCGCTACCGAAAAAAGGGAAGAAGCCATCGGACGAAGTGCTGGACGTAACCGACTTGAGCGTGCAGGAGGCGTGGCAGCGGGCCGCGGACGCCGGAGCCGATGTGCATCTCTGGGGCGACGAGCTGAATCCGCACTTTGCCTATGACGATGAAGACGCGCATGTGCGGCACGAGGTCTGGTTTCTGGACGGCGTGACGGCGCTCAACGAAATGCGCGACGCGCGGCAGATGGGGATTCGGACGTTTGCGCTGTGGCGGCTGGGCATCGAGGATGGTTCGCTGTGGTCGGTGTGGGACCATCCGATGGCAAAGGACGCGCCGGAACGGCTGGAGAATGTGCCTCCGGGCAACGATGTGGACACCGAAGGCGAAGGCGACATTCTGCGCATTGTGGCGACGCCGCACCCGGGCAGCCGCACGGTGCAGATGGACTCAGACGACTTCAATTTGATTGACGAGGACATGACGGAACTTCCGCGACCCTATGTGGCGGAGGCGTATGGATACAACCCGCACGAGCTGGCGCTGACGTTTGACGACGGGCCGGACCCGACATGGACGCCGAAGATTCTGGCGGTACTGAACAAGTACCACGTGAAGGCCACCTTCATGGTGATCGGAGGCGAGGCGCAGGACCATCCCGAACTGCTGAAGGAGTACATCAAGGACGGGGAGGAGATCGGGAACCATACCTACACGCATCCGGACATCAGCGAAATTTCGGATTTCCAGGTGCGGTCGGAGCTGAACCTGACGGAGCGCCTGTTTGCGGCGAAGCTGGGAATCCAGACGCATTTTTTCCGCCCGCCGTACTCGATTGACCAGGAGCCGGACACAAGCGACCAGGCGGCTCCGGCCTATCGTGTCCAGCAGATGGGCTATACGATCATCGGCGACAAGATCGACACCAACGATTGGCGGGAGCATCCGAGGAAGTCGCCACAGGAGATCGTCGGCAGCGTTCTGCAGCAGTTGCAGGACATGAAGACGGCTTCGTGGAAGCGGGGCAGCATTATTCTGATGCACGACGGGGGCGGAGACCGTTCAGCTACTGTGGCCGCGCTGCCGCTGCTGATTACCACGCTGCGCGAGCGCGGGTACAAGCTGGTGCTGGTGTCAGCCCTGATGGGGAAGACGCGGGCGGAGGTGATGCCGCCAATTTCGCCGAAGATGTGGTGGCAGGCGCGGGTGGATTCGGTCGCGTTCTTCTTCTTCTCCTTCTTCAGCCACTTTGTGGTGGACGTGTTTTTCCTGGGCGACGTGTTGATGAGCGCACGGCTGATTCTGATTGGGCTGATGGCGTTGATTGACCGGATCAGGCCGCGAAAGGTTCCATCGGGAGAGTATGCGCCCGCGGTGGCGGTGCTGATTCCGGCGTACAACGAGGAAGCCGTGATCGTGCGGACGATTCGGTCGGTGCTGAATTCGGATTACGCGGAGCTGCGCGTGATTGTGGTGGACGACGGCTCGACCGATAACACTTTTGAGACGGCGCGCGACGCGTATCGGGCGGAGATTACGTCGGGCAAGTTGCAGGTGCTGACCAAGCCGAACGCGGGCAAGGCCGAAGCCCTGAACTATGGGCTGAAGCGCGTTGACGAGGAGATTTATGTTGGTATCGACGCCGACACGGTGATTGCTTCGGACGCGGTGTCACAGCTGGTGCCCCATTTTGCGGATGAGCGCGTGGGCGCGGTGGCGGGCAACGCGAAGGTGGGCAATAAGGTGAACCTGTGGACGCAATGGCAGGCGCTCGAGTACATCACCAGCCAGAACTTTGAGCGGCGCGCGCTGGATTTGCTGAACGTGGTGACAGTGGTTCCGGGGGCGATTGGCGCGTGGCGCACGGAGGCGGTGCGGGCGGGCGGAAACTATCCGATCAACACGGTGGCCGAAGACGCCGACCTGACAATGAACCTGTTGGAGCAGGGCTACAAAGTGATTTATGAAGACCGCGCGCTGGCGTTTACCGAAGCTCCGGTGAATGTAGCCGGGCTGATGCGGCAGCGGTTCCGGTGGTCGTTCGGTACGCTGCAGGCGGTTTTCAAGCACAAGCGCGCTTTTCAAACGAACCGCGCAATGGGATTTTTTGCGCTGCCGAACATTGTGATTTTCCAGATTCTTTTGCCGCTGGTTTCGCCCTTTATCGACCTGATGTTTCTTGCCGGGGTAATTCATTATTTTGTGGACAAGCATTTTCATCCGGAAGCGGCGAGCGCGGCAAGCTTCGAGAAACTGGTGGTCTACTTCCTCGCGTTTCTGGTGATCGACTTCGTTACGTCGGCGCTGGCGTTCTCGCTGGAGCGACGGCATCCGGCGAATAAGGGCGATGGGTGGCTGCTGTTCCACATCTGGCTGCAGCGGTTTGCGTACCGGCAGGTGTTTTCGATTGTGCTGTTCAAGACGATCAAGCGCGCGATTGACGGGCGTCCTTTTAATTGGGAAAAGATTGAGCGGACGGCGAAGATGTCGCGGCGCACGGAGCGCATCGCGGGCTGACTCACTTTGGTTCGTGTTGTTTTTCACGACCTGCGCGCATCTTCAGATGATCCAAAGCCGGCGCTGAATTTTTCCGGGATCGTGTGTACGGACGCGGGCCAGCAAAGCTGCCAGAATATTGAGACGGATGCGCCGGTGCGTTCTTCCGAAGAGGACTAAACTGGAGGGTTATGGCAACTACCGAAGTTTCCACTATCATCCTTCCGCGCGCGCCGCAGGGCGAGTTCCGCAACGAGCCTTTGACCGATTTCAGCAAACATGAGAATGCTCACGCGATGCGCGAGGCGCTGAAGCGCGTGGGCGAAATGCTGGGCCATGAGTACGAGCTGGTGATTGGCGGCGAGCGGCTGCGGACCGAGGGGAAGATTGTGTCGCGCAATCCGGCGCGGCCGGCGCAGGTGGTGGGGGTTCATCAGAAGGCCGGAGCCGAGCACGCGGACCAGGCGGTGCAGGCGGCGTTGCGCGCGTTCGAAGCGTGGCAGTACACCAGCGCGGAGGAGCGGGCGTCTCTGCTGCTGAAGGCGGCGGCGATCATTCGTGAGCGCAAGCTGGAGTTCAACGCGTGGATGGTCTATGAGGTGGGCAAGAACTGGGCTGAGGCTGATGCGGACACGGGCGAGACCATTGATTTTCTGGAGTTTTATGCGCGCGAGGCGCTGCGGCTGGCGCGTTCGACGCCGCCGATTCAGTATCCAGGTGAGCGCGACGAGTTGCTTTACATTCCGCTGGGCGTGGGCGCGGTGATTCCGCCGTGGAATTTTCCTTTTGCGATTATGGCCGGGATGACGTCGGCGGCGATTGTGACGGGAAATACCGTGGTGCTGAAGCCGTCGAGCGATTCGCCTACCATTGCGGCGCGGTTTGTGGACGCGCTCGAAGAGGCGGGAATGCCGCGCGGCGTGGTGAACTTCTGTCCAGGGTCGGGCGCGACGTTCGGCCATGCGGTTGTGGCGCATCCGAAGACGCGATTCATTGCGTTTACGGGATCGAAGGAAGCGGGGCTGGACATTCATGAGCGCGCGGCGAAAACGCCGAAGGGCCAGATATGGATCAAGCGCACGATTCTGGAGATGGGCGGAAAGGATTCGATCATCGTGAGCGCGGACGCGAACCTGGACCAGGCGGTGGCGGGAGTGGTGGCTTCGACCTTTGGCTTCAGCGGGCAGAAGTGCTCGGCATGTTCGCGGGCGATTGTGGAGGAGCCGATTTATGACGTTTTTGTGGAGCGCGTGCGCGAAGCGGTGGCGAAGCTGAAGGTTGGCGATCCGGTGGAGAATCCGAATATGGGGCCGGTGGTGAACGAGGGCGCTCTGAAGACGATTCGGGAGTACATCGAAATCGGCAAGCGAGAAGGGCGGCTGGTCGCGGGCGGCAACGTGGTGGAAACTCCGGAGAAGGGATATTTTCTGGAGCCGACGGTGTTTGCCGATGTTCCGCCGGATGCGCGCATTGCGCAGGAAGAGATTTTCGGGCCGGTGCTGGCGGTTTTGAAGGCGCGCGACTTTGACGGTGCGCTGGCGATTGCCAATAACACTGAGTTCGGGCTGACCGGCGCGGTCTACTCGCAGGACCGTGCGAATCTGGACCGGGCGCGGCGGGAGTTTCACGTTGGGAACCTGTACTTCAATCGCAAATGCACGGGAGCGATGGTAGGCGCGCATCCGTTTGGCGGCTTCAATATGTCGGGCACGGACTCGAAGGCCGGCGGGCCGGATTATCTGCTGCTGTTTACGCAGGCGAAATCGGTTGCGGAGAAGCTGTGACGCGCTATAAGAAGTAAGGATGTCCCTTACTCAAGCAAAGAACTTGAGTTCGTGGGATAGGCGAGGGCTTCGTCGGATCGGGCAGTTTTGAGCCGGTGGAGGACATGGCCCGCCTCACCACCTAGCCCAGCAACGTCCCAATCATCTCCTCAACCAACAGGCTGAAGTCCGCGATGCCGTGTTCGCTGATGTAGCGCTGCTCCGCTGCTTCGACTGGGTCTTCTGATCGACTTGAAAAGGTAACCTCGCCTTTGACGTATCCGCGAGCTGGCTTTTTCTCCTGCTTTTTGAACACGTCCGATAGCAGAATCCTGTGTTGAACGCGGTAGCGGGTGGAGAGAAGGTTTTCGTACTGGTTTGCCATCTCCCACTCGATCCTGAGCGCTTCGACGGCGCGGCAGCCGTTGGCTACTTTGCCGTCGGGTCCGATGGCGTAGATGTTGGGAACGGTCCAGATTTCCTTGAGTCCTCGCGCCCATGCGACTTGAGCGCTGGTGTAATCGGCATCGCGCAGGTTGTGAATCTCGGCGACGGTGACGAGCGCCTCGCTGGGCGCGCCGATCTCGTTCACGAAGCGGTTCCAGGCGTCGGCGACGCGCTGCTCGGGGATGAGCTTTGCGGGGTTGGTCGCGGTTTGATACTCGGCTTCGGCGATGTGCCCGCGCAGGCCCGCCGTGGTCCACTGGGGCGGAAGTTCATCCGCAAACTCCTTCGCAACTGCATTTACGAACGCTCGCGAATCGCTGAGCGAGCGAATGTCTCCGGCGAGCTGGTTGATCTGGATGGAGGACTGGCGCTCCTTTTGCTGTGCGGCGGCAGCCCTCGCCATCTCCTTCGCCGACGGCTTCTCCTGCGCCGGAGTGAGCGGGAGGAAAAGCGCGGCGATGATGGCGAGAAGAAGTCCTCTGTTCATGACCCGCAGCCTCCCCCAAAAGGAACGGCTCAATCCTACAACCCGCCGGTCTCCATCGCCACGAATCTTCCCAAATTTCCTAGAAGTAGAACCGGCAGCCGATCTGGATTTTGCGGTCGCGGTAGAGGGCGTTGCTATTGGTGTTGGTGATCTGGCCGAAAGCGGCGGTGGGGCTGCCGATGAGCTGGGTTTCTTTCTGGCCGTTGGCGTCGGTGATGGTCTGGGTCTTCAGGCCGCTTTGATAGGCGAGGGTTACGGTGTTGGCGTAGGGGTAGGCCGCGCTTTTGGACTGGTTTTCAAGGCTGTAGCCGATGGTCTGGATGTTGGTCACGTTCTGGTGGTTGAGGACGTTGAAGGCTTCGGCGAAAAACTCCATGCCGATGCGGTCGGTGATTGTGGTTCGCTTGGAAGCGCGCAGGTCGAGGCCTACGGCTCCGGGGTAGCGGAAGGTGTTGCGGCCTACTTGGGGAATAAGGTCCTGGCCTCCTGAGCCGTTGAGGCTGGGGCCGAGTCCGGGGGCGGGTCGCGCGCCATCGGTGATGACGCCGCCGGGGGCAGTGACGTCCTGAAGGCAATTGGAGCCTCCGTCGAGGCCTCCCGCAGCGAGCCAGTCATAATTTGAGCATAAGGGCGTGGGGACGGAGCCCTCGGTGCGCATGGTGTAGGGGCGGCCGGTGCGCCACTCGCCGAGCGTGGAAAGCGCGTATCCGTTGACGATTCTTCCGAAGAATCCATTGACGCGCCAGGGGACGTGGGCGACGATGCCGCCGGAGGCTCGCTGGCGGATGTCGAAGTTGGAAGTCCCGTGTTCGAGTTTGAGATTGGCGGGATCGTAGACGTTGCTGAGGCTGGCGAAGGTCGCCTGGTTCTGGTTGTCGTCGATGGCGTGGGAGTAGGTGTAGGCGAGGTGGAGGTCGATGGCGCGGGTGGTGTGGCGGGTGAAGCGGACGACGGCCGCCTGATATTGTGAGTTCGCTTCGCTGATGATGTCGGTGATGGGCCCGTAGGCCGGATTGAGGCGCTGGTAATAGAACGGCACGGTGAAGTTGCCCTTGATGGGGCCGAGACGCTGGGGATTGGTCTGAACGTCGAGGACGTAATTGAGGGTGGCGACGGCGCTGAGGTCGATGTTGCGGTCGATGAACTGCGGTAGCTCGCGTCCGAAGGAGGCCAGGTAGCCGAGGGTGATGGAGCTTCGGTGGCCGAGGCGCTGCTGGAGCGATAGCTCGGCCTGGTCGATTTGCGGATTCTGGAAGCGGCGGTCGAAATACACAGCATTGGGCTGGGAGCGGAGCTGGTCGCCGGCGTTGGGGTTGATGTAGGGAGTTGCGGTTGGGGCGAAGACGTACGGGAACTGCGGGGCTCCGGCGTCGAGAGTGCGATAGAAGTAACTGCGGGCGGAGCGGAGGGAGCGGTGGAGGTGAGCGCGCTGAAAACGGTGGCGTTCGAGACGCGACCGTAGTAAAGACCATAGCCGCCGCGCAGCACGGTGCGGCCGGAGCCGGTGACGTCCCAGGCGAAGCCGACGCGGGGGCCGAAATTGTCGCGGTCGTGGGGGAGGTAGGCGGTCTGGGGGATGTCGGGATTGGCTACGAGCTTGTTGGTGTCGGGCAGGCGCTCGTAGTCGTAGCGGACGCCGAGCGACAGGGTGAGGCGCGGGGCGAGCTTCCAGTCGTCGGTGAGGAAAGCGGCGTAGTCGGCGGTCTGGAAATTCCAGACGGAGGAGCCAACGGTCTGACGGAACCAGGAGTAGCAGGGATAGTCGCCCGCGCCGGTGGTGGTTCCGTCGCAACTGTCGGAGGCGAGAAAATCCGCGGCGAAGTTGGCGAGCGAGGAGTAGGAATATTCGCGGTTCTCGTTGGCGACTCCATTGACGCTGTCGGTGACGTGGTTGTAGTCGTAACCGAAGCGGAAGGCGTGGCGGTTGTGGATCCAGGTGATGGCGTCGACGAATTGCTGGCGAGTCTCGAGCGGGTATTGGGATTTATTTTCCGACGTGAGGGTTCCGAAGGTAAAGCCGGAGGCGGAGTCGATGGAGATTTGAGGGGCGCGGCTGTAAATGTTGGCGGCAAACTGCTGCTCGAAGGGCGTGGGCGAGGCAGCGAGCTGCGAGAGCAGGTCGCGGCTGTATTGGTAGCGGGCGTTCGAGAGGACGCCGGGAGCGAGGAAGTATTCAAGCGCGGCAACGGCGGCGTTTTCGCTGGCGCGGCTGTTGCCGAAGCTGCCGATGCCGTCAGCGGCGGAAGCTCCGGTGAGGACGCCGTTGGGGGAATTGCGGCGCATGAGGTTGTATTCGCCGGTCAGATGGATGCGGCGGTTGACGCGCCAGTCGATTTTGGGGAAGAAGATTATCTGGCGGGAGGTGCGCGGGACATTGCCGAGGACGCCGTTGAGCTGGTTGAGGATGGTTTCGTAAGCGCAGGAGGCTTGCGCGTTGAGGTCGATGGGCGTGGTGGCGCAGTTGGTGTAGATGGGATTGGTGCTGGTAGAGATGCGGGCGGCGAGCGTCTGGATGGTCTGTGCGGAGGGTGGGGCGAAGAAGGTTTCCGGCTCGCGGGCGCGGGCGATGGCGGGGTGATTGCGGTCGTAATAGTCGGCGGCGAAGAACCAGAAGAGCTTGTCGCGGCGGATGGGGCCTCCGGCGTGGAAGCCGAACTGAAGGCGGCGGTCGGGGGCTTTGTAGGGCTGGTCGATGTAGGTGATGGGCTGGCCGTTGAGGTACTGGACGGGCGCTCCGGTGGCAGTGATTGTGGTTCCGATAGGCTCGGCCTGCATGACGCGGGCGAAGGCGTTGGCGGCCCCCCAGGCGGCGTTGCGATCTCGGAAGGAGAGAGTCGCGTGGAGAGTGTTGCTGCCGGAGCGGGTGACGGAGTTGATGACGCCTCCGGCGGCGCGGCCATATTCGGCGGAGAAGTTGGAAGTGCTGACGCGGAACTGGCTGATGGCACCGCGGGCGGTGGCATATCCACCGCTCATGGTTCCGCGCTCGCGTCCGCGGAAGGCGATGGTGTTGTCGACGCCGTCGAGCGTGACTCCGTTCATCAGAGGGCTGAGGCCGCGAAAGGTGAGGGCGGAGGTTCCGGAGGGGTCGGGGGCTGACCCGGCGGCAAGTGCGGCGATGGCAGACCAGTGGCCGTTGGGGCTGGGAAGGCTGTCGATGAACGTCTGATCGATGTTGCTGCTGACGGCGGGGGTGAGGTCGGCCTGCGGAGCGTAGTCGGCGCGCCGGTGGCGGGGATGGTCGAGGAAGGCGACCGTCATGTGCGGATCGAGCAAAGTGGTGCGGCCGATATCGACGGTGATGTCGTAGGCGTGCCAGGGCGCGGTTCCGGGAGCGTTGACACGGGCGGAGTAGAGGCCGGGAGCGACTTCGGCGAAGCGAAAATTTCCATGGATGTCGCTGAGAGCTTCGAGCGTGGCTCCGGTAGCGGTATTGCGGAGGGTGACGAGCGCGCGGAAGTGATTGCCGGAGATGCCGGAGATTTGTCCGGCGACGGAGCCGCCGGTGCCGGATTGAGCGCGAAGCTGAGGAAGAGCGGAGAGAATGCCGGTGAGGAGAAGAAGCAAGCAGACGGCGGGGCGTGTTGGGAGCCGGTTGTTCATCTCAAGTGTTCAGCGATCAGGGTTCGAGCGTTAGGCCCAACGTTGCCGCAAAAAGGCGCGTCGAGGACGGGGCATCAGTGCAGGCTTGTGTGGAATTCGTGAGTGAAGGGTACTTGATTCGGTAGACTGAGACAGACAAATGTTTATCGATGAAGCGAAAATTCGTGTAAAAGCGGGTGACGGAGGTAATGGCTGCATGGCCTTCCGTCGCGAGAAATTTGTTCCGCGCGGCGGGCCTTCAGGCGGCGACGGCGGACGTGGCGGCGACGTGATTATGGAGTCGTCGCAGCGGCACAACACGCTGCTGTATTTCCGCTACAACCCGGAGCACAAGGGCGAGCGCGGCGAGCACGGAATGGGGTCGAACTGCTCAGGGCGCGAAGGCAAGGATGTGGTGCTGAAGGTTCCGGTGGGCACCGAGCTTTACGACGCGGAGACGGGCGAGCTGGTGCATGACTTCGCGCAGCCGGACGAGCGCGTGGTGATTGCGAAGGCGGGGCGCGGCGGGCGCGGGAACCAGCATTTTGCGACTCCGACGCACCAGGCTCCGCGTGAGCATGAGCTGGGCAAGCCGGGCGAAGAGCGCGTGTACCGGCTGGAGCTGAAAGTGCTGGCGGACGTGGGGCTGGTGGGCTATCCCAACGTGGGGAAATCGACGCTGATCTCGCGGATTTCGGCGGCAAAGCCGAAGATTGCCGACTATCCTTTTACGACGCTGCAGCCGAGCCTGGGGGTGGTGTCGATTGGCGAGGCTCCGTATGAGGAGAGCTATGTGGTTGCGGATATTCCAGGACTGATTGAAGGCGCACACGAAGGCGCGGGGCTGGGCGTGCAGTTTCTACGGCACATTGAGCGGACGCGGCTGCTGGCGCACCTGGTCGACGTGTCCGATGCGGGCGAGCGGCCCAATCCCGTCGAGGACTTCAAAGTCATCATGGGCGAGTTGGAGAGCTTTGGGCACGGGCTTACGGACAAGCCGATGATCGTGATTGCATCAAAGGCCGATATTGCCAATTCCGAAAAGCTGAAGAAGCTGAAAGCGTTGGCCAAGCGGAAGAAGCTGGATTTTTATGAGATTTCCGCGGTGACCGGGCTGGGGATCGAGAACCTGAAGTACGCGATTGGGGCGCGCGTGCGGGAACTGCGGGAAGTGGCCGCGGCGTAGCGAAGAACGCCTCCGGCGGCGCGTAACCACCCCAACACGCAAGGACCGCGTGTTGGGGACCCCGGATGCGCGGCGGGCGGTGCTTGCCGCACGGGCCTTGGGGCTGAAAAAGAGCGAGGGATGTTGCGCCTCGCTCTTTTTCAGCCAACGAAGCGTTGTGGCTTTCTCCGACCGTTGCCTATATGCCGCAAACAAACCGCAGGTCCTTCGACTCCGCTCCCTTCGGTCGCTGTGCTCAGGATGACATCGTAATTTTGTAGAAGAATCCCGGAAGCGCGAGCCGTTGATACTTGCTTTGACCGTCGGGGGTAGCCAGCAAGTCTTATGGCAGCAAAAAGAGCGAGGAATTCTCATCCTCGCTCTTTTTGTTGCCGTGCGCCCGTGCGGCGAGCACCGCCCGCCGCGCAGGCGGCCTTTTACGCCGGTTGTGCTGCTGTGTGGTTGGTGCGGACGCGGTAGTGCTTCATGTGGATGGCGAGGGTCTTCTCCATTTTGCGGAGGAGGCTTTTCTCGTCGGGAGAGGCGAAGGTGGAGGCCACTCCTTTGGCGGAGTTGCGGCCGGTGCGTCCGATGCGGTGGACGAAGTCTTCGGCTTCACGGGGCATGTCGTAGTTGACGACATGGGCCACGCCGACTACGTCGATGCCGCGCGCGGCGACGTCGGTGGCGACGAGGACGCGGTGGCTGCCCTGGGAGAAACTCTTGAGGGCTGCGTTGCGCTGCGACTGCGAGCGGTCGCCGTGGATCTGGGTGGCGGCATGTCCGCTGCGGGTGAGGCGGCGGGCTACGCGATCGGCTCCGTGTTTGGTGCGGACGAAGACGAGGAAGCTGCCCTTGTTCTGCTCCAGCAAGTGCTCGAGCAATTCCTGTTTTTTGTCGGCGGGAACCTCGAAGGTCTGAAGCTCGACGTTTTCAGAAGGCTTGAGCACGGAGCCGATCTCGATGCGCGCGGGATTTTTGAGGTAGTCGCGAACGACTTCCTTGATCTGCGGGCTGAGCGTGGCGGAATAGCACATGGTTTGCCGCTCGGCGGGGAGCGCTGCGGCGATGCGCCTGATGGAGGGCTTGAAGCCCATGTCCAACATGCGGTCAACTTCGTCGAGGACAAGCATTTTTACGCCGCTGAGGTTGACCAGCTTGCGCTGGAGATAGTCTTCGAGGCGTCCGGGCGTGGCGACGATGATGCGCGCGCCGCGGCGGATGTTCTGAAGCTGCGGGCCCTCGGCCATGCCTCCCACGACGAGCGCGATGGAGTTGTAGCTGCCGGTGAGCTTGCGGTAGTGCTGCTCGATCTGAGTAGCCAACTCACGGGTGGGGAGCAGAATGAGCGCGGAGCAGCCTTTGCCTTGCGGCATCCGCTCGATGAGCGGGATGAGGAAGCTGAGGGTCTTGCCGGTGCCGGTCTGGGCGGTCGCGAGAACGTCGCGGCCTTCGAGCGCAGGCGGGATGGCCTGCACCTGCACGGGGGTGGGGGTGATGAAATTGGCCGCGGCCAACTGCTTTTTGAGGCCGGCGGAGATTTGAAAATCGGAAAACTGGTTCACTTGATCCTTACGCCTGCGGTCCAGGTTCATCCGCGTATCTCAAGATACAAGTGGACTGCCGGCGTTGATGGTTCCCCGGCGAACGCGTCCCATTCAGGGAAAATCGCGCGGGGAAATAATTTTCTTACGTAGGGAAGTTTTTGAGTTGCCTCAACTCTGCCGCACGCTGCGTCTTCGGTTGCTCTGCGCTTTGCGCGACGCAACCTGGCCGGATGAGTATCGAATCGGGCCATTCCGCTGAGGGGCTTGGGGAAAACTGATTTCTCGAAGGCGATCTTGCTGGATGAGAGCTAAGAGCGGCTCACAAACCAAACAACTGAGCGTGGTTCAAGTATAGCACAGGATTAAGTGCACTCTGAGACAGAGTGCCGCGCTCACTGTTTTTGGCCGAAGCAGAACGGGTGCAGACGAATGAAACCTGAACGATTAATTCGCTCGGGATGGCGACTTCAATTGCCTGCGGTAAACCGGGGTCAACGTTTGCCTGAAGATCGGGCTGGTTGAGGGCATTTTTCGGATCGGAGGCTAGGAAGCCGTCAGCGCAAAACATCCTTTGCAGGTCGCGACCGCCATTCCCGGTGTCGCTAGCGTACCGCTGCCATGGGGAAAGTGATTGTCCGGACGAGGCGTCGTGGACCTGCGCTGAGAAGGTGAAGGTTTTTGGGGTGTAGGTTGCGGCTACCTTGTACCGATGGAGGGCGGAAGGAATGGGAATTGTGGAGTAGTCGGGAAGCGGCTTGCCCGGTTTGCAGGTCTTAGCGGCCCGGATGTGCGCATCCGTTATTCCCAAGGGGGCGGACCAGTAGCCGGTGTCGGGCACGAATAGGTTTCCGGTGACGGTTACTTCGCAGCCGACAAACTGGTGAGCTGCGCGAAACTCTCCCTTGTCATTGAGTCCGAGCTGAATCACTTTTTGCCCGCAGACCGGGTGAGTCGGGCGCAGGCCGTACCACGCATAAACGCCGGAGTGGTACTCGAGTGCGCCGGTGACGGAAGCGGGCACATCGGTGTTTTCTGTTGGGCACTGCTGCGCGGCAGCCCAGAGAGTGGCACTGGAGAGAGCGATCAGTAAGCAGAAAGAGGTTCGCATTCGACGTTATTGGTTCGGCTCGGATGATGACCTATAAGAGGCGAACTTTTCAAGTCATATTAGTTTTGGGAATCTGATCGGTTTTGGGAATGGGCCTCGATACGGCACTTGCGGTGCAAGCTGCTCCGGCTGTCTTAGAGGTAAGATTACCCGTGGTGGTGTCAAGGGATACGTTCCTTCGGAGAAGACGGCTATTTACGATTTACTGGTGATCGGTTCGGGGCCGTCGGGGCAACGGGCGGCGGTTTCGGCGGTGAAGAAGGGCAAGTGCGTGGCCCTGGTGGAGATGCGGAATGTGGTGGGCGGGGTGTCCATCAACACCGGCACTATTCCCAGCAAAACGATGCGCGAGGCGGTGCTGCATCTCTCCGGCTACAACTACCGCTCGATTTACGGGATGAATTATCGCGTGAAGGAAAAGATCACGATGTCGGATCTTGCCTTTCGCGTACAGCACGTGATCAAGACGGAGATTGATGTGACCGAGGCGCAGCTTTCGCGCAACGGCGTAGATGTGATTACCGGCGTGGCCAGCTTTGTGGACGACCGCCATGTGCGCATCAAGGGCGTGAACGGCGAGAATGTTCTGGAGTCGGACAGGATTGTGATTGCGGTGGGCACCAAGCCGGCGAATTCGCCGAAGGTGCCGATGAACGGGCGCACGATTATCAACAGTGACCAGATATTTGAAATGCAGAACCTGCCAAAGACCCTGATTATTGTGGGCGGCGGCGTGATCGGCGTCGAGTACACCTGCATGTTCGCGGCGCTGGGCGTGCGCGTGACGCTGGTCGAAAAGCGTCCGCGTCTGCTGGAATTTGCCGACCAGGAAATTGTGGAGGCGCTGAGCTATCACCTGAGGGACAGCCGCGTGACGATGCGCCTGCACGAGGAAGTGGAGAGCGTGGAGGAGCTGGCCGACGGGACGGTGGTGGCGAATCTGGAGAGCAAGAAGCGCATCTCCGGCGACGCGCTGCTGTATGCGGTGGGCCGGCAGGGCAACATCGACGAGCTGAACCTTGCGGCGGCGGGAATTGAGGCCGATGCGCGCGGGCGAATTCCGGTGGACAAGGATTTCCGCACGAAGGTTCCGCATATTTTTGCGGTGGGAGACGTGATCGGGTTTCCCAGCCTTGCTTCGGTTTCGATGGAGCAGGGGCGGATCGCCGTGGAACGGGCGTTCGGCGATGAATGTGTGCAGTCGAACCCGAGCTTTTATCCTTACGGCATTTATACGATCCCGGAGATTTCCTTTATCGGCAAGACTGAAGAGCAGTTGACCGAAGAGGACGTTCCGTATGAGGTGGGCGTGGCGTATTACCGCGAGATTGCGCGGGGCCAGATTCGCGGCGACACGACGGGACGGCTGAAGCTGATTTTTCATCGTGATTCGCGGCAGATTCTGGGCGTGCATATTATCGGCGAGGGCGCGGCGGAGCTGGTGCATATTGGCCAGGCGGTGATGACGCTGGGCGGCGCGGTGGATTACTTCATCGACACGGTTTTTAATTATCCGACGCTGGCCGAGTGCTACAAGGCCGCGGCGTTCAATGGGATCAACCGGCTGGCTCGGTTCGAGAGCTGACGCGACGAGGGGAGATGCGATGGCGAAGACCGTCGGCGTAGTAATGACAGACCGGATCGTGGCCGGGCTGATTGACGGCCACAAAATTGCGGGCGCGTTGCAGCGCTTTCCGGACGAATCGGATGCGGATTTCGGGCGCGACGACGCGCTGGTGGAGTTGCCAGCGGATTCGCTGTGGGAGATGATCTGCGACCATGTGGCGGCGCTGGCTCCGAAGGGGACGGACGTGGCCGCGGTGGGCGTGGCAATGCCGGGGATGATCCGCAGCGGCGTGGTGGAGGATTCGCCGAATCTTCCGCAACTCAAGGGTGCGCGGGTAGAGGATGCGATTCAGAGCGGGTTGACGGCGCGTGGGCTCAATTATCCGGTTTGCGCGCTGAACGACGCGGACGCGGTGGCGGCGGGGCTGGCGGCAACGCGCGGGCATCTGGATCGGCTGGTGCGGGTGTGGACGATTGGCAACGGGATCGGCTTTGGGCGCTTTCCTTACACGGAGGGCCCATGGGAGGGTGGGCACATGGTAGTGACGCTCGACCCGAAGGAAAACTATTGCGGGTGCGGCGGCAAGGGACACCTGGAGGGCATTCTGGGGCACCGCGCGATGCGGTTGCGGTTTCTCGATTTGGAGCCGGACGAGGTGTTTGCACACGCGCGCAAGGGCGACCGGCGGTGCGCGGACTTTGTGGACCTGTGGCATCGCGCGCTGGCCGCGGCCACGGCTTCGCAGATTCATCTCAAAGGGCCGGGGCGGTTTTACTTCACCGGACGCTACATCAAGAGGCTGGACCTGGGGCGGCTGAAGGAATGCCTGTATCAGATGGTGAAAATGAGCCCGCTTCAGAGCTACTCGCTCGAAGTGCTGCCGGAAGACCCGGCAGTAGCCGTGATCGGGGCGGGTGCGGCGGCGGTTAAAAGCAGCTGAGGTCGTTATGCCTCCGGGGGCGCCTACGCGGCGGGCGGTCCTTGCCGGACGGGCGGGCGTGAACGCGGAAGAGGATAAGGCCCTCTTCCGCTTTCACGCTGCTGTTATCTCGTCAGGCTTCGCCGTCTGCCGCGTTGTACCGGAGCCAAGTACGCAATCCTGCTCGCAACCCAGCGAGAGCAGGCTCAAGGATGTCGCGAAGCGCGTGTGCCTGGACGGCGAGTCTCGTGTGCCCGTGTGGCGAACACTGGTAGACTCCGGGTGTGAGTGTTGATGATCTTTCGCTGAGGATTGAGAAGTATTTTGCGGCTGGCGCGGACGTTGTGGGCGACTCGGGCGCGATGGTTGCGTTTGAAGATTTGCGTGCGGCGCTGGAGGCGGGCGCGGTTCGTGCGGCTGAACCTTGCCCCGTCGAGCAAAAATCACTTGATGGGGGCCCCGAATTGCCGAACCCGGCTTCGGCTACTGGCTGGCGGGTGAATGCGTGGGTGAAGCGCGGGATTCTGCTGGGGTTTCGGCTGGGGTCGCTGGCTACCTCGGGCGACGGCCTTTCGTTTGTGGACAAGCATACGTATCCGGCTCGGCGGTTTGTGGTGGAGGACGAGGTGCGGGTGGTTCCGGGCGGGTCGGCGGTGCGGGCCGGAGCGTATGTGGCCAAGGGCGTGGTGTGCATGCCTCCCATGTATGTGAATGTGGGCGCGTATGTGGACGAGGGGACGATGGTGGATTCGCACGCACTGGTGGGAAGCTGCGCGCAGGTCGGCAAGCGTGTGCATTTGAGCGCGGCGGCGCAGGTGGGCGGCGTGCTGGAGCCGGTGAACGCGAGTCCGGTGATTCTGGAAGATGATGTTCTGGTGGGCGGCAACTGCGGCGTGTATGAAGGCACAATTGTGCGGAAGCGCGCGGTGCTGGCGGCGGGGACGATCCTGACGCGGGGGACTCCGGTGTACGACGTGGTGCGCGGCGAGGTTTTGCGAGCGGACGGAGAGATGCCGCTCATTATTCCGGAGGGCGCGGTGGTGGTTCCGGGCTCGCGCGCCGTGCATAAGGGCAAGGCCGAGGAGTGGGGGTTGAGTGTTTATACCCCGGTGATTGTGAAGTACCGGGACGAGAAGACGGAGCTTAGCTCGGCCTTGGAAGATCTGCTGAGGTAAGGACTGCGCGTCCAGCGCCCCGCGCTCCACGGGACTGGCCGTCCAGGCACACGCGCTTCGTGGGACTACGCGTCCGGGCACACACGCTTCGCGGGACTACGCGTCCAGCGACACGCGCTTCGCGCCCTATATCCCCGGCTATCCCTTGGCTTCAGGCGCTCAGGTGGAGTCCTTCCTGCAGGACGCAGGCGCTGACGAGAAGCATCAGCACCTGATCGTTGACGACGCGCGCGCCTTCGTCCATTGCGGGGACGCGGTCGAGCAAGCCGACGACATTTTTCTGATTGAAAAACGGGATGGAGGCCATGGCTGGGCCGCGCAACGTGTCGTTGACGAGCGTGTTGAGCTTCTGTGTTGGGTTCAGCGTTGCAGGCGGGCTGACGAACGGGTGCTTCTGGCGACGGTAGACGGTGTCGGTGATAACGTCGCGGGCGGCTTCGCGGAGGACGTATTTTTCGGTTGTGCCGTGGATTTTCTGGCTGACGGGCTGGGAGCAGATGACTTCGACAACGTGATGGTCGAGAAAGGGCACGCGGCCTTCAACGGAGTGGGCCATCTCCATACGGTCGCCGAGAACGGTGAGGATGTAGTTGGGCAGAAACGTTTTTGCCCAGAGGTACAGGGCTTGATGCACGGGGTCGCGGCCCGTGAGCTGCCTGCGAACGTCGAGGCCGCTGAATAGAGGGTGATAGCTGGCGCGGCCTCCATATTCTGCGACGAAGTCAGACGCGAGCAGGTCCTGCATTTTAGCGGAGCGCGCGGAGGAGGTTTCGATCCATGAAGGGACGAACCCGAGCAGGCGCTGGACGTTTTCGAGCGGCCGGGCGGCTCCGTCGGGCATCAGGAGACCGCGCGACACGGGATTGTTCTTTCCAAGATTGTCGAGGAGGGCTGCGACTTCATCGGGGTTCTGGCCGTTGCGGCTGTAGAGCAGCATGTCGCGGCGGAAGTGCGGATAGCCGGCGAGGATTTCGTCGGAGCCTTCTCCGGTGAGGACGACTTTGTATCCGGCGTCGCGGACCGCGCGGCTGAGGATGAACTTGGCGACGCCGTGAGCGTTGATGCACAAGGCTTCGGACTGAAGGGTCGCTCCGGGAAAGTTGTCGGCGAGATCGTCCTGGCGGATGGGGATGGGGTAGAACTCGGCATTGGCTTTGGCGGCCATTTCCTTCGCCTGCTTTTCCTCGTCGTAGTCCGGGTGGTCGAAAGTGAGGGAGAAGGCGCGAATGGGATCGGCGTGATGTTTGGCGGCGAGGCCGAGGACGGCGCAGGAATCGAGCCCGCCGCTGAGATAGCAGCCGACGGGAACGTCGGCGCGGAGGCGGATGCGAACCGCTTCCTCGAATGCGTCGCGAAGCTCGGCGGCGTAGTCGGCGTCAGAGCGGACGGGGGCTTTATCGGCCACGGGATAGTTGAAGTCCCAATATTGGTGAACCTCGATGTGCTTGTGGTTGGCGATGAGGTAATGGCCGGGCGGGACCTGCAGGACTCCGTCGTAAAGCGTGCGGGACTGATGGTTTCCACCTTCCATGGCGTGATAGACGGACTCGGCATCCCAGCGGGCGGGCACACCGGCGGCGAAAAGGGCCTTGACCTCGGAGGCAAGGTAGAGGATGTCGTTGTGGAGGGCGTAGAAAAGCGGCTTGATTCCGAAGCGGTCGCGCGCGGCGAACAGGGTGCGGTTGGTTTCGTCCCAGAGAATGAAGGCGAATTCGCCGCGAAGCCGGTGGAGACATTCCGGGCCGAGGTCTTCGTAGAGGTGGAGCGCAATTTCGCTGTCGGAGCGGGTGCGGAGATGATGGCCGGCGGCTTCGAGCTCGCGCTGGATGGCCTCGTATCCGTAGAACTCGCCGTTGACGATGATGTGCGTGCGCTGGTCTTCGCTGGCGATGGGCTGGTCGCCGGTGGCGAGGTCGATGATGCTGAGGCGCGCATGGCCGAGGGCAACGCGGCGGTCGGGTGAAATCCAGTGGCGCTGGCCGTCGGGGCCGCGATGGTGGAGACTTTGGATGGCGCGGTCCATCGCCGCTGCTGAAATGGGTTCGCGCCGTGAGAAGAACGCTACAATTCCGCACATTCGGATGTCCTCGTGTTGCGTGGTCTTGATGCCGAAGAAGGACCACGCCTGAAGGGGGGACATCAGGCTGGACGGATTATAGCCCCGAGTCAGCGGACGCGGCGATCAGGCTGTTGCGCAGGTCGGGATTGGTGGCAACGTTGATGCAGAGATAATGCTCCTTTTTGCGGCCTGCTGAAGCGGAGGCAGATGAGAGGAAAGGTTACAGACCCGCGGGTGGCGGCGTGTGTGGAGGATCAGCGGCTTCGCGGGCCGCTATTGTTTTTCCTGCGACTTCAGCATTTCGTTGCGCTTTTCGACGGCCTCGGTCGCTTGCGGACAGAGCTTCTCAAGCAGCGCAAGCAGGGCCCGCGGATCAAAGGTATCGAGCTGATAGTCGGAGCCCTCGCACCGCTCGACTAATGGGCGGTGGATGACGATGACCGGGATGGTGGGCGCGTGCTGCTTGAGGGCGCGGACGAGATCCTGGCAGGACATGTCCGGCATTTCGGCGTCCATGACGATGGCGTCGATGGCGGGGAACCTCTTCGATGTTTCGATACCTTCGGTGGCGCTGTAGGCGGTGAGGACGTTGAACTTTGCGGTTTCGATAACGAGCTTGCGGGTGGAGATGCTTCCCGAATACTCTCGATCGATCACGAGAAAGCACGGTCTAGTCATCCTTAAATGGATGCTGAAATTGGGGGGAAAGGTCAATTTAAGCAGCGTTTCACCACGGAGCGCACAGAGAACACTGAGAAGGCAGTGAAATTGGTTGGACCGCGGTCTCCTGCGCTGCTCCTGATTCACGCTGTGCTTTCGAGTGGGGCATCGCACCTGTTACCATGGTAGTTTCCAATGAATGACGCGAAACTACAGGTTATTCCGCTGGGCGGATTGGGCGAGTTCGGCATGAACTGCCTGGCCGTTCGCTGGCAGGACGACATTATTGTGATCGACGCCGGGCTGATGTTTCCGGAGTCGGAACTGCTGGGCGTGGACGTTGTTGTTCCGGACATTTCCTACCTGATCGAAAACAAGTCCATGGTGCGGGGGATCATTCTGACGCATGGGCATGAGGACCACATTGGCGGGCTGCCGTGGATATTGTCGGAACTGAATGTTCCGGTCTACGCGACGGAGTTCACGCTGGCCTACGTCGAGGGGAAGCTCGAAGAACACAAGATGCTGGACGACGCGGAGCTGATTGAGATTGCTCCGGGCGCGAAGTTTGCTCTGGGGCCGTTTACGGTGGAGCCGATTCGCGTGACGCACAGCCTGGTGGACTGCGTGGCGCTGGCGATTGAGACGCCGGTGGGCGTGATTGTGCACACGGGCGACTTCAAGATCGATCTGTCGCCGCCGGACGGGAACGCCTTTGACCTGCATCGGTTTGCCGAGTACGGCAAGCGGGGCGTGCTGGCGCTGTTGCAGGATTCGACCAACGTGGACAGGCCGGGGTATACGCCGAGCGAGTGGTCGGTGAAGCCCAGGCTGGACGAGCTGTTTTCGCGCACCAAAAAGAAGCTGTTCTTCAGTTGCTTCTCATCGTCGATTTACCGGATACGGATCGCAATGGACCTGGCGCGCGAGCATGGGCGCAAGGTGGCAGTGGTTGGGCGCTCGATGGTGGAGTCGTCGGAGGTGGCGCAGGACCTGGGCTATCTGGATATTCCTCCGGGGCTGCTGATTCATCCGGGGCAGATTGGCGATTATGCTCCCGAGCAGGTGATGCTGCTGATCAGCGGGACGCAGGGCGAGCCGATGAGCGCGCTGAGCCGGGCGGCGGTGGACAATCACAAGCATGCGCGGATTATGCCGGGCGATACGGTGATTCTGAGCTCGCGGGTGATTCCGGGGAATGAAAAGAGCATCTATCGGGTGATCGACCATCTGTACCGGCGCGATGCTCATGTGATTTATGACGACGGCGCGTCGGGGCTGATCCACGTGAGCGGACACGCGAGCCAGGAAGAGCAACGGCTGATGATTAGTCTGCTGAAGCCGCAGTTTTTTATCCCGGTGCATGGGGATTATCGCCACCTGAAGAAGCACGCGGAACTGGCGCAGGGAGTGGGCGTGGTGGACCTGGCGCTGGTGATTGAAGACGGCGACGTGCTGGAGTTGGACCGCGCCAGCGCGCGCAAGGCGGGCAAGGTGACGGCGGGGCGGGTGTGCATCGATTCCGGCTCGGCGGGCGATGTGGTGGAAGACCTGGTGATCCGCGACCGAAAGCATTTGTCGGAAGACGGGATTGTGCTGCCGATTTTAACCATCAATAAACAATCGGGCAAGGTGGAACGGCAGCCGGACGTGTTCACGCGCGGGTTTGTCGCCGATGATGGGTTGATCGATTCGGCCCGCGAGGTGGTGGCGAAGACGCTGGAAGCCTCAAGCGCGGAGGAAAAGGCCGACTACGGCGTGATCAAGGAAAAAATCCGGATCGACCTGAAGCGGTTCATCCAGAAGAACACCAGCCGGCGGCCGCTGATTATGCCGGTTATTCTGGAGATTTGAGCAGCTAAGAAGCGGTCGGCTAGTGAAGCGGTCAGCCATAGTCCGCTCAGCTAGGAAGCGGCCAGCGCTGTTTGTAAAATGTCGAGCGGCTGATCCGCTTGGCTCGTTGGAAAGCATGAACATTGTTCGACTGGACGACATTGTTGCGGCGCAAACGCGGCTTTCCGGCGTTGCGGTCCGAACGCCTCTGGTTCCTCTGCCGATCCCTGGCGCCGCCGACGAGGTTTTCATCAAAAATGAAGGGTTGCAGGCTACCGGCAGCTTCAAACTGCGCGGGGCTTACAACAAGATTGCTCAGTTGCCGGCGGAGGTGCGCGGGCGCGGGGTGATTACGTACTCGAGCGGCAACCATGCGCAGGGCGTGGCTTACGCGGCTCGGGTGCTGGGCGTGAAGGCGGTGATTGTGATGCCGTCGAACGCGTCGGAATTCAAACGGCGAGCTACGGCGGAGCTGGGCGCGGAGATTGTGCTGGTGGGGCCAGCGAGTGCGGATCGGAAAGAAAAGGCCGAGGAGCTGGCGGCGAAATTCGGGTACGCAGTTGTGCCTCCTTACGACGATGCGGCGATTATTGCCGGGCAGGGGACGTGCGGGCTGGAGATTGTGGAGGATGCGCCGGATGTGGATCTGGTGCTGGCTCCGGTGAGCGGCGGCGGTTTGTTGAGCGGAGTGGCCGCGACGGTGAAGTATTTGCGGCCCGAAGCGCGCGTGATTGGCGTGGAGCCGGAGCTGGCGGGCGATGCGCAGGAGAGTTTTCGGTCAGGCAGGCTGGTGACGTGGCCGGCAGAAATGACGACGCGTACGATTTGTGACGGGCTGCGTACGCAGAGCCTGGGCGAGTTGAATTTCGAGCACATTCGGACGTTCGTCGATGACATTGTTACGGTTTCCGACGACGAGGCTCGCGGGGCGATGCGGGCGCTGGCGTTGGCCGGGGTGAAGGCGGAGCCGAGCGGGGCGGTGGCTACGGCGGCGGCGTTGTTCCATAGGACGGAGATTGGGGGGACGGAGATTGTGGCTTATCGGAAGATCGTGGCGGTGATGAGCGGCAGCAACTATTTGCCCTAGGGACACACGCGGGACTGGCCGTCCGGGCAATCGCGCCTTTTCGACCCCGGTGCGCAAAGTGTGCGTGTCGGGGACCCCGGTTTGGCCCATTCTGAAGCGGACTTCCTGGGACATACCGTTGGGCAGGGTCGTCACTTCATCACAGAGCGCTCGTAACGCACAGAGGTTCTGGCGTGTGGCGTATGCTGGCTGCGAGACGTTTTCCCCTTTGTTTGCGTCTTACCCTTGCGATGCGAATTCAAGCTTTCATTCTGATTTTCCTAATCGGTTCGGGCGGGCTGGCGCTGGGGCAAAAGCCGATGCCCGCGCAGCAGGCCCTGAAGAACGGGCCGCGAGCCACGCTGGTGCGCGAGGCCAACCTCTATATAGAGCCGCAGGAATCGGCGCAGCGGGTTTCGGTGATTATGCCGGGGCGCGAGATGGTGATTGTGGAGCGCAGCGGGAGGTGGCTGCAGGTGTTCGCGAACATCGATTCGCTGGGAGGGCAGGAGCAGGACGCGAATGCGCCGACGATGGGGGGCGGCTCGGAGGTGGTTCCGCTGTCGGGCTGGATGCTGAACAAGGGCGTGATTGACTCGAACACGCCGCATGGCGACCAGATTCTGTTTGGCGAGGCGGTGAGCAAGGAGGACGCGGCGTCGGAGTCGCATCCGCCGCCGAAGGCTGCGCTGGAGGCGCGGCTGCTGTATATGCGGGTGGTGGAGATGTTTCCCAAATCACCGCTGACGCCGGAGGCGATGTGGCGGGCGGCGGACATTCGCTGGCAGTTGCAGAAGGCGGACGCGGACACGCTGCCGTCGGCCCACGAAAAGGCGTCTTATCTGCGCGAGCAGATGGACGAGAACGAGATGAAGGACGTTGAGAAGTATTTTCCGCATACGAAGTTTGCGGCGCTTGCGGCGTACGACATGATTGACAACAAGTTGTGCGGTGACTGGCAGGGGTCGGAGAAGTGTCCTGAAAAAGAGGCCGACTACTACGTGAAGTATGCGCAGGAGTATCCGGACTCGTCGCGCGCTCCGGAGGCGCTGTACAAGGCGGCGTGGCGGATGGCGGCGGCGGGCGACATGTGGACGGCGGACGGCAATGCGGGCCGCGCGAAGGATGACCGCAAAAACGCGGCGGACCTGGCGGGGTTGCTGGAGACGAAGTATCCAAAGTCGGAGTACGCGGCGCTGGCGGCGGATGTGGTCTACAAGATGCAGTCGGGGATTCCGGTTTACGGGAGCGAGCGGGAGTAGGCCCGGCCGGGTTTACGCCAAAGGACTTGCGCTCCGGGCTCTGCTTTCCGGGCCTGCATTCCGGACCTTTGCTAGCCGCTAAGGAGCGATGCCGGCGTTGGGCGGGTCGAGGCCGAGCGCCGTGGCGAGAGCGATCATGTGGTCCTGCTCCTGCACGAGGATGCCGCGCAGGCTCTCGGAGATGGAGTACTCGTTCAGCTCCTCGGCCTGCTTGACGCGGCGGCGGTACTGGCGGATGGTTTCCTTCTCATCTTCGAGGTCGAAGCGGAGCATGTCCACGGCTTTCTCAGAAGTTTTAACAGGCTTGGGTGTGACGCAGGGCATACCGCCGAGATAATCAATGTGATTGGCGATTTGCAGCGCGTGGGCCAACTCTTCGGCGGCGTGCACGGCAAGCTCGTCGGCGATGTTCATGTAGGCCGCTCCTTTGAGCACCTGCGAGTAATTCACGTAGGCGATGATGGCCTGATACTCGCGGGCCAGGTCTTCGTTGAGCGCGTTGATAAAGCTGGCGCGGGTGAGTTTCTTGTCTGCCTCTTTAGGGGGTGCGGTGTTTGGCATCTCTTTCTCCGTTACGACTTTAGGTACATCTTTGAGATGCAGAAACGGGATGCAGGCGGCATTTGGGGGAGCGGATTTTTGAATGAGGCTATTGATCAGCCCGAGTGGAAGCCCGTATTCGCGCTGGTCTACGAGTCGCACGGGTTTTGAGATGAGGCGAGCAACTGTTTGAAAATGGATTGACCAGGAACGTTCCTACGTAACCCGAGACGAGGACGGTTCCATCAGAGTTGAAATGGGCTGAATGGAATTCTCCCTCGGGAAGGTTATTGAGCCTCTTCCAGCTTTGTCCGCCGTCGCCGCTGACGTAGACGCCGGTAATCGCGGCCAGGACCTGCCGGTTCGGCCTTTCGGGATCAACGGCTATGTCGTAGGCGCGAATGTTTGGGCCTACTTCGTCTTTGGCGCGATGCAACAGAAACCTTGCGGTGGTGATGCGGGTTACCTCGTCCGCGTTGATCGGGTTGTACACTCCCCAGCACGCGGCCAGATGGAGCCCGGCCACGGTGCTGATCGCGTGAATGGCTGAATCGGGGCCGACTCCGGCGACGCGTGTCCATTGCATGGTGCGCAGATCGAGACGATAGGCCTGATCGCCGGTTCCCACATAGAGCGCGCCGGGATGCGGCTGCGTAGGATGGTCGAACTGCATGGAGAAGATATCGAGGTCGGTGGGAAGGTGGGGAAGCGTGCCATCCTCGACCCATGCGCCGCCGCGATCGCGATGATAGGTGAAGAGCTGAGGATCATTGTCAAAGTATCCGTAGGCGACGACCATGTGGCTGCCGTCGGCGGTGATGAGGACGACGCCGGCGCGTACCGGATCGCCGGTTTTCTTGGGGATGGTCACGTCCGGGCGCACACGCGGGACGCGCGGGCCGGGGATACGCCTGATGACGGGGGCGTAGGGGTCGCGCCGGGGGAACACCTGAAAGGCCCCCTCCTGCGTGGTGATGACGAAGCTCGTTGCTCCGGGAGTTACGCCCAGGCCGTTGCGCAGTCCCTCCGAGATTTTGGCGTCGTAGTATCTGGAATCCATGCGCGCGATGAGGGCCCATGTTCTGCCGCCGTTGGTTGATTCCGAGAGATAGATTGCCTGGCGCTTTGCGGGGACCGTGCTATCGAGGTCGGAACTGAGAGCCCAGATCGCATTGGTGCTTTTTTGGTTGGGAGCGGGATCGGCGACGATAGTTTCGAGAAAATCGCTCGCGAACGTGTGGCTTCCGGGAAGGTCTGCGACGCGGTAGGGACGGCAGCTCGCCAGGTCCTGCCGCGCGGCTTGTTCTGCGGCTTGTTCTTCGGCGGCGGCGGATGGATGGCGTGAAGCATGGGCCAGGGCGAACAGGGGAGCGGCGATCAACAGCAGGAGCATGCCTCGCGTCAGCTTTCGGGGGGTCGATCGCGACCAAAGGACCTTCATCTCCGCTATCCCGTTGGGGCCTCGCCTTCAATTTACTCCATGGGTGCGGAGGGGTTTTGGTAATTGACATACGTACGTGAACATTGATGAACCTAAGCCGGCATTTCGGGTAGCAATGGGCTCGGTGAGCGCGCTGGCGATTCTGCGTTATGCCAGCACGCGAGCCCTCGAAGGAGGGTGCGACTTCCGATTCCGCACTGCAAACAAAGCCTTAGACCATGCGGAGATACCCGCTGCAACTAAATCTTCTGAGCCACCGTCTAAATTGGTATGGCGTTGTCGCGTTTGCAGAATCAACTTCTGCGTCCATCTGCGTCACGTTATGAAGGAATAATCCCGTTTTGTTTTTTAACGGTCATGGGATCACAAGGTGACGCGTCCTAGAAGCAAGTCGCGGTTAACTCAATGGACACAAGTGCGCATCCGGTTCATTTCTCTCGCAATCGCAGGGGCGATGCTGCTTGGATTTTCGCAGTGTGCTATGGCTTCTCTCGGTAGCAACGTCGGCTCTGTCGAGTCAGATCGTGCTCAAATGCATGCCAGCATCAAGGTGGCGCAGCATGAGAATTATCAGGTCCATGAGATCCAGAGTCCCAGCGGGACTGTCGTAGATGAGTACGTTTCGCCCAGCGGGGAAGTATTTGCCGTTACCTGGCATGGTCAGTTCCTGCCCCCAATGCAACAGATTCTGGGGACGTATTTTCAGCAATACTCCGCCGCGTTGCAGGCGCGGCCGAAAACATACGGACATCATCCTCTGAAC
>JBAPRH010000066.1:0-33457 GCA_049280995.1 Acidobacteriaceae bacterium
GGAAAGCAAACAACGCTTCCCACCTCCCCACAGGCCCGACTACGAAGGCTGTCAGATATACTCACAGCCAAACCAAAACCGGGAAAAAACTCCAGTTATGAATGGTTGAGAAAAAGGGGGCAGGTCAGAAACACCCTTGCTTGCGGCTTGTGCGGGAGCTTTAATGACTGGAGGAAGCCTATGGCCTCCGAGTTCAAATGAACCGTCCTCGCCGCAAACACGGCATGATCATGTGTCGCTGTTCGCACTCTCTGATATTTGGGTATTGATCGATACCTTCGTCCAATAGGTTCGCTTTTAAGTTTGTGGTGTCATGGGTTCATCGCATCCGATCACGTCGGATAAAGGCAGAAGCTAAGTATGGCAGGCAAAAAGACAGTCATTGTAACCGGCGCCTCTCGGGGCATCGGCGCAGCTGTTATCCATGCTTTTCTGGATCGCGGCTACAACGTTGTCGCTACCTCGCGCAGCGTTTCTAAAGCCGGCTTCCGGCCATCTTCGAGCCTGGCGCTGGTCGACGGGGACATCGGACAGCAGTCGACAGCGAGGAATGTAGTTGAGGCCGCAATCGACAAGTTCGGCTCGATCGACCATGTCGTAAACAACGCGGGCATCTTCTCATCCAAGCCGTTCACGGACTATACCATCGACGAGTTTCGTAGTTTCGTGTCCACCAATCTGGAAGGGTTCATCTTCATCACCCAACTCGCAGTCAAGCAGATGCTGTCGCAGGGCACCGGTGGCAGCGTGACCACAATCACGGCGGCGCTCGCCGATAACCCTATGGCCGGCACTCCAGCGTCGATTCCGATGATCACCAAGGGCGGACTCAATGCGATTACGCTGAGTCTCGCCAGCGAATATGCGAAGCAGCATATCCGCTTCAACGCGGTCGCGCCTGGTGTTGTCAATACGCCGCTGAACAAGGACGCACCGAGGGAATCGATGAAAGACAGGACTCCAATGGGCACGATCTCTGAGCCGAAGGACATTGCTGACGCCGTTGTTTATTTGGCGGAAGCCGGTCACGTGACCGGGGAGGTGCTGCACGTGGACGACGGTGCGCACGCGGGCAAATGGTAAGCACGAAAGGCTCGCAGCCGGACAGTGCGGAGCGCCGACTGCAGGACCTTGGCATTCAGCTCCCGGCCGCGCCCACGCCCTTTGGCACCTATGTCGAGACGGTACAGACGGGCAACCTGCTCTTCTTCAGCGGGATGCTCCCGGTTGTCGACCATAAGCCGAAGTATATTGGCCGGCTTGGCAAAGAACTCGATGCCGAGGCTGGGCGAGACGCCGCCTACACCGCGGCTTTGAGCGTCCTGGCTGCAGCCAAAAAGCACTTAGGCTCACTTGATCGAGTGACTCGCGTCGTTCGCCTCGGGGTGTTCATCGCAACCTCCGGGGACTTCTTCGATCAGCCCAGGGTCGCGGACGCAGTCTCAGACCTTTTTCGGGATGTCTTTGGGATCGACAAAACATCAGTTCGAGTGATAGTCGGCGTTGCCAGCCTTCCCCTCGGAGTGCCGATCGAACTCGATGTCATCTTCGAGGTCGCAGAGTAGCAAACAGGCAGATTCCAGGCGGAATCTGCCTGGAGAAAGGGCATAGCAATGGAACAGCAGGTGTTTTATCGCACACTGACGGTCGATGGAGTCTCCATCTTCTACCGGGAGGCTGGATCGAAAGACGCTCCCACCATTCTTTTGCTGCATGGTCTTCCATCTTCGTCGCGGATGTTTCAGCCCCTGCTGACACGGCTCTCCGGCAGCTACCATCTCGTTGCACCCGACTATCCAGGCTACGGACACAGCGACTGGCCAGACCCCAAGCAGTTCGACTACACCTTCGACCACATCGCTTCCGTGATGGACCAATTCACCGAAGCGTTGGGCTTGTCGCGCTACACGCTCTATATGCAGGACTATGGCGGACCGGTGGGCTTCCGCATGGCGTCGGCGCATCCGGAGCGAGTGCAGTCGCTGATCATTCAGGATGCCGTCGCTCACAACGAAGGCCTTGGCGCAAACTGGGCAGCGCGGCGGGCATTCTGGGTGGATCGGCCCGCTCATGAAGAAGAATTGCGCAAGGGCCTGCTGTCGCTTGCAACCACGAAGACGCGCCATATCGGTGATGATCCGAAAATCGAGTTATATGACCCGGATCTTTGGACCGATGAGTACGCATTTCTAAACGCGCCAGGACAGGCGGAGATTCAGAGCGATCTCTTCTACGACTACCGCACCAACGTCGAGGCTTATCCAAAATGGCAGGCATGGATGCAGAAGACGCAGCCGAAACTTCTGGTCCTCTGGGGCAAGCACGATCTTTCGTTTGATCTCGGCGAGCCGGAGCGCTACCGCAAGGACGTGCCAAACGCTGAGGTCCACGTTACTCGACGCCGGACACTTCGCACTCGATACTAAGGCCGATGAGATTGCGGTGCTGCTGCGGGAGTTCATGAGGGCGCAGAAGTAACGAGGACAGTTCGGGTCTCGATCTTTCTTTCTTTTTATGGGGGCCGCTATTACCGCCTCGCAAGCGGCCAGGTGGGAGACGCTATTGAGGCCTTGCTGAAGCTCACTGTCAATCGCGAAACCACCCAGGAACGGAAATGCTCAGAAAAGGCGCTCGGCAGGAACGCTAGAGTATGCGCGCACTTGCTACTCTCACATTGCGGGATGGCGTGGCTGTCGCCTACCGCCGCACAGCCCAAGCCAAACCATCCGGCTCGCCGCCGGCGTCAATGTGGCCAACCACCTTCCATGAGTGCAGATCAATCACGGCCACATAGTTGTCCGGGCCGCAGGAAACAAACGCGCGAGCGCCGTCCGGCTGCACCAGCACGCCCGCCGATCCGTGTCCAATCGCAATGCGCCGAACCACCTTGCGTGTCTCCGCATTCAGAACCACCAAGTCAGGCCCGCTCGATACCAGAACCCACCTTCCGTCCGGCGTAAACTTCAGCCGGTTCGCGCCCCGAACATTCGCCGCAATCGTCTCCACCACCTTCTCGGCGTGAAAATCAATCACGGAAATGGTCCCGTCCTGCGCATTGGCTACCCAAATCTCCTTGCCATTCGGAGACACATCGAAGCCCTCCGATCCATTGCCCACGCGCACCACCGTTTCGTTCCAACCCATACGCGGACCCGGCGGACCCGGCCGCCGCATTCCTGGACCCCGCTGCATCCCAGGAGGAGGCCCCATGCCCGGCGGCGGACCCGGCATAGGCACCGCCTCCCAATCGATCATGCTCACCGTACCCGAGCTTACGTTCGTGGTCACAATGTGATGTTGATCGGCGGATACCCAGATCATGTGCGTGCGGTTCTGCCCCGTTCCCAGAATCAGGTCAATCTTCCCCGTCGCCGGATCGTAACGCCCAATCGCCTTCGCGCCCTCTGCCGTGAACCACGTCTTACCGCCCACAAACGTGAGCCCGTGCGGCCCGCGAAGCGCGCCAAGATCAATCGACGGCAGCGCCTTGTGATCCACCAGATCGACGACCGCCAGCGTGTGATACGCGCCAAAGCCGTAGTTCGAGACGTAAGCTGTCTTCCCATCCGAGGAAGCGATGACCTCATGCGGATCATGGCCCACCGGCACCCGCGCAATCACCCGCAAATTGGAGGGATCGACGATGCTCAACGTATGGTCGTGCTTCGAAAGCACCAGAAGAGTTCCAGACGCATCGCTCTGCGCATAGATCGCGCCGGAGACGAAGCTCAAGCCAAGCAGGAACAGAACCGCTCGACAGGCCGAAATTTTCATGAGCTGAGCTTACCCCCAAACACCGCCAATGTCAGGCCGCCTCGTTTCTGCACCTGAACGAAGACGCACCCCGAAAGCGATGTCATCCTGAACGAAGTGAAGAATCTGCGGTTTCCACCGAGCGCATCGCTCACCGGAGCTATAGTCCCGGAGCTTGACCTCACAGGCGCAAACATAATCTGGCAAGCTACCACCCCGAAGCCAACCAACTCCACGTAGACCGCCTACCCAGCGTCTACCCCGGCGTCCAGTGGTGATACGTCGCTACCGAAAGGCCGGCGTCTCAATGCCATCAGTCCTGGAAGCGCGCATTAGCGATTTGCACTAAGCCGCTAGAGCGGCTTGGTGGTGCTTCTGTGGCACTGGATAGCGTGTTGGACGCCCGAAGGAGGTGCCCATGACCGATCTACGCCAGCGGATGCGAGAGGAGCTCCGGCTGCGCGACTCTTCCACTGATTACTCGACGCGGAGCGCTTCCATGGGGTCGAGTCTGGAGGCGCGGCGTGCGGGAACCCAGGTGGCGGCGAGGGCGACAGCGGCCAGGGTGATGGGAACGGCGATGAAGACGAGCGGGTCCCAGGCTTTGACTCCGTAGAGAAAGCTTGCGATGAGGCGTGTGAGGCCAAAGGCGGCTCCGGTGCCGATCACGACGCCGATGATGGCGAGGGTCATGCCCTGACGGACGACGAGATTGCGGATTTTTGCGCGGTCGGCGCCGAGGGCCATGCGGATGCCCATCTCCTGCGTGCGCTGCTGGACGGAGTAGGCCATGAGGCCGTAGATGCCGATGGCGGCGAGGATGAGGGCGCAGGCTCCGAAGATGGTGAGCAGGAGCATGTTGAAGTCCTGGCGCGCGGTGGACTGCACAACGACTTCATCCATAGTGCGGACGCGAGCTACGGAAAAGCCTCCGCTGGCCTGGCGAAGCTGTTCGGTGATCGCAGAGATGTACTGATGTGGATCGCCGTGGGTGCGCACGAGCCAATCGATGGGACCGATGCGGGCGTTAAGAGCGGTCATGCCGTCGGGGACCTGAGACTGAGGAACGATCATGAGCGGGCGCGGGTCGCGGTTGAGGCCGCCGTCGTGGATGTCTCCCACGACACCGATGATCTGGCGGGCAGGTTCTTCAAACTCGGGACCGATGCCTTTGCCAATAATGATCTGCTGGCCCACGGGGTCTTTTTTGGGCCAGTATTGTTTGGCCATAGCCTGATTGATGAGGACGACGCCGGGCGCTCCGGTGGTGTCCTGTATGTTGAAGTCGCGTCCGCGGAGGATGGGGATTTTGAAGACGGAGAAGTAGCCGGCGGATGCGCTCATCCATCCGGCCCCGCCGGTGTAGGGGCTTTTGCCCGTGGGTCTGCCGATGATGTTGAAGGGCAGGCCGAAGCCGCCTTCGAGCGGGATGCAGCAGCTTGAGGCGGAGTCTTCGACGCCGGGGATGGCGTTGAGGCGTTCGCGCGCGTCACGAATGAGCTGGGCGACTCCGGCGGTCTTCTGATACTTATCTCCGGTGAGCGACATTTGCATGGTAAGGACGTGGTGTGGATCGAAGCCGGGGTTGACGTCGCGCAGGGCGATGTAGGTGCGGATGAGCAGCGCTGCTCCGATGAGGAGGACGAGCGCGAGTGAGACTTCGCTGATGACGAGCAGGGAGCGGGCTTTGCTTTGGCGGAAGCCGGTTCCGGAACGGTTGCTGCTTTCCTTCAGAGTGGTGTTGAGGTCGGGGCGCGCTGCTCCGATGGCGGGGAAAAGACCAAAGAGGATTCCGGTAAGGAGAGATACTCCGAGCGTGAAGAGGAGCACATGCCAATCAATGCCGACGGCGGCTCCGTGTTCGCCGATGCGGGGGATGTCGCCGGGATTGAGGGCGAGCAAAGCGCGCACTCCGATGAAGCCGAGGATGAGACCGAGGACGCCTCCGGTGACCGCGAGTAGAACGCTTTCGGTGAGCAACTGGCGGATGATGCGGGCGCGGCCCGCGCCCATGGCGGCGCGGATGGCGAACTCACGCTTGCGTCCGGTGGCGCGGACGAGGAGAAGATTGGCTACGTTGGCGCAGGCGATGAGCAGGACGAAGCCGACGGCTCCGACGAGAACGAAGAGCGAGGAGCGGACGCCGCTTACGATGGAGTCACGAAGAGGTTGCGCGCCGTAGCTCTCTTTTGGGTCAAGCATGTTGGGGTAACGGCGGCGGAACTGATCGGCGGCAACTTTTAGCTGGGCGTTGGCCTGGGCGAGGGTGACTCCGGGCTTGAGGCGTGCAGCGGCGAGGAAGTAGTGTCCCTGGTCGGTACTGTTGGGATCGAACTGGAAGGGTAGCCAGATATCGGCTGCGGGATCGGTATGGAAGGATCTTCCAATAACGCCGAGGATGGTGTACGGCTCGTTGCCGAGAGAGAGGGCTTTGCCGACGATGTTGGGGTCGCCTCCGAAGCGTCGCTGCCAGAGTCCGTAGCTGATGACGACAACGGGGCCGCCATTGGGGCCGTCTTCCTGAGGAGTAAAGGTGCGGCCAAGGAGGACAGGCGCTCCGAAGAGGGCGAAGTACCGCTGGGTGACATGGATGCCGTGGACTTGTTCGGGCCGGTCCCCGGTGAGATTGTAGCCGGGGCCTCCGAAGTCGTAGGCGGCGACATCCTGCAGGACGTTCGTCTGCTGCTGCCAGGTGTGAAAATCGGTGACGGAGGCGGTGCCGCCCTGGCCTCCCGGGTAGGTGTGCATGAGCATGACGATGCGGCCGGGATCAGGGTAGGTGAGAGGCTTGAGCAGGACCGTGTTGACGATGGTGAAGATGGCCGTGTTAGCACCGATGCCGAGCGCGAGAGCGGCGAGAGCGGCGAAGGTGAATCCGGGATTCGTCACGAACATGCGCAGCGAGTGCTTGATGTCGTTCCACAGATCGCTCATTCGATTGTTCCCTCGGTGACGGAGGCTGAAGCTGGACTTTGACTGACGTCAGGTAGTTACGATATAGCCGGCGCGAAAGTTCACGCAAGATTCGTGAATCGGACGGATGAGGCTGCCGGATGGGATCGATAATTATTGACATGATTAAGGAATACAACGAATGCCCGGCAGGTGAATGACGGCAGAGCGGAGTAAACGCGGCGTAATTCTATGAATTCTTCTGTTTTTCACCGGAACGCTATTGAGTTTCCCCCTCCTCGATCACCTTGGCCGCCCTGAACTCGATCATCCGATTTTGTTTTCAGTCGTTGTACTAGCGGTCGTAATCAAAATTTATCCTGAGCTTTACCGGCGACTCTGGTTCTGGGTGACAATGACAGTATTCGCCATACTGCACCTGCCCTTGATTATGCTGGTTCCTTGGAAAGAAGGCTGGGTACCTGGTCCAATAATTTTCATCTTGTGTATACCTGATGCCGCCATCATGATTTGGGTCATTATCCTCATCCAGAAGGGTGTCAGCAGACGAAAGATTATCCCCACATAACGGGCCGACTTGGAGCCAAAAGAACGAAGGTTGTTTAGACAAGATCAACAGCACGCCGGACGGGAAGTTCTACAACTTCTTCAGCCCGTTACCAATGATTCCCGGCATCGGACCTGAAAGGATGGAGCGCAAATGGCTCTGCCTGCAAAAGCTCGACGTACATTAAGCGATGCCGTTTGGTCCCGGCGTCGATTGGCGCTATCGGGCCAACGCGCTTAATGGGAACCTCTTTGTCTGCTGCGGGGTCAGTCTGGCCTAAGGCCGTCGCCATGCATTTCAACACCGTGCTGGCGCCCGTCTATTGGCAACTGATCGAGCCGCGCGAGGGGAGCTTCGATTTCGACACCGTCGACGGCCTCATTCGAGGCGCGCGAGCGCACCACCTGCGGCTTGTTCTGCTTTGGTTTGGCAGTTGGAAGAACAGTATGTCTTCCTACGTCCCCGATTGGGCCAAGGAAAACCCGCAGCGGTTTCCGCGCGCAGCTTTGCCGGATGGTCGCAGCCTCGAGATTCTTTCGGCGCTGAGCCGCGCGAATCTCGACGCCGACTCGACGGCCTTCACCGCGCTCATGAAACATCTTCGGCAATTCGATTCCGAGCAACGTACGGTCATCATGGTCCAGGTTGAGAACGAAGTCGGGATGATCCCGATGGCGCGTGACCATAGCGCCGCGGCGAATGCCGCATTTTACTCAGCCGTGCCGTCCGAGCTGACCCGCCATCTTTCCAGCCACCGCAGCTCGCTGGCGCCTGCGATTCTGAAAGCGTGGCATGCGCACGGATCGAAGAGCGGCGCTGATTGGCCGGACACCCTCGGCCCCGGACCCATGACTGACGAAAGCTTCACGGCCTGGACGGAAGGCCATTACACGGGCGAAGTGGCCGCGCGCGGCAAATCCGCTTACTCCCTGCCGATGTATGTCAACGCGGCATTGATTCGGCCCGGAAAATCTCCCGGTGAGTATCCCAGCGGCGGGCCTCTTCCGCACCTGTTCGATATCTGGCACGCAGCCGCCCCGGCAATCGACTTTCTTTCGCCGGACCTGTATTTCTCGAACTTCGTGGCGTGGGCCGGCCGGTACGCGCGGCCGGATAACCCACTGTTCATCCCCGAAACAGGGCGGGCGAGCGCGGCGGACATGGTGGCTAACGCCCTCTATGCCTATGGACAGCTCAACACGATGGGCTTTTCCGTCTACGCGCCGGAATTTTTGCCTCCCGACGAGGCGGCAACGCTTGCGCGCGGATACGAGCTTATTGACCAACTCACTCCGCTCATCCTCGCAAACCAGGGTACCGGGCGCATGATCGGCATTCGCGCACCCGCCGATTTCAATGGCAAGGTCGATCTAGCGCCGCAGCAATTCACGCTGGGCAATTACACCTTCGACGTCCACTTCAAAAAGCCCGCTCCCATCTCAATCGGAGCGAAGGGAGAAGCGAAAATACCGGGCGCGCATGGGGGTCTGATTATCCAGACCGGCGCAAATGAGTTTCTGGTTGCCGGAACGGGCATGATCATCACGTTCGGGACCCGTGGAGGTAAAGCGCAGGCCGGTATCGACTCCATCTGGGAAGGTCGTTTCGACGACGGCGTCTGGGTGGCGGGAAGGAATTTGAACGGCGACGACGACAATCAGGGTCGCTACCTCCGCATGCCCGCAAAGCAATTCACCATTCGGCGCGTTCGACTCTATACGTACCAATAGGGTATTGGCCTTTATGGGTAATCCGTTACCTTGGGCGTAACACGCGGATGCATCGAGGTTGTGCCGCCTTTGTCGTTAATGACGTTCAGAATCGCGCCGTGATGGCCGAGGGCGACCGTAATCATGTGGTGAAACCTTACACCGGGGTTCTTGGGTACTTCGATGGCGTGGGTCAACACTATGCCGGGATGGGTGAAGACGCTGTATATCCCAAGTCCCCACGCCTGGTGGCTGGTTACATTGTCGGCTACCTTATAGGACGCCCATCCGTCAGTATTCGGCGCGCTTTTGTAACTCGCCTGATCGAGTGGGTCATACGGAATTTCTGACTGATAGAAGTAAGTACGCCCACCGTTACCGTTCCAAAGTACCTGGAACTGCTGGTGATGTTCGACAAACAATCCATACGCGGTTACATTGTTGCCGTTGACCACCAGCCCGTTGGCGCTGGTATTGATGTTCCAGCCTGCGCCGGAGCCGTGGTCCGCACGCCATATCCAGGTGTGGTCGATGATAGTGTCGTTACTGTTGATTTCGAGGTTGACCAGCGTGCGGCCGACGCCGGCTCCGCCCACGCGGAAGAAAACGTCGTGGAGAGAGATAGGGTCCTTCGCATGGTTGGCGTGGCTGCCTTTCGGTCCTACTTCGAGCAGGACAGGCGACTGCATGGGACCGGCGTCAAAGAGCAGCCCGGAGATGGTGATTCCATCGACGTCCCCAGTTGTCATGGCCGCGGTGCCGTTGACCGGCTTCAAGGTGGCAAAGCCTAATCCCATAACTACAGTGTCCGGCCTGGTTACTCGGATAGGCACGGTAAGCTGGTAAATACCGGGCGTAAATAACAGATTCTTACCTTCGGCTAACTGCGCGTTCATCCTGGCCGCGGTGTCGGTTGGCCTGGCGATGTAAAACTGGCTGAGCGGCATCGATACTCCAGGCGTGGAGCCTGCGTGCCAGGTTATCCCGGAACTATCCTTTCGAAACGACGGAACACGGACGCTGTAGTTTCCGGACTTATCAATCTGAAGAAAGGGTTCTTCGCGGACAACCGGCGTCTTCGCGATCTTTGTATAGGGTGGTTGCGGCCACTCCCCCGCCGGAGCGTGGACGACTCCGACGAAGACCATGTTCCAGTTGGAGCCGGTCCAACTGCGCCACTCGCAGTTCCTTGATATCCACTGCTGCTGCGAGCCGGAATCCACGTTGCCGTCCACCAGGTCATCGGACATCCAACCACCGCTCGCCCATCCATGATGCTGATGGAGCACGAGGTTGCCGCGAATGTGCATGCGGCGCAGGGGAGCGGCCTGGGAGACGGCCCACTGCATCGCTCCGCCCGTGGGTGTGACGGAGAAGCCCTCGGCGGATCTCCAAAAAGTGGTTGTGGCGTTGTTGTTGGGTGCGCTGGCATCAGCGTGGACATTCCCGGCGATTTGGACGTCGTCCGGCGAAGCGCCCAGTCCCAGTACCTGTGTGTAGAAGCCGATCGGGACGTCAACCTTGTAGCTGCCAGGCAGAAACAGGAACGCATTCCGCTGAGGCCCGAATTCATTTCTCCGCTGGACCTCGTACACTTCGTCAATCTGCTTCTGAATGGTCGCCGCAGGCATGGATGGGCTGAAGATCATTACGTTGGGGCCGAAGTCCGGCTGTGCTTTGCGCGCGGCCCTTGTCGCCGCGGCGGAAAAGACGAGGCAGCCGAAAACGAAGCCGAAGGCCGCCAGTCGCCGGAAGTTCTGGCGAACGCAATGAGCAGCGCTGTGCTGATTAGGTCGCATTAGCTTCCTTTCGGCTTGCTTTTGCTGGAGAGCGCGGAACGAAGCCTGGGCGGAGAGCCCTGCCGTCTCACCGGGCCCGTCGATTCGCGTACCACTAGTTGCGGCTCGACAGTAATTTCGTCGCTTGGTATTGCGGTTTTGTGAATGCGGTTGAGCAGGCTCTGGGTTGCGATTCGACCAATCTCGGACAGTGGTTGGTTGATGGTCGTCAGGCGCGGCAGCGTGTAGGCCGCGGCGCTTATATCGTCAAACCCAATGACCGAAACATCCGCGGGAACGCACAGATTCGCGTCCTGCAACGCACGGATGGAGCCGATAGCGGAAATGTCGTTGAACGCGACGAGCGCCGTGAAAGGATGCCCAGTCGCGAGCAACTGCTGTACCACCGGATAGCCGAGCTCAGGCGATGACATGTCGCGATCGAGGCTAATGACCAGCTCCGGATCGATCTTGAGATTCAGCGTTTCGGCAACGGCCACCAGCGCCTTCCATCGCGCGTCCGAGTCTGAGCTGAAGGGCTGTCCACGCATGAAGGCGATCTTCCGGTGCCCAAGCGAGTAGAGGTGGTTAAGAGCCAGCTCCGCGGCCCGAGTGTGGTCGAGCACCACATTCGTGACGCCATTCACGTGACAATGCCCGGCAACCGCCACTACAGGAACCGACACCGCATGCTCCAGCAGCGTATCGACGGCGATAATACCCTGCGCTCCCCGCCCAATTAGCAGGCGGGTATATTCCTCCACCAGATCTTTGCGATGTCTGTGGTGCGCCGTGAAGTAAAAATAACCGGCGCTGATCAGTTGATCGCCGATGCCGCTCATCACCTGCGTGTGATAGCCGTCGCCCAGTTCTGGAACAAGAATGCCGATAGTGAGAGTGCGCCGGTTGCGCAGCGAACGTGCCAGCAGGTTCGGCTGATAGTTCATCTCCCTCGCGGCAGCCTTGATGCGATCGCGAGTGATCTGCGGGATCGTCCTTCCCGGAACGTCGTTGAGGACAACTGACACCGTTGCCGGGTTCAGTCCCAAACGCGCAGCGAGTTGCTTCAAGCTGACTGGCTGCTGGGCCGCGACCTCCTCAGATTCGGCGCGTCGTTTACCGCCTGTGGGACTTGCCATGGATGCGTTTTACCTATCCCTGTAACGACTGCAATTCGACCGCACATCGATTTTACATTCGAACATTCAAGGTGTTGGGCAATTCAGAATTCAGCGCGGGCGGCCGCGAAGGGCGGAAGCTGATCGGAGTCAGAGCGATCATCAGCAGCGCCGCTCCCCAGGGCGCGAGAAGTCCATATCGCAGCGATCCGAGGTCCGCCGAAACGACTCCTGTAAGCCAGGGAAAGATCGCGGAACCCAGCCCGGCGGCGGCGAATACCCAGCCGCTCGAAAAACGCGCCAGCACGAACGCGAGCAGTAGAGGAAAAAGCGGACCGATACTCAAGCCGCACAACATAGACGCTACATCAATCAGCAGCGTGTGATGCCCGGCGATGAGCAGCGCCACCGAAGCAGCGGTGCTCCAGAACGCATAGCGGAGCACTTGCTTGCGGCCGATTCTCTCGAGCAGCGAGGTCGAAAACAGCAGCCGGCTCAGCACAATGCCAAGCATGAAGAGAAAGGTGGCGAACGCTCCTTCTCCTATTCCAGCCGGGTAGGCGCGATGCGAATACGTCGTCAGCCATCCGCCCAGCGCCGTTTCGACGCCAACCGCACACGTCGCCATCAGGATGAGCGACAGCAAAGAAGCCAGCGGCGCTCGTTCCTGAGGCGGAGCTTCCGCAGGCTTCACAAACGCCGGGGGGTGGAACCGTTCGCGGAAGACCACCCACAGCAGCAGCAGCAGGAACATTCCCGCATAGCTCAAATACAGGAAGACGAGGTTCGCGCCGCGCAGGAACGGCAGCAGCAGGGCGGGCGCGGCCATCGCTCCGAAAGACCAGGCAAAATTGAGACGCTCCAGTTTGGCCGCCCGGTCGTCGGCGTAGCGGTCAGAAAAGAGCAGGTTGGTCGCCGTCATCGCCAGGCCCAGACCCAGTCCAAAGAAAAAGAAAGCTGGGAACAACGTGAGTGGGCCGACAAACGCCAGGGCGCAAGCGCTCACCACCAGCAACCCGTACCCGATCGCAAGCGAACGCACGCGGTCGCCGCGGGTTAGGACCGCTCCCAGGGTAGAGCCCAGGAACTGCAGGAACAGGAGAAGCCCGGCATTGTTGTCCTGCAAGCCCCATTTCCTGGAAAAAACGGGGAGCAGCACTCCAATCGTCAAGGTACCCACGCCGGTGAGGCTGAAACCAGCAGCCAGGACCAGCGCCGACGACGTCCGGCGATTTCCTGCGGTCTCGAAGTCGGAACTACTCTGGCTCATCAGGCACAATCCACGTCAGGCTCAATCCGCGTCAGCACTTCGCCGCGCGGCAGGAAGACTGTCCGCGCAGCCGTTCGCCAGCGAACCAGATTGACGGCGCAAGCTCACTCAAACTTATGCTGAACGAATTCCCTTCGCAACTGTAATTATGCCGGCCGTCGAACTCAGTGTTCCGGCCTCTTTTCCACCTGAATTGCCCATCTGAGACAATAGATGGGGTCTTATGCCACGCTCTGCCGGTCTTCTCGCCTTCCCCGATTTCAGCGGATTCACGCGCAAGCTGATCCTCTGGAACCTTGGCGCTTACTTCTTTCTTGTGTTGCTGCATGTGGCGTCGCCGTCGGGCGCCACGACCCTGGTGATCTGGACCGCGCTGCTACCTCCGTCTGTCTTCCACGGATACATCTGGCAGCTTGTTACCTACAGCTTTGTGCAGCAGGGCATTCTGAATACCGCCTTTGCGCTTCTGTCGCTTTGGTTCCTGGGCAGCTTTCTTGAGGGGATCCATGGCGCGCGCTGGCTGACAGAAATCTACTTTGTCTCTGTGATTGGTGCGGGGCTTGCGGCACTGGCGCTTTATGCGGCCATGCCCTCGACCTTCTCGGTTCTTACAGGCTGCTGGGGCGGCATCTTCGGACTCCTGATCGCCTTCGGGGTCCTCTACGGCGACCAGCAATTCATGATGTTCCCGCTGCCCATGATGATTCGGGCGAAATACCTGGTCTGGGTTTACATGCTGATTACGCTGGCCCTGCTGTTTTCGAGCGAGCGGGTATTTGCGTTCTCACAGCTCGGTGGTGCGCTGTTCGGCTATCTCTACATTAGATTTGCTCCGCGGAGTGGGTTCGCGCGCGCCTCCAGCGACCGCTACTTCGGGCTGCGCAACAACTACTACCGCTGGAAGCGCCGCCACGCTGCCCGCAAGTTCGAGGTCTACATGCGCAAGCAGAATCGCGACGTCAGGTTCGATAAAGACGGCAAGTATATTGATCCCGATAAAGACAGGCTGAATTAGCTGGCCGCCAGTCAGCCGCCCGCTTCTCAGCCGAAATCGTGTATCGTGAAACTTTGCGGCGGTTTTGCCGTGGCACCATTCAACTCCGTGAGGTTCAGGATTCGCGTGAAAGCCGTTGTCCGCGCCGTGTGCGCCCTTCTTTTTGTGCTTCCCCTCTTTTTTGTGAGTTCCCCGGCGCACGCCCAAGTGACGGCCGTGGCTCCGGTGACGCTGCTGCCCCAGTACAACAACCGCTGGGAGGTCTATGGGGGCGCGCAGTATTCGCACTTCAATCCCAGCCCCGGGCCCAACATTCACGCCAATAATCTGGTTGGATGGAACGGCACGGCCACGGTCTATTTCCGCCCCCTGTGGGGACTTCAGGCGAGCGCCCGCGGTTTGTACGGCTCGATGAGCGTGCCCAGCAATTCCTATGGAATTCCGCCGAGCCCAAAAATGTCGGAAGACCTGTTTTTGTTCGGCCCGAACTTCCGGTTTTTCCGGGGAGAGAGATACGCCGCCGGGATGCACGCGCTGGTCGGGGCCGCTTACGGCTCGTTCGACAAGGATTTTCCCAGCGGCGTACAGCCGAATGTTGTCAACATCTATAACAACAAGCTGGCTTTTGGCGGCGCCATCGGCTGCTCGGCCGACTACAACCTTTCGCCCCGGCTGGCGATCCGCGCCATCGCCGACTACCAGCCCACCTGGTATGGATACGCACAGCAGAGTGAGTTCGCCGGCTCGATTGGGGTGGTCTTCAAGTTCGGCACGCTCATAAAGTAGCGGCGCGGGAAATACTCTGAAGAATTCTTTCTCCTCTCCTGTGTTTTGTTCAAGTTACGGGTGGATGAGGCCGGTAAGTCCAGGTTTATCTATGGGTTGCTATCATGTCCCAAGTAATCAATGAGTTACGCATTTACGCTCTGGCTTTTCAGGCTCTCTCGCTGTATCTTTGGGCACACGGAAAAGCGCGGTCATAGTGCGCTCGAAATGTTCGAATGCCTTCTGGTTTGTTCGGTATTCAGGTTGTTTCATAGCAGAGAGTGTACGCCGCATGAATTCAAATTCCGATCCTATTTACAAGGACAATCAAACTCCAAACGCTGGAAACGAATCCGATAAACAAGCAAAGCAAACCAATCCAGACACGCCTATCAGATCGAGCGTTCCTTCCGCGCCACCAGCCAAATCCCATTATGAAATTACTTGCAAAACAGAGAAAACCAAGTGGGACAAATTTAAGGACTGGGTCGGGATACTGGGTATATTGCTTCTCGCTGTCTACACCGCGTTTACAATCCGCATGTACTATGCCAACAATAAGTCTGCTAACGCGGCTTATAGTGCTGCTGACACGGCAAGGTGTGCGCTCGTTGATGGACAGCGTGCCTTCGTGTATTTTTCCCCGAATCCCTGGCTCAGCCCTAATATCTCCGTCAAGAATAACCAGCTCACAGAGTGGGCAATAAGGGTTCCCGTAAGCAACTCTGGAGCGACTCCGACTCGCAAGATGGAAGATCGCATCAGCCGAGGGCTGTTTCCTGGAGGCATCCCCGAGGGGTTCAAGTTTCCGGATTTGGGGGACGTTCCAAGGATTCCCGTTATGCTCGGACCTAAGCAGGAGATACTTTCCGGTCGCGTAACGATCTCCCCCGACGAGGCCAAACTCGTATGGGAGCAAAAGGAGCATCTGTACATCTGGGGATGGGCTATCTACGGAGATGTTTTTGACAGAGTCGTGCATCGAACCAACTTTTGCTATGAAGTGTCTTTTCGTAATGATCCGACTTCCGTCGCTAAAATCGAGAAAGGTCAGATCGGCGCCTTTGCGTCTATGTGCGATAGACATAACTGTGCAGATAAGGACTGCGACGGCCAATAGCCCAAGTTGTGGCTCGATTCGCATTGTGCGTCAGGTATGTTGTTACCGTTACGTGCGCCTGAGTTCGTCAGTCAGCCAAGACCCGCCGGAAAAAAATTTGTGGCGCGGAGATGATCTCCACTCCGTCGGCAAAACTGTGAACCCCGGACGGGACGATAAACCATGTAAAAATTGGGGCTGAGATTCGATGATGCTTCAAGCCGCCGTCCACGCCGTTTATACGCTGCCGCCCGACAAGCTCGCGAAGGCCGTCGCCCTGGCCCACGCTGAGATCATCGCCTATTTCGGCGGAACGACCTGGACCATCTTTGCCCTTTGGATGCTGGTTCGCTTCCGCGCCGGCTCGGCCATCCGCAATCTCGCAGCACACGCCAGCCGCCAGCCCCGGGTGCAGGGGCTCATCGTTTCCCCTCTCTGGCTCATTCTCCTCACCGCCATCGGCCTGCCCTTCGCGCTCTACATGCAGCGGGTCGATCTCCACTTCGGCCTCTCCGTCGAGCCGTGGGTGCTCTGGTGGGCGGACCTTGGCAAATCCACGGCCCTCACCCTTATCTTCGGAACCATTGCCCTTGCCGTTCTCTATGCCCTGATGCGCCACTCACCGCGCCGCTGGTGGCTCTGGTTTTGGATCATTTGCCTGCCGGTGGAAGTCGCCGCCGTCTTTCTCGTTCCCATCGTCATCGACCCCATGTTCGACCACTTCTCCCCGCTTGCGAAGGCCGATCCTGCGCTCGTGCAGCAGCTTGAAAAGGTGGCCGCGCGTGGCCATCTCCACATCCCGCCCAGCCGCATGTATCTGATGGACGCCAGCGCCAAAGTCACCGGCCCCAACGCCTACGTCACCGGCTTCGGAGCCTCCAAGCGGATTGTCGTCTGGGACACTACGCTTCACGAAATGACCGCCGACGAAATCCTCGGAATCTATGGCCACGAGCAGGGCCATTATGTGCTTCACCATATTCAGAAAGGGATGCTCTTCTCCGCCGCCGTCATGCTTGTCTTCTTCTGGATCGCCTATCGGCTCTTCCGATGGCTGGTGCGGCATCGCGGCGGGAAATGGGGCATTCCCTCGATCGAAGACTGGTCATCCCTCGGGCTGCTGCTGCTGCTTGTGACCGTGCTGAGCTTCTTCGCCGATCCGATCGGCAACGCCTTCAGCCGCCACATCGAGCACCAGGCCGACGTTTATGGGGAAGAAGTCATCCACGGGCTGGTGCCCAATCCGCAGGCCACGATGGCTGAATCTTTTCAGCGTCTGGGAGAGTTCTGGCTCGACGTGCCCCATCCTAACCCGTTCGTCGTCTTCTGGACCTACAGCCATCCGCCCACCGCGAGCAGGATGCGTTTCGCCGCAAACTACGACCCGTGGCTGCCGGGGAAGCATCCGCGCTATGTAGCCCGTTGAACCGAGCTTCGGCTGCGGGAGTTGTGCTTCGGGCCTGCGGTGGCTGGCCCAATCCCGCGACGCGTGGCATCCTTAAGGACATGAGTTCGGACTGCATCTTCTGCAAAATCGCCGCTGGAGAAATCCCCACCAAGAAACTTTACGAAGACGAGCAGGCTGTGGCCTTCGCCGACATTGACCCGAAGGCTCCGGTCCACATTCTCATCATTCCGCGCAAGCACATCGCTTCGCTTGCCGAGGTGGGAGCCAGCGAAGAGGGAAAAACGCTGGTGGGTCACCTGCACGGCATCGCCAACCAGCTTGCGCGCCAGGAGAAATTGAGCAAGGGCTACCGGATCGTCATCAACACGGGTCCCGAAGGAGGACAGACGGTGGACCATCTCCACCTGCACGTGCTTGGCGGACGGCAGATGCACTGGCCTCCAGGCTAGGTGCTGGCCGTCCAGGCACACGCGCCTTCGCCGGGACTCGCCGTCCAGGCACGCGCGCCTTCGGCACCATCCTGCTATTGGCGTCTGTGGCCCTCCCGCTGGTCGGGAATTAAAGTACCTTGGAAACGAAACGATTGCCGTCGATCACGAAGCGGTGCGGCTTCTCGACTGCTTTGCGAATCCCGATGCGCGGCGTGGCCCTGATCGCCTCAGGCCGAAAGCCGTCGTCCAGAATCTGCAACTCCGAAGCCGGGTCGGTCAGATCGAGCCCGTTGTGCGTGGCGCGAACGATGCCCAGCGCCTGGCACAGCCTCCCCGGACCCGATGCGAGCATTCGCGGCTTGGCTGGCGCTGAAAGGCCGCGCAGGCGGGTCATCGTCTCTATGCCCGAGAGCGGTTCGAGCGCGCGGAGCAGCACGCCGCCCGCCTGCCCCTCAGGCTCGCAGGAGACGTTCGCGCAGGAGTGCATGCCATAGATAAAGTAGACGTACGCATAACCCGGAGGCCCGAACAGCACCGCATTCCGCGCCGTCTTCCCCACCGCTGAATGGGCTGCCGGATCGTCCTTGCCGAAGTAAGCCTCAACCTCGACAATGCGCCCGGAAAGCCGCTCCCCTTTGAGCTGCCGCGCCAGGACTTTGCCCAGCAAATCGCGAGCGACGGCGTCGGGCGGACGGGAAAAGAAGCTGCGCGGCAGCAACGCAGCCATCGGTTACAGCGCTTTCAAGGTGGCCAGCACCTCTTCCGCGTGGCCCTCTGGCCGGACCTTGGGGAAGACCTTCAGCAGCTTCTGGTCCGGGCCGATCAGGAACGTCGTCCGCTCAATGCCCATCACCTTTTTGCCGTACATATTTTTCTCTTTCAATACGTCAAACTGCTTGCAGACCTTTTCGTCCACGTCGGCCAGCAGGGGGTACTGCAGATCATACTTTTCCTTGAACTTGCGCTGGGCCTGGGGCGTGTCGCGGGAGATGCCGAGGACGACGGCTCCGGCGCTTTGGAGTTTTTTGAACGTATCCCGAAAGCCGCAGGCTTCAATCGTACAGCCCGGCGTATCGGCTTTAGGATAGAAGAAGAGGACCACGGGCTTGCCCGCGAAATCGCTCAGGTGAACAGTTTTTTCCTGGTCGTCCTGAAGGGCAAAATCGGCAACTTTCTTATGGAGTTCCATCGGCTTCCTCACAAAACCAGACTGGCGCGGCATTTTCCCTCGTTCGCGCGTCATATAAATGCTATGCCACGTATCCGCAGCTACGCAAAGGCCGCGCTCCCGCTTGTGTTGGCGGCCCTCTGTTTCGCGATGTTGCCTGTGGCCCGCGCCCAGTACGTTGGACGCGTGGACACCAGCAAAAACAGCGGCCCCACGCTGCGTGCTACCGCGGTGCTTGAATATACAGGCAGCTTGACCAAGCCGACCGCCAGCCGCCTTGTGCCTATTGCGGTGTGGGACGGCGAACGCTACGAGCCCGGAGGCTTGTACCTTGCGCAGCCCGTTCCGCTCACCGTTCAAACCGGGACCCAGTACGTGCTTGAGAAGGCCGGCACACCCAAGGGCCTGTTCGATGTGAAGGCCGCCGCCGACATCAACGGCTCGTGGATGGCCATTGGCAGCTATCAGAAGCCGGCTCCGCCAAAGTATGCCAAGCTGAAGCGATCGCGCCATCTGCCGCTCATCATGGACGACGAGAAACCGCACTTTGCGCATGTCCCCACCGGCGACACGAAGGTCGGCGCAACCACCGCGGCGAATTCCAGCGCGCCACCTGTTGATCCCGACCGCCCGACGCTGCACCAGCGCCCCAGCGACGAGAGCGCGCCTTCCGGCGACACGGCCCAAACCAATCCCGCGCCTCCCATTGATCCTGACCGGCCCATTCTGCGTGAGCCGACGAAGGCGACGGCACAGAGTCAGGCGCAGAGTCAAGCGAGTGGCAGCGAGCCCGCCGAGACCGCGACCACCGCTGTCGATCCCAATCGTCCTCATCTCGAATACGGTCGCCCCGCAGAGCAGGAATCGCTCGGCGCGCCCTCAAAGGTGATTGCTACGCTTGCCGGAACGCCAGAGGACCTAAAGCAGATCGCCGCCGTCTCTGACGCTGTTACCCGCCCGCCGCACTCCTATGTGTATTCCTGGAGCAGCCCGGAAGACGAAAAGCAGATGAAAGCAAAAGTTGAAGCGATTGCGCAGGGACTGCTCGCCGCGTCTGAGCCGAAACCGGCCACAACCGCAGCCAAGCCGCGCAGCCGCCGCAGAACCGCATCCAGAAGAGCGACGAAGCCCGCGCTTCCCGCGCTGACCGGCGAGCAGTTCAAGTCCTACGAGCTTTCCTACGGAGGCGGGGCCACGCTGGTGTTTTCCGCGACCGAAGGCCAGGGCGACGCGGCCCGCTATATCATGCTGATCGCGCAGCCGGACTTCAACGGAACGCCCATCGTGCTTTTCAAGCGGATCACCGCGCAGCGTGACCTGAGTATCGTCCCGCGCATGAAGCTGATCGACGCCGTGGACACCAACGCCGACAACCGCGCCGAGTTGATCTTCGCGCTCGAAACTCAGACCGGACGCCAGTACGCCATCTATAGCGTGGCGAACGGCACGGCAGAGCAGGTCTTCTCAACCGGGGGCTAATCACTTATCAGCTTGATGGCTTCCTCGAGCACGACCGGATCATCTCCAAAGCCTTCCAGCCAGTGCACCTCCGGCTCGCGCCGAAACCAGGTTTGCTGCCGCTTGGCGTAGTTCCTGTGCCCCTGCTGGGCTGCGGCAATTGCTTCCTCGCGTGATATCTCGCCGCTCAGGACCGCCCACGCCTGCCGGTAGCCGAGCGAGTCGAACGCTCGTGGCGCGTCCCCGTAAGTTGCGATCAGCCGCTGTGTTTCTTCGATCAGGCCGTCGTCAAACATGCGCGCTGCGCGTTCATTGATGCGGTTGTAAAGCTCCCGCCGTGGCGGATCAAGCCCAATCCGCAGAATCCGGAACCCGCGCAGCGGCTCGCGCCCTTCTTTCCACGCCTCGGACATAGGCCGCCGCGCCGCCAGCGACACCTCAATCGCGCGAATCAGCTTGGGTGCGTCGTTCGCATGGATCCGCGCTGCCGACGTTGCGTCCAGCCGCGCCAGCACGCGATGCAGCCACCCGGCCCCGCGCCGCAGATGGCTGCGCTCGAGCCGCACACGCAACTCCGTTGATCGCTGCGGCCCTGCAAACAGACCCTCCAGCAAGGCCCGCAGATACAATCCGGTACCGCCTGTCACAATCGGCAGCCGCCCGCGTGCCGCGATCTCGCGAATCGCCTCACGCGCCAAGCGTGCGAAGTCACCCGCCGTAGAGTGTTCGTCGGGGAAGTAAATATCGATGAGATGGTGCGGAACCTGCGCGCGTTCCGAAGGAGTAGGCTTGGCCGTGCCGATCTCCATGCCGCGATACACGGCCACCGAATCGCAGCTTACGATCTCGCCACGGAATCGCTCTGCGAGCGCCAGCGACAGGGCTGTTTTGCCGCTCGCCGTCGGACCCAGCAGGACGGCCAACAGTGGCTCTGGCAGTCGCAGTGGCTCCGGCAGCCGCGGTGGGTCTGGCAGTCGCAGTGGGTCGTTCTTCGCACTCACCAGAACCGCCACCAGCCGCGCGGAAAAATGTCATGCGGGTTGGCGCGCAGCAGCGCGACAACCAAAATCGCCGCCGCAATCAGCAGCAGGCCTGCGACCTGCCGCTTGCGCAGATGCTCACGCGCATCCATCGTTTATTGATCGCCCGGCTTGATGTTGTAGAGGAAAATGAACCGCAGCTCCAGATACGGGCCTTTGAAGTTTTTGGGCAGCGGCGGATAACCCGCATAATTGATCGCCGCCCACGCTGCCTTGTCGAGCGACACGTCACCGGAAGGTGCGTCCAGGTGCATCGACCCTGGCGCAACCGAGCCGTCGGGCAGAATCCTGAAGCGAATTCCGACCCGCCCCTGCTTGTTGAGCGGTGGCTGCGCCACCTCGGGAATAATCGGATACCACGCTCTTTTTGTGTCGTAAATCACGCGCTGGATATAGGGGCCGAAGTCCACGCCCAAGGTGTCGCTCAGCACATCCACCGCGCCCTGATTGCCAGCGTGCTCGGAGGGTGCTCCAGCACCCATGTCGCCGCCATACTGGCCGGGACGCGCCGCGTTGCGTGCCATCTGCTGGATCTGCTGCCCCGGCGTGCTGGCCCCGGTGCTGAAATTCGGCTTCGGAGCCTGGAGAGCGGGCGCCTGAATCTGGCTTTTCGCGTTCGTGGGCAGCGGCTGGGCCGGCGGCTTGGGCTGTGCCGCCCTGGGAGCTGGCTGCGCGGGTTTGGGGGCCGGCGGCGCGGGTCCGGGCCTGGGTGGGCCCGCGGGCCGCATGGCTTCCAGCTCCTGTAGCGTCTTGTTCTCGGGAACGGGATGCGGCGACTGCGCCACGTGATTCTTGTTGGAGATCGCCGGCGTCGGCTTCTTCGGCGTCATCGGCTTGATGTTGTCCGGGGTCTCCAGGTAGGTCATCTGCTTCGGGTGCTCGCGCAGCAGCGCCGAGTTGTCGCGTACAAAGACGCGCTGGTGAAAGATGTACTTTGGCCCATACAGCAGGAACCACAGCACAATCAGGTGGATAATGATCGCGATCCAGAATTTTTCCCGCAGGCTTACCCAGTTGCGACTGCCCTCCAGGTCCTCGATGACCGACAGAAGGTCGTGCGTGTCGTAGTCTTGATAACGGCTGGCGCCTGTCCGGCGAGGTGACTCGGGCGGTTCGGGCGGCGCACCCGGTGGACTGGTTGGGACTTCAGTGGTCGGCATTCTCAGAAACGCAGGTTGCAATCAACGGCGGAGACTCGGAAGCCCGCAGCCGATACCGTTATTCTCTCATCATTTGCGGCCTTTCCCTATTGCTGAATTCGGGTAGACTCTCACTTACAATCGTCCATAATGGTTCCCGTTGCAATCCTCACCGTGAGCGACTCGTGCTTTCAAGGCATACGCGAAGACCTGTCCGGCCCCGCCATCGTCAAGGTACTCAAAGCGCATGGCTTCGATCCGCCGCCGCCCATTACCGTGCCGGATGACCGTCCGGCCATTGAAGACGCGCTGCGCCAGGCCGCGGCTCACGCGCGTTTCGTTGTCACCACCGGAGGGACCGGCGTTGCCCTGCGCGACGTGACCCCCGAGGCCACCCGCGCGGTCTGTGACCGCCTGCTCGAAGGCGTTTCCGAAAGAATGCGCGCCGCCGGTCTTGCCGAAACTCCCTACGCCGCCCTCAGCCGCGCCGTCTGCGGAACCCTCGGCCAGACACTGATCCTGAACCTGCCCGGAAGCCCCCGCGGAGCGGTGACCTCCCTCGAAGCCGTGCTGCCGCTCGTCCATCACGCCCTCGACCTGCTCGCCGGAAACACCGCGCACCCCGAACACCCGCCCAGTCGAGGGACCGAGTGAAGCACCTCCTCTCTCTCTATGAAAAATACAGCGGCCTGCTCCTCGCGTTTCTGAAGCCGCTCGGCTTCTGGGGGATTGGCGTTCTCGCCATTGTCGATTCGAGTTCCATCCCCATGCCCATGGACGCGTTCATCGTCTTCTACGCCTGGCATGACAAAGCGCATTTTTATCTTTATGTGCTCGCTGCTTCCGTCGGCTCGGCCATTGGGGGCCTGCTGCCCTACTTCATAGGGCGCGTGGGCGGCGAGCTAGTTCTTCTTAAGCGCATCAACCGTGAAAAGTTCAATGCCCTGCGCCACAAATTTGAGCGTCAGGAGTTCGTGGCTGTCTTCATCCCCTCAATGCTTCCGCCGCCTACTCCGTGGAAGCTTTTCGTCTTCGGCGCCGGCGTGTTTGAGATGCCGGTGGTCAACTTCATCGTCGCCGTTTTCGCCGGCCGCGTGGTTCGATTTGGTGTAGAAAGCCTGCTTGTCATCCGCTACGGGCCGGAGATCATGCACACGATCTCAGCCTTAGGCCACGGACACATGGTCGCGCTGACGATCGGAATTTCGATTCTGATCGTGCTGGGTGTGCTGTATTACTTCTTGAGGTACAAAAAGAAGCAAAAAAAGGAACCCGGGCAGACAAAATCAAGCTGAGCTTTGCGCCCCAGGGCTTTCGCCCCATTGCTCCACCGTCACGAACCGAACCTTCCCGCGCCAGGCTTCCAGCAGAGCCTTGGTAGCCGTAAGCGTCCGCGAGCGGTCCTCGCCGATTCCGTCAGGCCCGCCGTCGTGCAGCAACAGGTTCGACCCCGTGCCGCGCCGCTGGTTGCGCCAAATGCCATTCTCGAGGTTGCGCAGCAGGCCCTCCGCCGGAATCGGCTTCCAGTCGTACCCGGTCACGTTCCACAGCACCGGAACCAGCCCCATCGCACGCGCCATCCGCAGCACAGCGGGCCGCCGCGCGCCATAGGGAGGCCGGAAGTATCTGATCTTCTCACCCAGAATGTCTTCGAGGGCCGCGTTGGTCGCCGCCAGTTCCTCGCGCGTACGGGCCGGCGAGCGAAACAGCAGTTGGGGATGCGTCCAGGTATGGTTGCCGACCACGTGCCCGGCTTCGCGAATCCGCCGCACCAGCGATGCCTGCTCGCGCGCGTAGCGCCCGATCACGAAAAACGTTGCCCGCACCTCATGCCGCGCCAGCAGGTCGAGCATTCGCTCCGTGTAGCCGTCATTCGGTCCGTCGTCGAAGGTCAGCGCAATCTCGTCGGGATCGTTGCCCGCAATCAAAGTGCGGCCAAAGACCTGCGATTGCGGCCACATGCCCGCATAGAAATATCCGCCCACGGCGAGCGCGGCGACTCCGGCAGTGACGGCGCGAAAGAGCATAGAAGCAGTGTAAAGAATCTTCGCGTCCCGCTTCGCCAAAAGAGACCGCCAGGCTCGGATTCCAGATCGGCCCGCCTGATATCCTGAGATTTCACTCCGAGATTTTCCATGAGCACTCTGAAAGCAGTTCGCGGCACGCGCGATCTTCTGCCGCCCGAAACCGAACACTGGAACCGCGTCGAAGCCACCGCCCGGCGCGTCTTCGCCCGCTATAACTTTGGCGAAATCCGTACGCCCGTCTTCGAGGACACGCAGCTTTTCGCGCGCGGCGTGGGCGAAGAAACCGACATCGTGTCCAAGGAAATGTACACGTGGGAGGATCGCGCCCGCGCCCAATCGGAGAAGGCGCAATCGCTGACGCTGCGCCCAGAGAACACCGCCGGAGTCGTCCGCGCTTACATTGAGCACAAGCTGGGCGAGAGCGGTTTGCTCCAGAAGCTCTACTACATCGGCCCGCAGTTCCGCCGCGAGCGCCCGCAGAAGGGCCGCTACCGCCAGTTCTGGCAGATCGGCGCCGAGGTCATCGGGCCGCCCAGTGCGGGGTCGGAGTCGCCGCTGCGCGATGCGGAAGTGCTGGAGATGCTGGCGACGTTTCTCGATGAGCTGGGCATCACCGGCTGGACGCTCACGCTGAACTCCGTGGGCTCCGCGAGCGACCGCCCGCGGTATATTGCGGCGCTGCGCGAGGCGCTCAAGGACAAGGCTCCGCGGATGTGCGCCGACTGCCAGCGCCGCGCGGAGACCAATCCGCTGCGCGTGCTCGACTGCAAGGTTCCGGAAGACCAGCCCATTATCGAAGCGCTGCCGCGCATCGCCGATTACCTTGACGATGACTCAAAGGCGCACTTCGCCGTCGTGCTCGCCGCGCTCGACGTCTGCGGCGTGAAGTATGAGATCAATCCTCGGCTGGTGCGCGGGCTTGACTATTACACCCGCACCGCCTTCGAGTTCACGCATGGCGGGTTAGGCGCGCAGAACGCGCTGCTCGGCGGCGGGCGCTACGACGGATTGTCCGAAGCTATCGACGGCCCGAAGGCGCCGGGGATCGGATTCGCCATAGGAGCCGACCGCCTCATCCTGACGCTCGAAGCACAACAGCAACAAGCGGCCACGCTGGCCGACGCCTACATCGCTCCGCTGGGAGAAGCGCAGAATCCTGCCGCGCTCGAGCTGGCACGCGAGATGCGCCGCGCCGGGCTGCGTATTGAATTGGGCGACGGCAGTTTTCGCCTCAAAAAATCTTTCGAGGCGGCCGACAAGCTCGCCCGCAAGATCGTCCTCCTCGGCGAAGATGAACTCCGCTCCGGTATCCTGACAGTGAAGGACTTCGCTTCTGGCAAACAGGTTAAGATTGCGAGGGACCAGCTGGCGAATCATCTGCGCTGATCGGTTACTTCTTCGATTTTTCTGCATATGCTTGCATCCACTCTCGCAAGAGGCGATCCGCTTCTTCCTTTGAAGCAGGCTCGGGCCAACGGTCTTTGAATGCCGAAATAAAAGCATCGGCGCGCAGTCGAACCAGCTCCCATTGTGGATCGTCAAGAACCTCGGCCGGATTCAGCGATTGCGGAGATGCTGAGCAAAAGCCGTCCAATTCATCTTGAAATTGATGGCTTGCGATTTCTTGATCCGGCGTAAACGTGCTTTCGAACGCTTCGATGAAACCGTTCAGAACGTGGTCGTCAACCGTGTTAATTGGTTCTTCGGGATGCTCCCAAATATTCCATGTACCCGCCCGCCAGCGATCCTCCTGCATACGCCTATTAGCGATATCATCGGCGACTTCCAGCAGATTAGAAATCCAGCGTCGCGGAGTAATCGGCGAGTTGCTTGAGTCAGCCATGACATTCATGAATAGCACGAGTCATTTTTTGCTGCAAAGATTCAGTACACTGGAACAAAGACTTTGGATTTCATTAGGAAGAATTTAGGGAAGAATCATTGCTGGACTTTTTAGGCACACTTACACGCACTCATACTTGTGGCGAGCTTCGCGCCTCCGACGCCGGTAAATCCGTCGTCCTGCTTGGCTGGATCAACCGCCGCCGCGACCATGGCAATCTCATCTTTCTTGATCTGCGCGACCGCTATGGCATTACGCAGGTGGTGCTGGATAAGGATTTGGGCGAGGCTGCTCATGCGAAGGCGGAGCAGGCTCGGCCGGAGTACGTTGTCGCGGCGATTGGCAAGGTGCGGCTGCGCGGGAAAGACGTCATTAATCCCAAAATGCCGACTGGCGAGATCGAGATCGTCGCCAGCGAGCTGCGCATTCTGAATGACGCGAAGGTTCCGCCGTTTTCGCCTTCGGAAGACGCGATTGGGAATGAGGAAGTGCGGCTGAAGTATCGGTACTTGGACCTGCGCCGGCCGGAGATGCAGCACAACTTCGAGGTGCGGCACAAGGTGGCGCTGGCGGTGCGCGAGTATCTGTCGGACCAGGGATTTTTCGAAATTGAGACGCCCTTCATGACGCGCTCCACGCCCGAAGGCGCGCGCGATTATCTGGTGCCCAGCCGCGTGCATCCGGGCGAGTTTTATGCGTTGCCGCAGTCGCCGCAGTTGTTCAAGCAGATTCTGATGATCTCGGGAATGGACCGCTACTTCCAGATCGCGCGCTGCTTCCGCGATGAGGATTTGCGGGCCGATCGCCAGCCGGAGTTTACGCAGATTGACCTGGAGATGACCTTCCCGCAGCAGGAGACCATTTTCGGCGTGGTCGAAGGCTTTCTCGCCGCCGCGTTCAAGGCCGTTGGCATCACCCTGCCCGCGCCATTCCCGCGGATCACCTACGACGACGCCATGCGCAACTATGGCATCGACAAGCCCGATCTGCGCCTGCCTGGGCTGGCCGATGTGAAGCCGGCCTTCACGCCGGAAAACCTCGCCGTTCTGGCCATTGATCCGAATCTGCCCGTTGTCGCGCTGCGCATTCCCCAAGTCGGTGAGCTATCGCGCAAGGAGCGTGACGACGACAAGCCGCTCTTCGACACGCGCAAGGGCGCGAAGTACATTGACGACCTCAAGCGGCTGGAGAAAGGCTTTCCGGAAGCCGCCGCGAAGGTGCGCGAACTTGCCGCCGCTGAGCCGGATGACCTGCTGATTATTGTCGCGGGAGACGCGGCTACGCACATTCAGGCTTCGGACACGAAGACGACCGGGCGGCTCTCCGAGCGCGAAATCGCCGTCTACTCCGCCGCCGGAAACTTCCGCGTGGAACTGGCGCGTAAGTATGCCGACCGCCACGGAGCCTTCGCCGTAACGGACCAAGTGGTGACCGCCGAGGAGCGGAACACCGGCATCGTCGATGGCTCAAAAGCCTTCCGCCCCATCTGGGTCACGGATTTTCCCATGTTCGAGCACGACGAGGAGACGGGGAAGTGGATGCCCGCGCATCATCCCTTCACCTCGCCGCATGAGGAGGACATGGACCGGTTGGTCTCCGACCCGGCGTCAGTGCGCGCTCGCTATTACGACCTCGCCATGAATGGGCTGGAGCTTGGCTCCGGGTCGCTTCGTATTCACCAGCAGCAGATTCAGCAGGAAATTTTCCGCGCGCTCGGCATGTCAGACGAAGAGGCGAAGGCGCGTTTTGGGTTCTTCCTGGAAGCCCTGCAATACGGAACGCCTCCGCATGGCGGCATCGCGCTCGGGCTCGACCGGTTAGTCATGATTCTGGCCGGAGCCACCAGCCTGCGCGAAGTCATCGCTTTCCCAAAGACCGCGAAAGCCATCGACCTGATGGTGGACGCGCCGACTCCGGTGAGCGAGCAGCAGTTGCGGGAGTTGCACATCAGACCGACAAAAGGCTGAAATTAACCATGTCCCGCGCGCTCCAAGTCGCGGCTCGCTAGCGGCCGGGATCTCACTTCCTGGCCATCCCCTCATCCATAGCGTGATTGGCGAGTCGGTCGGCTTCTTTGTTTTTGTTTCTGAGAACGTGCTGGATGTGGAAGGATTTGAGACCGGCGATGCGGCGTTTGGCCTCTTCGTAGAGCGGGCGCAGGTCGGGGCTTTTGACCTTGTACTGGCCCTTGATCTGCTTGACCATCAGCTCGGAGTCGGAGACAACCTGGAGGCGGGGGTGGTCGTAGCGAAGCGCGAATTCGAGGGCGGCGAGCAGGCCCGAGTATTCGGCAAAGTTGTTGGTGCGGATGCCGAGATATTCACTCAACTCGGCGAGCTTTTCACCCCGTTCGTCCTGAATGAAGACGCCGAAGCCGGACGGGCCGGGGTTGCCGCGCGCTCCTCCGTCGCAAAAAGCAGTGATGAAGCCGGGCTGGGGCTGGATGTGGATTTGCGTCCGGGACGCGGACTGGCTCGGCGAGTCAGCCGGCCAGAGATGGCCGCTCTGCGGAGGTTCTTTTTGGGGCATAAGGCGAGTTTAGCCGAGATGCGGGCGAAAGTTTTGCCCGCATCTCCGCTGGGCGATTTTTGCCTGGCGATCACCGCTGCGTGCTCCTGGCGGAGAACCGCTCCACCTCTGCGTAAACATTTTCCCGGGTCTATACTGTGGCCAACCGACGCTTGTCGAAGAGGAGGAATGAGTTGGCTCACGCTAATGGGAAGAGTGCACCATCGTGGCGTTGGCAAGCCACCGCGGCGCTGGCTTCGGTAATCACGGCGTTGGCGCTGGCCGGAACCTCATCTCTTCCAGCCAGCGCGCAGTCGTTGCCGCCACTCTACCCCGAGGTCGGGCCCGGCACGCACATCCTCGATCACAACCGGCTGCTGTTCCAGGCGACACTGAACGATCCGGGGTGGTACAAATCCTCCCTCGACTGGTACAAGGCGAATATCCCCTTCCTCGACGTGCCGGACAAAGACATCCAGGCTGTTTATTACTATCGCTGGAGCGTGGTCAAGCGCAATCTGCGAAACACCGGCGCGGACGGCTACATCAGCACCGAGTTCATTCCGCCGGTTGGCTGGGGGAATATTTTTAACAGCCTCAACGATGCCGCCGGCCACCACATCTACGAAGACCGCTGGCTGCGCGACCAGCGTTACATGAACGACTACGAGAAGTTCTGGTACACCGGCTCAGGTGTTCGGGGCGCGCATCACTTCAGCGCCGACTGGCTTGACGACGCCGTGCTGGAGCGCGCGAAGACCAGCGGCGATCTGGCGTTCGCGGAGAAACTGCTGCCGGAGCTCATCACCCAGTACAACGGATGGGACAGGCACTTCGATGCGGACATGGGCCTGTACTGGTCGATCCCGGCCGACGACGCGATGGAATGGGAGCCGGCTGGTATGGAAAGCAGCAAGCCGTTCTCCGGCGTACCGACGTATCGGCCCACGCTCAATTCGTACCAATACGGCAATGCAATGGCGATCAGTGAAATCGCCCGCCGTGCCGGAGATCAGACGACAGCAAAGCAATTTCAGGCCAAGGCCCAGGGGCTGCGCAAGAACATGCTCAAGTGGCTGTGGGATCCGCAGCGACAGTTCTTCTACGACATCCTCAAGCCTGATAATCCGCAGCACCATCTGCTCGATACCCGGGAGGAGGTCGGCTACATTCCGTGGTATTTTGAGATTCCTGAGGTCGCCCAGACGACGGCGTGGCATCAGCTGTTTGATCCGCAGGGCTTCCAGGCGAAGTATGGTCCAACGACGACCGAGCGGCGCAGCCGCTGGTTCATGCGCGACGCCGAGGACCCGAACGGCTGGGATGGCGGCTGCTGCCATTGGAATGGCCCCAGTTGGCCTTTCGCCACCGCGCAGACGCTGACCGGCATGGCCAACCTGCTCAACGATTACCAGCAAAATGTCGTCACCGCCGCCGACTACGACGAACTGTTGCACACCTATGCCGCGACGCAGTTCAAGGATGGCCATCCATGGGTGGCGGAAGCGGCCGACCCGGACACCGGTCGATGGATTTATGACGCCACGGACCACAGCGAGCACTATTTCCACTCGACCTTTAACGACCTGGTCATTACCGGGCTGATCGGGCTTCGGCCGGAGTTGGGGCAGACGCTGGTGGTCAATCCGCTGGCTCCCAAAACGTGGGACTACTTCTGCCTGGAGAACGTCCCGTATCACGGGCACAACCTTACCGTCCTGTGGGACCGCGATGGCAAGCATTACAACCAAGGCGCCGGTTTGCAGGTCTTTCAGGATGGCGAGCTGATCGCGCATGCGGCGCAACTCGAGAAGATCACGGTCAAGATGGCGGCGACGGGTAAATTTCCGACAGATACCGACACACCGTGGATCAACGTCGCAGCCAATTTGACCGGGCACGGCTCTCCGATGGCGACCGCTTCCTACAATGGGCCTCAAGGCAGTCCGCGCCAGGCCATCGACGGACAGATTCTCTACGATCAGTACCGGCCGGCGAGCCGCTGGAACGACTTTGGCTCTCACGATAAGAGCGACTGGTTGAGCGTCGACTTCGGCAAGCCCACGCCGGTACAGGACGTGCGCCTCTACCTGTCTGGCGCCGGCGGCAGCTTTGGCGGGCCCGCATCGTACACGCTGCAATATTGGACAGGCAGCGCATGGCAGGATGCCGCCGGCCAGAAGCACACGCCCGCAGAGCCCGCGCACAATCAGGTCAACCGGATCACGCTGTCCGCACCCGTGACTACAACCAAAATCCGCGTCGTCTTCGTCAACAAGAGAGGCCCGTATGGATACGTTGCGGTGACCGAACTGGAATCGTGGATGCCGCCGGCGAAGCAGTAACTCCGCTGGGGCAGAATGACGAAATTTATTTGATTTACGGTCAGATTTATTGCGCGTCTTTAGTAACTTTTTTTCGAGAATTGCGTCTGCACTGGTAAGGATAGGTTCGCCTGCACGCTGAGAGGCCGTCCGAAGGAGAGTTTGAAATGCCTGTTGACGCCCTGCGTGTTCCCTCCCCAGCGTCGTCCCGGCCCGCCGAAGCTCCGGCCGCCGGGCGGAAGGTGCGATCCTCGCGCGAAGTAGATCCCGACGCCCGCGCTCTGGAAAATGAGCTGATTCGCGAGGCCCAGCAGGGTTCGCGGACAGCCTTTGACACTCTGGTGCGTCAATATGATCAGGCAGTTCTGCGGCTGGCGCTGCACCTGACGGGCTCGGAACAGGACGCCGAGGATGTTCATCAGGAGGCATTTCTCAAGGCCTACCGGTATCTGGGGAATTTTCGGTTCGAATGCTCGTTCTACACGTGGATTTACCGGATCGCGACCAATCTATGTCTGGATTTGCTGCGGCGGAGGAAGTCGCGGCGGGAAGATCAGGCGGTGATGATCGATTCGAGCGGCGACGAGATGGACCTGCTCAACAACGTGTCGGACGAGCGGGCAAGCGCGAACCCGGATCGTGAGCTGAACCGGAAGTATTTGGGAGAACGGATTCTGGCGGCGCTGGACAAACTCACTCCCCGGGAACGGATGGTCTTTGAGCTGAAGCACTACCAGGGTCTGCGGCTGAGGACGATTGGCGAAATGCTGAATACGACGGAAGAAACGGCGAAGAATACGCTGTTCCGCGCGACGAGGAAGCTGCGGGCAAATCTGGCGCAGGTTCGGTGAGGCAGGCTCAGGATTCAGCGTCTGGCTGCGGCGCAGCACGAACAATAAGACAGCGCAATTGATTTTTGAGGCAGTGGAGCAAAGGAATCACCATGAAATGCGAGGCGGCGCAGGAACATATTGCTCTGGCGGCCTGGGGAGAACTTTCCAGCGAGCAGCGGGCTCGTTTGGAAGAGCACCTGGCCGGGTGCGAGGCGTGCAGCAACGAGATGGAGGCGGTAGAGGCGCTGGCCAAGGCGATGTCTCTGCTGCCGGCGCAGGAGCCCTCGCCGAACCTGCTGGCGCGGACTCGTCTGAAGCTGGAAGAGGCGCTGGACGGGCTTCCGCGGGAAAACTGGCTGGTGCGGATGACGCAGCGGTTTTCGCTCGGAATGGCGAGGCTGCGGTCGGCTCCGCTGGCGGCCTCCGCGCTGCTGGTGCTGGGCATTGCGGCGGGCGGATACGGCGGATATCACGCCGGGCTGCACACGCATGATGCGGTGCAGACGAGCCTGATTCTGCAGGCGGCGGCGCAGAACAACACCCAGTCAAGGATCGCCAACGTGAGCAGCGTTGTGCAGGACCCAAATTCTGGAAACGTGCTGGTGAAGTACAACCGCCTGGTTCCGGACTCGATTCAGGGAGCGGTCGACGATCCGCAGATTCAGCAGCTGTTGCTGTTGGGAGCGCAGAATCGTGCCAGTCAAGCTGTACGCGACGACTCTGTGGGGCTGCTGGCGGATGAGTGCCGCGCGGGACGCCAATGCACGGACGGGCCGATTCGCAACGCGCTGATGGTGGCGATGCTCTATGACAAAAGCTCGGCCGTAAGAATGAAGGCTCTGGACGGCCTGGAGCCTTACGTGAGCGATGACGTGCGCGTGCGCGACGCGGTGCTGGAGGCTCTGATGAACGACTCGGATGCGCAGATTCGGGCGCAGGCCATCGGGCTGCTGGCTCCGGCGGAGGCCGACTCAAGCGTGCGCGAGGTGCTGCACACCGTAGCCACACAGGACGACAACCCTGGCATCCGCGTCGCCTCGCAGCAGGTGCTGGCGGCCGCTCCGCAGATGCAGTAGTGCGGCCAACAGGCGGGCTATCCTGCCCCTTTTTTCAAAAAAGTCACATTGATCCTGAAAACAAAGGGCTTAGCTTAAGCTGATCCTGAAAACAAAGAAGTTAGCGAAATTGATCCTGAAAATAAAGAAGTGACGTGCCCCGTTTTTCTCAGCCAGTCATAATTGGAGTTTCTCGGGTTATGGGCGAGTATATCCCGCCGCCGCCGTCGGGGCTGTGGGGATGTGGGAAGCGCAGTTTGCTTTCCACATCTCCATA
>JBAPRH010000067.1:0-8548 GCA_049280995.1 Acidobacteriaceae bacterium
CTCTGAACATCCATGAGCCTGGTCTGGTGGTACAGACTGGTGGTCACATGCGGGCCTACTTTGGGCGGGCATATATCCCCACTCTGATTCCTCCGGGGATGACGCTCAGTCAACTTCAGTAATGAGATCCAAGGAGTATTCTGTGCGCGCGTTTTCCTTTCTTCTATTGCTGGCAGTTCCCGGATTCCTTGCCGGTTGCGGTGGCGGAAGCAGTACGACAACAACCACCGGAACCACAAGCACAGGTTCCAGCAGCGGCTCCAATGTGCTTGCGGTCGCAGTCAACGGTGGCCCCCAAGCGAACCAGCAGGATGGCTCGATCTACGAAAATGCCACATTCGCTTCGGCTACTGTCTGTGCGCCCGGCAGCACGTCGAACTGCGTGACGATTGACAACCTACTCGTCGATACCGGCTCATCAGGTCTCCGCGTCTTCGATTCCGAAGTCTCCTCCCTGAATCTTCCTACCGTGAATGCCTCAAACGGATCGGCCGCCTACGACTGTATAGCGTTTGTCAGCGGCTCGTATATGTGGGGAAGGGTTCAACATGCTGATGTAACATTGGCCGGCGAGAAAGCACCGAGTCTTCCGATTCAGGTGATCAGCAGCTCGACCAGCGGCGTTCCCTCGAGTTGCTCCAACGGCAGCACAACAAACGTGAATACTGCGGCGCTTCTCGGCGCAAATGGAATTCTCGGCGTTGGCAGCGAGCCCACCGACTGTTTTTACGACGGGGCCAGCGTTTGCGACCCGTCGTCCGGGCTGAGCAGCCCGCCTTATCCCGCCTACTACAGTTGCACGGGCAGCACCGGCAGCGCATGCAGTCCGGCGTTCATCGCCAAACCAAATCAGGTCACAAATCCGGTTGTGCTCTTCTCGACGGACAACAACGGCGTAATTATGGAGTTGCCTTCCGCTACCGGCGCCGAAGCCTCTCTCACTGGCTCCTTGATCTTCGGGATCGGAACGGAATCAAACAATCAGCTTCCCTCCAGCGCTACGGTCCTTACGCTGTCCTGCGACGATTTCACGACGGTCTTCGATGGCAAGACGCTCGGTGTCACGAATGCAAGTACCTGCGCGGGGCCGGGCAGCTTTATTGACAGCGGATCAAATGGGTACTTCTTCCCCAATGCTCCGAACCTCCCGGTCTGCTCGTCGAATACGTCGATCGGCAACCTATCCGACTTCTATTGTCCAGATACGACCCAGAGCTTCTCCGCCACAAATAAGGGACAAAATGGCACCTCGAAATCGACCAACTTCAGCGTAGCGAATGCGGAAGATCTGTTTACCACCTCACCGACTGACGCAGTGTTCCCAACCCTCGGCGGCGTGAATCCGACGGGTTTCGGCTTTGACTGGGGCCTGCCATTCTTTTACGGAGTGAATGTCTACAGCTCCATTGATGGACAAAACATGCCACCTGGAGCGCCGGCCGCGCCCTGGTGGGCATACTAAACAGCGAATGGCAAGGAGCCGATTAGATGCATTTTTGCCATCCTGATGGCCACGTGTTCCGTGTCGGACGTGGAGTCGAGCCTGAAGAGTAGTTTGTCGCCAGTTGTCGCCAACAGACCAAATCACTCATCCAGATCGATTTGCCGTTCGGCGGGCGGACTTGTACCCGTTAACGGGCTTCTCGTTATGGTTCGTCGTGGTAAATGGCTATTTCTGGTTTGCCTTTTTCTTTTAGTTTGGCTCGGAACATGCCTGGGGTGTTGAAGCTCCAGGCGGTTTGGCCGTTGGGGGTTATGGCTATGACTCCGCCTTCGCCGTGGATGGGGGCTAGTTGTTTCTGGATAACTTCGTCGGCGGCGGCTTGCAGGCGCATGTGTTTGTACTCGACCAGCGCGCAGATGGTTCGGGCTACGGTATAGCGGATGAAGTATTCTCCGATGCCCGTTCCGGAGACGGCGCAGGACTGGTTGGAGGCGTAGGTTCCGGCTCCGATGAGGGGCGAGTCGACGGCGCCTGCCGTCCCGTAGTTGTGGTTGCCGGGAAGCTCGATATACGATGCGCGGCCCGAGGGCGCGCGCGGCGCTCCGCAGGGGCGCGACGAAATGCGATGTCGTCTTCTCTCTTGCCGCGTTGGTCACTCATGTTTCCGGCTGCACGCCCCAAGCCGCGTGGAATTCTCCCGATGCCCCCGGGTTACTGAACGTCGCTGATTTTTCCTCCGACAAAGATGATCTTCATGTCCGGGTAGATATAGATAATCTTGTTGGGAAACTTGATGATATTGACCGGCTGGCCTTTGCTCGCGATTACCTGCGCCGGCGTCTGCCCAAGGGCAATGGTGATCGGTCCAGCCTGGCGGGCCGGAGTTGCGGCAGCCCCGGAGGCACCATCACCGGGCGCGGATTCCTCGGCAACAACCTGTTGTTCCAACTGGGCCCCTTGCTGGGCTTGCTGATCGAGTTCTGCCGCGCCATTGGGGTCGGCTGGGGGGGCCGCTGCCGCGTATGGAGCTTTTGTTGTTCCCTGAATCGCGGCGGCGGGAGGCGCAGGCAATCCACCTTGTCCAGGATGTTCTTTCATCTGCGTCATGGCGCTGTCAATATTCGCCAACAGATGATTCTGCATTTCCTGAAGGGCGTCCAGCCCCACGCTTAGGGTAGCACCAATCATGCAGTCGGCTTGCTGGCCGGCAAGCACCCGCAGGTCTGCGGCGGATGCATCCGGGGTGGGGGGACCGCTCAGCGCCAGCACATCGCCTTCGGTCAGGCCGCAATCCTGTCCCGCTGAGGTGACGGTGAGGCCCGTGTTGACAACAAATACGTGCGGTTGCCCATCGGCGAGCAGCGTGGCCAGATTCGCGGTGCTGCCATCGGATGGGTCCTGCGCCTTCTGTGCGGCCGCGAGTTCCCGGTTGATCTCTTCCGCGATTGCGTCTTTGACCGCCTTAGTCAGCGTTGGCCCGTTGGTCGCGGTGCCTGGATCGTAGGAGGCGTATACCAGATGGGCTCCCCTCGGGTTTCGAAGTTGGGATGAATTGGCCGAGGCACCTGCCGCCACGCCTGCTGCATATGCATCGGACAGGCTGGCCGAAATCATATAGTCCGTGATCCAGTAGGCAGCGCTTGGATAGACCGGATACGGCGCAAAATAACCACCATAGTAGCCGTACCACGGATTTCCCGCCCAACCCCATGAGTAAGCAACGGGTGCGGCCCAAGGATTGTAAGCCCAGCCGTAATATACCGGAGGGTAGTAATAAGCCGGCATGTAACCATGCAGATAGACACCGTGGTAGTAGTAGGGATGGTAATAGGCTCTGTGGTAGCCGCCATGGCGGTAGTAGGTGCGGCTGTAATACGAATGGCCGCGATAGGAGTAAGGACGCGAGATGTAGCCGCGGCCGTGACCGTAGGCCACCCGCCGCACGCCATTACGCTCGACCACGGTGCGCCGCATGCCTCGACGTCCTCGGTAAACGCTCATCCCGTTGCCGTGAACCTCTCGCACTCTGCCATGAGAACCGAATCTAGCCTCGCGGCCATTTGCATCCCGGAAGCCCGTAACCCGCCCGTTTCGCGATCGGGTGATCTCATTGCCCCTCGCGTTACGCATGGTGGTGCCGCCGTCTCGGTTCCTTACCATCCTTGCGTTCGATCCGCTGTGACCTGGACCACCTGCTCTCCCTCTGTTGCCAGCGCCGCGTTCTTCGTTATGCCTGGAACCCGGCGTTGATCGCCGCTCTCCCTTGGCCGCCGATGGATGGCTTACATGGGAAGAAGCCTTGGCCGCTGGTCTGGCGGCGTGCGCCGCATGTTTGGACTGGGCACTGGCGGGAACAACGAAACAACATGCCGCTAACAATGCAATGGACGCTACCTGCGCAACAGTGGATAAATGCGCACAAACTCTGTGATGGATCATTCTGTTCCCCTCACTCTCTTTCCTAATGACAGGGCCCAATTTTGAAAGCTTATTTAACATCGCTGACTTTGTCGTTCAGGAAAATCACCTTCATGTTCTTGTAGACATAGGTTTTCTTTTTCCCCAAATCGATCATCTGCAACGGCATGCCCATGGCCTGGAGCACTTCAGTTGAGGACTCGCCGATGGTGATCGTTGGGGGTGGTCCGGCAGGAGCAGCAGGCGGCGGCGCGGCGGCACGTTGCGGAGGCGGCGGCGCAGCGGGCGGACCCGACGGCGGTCCTTGAGGCTGGTTCGCAGCTCCCGAGTTATCGCCGCCCTGGGCATTATCCGACCCTGTATCCGGCGCCATGATCGCTTCGACGGCCTGCTCCACCTCTTCTGGCGGTGCCCCCTCGAGATAGCCTTTCTTAAATTTGAAGGAGATGATCGCCTTGTACTTCTTCTGATTGTCCTGGTTAGCGACATCGAGCGAATCGACAGTAAGGACCGTGAAGCGGAGTTGATCGTTCGATCCGCTCTTGCTTTCGATTTTGGTGATGTAAACTTTGTCGCCGTTCTGAAGGACGTGTGATCCCATTTTGGTCAGGGTGAGCCTTGCAAACATTGAGGGCGTCTTGACCACCCCGTTAGTTACTGTGTTTTCAGGCTCTATGATTTCGCTACTGGGCAGGCTATAGATGCCGGCACACTGTAGAACCATCGTCGTGCCATCTTTGGTGATCTGCTCGCTGTCGGGAGTTGTCTGGGTGACTACATATTTCCTTTGCAGCGCCTCTACCACGCCGCTCTCACGGTTGGCTGCCCAGGCGTTGGCGGTAAAAGCGCCGATTAGAAATAGTAAGAGGGTTGAGGTAACCAGTGCTGACCTGAATGAGCGTAGGGCGGGATATATTCGCGTCGATGTCGAAGTTGCCGCACTGATCAAATGATCGGATGAACCATGGATTTCCGAAGTCCGATGTCGCCTTCTGGCAATTGGATTCAGGGGCAAAACAACGTGACGTCGATCAGGGTAATTCCTTTCTATCCGCATATGGGACAACCTCCGAGGACTCGAAGCCGCAAACGGGCTGCGCGATCAATCTTTTTCGGGGGAGGGGGTCTGGTTCACAACGGTCTGGATGGTGTTCGGTCAGCTGTAAACCAATCGCGTGTATAAAAACGGACGCGAAAGCTACCAAGCAACATACGCTCATCTGTCTCGGTTGGACAAGAATTCTTTTAGAAAAATTGCAAGCGACATTACAGGCACAACCTCAAAACCGGCCCAATAATCACCTCGCCACCACCCCGCCTTTGAAATGACGAATGGCGACTTCGGCCCAAGTCACTCATCCAGATCGGTTTGGCATTCGGTGGGCGGATTTGTACCTGTAAACGGGGTTCTCGTTACCGCTCATCGCTGTAGATGGCGATTTGGGGTTGGGTGCCTTGTTTCCACTTGGCTCGGAACATGCCTGGGGTGTTGAAGCTCCAGGCGGTTTGGCCGTTGGGGGTTATGGCTATTACTCCTCCTTCGCCGTGGATGGGGGCTAGTTGCTTCTGGATAACTTCGTCGGCGGCGGCTTGCAGGCGCATGTGTTTGTACTGGACCAGGGCGCAGATGGTTCGAGCTACGGTGTAGCGGATTCTGAATGGGCGCAACACGGTGACGGTGGACGTGAGCATCCGGCTGGGCGAGACTCTCAGACTTCCTCCGGATTTCTTTGCCAAGGCTCAGTTGCGGTGTGAGCTTGGGCGGGGAGTTACGGAAGAAGCGGCGGAAGGTGAGGCCGCTGGCGGCGTGAGGCACTCCCCATTCAATTCAAAAGTGGGCTTGAATGCGCCACCCTGCCGAGGAGGGGGTTGACGTGAAAATAGAGATTCAGTCGTCTCAGTCCCTGCTTTTGAATTCGCAGGTGACAGATCTTATAAGAGTTTTTAAATCTAAACTCAAACTACGATTGTTGACATAAAAGGCATCCATACTGATCAATTCGAGAATGTCTCTCGATCCCGATAGTTGGGCCAGCCCAGTAATGCCCGGTTTTACTTTCGTCCTGACCTTGTATTCGGGGAGAACTCGGAAAGAACCTTCGCGCTTTGCGGGCTATGCGGTGCTGGTCCCACGAGCGCCATGTCGCCTCGGATAACCGAGAACAAAAGGGGAAGTTCATCGAGCGATTTCAGCCCTTAGAAATCTGCCTATTTTTGTCATTCGATAACTCGACGAACCCAAATCGTGTTCCTTAGTTGATTTCGGCTCCAATTCCTTGAGCGTGCGGAAGGAATACAACCAGAACTTGCGCCCTCCCCGTCCTATTCTTTCCTGTCGGTTAAGACACGGTCCGCGGCTTCCTAGCTTGATGATCAGGGCGATGAGTATCATGGCTGGTGCTGCGGTAATAATACTCAAGGTAGCGAAAGAGAATGCAAGGGCTGCGCTGGTCAGATCGCTGGCGTTGTCTTCTTTAGCTTGTTTGCGCATCGATGAGGACATCTTGCGGGCCGCCGGTAACAGCTGGAGGCCGACAATAATCTTGCCTACTTCCCCCGGTATTTCATTGATGTGGCTCTGCCACTCTTCGAGGTATCGATCTCTTTCGCTGCTGGGCAGACGTTTTACGGCCCGGACGACAAGCCATTCGGTGATCCGAGGCGTCCACGCCTTGAACTCGTCCGCAAGTTGCCTGGACAGTACTTCCGCGCAAATACCCAATATCATCCCCATGCAAGGACTCCGATCGCAGACTGAACCTTGCTGATGGCGGCTCTGGTGTTTTTCGCTCCTAAAGCGGTCACCTTGTAGAGCCGTCGCCTGGGTCTACCAAGCTTCGTCGGCGATTCTTCCTCCCACCGGCTCTCCAACCATTTGGTTTTTTCCAACCGCAGCAGTATAGGGTAAAGCGTGCCGGATGGCAGCTTCGTCTCGCGAGCGATTTCCGCCCCCGACACTTCGTCCTTGCTGCACATAGCGAGAGCGCCGACTACTCGCAACGTTTGCTCTGTCAAGCGAGGAGATTTGAATTTTGCACCCATAGTAGGAACTCTACATAGGTGATGAAACTGTGTCAAATTGGGACAGTCGTATTACTTTTTCTCCACGAATTCTATTGACATCCTTCTCTCAACCAGCTGTTGGGGCTGGTGGTGCCGGAGTGTAAGCTGCGAGTCCTCGGATTCACCGCTCGTCGTGGTAGATGGCGATTTGGGGCTGAGTGCCTTGTTTCCACTTGGCTCGGAACATTCCTGGGGTGTTGAAGCTCCAGGCTGTTTGGCCGTTGGGGGTTATGGCTATGACTCCGCCCTCTCCGTGGATGGGGGCTAGTTCTTTCTGGATGACTTCGTCGGCGGCGGTTTGCAGGCGCATGTGTTTGTACTGGACTAAGGCGCAGATGGTTCGGGCTACGGTGTAGCGGATGAAGTATTCTCCGATGCCCGTACCGGAGACGGCGCAGGACTGGTTGGAGGCGTAGGTTCCGGCTCCGATGAGGGGCGAGTCGCCGACGCGGTCCCAGCGCTTGGCGGTGAGCCCTCCGGTGGAGGTTCCGGCGGCGACGTTGCCGTGCTGGTCGAGGGCGACGACGCCTACGGTTCCGTACTCGTGATTGTCGGGGGACTCGAAGAAGGCAGCGCGGTTGGAGGGCTCGCGCGGCGCTCCGCGGGGGCGCGGCGGGATGGGGAGGTTTTCCTTTTTCAGCTCGCGGACGAGGGCCTGCCAGCGCGGCTCGGTGAAGAAGTAGCTGCGCGGCTCCTGCTGAAGCCCGGCGTGGACGGAGAAGGCGTCGGCTCCGGTGCTGACGAGCAGCACGTTCCGGGTTTTGTCCATGACGGCGCGGGCGAGGGCGATGGGGTTGCGGGTGTGCTGGACGTCGGCGACGGCCCCGGCCTTCATGGTGGCCCCGTCCATGATGGCGGCGTCCATCTGGTTGGTTCCGTCGGCGGCGAAGACGGAGCCGCGCCCGGCGTTGAAGAGCGGATTGTCCTCCATGATCTCGATGGCGGCCTGGACGGCGTCGACGGCGGAGCCTCCTTTGTTGAGGACGTCGCCGGCGGCGGTGACGGCCTGGAGGAGTCCAGCGCGGTACTGCTGCTCGGCCTGGGGCGACATGGAGGAGCGATTGATGACGCCGGCTCCGCCGTGGAGGACGACGGCCCACTTGTGGAGCCTGGGCTGCGGGTGGGACTTGCGGGTGTTGCGGCTTTGAGCGGGCATGGTGAGTACCGAGACGAGAATACAGGCCACGAGGACGGCCAGTCTTTTCACGGTTGCGCTCCTTCAGGTTGGTTCCTGCGATTGTTCTTCTTCAGGGTGTTCTTGCTCTCGTTGTTATAGATGATGGCGTTGTTCATGACGAGGCGGAGGGGGATTCGACGAGCACCCAGGCTACGGTGGTGGTGCCGGTGCGGCCGGATTGGGCTTCGGTCTCGGCGTTGAGGGCGGTTTCGAGCGGGGACCAGGAGGTGTCCAGCTCGGCGGCTAGAATTTCTGCTTCCGTGGCTCCGTTGAAGTTCAGGTCGCAGACTCCGATGCCGTCTTCAGTCCGGATGGGCGGGCCGAAGACGCGGCAGGTGACGGGGCGGGCGGCGTAGAGGTCGCAGGCGCCGGTGACGGGGTTGAGAGCGGGGCAAGGCTCGTCGTTGGCGAACTCGTCGTAGCGCGGGTGGGACTCGTCGAGCTGG
>JBAPRH010000068.1:0-34073 GCA_049280995.1 Acidobacteriaceae bacterium
ACCTTTCACATGACCGACCCCCAGGTTTTCTATAACCGGGAAGACCTCTGGGATTCGCCCAACGAAGAGTACGGCGGCAATGTAATGGCGATGGAGCCGTATTACATCCTGATGAAGCTTCCCGGCAGCAACAAGCTGGAGTACCTGCTGATGACTCCATTCACACCGCAAAACCGGGACAACATGATCGCCTGGGTAGCCGCGCGATGCGATTTCCCCGGATACGGCAAGATGATCTTTTACGAGCTTCCCAAGGACAAGCTGATCTACGGCCCCAACCAGATCGAGGCCATGATCGACCAGAACACAACAATCTCGCAGCAATTAACGCTCTGGGACCAGAAAGGTTCCCAGGTCATCCGCGGCAAGCTCGTGGTCATCCCCATCGAAAACTCATTCCTGTACGTGGTGCCGGTATACCTCAAAGCCCAAGGCACGAACTTCCCCCAGCTCAAGCGCATTATCGCGGTCACCGCAGACAGGGTAGTCATGGAGCCAACGCTCGACGGGGCAATTACCGACCTCTTCGGAGCGCAGCAGCCACAAAATGCGGGCGGGGCCGCACCTGCACCCACCAGCGCGCAGCCGCAACAGCCGGCTCCGCAGTTGGACGAAGCGCGAACGCAACTTGAAGCAGCTCAGAAAGCAATGCAGCAGGGAGATTGGGAGAAGTTCGGGAAGGCCATGCAGTCACTCACTCGCCTATTGGGTAAGCCTAAAAAGTAGCGCCCTGCCGTCCGCCCTGAGGGCGGGTCAGCGACTTTTCCCCGAGAGAAAAGCCACTTAACGGCGCGCCTCTGGAACTCGGTCACTCTAAGCCGCTTTACTCCGCCTCGACGATAGATATCGACCGCGCCGCCAACCCTGCAACCGATACTTTTTTCTTGCTGAGCTCCGGTGTTGAAACCCTTTCCGCATCGCGCGAACAGCGAGCCCCGGTAAAGGCACGTTCAGTTCACGCTCAAGCAACGTAATTTTCGAGAGTGCCAATCCCGTCGATCGTAATGCGGATGAGGTCGCGGCTCCTCAGCGTAAAGTCATCCTGAGGGACGATGCCAGTACCGGTCATCAGAAAGGCGCCGCGCGGAAAACTCAGTTCCCGGAATAGGTACGCAATCAACTGATCAAGGTCGCGCTTCAGCTCAGCCAGCGTGGTGCTTCCAGAAAAGGCAATCTCCGTGCCACGCATAATCTCCATGCGAATGACCGTTGTCTTTGGAAGCGGGCCCTCGGCAAGCAGCACTGCCGGACCGAGCGCGCAACTGCCATCGTAAACTTTTGCCTGCGGCAGGTAGAGAGGGTTTTCTCCCTCGATGTCGCGCGAGCTCATATCGTTGCCGATCGTATATCCTACCAGTTCCCCGCGAGCATTGATCACAAGGGTCATCTCGGGCTCGGGCACAGACCATGTTGCGTCGGCACGGGCGCGCACCGCTCCGCCCGGTCCGACGACTCTCCAGCCGACGGCTTTGAAGAAGAGTTCCGGGCGCTCCGCCGCGTAAACACGGTCATAAAAAGTGCCTCCACCAGCATCCTTGCTTTCCTCGATACGCGCACTGCAGCTTCGATAGTAGGTCACACCAGCGGCCCACACCTCCTGACCAACGATAGGCGCGAGCGCCGTGGCTGGATCAAAGCTGGCAGTTGCGCCCCTGGTGGCCTCACGAATGGTTTCGAACAATCGGGCGCTGCAAAGGAGCTCGTCCCAATTCTCTGCCGGGACGCGGTAGAAGCTGCCATCCTGCGCTACATAAATTCCTTCAGAGCCGCGGTAAAGTTTCACTAGTCAGACCTCTTTTTCTGCGACTGCAGCAACGTTCGTGTGTTTAGCATCCTTCAGCGCGCCTCGCGCAAGCTGTGCGACGATCGCATCCGCGTCATAGACGCAACCTCCCCACACCCCTCCGCTTGCCTGGATCAATGCGGCCCAGAGCCTCGTGTCGTCAGGCAAAGAAGGATGCGGCGCAAGATCTGCTCGCGGCGCTCTCGCCGCCAGGCGTCGCGTGCCTTCTTCGGCGGAAAATCGCTCATCCGATTCGCCCACCAGATCGACTGTTCCATGCAGCGCGCTGCGATCGACGATGATCTGAATGGTATCTCCTTCATGCACCCGGCCGATAGGACCGCCGGCAAGCGCCTCCGGCGAAATGTGGCCTATGCAGGCTCCGGTAGAAACGCCGCTGAAACGCGCGTCCGTCAGCACGGCGATGTGCTTGCAGAAAGGAAGACTCTTGAGCGCGGAGGTCACCTGGTAAATCTCCTGCATTCCAGCGCCGGCCGGTCCTTCGCAGATCAGCACCATGACGTCCCCATGCGAGACCGCACCGCGCTTGATTGCCGCGATTGCCGCGGCCTCCGTGGTAAAGACGCGCGCAGGTCCCACATGGCAATAGACGTTCTGTTCGTCGATCAGCGACGGGTCGATGGCGGTGCTCTTGATGACCGAGCCTTCCGGCGCGAGATTTCCTGCCGGGAAGCAGACCGTCGCGGTAAGGCCGCGTTCTTTCGCCCGGTCTGGCGAAAAGATGACCTCATTAGGGTCCACCTGGTCGAGCGCGCGCAGCCGTTCTCTCAACGTGCTGCGTCGTTCGCTCTGCTCCCACCAGTCGAGATTCTCGCCAAGCGTCTCGCCGGTCACGGTTCGCACACCTGTATCCAGCAGCCCGGAGTTCCGCAAATGCAGCATGACCTCGGGAACTCCTCCCGCGAGAAAAACCTGCACAGTTGCGAAGCCTTTCGGCCCATTCGGCAGCGCATCTACCAGTCTTGGAACCTGGCGATTGACGGAAGCCCAGTCCTGGGCTGTCGGCCGTCTTAGTCCCGCCGCATGAGCAACCGCCGGAAGATGGAGCAGCAGGTTCGTAGAACCGCCGAACGCCGCGTGAACGACCATCGCATTCCGGATGGCAGCGTCCGTGATCACGTCGCGCGTGCCAATCCCCATTTGTGTCATCCTCAGCATCGCCCTCGCCGAGCGCGTTGCGGCATCACGCCACACCGGCTGGCCCGAAGGAGCAAGAGCTGAATGAGGAAGCGATAATCCCAAGGCCTCTGACACGACCTGCGATGTTGCCGCGGTTCCCAGGAACTGGCATCCACCGCCTGGCGTAGCGCAAGCCCGGCAACCCATCTCCGCCGCGTATTCCAGCGTGATCTGACCCTGCGCAAAGCGTGCTCCGATCGTCTGGATTGTGCCGGCATCTTCACCTCGGTATGGCAGCAAGGTGACTCCACCGGGCACCAGAATGCTCGGATAGGCTCCGGATGAAGCCAACGCCATCATCATCGCCGGCAATCCCTTATCGCAGGTTGCGATGCCGATCACGCCCTTGCGGGTCGGCAACGAGCGTATCAAGCGCCGCAACACGATGGCGGCATCGTTCCGATATGCGAGCGAGTCCATCATGCCGGTCGTGCCTTGCGTGCGCCCGTCGCACGGGTCCGTACAGGCCCCTGCAAATGGAATCGCGTGGCGGTCGCGCAGCTCGCGCGCCGCTTCTTCCACCAGCAGTCCAACTTCCCAATGCCCCGTGTGAAAGCCGAGCGCAATCGGCGTTCCGTCTTGCGCTCTCATCCCTCCATGGGTGCTCAGGATCAAAAACTCAGGATCGAGCAGGCGGCTTGGCTCCCAGCCCATTCCAGCATTCTGGGAGAGCGCAAAGAGGTTGCCAGAGGGCTGGTCCCGCAGCATTGCGGGAGTGAGTGGCAACGCCCCGCTCGGTCCCGGAGCATGCGTCTTCAGGTCGCGAAAAATGGACTCGTCGCTGTCGAGTACCTGGGCTGCTGTCAAATCTTCCCTGTGATTGTCCGCCTTAGGGTTCATGCTTCATTCTCTCTCCGAGCGGCAGTCTCCGCATTGAGGGGTCCGGCTTCTTCGGAGCGCCGAGCAACAGCATCAGGCCGGCTGCGCAAATGAGCGACAAGGCCATCAGGAGATAACTGTCCCGCGCGTTGCCGGTGGCACCCTCCAGCCACCCAACGAAGTAGCTGCCGAAAAACGCGCCCAGCGCACCGGAGCTGTTAATGAAGGCGAGCGCCTCCGCCGAGGCCGTGTCTGCTACGCGGTCCGGCACGATCGCAAAAAAAGGCCCGTAAGGCGCATACATGCAGGCGCCCGCCACAATCAGCCCGGCAAAGGCAATCGCAAAACTGGACCGCGCGAAGAGAAACGAAACTGCAAGCGCGATTCCGCCAATCAGCAGGAAGGGCCAAACCAAAGATTTGCGCCGCAATGTCTTGTCCGACCGATGCGCCACAAGAAGCATCAACAGAATTGCAGCCAAGTAAGGGACAGCGGACAGGAGTCCCGTCTTGCCCATCGACAATGCGGCGCCCTGTCGCACAATCGTTGGCAGCCACAACACAAAACCGTATACGCCGAGGCTCCAGCAAAAGTAAACAATCGAGAGCAGGATCACATCCCATCGCAACAGCGCCGATTTCACGTCTTTGACCCGCGCAACACTGAGCTGCTCCTCAGCCAGCCGGCTTTCCAGCAGTTTTGTTGCTTCGGGTGCCATCCAGCTCGCGTCGGCCGGCCTGTCTCGCGCCACTGCAAGCCACACCACGGCCCACAACAACGCGGGAATGCCCTCATAGATAAACGTCCGTTGCCAACCGAACATCTGAATCAAATAGCCTGTCGCCGCCGACATCCAAAGCACCGTGACGGGATTGGCAACGATCAGTAGCGTATTCGCGCGCGAGCGCTCCGCCTTCGTGAACCACCGCGTAAGCAGCAGGAGCATCGCGGGAAAAATGCAGCTTTCGGCCACGCCAAGCAGAAAGCGATCCAGAGCCAGCGCCCAGAAAACATGAATAATGCCGGTCAGAGAGGCCAGGATTCCCCAAAGGCCCAAAGCCACGAAGATAAGCCGAACCGGGCTGCGCTTTCCAACCAACATCGTTCCCGGGAGCTGAAAGGCAAAGTAACCCAGAAAAAACAGGCTGCTCAACAACGAGTTCTGCTCCGGAGTGATGCGGAGCGTCATCGCGAGCCCCGCGGCCGCACCCATCCCGTAATTTGCGCGATCGAGATAGGCCAGGCTGTACGCGATGAACACCACCGGCAGCAAATACCACCAGCGGCGCCGCAGGCTGGCCTCGGCAACGGTCAGAGTGCTTGCGGCAGAGTCTTTGCTGGTATTGGCAATTGGGGAACGTGAATTCATCTTTATTCTTCGCACCGTGATTGTAGCGATAGAAGACGTGGCCGTCCTTTCGAGGTCTGCCGCCTGGGTACAAATTCGCTTCTGATAGCAGTCGCTGTGGCAGGCGCGCGTTTCCGTGTTCGCGTGCTGTCCAGTGAGCACCAGCACATTCGCCGAGAACTCCAGAAAGCAGCTGCGGGGCGTCATTGGCACAACGGATCGGTCGAGCCTGCTCGGTGGGTTCCAGATCTCGCTGTTGGAGTGAGACTTGTGCGCGGAGCGGTTCGTCCTGGGCTCTGCCCATGTTCTGGTTGTACTGTGATACTAGGTGGTGAAAATGTCCGGCCTGCCTGAGCTAGTCTCTGAGATTGATCGTGCTGCGGCAACTGCGCCGACGCTGATTGAGCTGCAGCAGTCCATCGTGGACCTGATTGGAAATAACCTCGACTATTACAGCTGGGTTGGGTTTTATATGCTCGACCCGGAGGACCGGTCGGTGCTCGTGCTCGGACCTTTCCGCGGTGCACCTACGCCGCACGTCCGCATTCCGGTGACGGAGGGCATTTGCGGCGCGGCGGTCGTGCGGGGAGAAACCGTGATTGTGGGAGATGTGCTGTCTGACCCGCGTTATCTCTCGTGCTCGATCGAAACCCAGTCTGAAATCGTTACACCGATTCGAGTGAATGGGCGGGTGGTCGGTGAAATTGACGTGGACAGTCATTCGCCGAACGCCTTCCAAGTGGCGGACCGGGAGTTTCTGGAGAAGTGCGCGGCCACCGTTGGCCGCTATATGCAGTCACAAACCAACCTCAAGGCGATTTACTTTCCAAGGCATTCCAAGACGGTCGTGACTTAGGTCACAGACATTCGCATGCATCGAGGACTAGCCTCAGCAATGCTGCTAGTTGAGTTTTTGCAGCTAAAACTATGCTCCCGAGAAATAGAACTACGAGGATTCTGCTGGATAGTGGTAATCCGGAAGAGACTCGAAAGATCAAATCTCTGCTTGGGTTTGTCGATGGCCAGACGACGAACCCCAGCCTGATCGCCAGAAGCACGCGGATTCAGAAGCGAATCGCATCCGGCGGTAAATTCACGCTCAAAGAATACGAGGAAGAGTACCAAGCGATCGTGCGGGAGATTTCCCCGCTAGTAGGCGATGCCGGTGTGTCGATTGAGGTGTTCGCCGACCTTCGCACGACGAGCGCGGAGATGCTGGCGCAGGGCCGCGAGATGTTTTCCTGGATACCGAATGCCTACATCAAGTATCCCTGCACCTACGAGGGCCTGCGGGCCGCTCAGAATTCGGTCGAACAAGGGATCCGGGTCAACATCACTCTTTGCTTCTCGCAGGAGCAGGCCGCCGGCGTCTACGCCGCTACGCAGACCTCCGAGGCGCCAGCGTACGTCTCTCCTTTTATCGGGCGGTTGGATGACAACGGCGTAAACGGGATGGATTTGATCAAGAACATCCAGCGCATGTATACGGAAGGTGATGGGCACGTGTCGGTCCTCGCGTCCAGCATTCGCACGGTCGATCAGCTGCTGGCCTGCCTTGCGCTGAAGGTTGATCTGGTAACGGTGCCGGCAAAGGTGCTGGAAGCCTGGTCGTTGATGGGGTTGCCCATGCCAGGTCCGGACTATGTCTACAAAGGTGCGACAGGAGGGAGGGTGTTGAAGACTCTGCCCTGCAAGAACCTGAATCTGCACAAACCGTGGAACGCCTTCAACCTCCGGCATGAACTGACGCGCAAGGGAATCGAAAAATTCAATACTGATTTTCAAAACACGCTTCGTCGGCTTGATGACGCGGCTGAATTCACGGAACCAGAACTTCTGCACAGATAAGCCCGCTCCGAGGAGCGGGAGTTCAACAGCTTGCCCAAGGGTACGCCAAGTCGACTTGGACAGATCCAGATATATATAGATAGGCGGCAGCGGTTCCATATGACCGCAACGACATCGAAACCATGTAGGGGGATCCTCGATGGGTGCAAAAAGACAGACCGCGGCTCTGCCGCACACAGGAATAGCAAGCTTCTGCAAGGCTCCCTATGTTTTCGAGCCGTCGGAGATCAATGCCGATGTCGCTATCCTCGGGATTCCTTTTGACAACACCGCTTCGATGCGGCCGGGCTCCAGGCAGGCTCCGCGGGCGCTTCGCGACGCCTCGGCCCGATTTGGCTGGCTGGGGGAGCCGGCAGGTGCGTCTGGATATTTCGACATCGGCCAGGACGCGACGCTTTTCTCAGGCGTTCGCATGGTCGACGCCGGAGACGTGGATGTGGGGATCGACGCGACCGTGACGCGGGAGCGCATTACAACCCACGCGCGCTCGCTGATCGAGCGTGCCGTTCTGCTCGCCTCGATTGGCGGAGATCACTCGGTCAGCTTTCCGCTGCTGGCGGCTTTTGAAAAGTTCGCGCCGCTCACCGTGGTGCTGCTGGACGCGCACCTTGATTATCGCGACATTTCGCTAGGCCTGAAATACACCAACAACAGCCCGTTCCGCCGCATCCACGAACTGCCTTTCGTTAAACGCATCGTTACGGTCGGGGTGCGCGGCATTAAGAGCACGGACCGCGAATACCGCGAGACGCTGAGCCATGGCAACCTGGTTTTTCCCATGGACCGCGTCCATGACGACGGAATTGCCGCCACTGTCAGCGAAATCGGAGACCTTGGGAACTATTACGTCAGCCTGGATATTGACGGGCTTGACCCCTCGATTGCTCCCGGCACCGAAAGCCCGGAGGCCGACGGGTTGAGTTTTCGGCAAGCAAAACAACTTGTCCGCGGCATCGCCACACATGGAAAGCTGGTCGGCGCGGATGTTGTCGAGGTTAACCCTTATCTGGACCACGCTGAGCTTACCCAGCACGTTGCCGTGCAACTGCTGCTGGAAACCATCGCTACCGGTTTTCCGATCGCTTTTGCGAAGCTGAAAAAATAACATCTTTCGAACCACCTGGGCGCTTGATTTCGCTTCGAACTCTGGTATTCTGAATGTGGACTAAATCAGTCCGACTTCCACGGAGGCTAATCGCATGTTCAGACTCAACAAATTAGCCGACTATGCGCTTGTTGTGATGGAATATGTGACCACCCATTCGGAAGAGCCTCTGCATACGGCCCGCAGCGTGGCTGCGGCGACACACCTCCCGGTATCGACCGTCGTGAAGATTCTAAAGAAGTTACTCGATCGCGGACTGCTAGTTTCGCATCGCGGCGTCAAGGGGGGCTATGCACCGTCGCGACCTTCCTCATCCATATCGCTGGCGGATGTCATCGAGGCGATTGACGGCCCGATGGGCCTGACCGAGTGCGCCACTGCGCCCGGGCACTGCCGGTTGGAAGGGCGATGCAGGATTCAAACCAAGTTTCGTGTCATCGGCCAGGTACTGCAGCAGACGCTGCGGAACCTCAGCCTTTCCGATCTCACGGTTCTGCTCAATGTCGCAACCAAGGTGCCTGACCGCACCACCATCCTCACATCCATCTCTTTGACTCCAGGGGGAGTGCAATGACAACAGCAAATACTATCCAGGATCTCGCCAACAGTGAATACAAGTGGGGCTTCGTCACTCAGGTTGAGGAGGACCGGATTCCCAAGGGGTTGAGCGAGGATACGATTCGTCTGCTCTCAGCCAAGAAAAATGAACCGGAATTCATGCTGGAGTGGCGCCTCAAGGCGTATCGTCACTGGGCGACGCTGGAGCGGGCGCATGCGGAGCCAAAGTGGGCGCATGTGAAGTTCCCTCCCGTGAACTACCAGGATATTGTTTATTATTCGGCTCCCAAGAAGAAGCAGAGCAAAAAGAGCCTGGACGAAGTTGATCCGGAAGTGCTGGAGGCCTACAGCAAGCTGGGCATTTCGCTGAACGAGCAGAAGCGGCTCGCGGGTGTGGCGGTTGACGCGGTGTTCGACAGCGTATCGGTGGCCACCACATTTCAGGCGAAGCTGGCGGAGAAGGGCGTGATCTTCTGCTCATTTTCCGATGCCGTTCAGAAGCACCCCGATCTGGTGAAGAAGTATCTCGGCTCCGTAGTTCCCTATACTGACAACTTTTATGCCTCGCTGAACGCGGCAGTGTTCAGTGACGGCTCCTTCGCCTTTATTCCAAAGGGGGTCCGCTGCCCGATGGAGCTTTCCACTTACTTCCGCATCAATGCGGCGGATTCCGGCCAGTTTGAGCGCACGTTGATCGTGGTCGAGGAAGGCGGCTACGCGAGTTATCTGGAGGGCTGCACGGCTCCCAAGCGCGACAAGAACCAGCTGCACGCCGCAGTGGTTGAGCTGGTGGCGCTCGACAACGCCCAGATCAAGTACTCGACGGTGCAGAACTGGTACCCCGGCGACAAGGATGGCAACGGCGGTATCTACAACTTTGTGACCAAGCGCGGCAAAGCCCTGGGGAAGAATTCGAAAATTTCGTGGACACAGGTGGAAACGGGCTCGGCGATTACATGGAAATATCCGAGCGTCATTCTCATGGGCGACAACTCGGTCGGCGAGTTCTATTCGGTCGCGATGACCAACAACTACCAGCAGGCCGACACCGGGACCAAGATGATCCACATGGGCAAGAATACCCGCAGCACCATTATTTCCAAGGGTATCTCCGCCGGCCATGCGCAGAACTCGTACCGCGGCCAGGTCAAGATCATGAAGGACGCCACCGGCGCGCGCAACTACACGCAGTGCGACTCTCTGCTGATCGGCGACAAGTGCGGCGCACACACCTTCCCGTACATCGAGGTAAGAAATTCGAGTGCCCGGATGGAGCACGAGGCCTCCACGTCAAAGATTGCAGAGGATCAGATCTTCTACTTCCGGCAGCGTGGCCTGTCGGCGGAGGAAGCTGTGACCATGAGCGTCAATGGATTTTGCAAGCAGGTCTTCAAGGAATTGCCGATGGAGTTCGCTGTCGAGGCACAGAAGCTGCTGAGTGTCAGTTTGGAAGGGAGCGTTGGATAAAGATGAGTTTGCTCGAAATTCGCGATCTGCATGCGTCAGTGGGCAAAAAGGAAATCCTTAAAGGGATTGACCTCGTAGTGAACGTAGGTGAAGTTCATTCCATCATGGGGCCGAACGGCTCCGGAAAAAGCACGCTGGCGCAGGTGCTGGCTCGCCGGGACGGTTATGAGGTAACGAAGGGCGAAGTGCGCTTCAATGGCAAGAATCTGCTGGAGATGAAGCCGGAAGAAGTGGCCTGCGAAGGCCTGTTTCTAGCCTTCCAATATCCGGTTGAAATCCCGGGAATCAGCAATGCTTATTTCCTGCGTGCCGCGCTGAACGCGCAGCGCAAATATCATGGCAAAGAGCCTCTGGACGCGATTGATTTTTTGCCAATACTGAGAGAAAAGATGCACCTGCTCGAGATGGAAGACCAGTTCCAGGGCCGCTCTGTCAACGAGGGTTTCTCGGGGGGAGAAAAGAAGCGCAATGAAATCGTCCAGATGGCGGTGCTTGAGCCCACTCTGGCCATCCTTGACGAGACGGATTCAGGCCTGGACATTGATGCTCTCAAAATTGTCGCCAATGGCGTAAACGCCATGCGGCGCGAAGACCGCGCGATGATCGTAGTGACTCACTATCAGCGACTGCTGGACTACATTGTTCCGGACTACGTGCATGTTCTGGCCGACGGCAAAATCGTGAAGTCCGGCGGGCCCGAACTGGCGCAGCAGCTTGAGCGTGAAGGGTATGGATGGGTCGAAACGGCCATGGCCGGCGCACGGTAAGGGGGACGCTTGAGTACAGTCACTGAAGTTGCGGGGTTGGGCAGTTATCTCGAAGCGTTTAGCCAGCTTCAGCAGCGCGCAGCGCGCCAACCGGCCTGGCTGCAGTCTCTGCGGCAGGATGCCTTTGGCAGATTCTGCGACGTGGGCTTTCCGACAGTGAAGGATGAAGCCTGGCGCTTTACGAACGTCGCGCCGATTGCACGCGAGAGCTTCAGCAGTCCGAAGGCTGGTCCGGTCGATTTGACGATTGAGGATTTGCGGCCGTTCCTTCTTTCTTCGGCAGCGTGCCGGTTGGTCGTTGTGAACGGACGATTCGTTCCCGGACTCTCGGACTGCGATTCTCTACCGCCGGGAGTGGAAGCGAATAGCCTGGCTGTCGAGATTGAGCGCAATGCGGATGCGCTGGAGGCGACGCTGGGGCGGCACCTTGATTTGCAGCGTGATTCGTTCTGTGCTCTGAACACCGCCTTTCTCGAAGACGGAGCCTATGTCCACATCGCGCGCGGCGTGACGCTTGCGGCGCCGATTCATTTGATGTTTGTCTCGACCGACTCGGAAACGCCGTTGATGGTCCATCCGCGCAACCTGATCCTCGCGGAACGCGAAGCGCAGGTCGATGTGGTGGAAGAGCACGTCTCGCTGGGGGATGGGAAGTTTTTCTCAAACACGGCGACGGAGCTGGTTGCGGGAGAGAACGCAATAATCGCGCATCACATGATCGAATGCGAGAACCGGAAGACGTTCCACATTTCGACATTACAGATCCAGCAGGAACGGAACACGAGCGTCAGCTCACACTCTCTCCTGATTGGTGGCGCGCTGGTGCGCAACAACATCCATCCGGTGCTGGCCGGCGAGGGAGGCGAATGCCTCATCAACGGACTGTTCCTCGGCGAAGACACGCAGCACCTCGACAACTACATGCTGGTGGACCACGCCAGCCCGCACTGCTCCAGCCATCAGTTCTACAACGGCATTCTCAGCGGCCACGCCCATGGTGTGTTTCACGGACTCATCCTGGTGCGGAAGGACGCGCAGAAGACCGACTCGAAGCAGACCAATCGGAACCTGCTGCTCTCCGACGACGCGCAGATTGATACCAAACCACAACTGGAGATTTACGCCGACGACGTGAAATGCACGCACGGCGCAACCATCGGCCAGCTTGACGAGGGTGCGCTTTATTACCTGCGCTCCCGCGGGCTGGACGAAACTACGGCGCGCGACTTGCTGCTGTTCGCCTTCGCCGGCGAGTGCACAGGACGCATCCGATCGGTCCCGGTGCGCGAACATATGGAGCGTCTGGTGCGCCAGTCTCTGCCGGAAGAAGTGCAAGGTCCCAGCGAAGGGCCGGGGCCTGAGAGGCACTGGGAGGAAATAGGATGAGCGCCGTCGCTACCGAAATCCGTCTCCACAAAAACGAGCACGTGGATTTTGATGTCGAGAAGGTACGCGCTGACTTTCCGATTCTGAGGAGTCAGGTAAATGGAAGGCCGCTTGTCTACCTGGACAATGCCGCCACCACGCAGAAACCGCAAGCAGTAATCGACGCGCTCTCGCACTACTACACTCATGAAAACGCGAATATCCATCGCGGCGTGCATCAGCTTTCTCAGACCGCGACGGACTCCTACGAGGCGGCACGCCAGACCATCCAGCGATTCCTGAACACCGAAGATCAGCGTGAAATTATTTTTGTCCGCGGCGCGACGGAGGGCATCAACCTGGTTGCGCAGACCTATGGCCGCGCGCACGTCAGCACAGGAGACGAAATCGTCATCTCCGCCATGGAGCACCACTCCAACATCGTGCCGTGGCAAATATTGTGCGAAGAAAAGGGCGCACACCTGCGCATTGCTCCGATCAATGACGAGGGCGAACTGCTGCTCGACGAATTCGAGGCGCTACTCGGCGCGAAGACGAAGTTTGTAGCCATCACGCAAGTATCCAACGCGCTAGGCACCGTCAACCCCATCGCCCGCATCGTTGAAATCGCCCACTGCAAGGGAATTCCGGTGCTGGTGGATGGGGCGCAGGCTGTCCCGCATCTTCCGGTCGACGTCCGCGCGCTCGGCTGCGACTTCTACTCCTTTTCCGGCCATAAGATTTACGGCCCCACTGGCATTGGTGTGTTGTACGGCAAACGCGCACTTCTTGAAGCCATGCCTCCCTACCAGGGCGGCGGCGACATGATCCGCTCCGTCACGTTTGAGAAGACGATTTACAACCAGCTTCCTTACAAATTTGAAGCGGGCACGCCGCACATCGCCGGAGTGGTTGGTTTGGGAGCGGCGCTCGATTACTTCACTGCAATTGGGATCGAAGGCGCTATCGCGCACGAAGAGGACCTGCTAGCATACGGGACCAATGCATTGCAGGAGGTTCCCGGATTGCGCCTGATTGGCACGGCGAAGAAGAAGGCCGGCGTGCTTTCCTTTGTGATGGAAGACATTCATCCGCACGACATCGGCACCATCCTCGACCAGCAAGGAATTGCGATTCGCACCGGTCACCATTGCGCACAGCCGGTGATGCAGCGCTTCGGAATTCCGGCCACGGCCCGCGCTTCGCTGGCCGTCTACAACACGAGGTCCGACATCGATGCGCTCGTCGCCGGTATCCACAAGCTGAAGGAGGTCTTCGCCTGATGCCGGAGCTCCGAGATCTATACCAGGAAGTTATCCTGGAGCACAGTAAAAGCCCGAGGAACTTTCGCGTGATGGAAGATGCGAACCACAAGGCCGAAGGCTACAACCCGCTCTGCGGCGACCACTACACAGTCTTTGTCGAGGTGGCGGAAGGCTCGATCCGCGACATTTCTTTTCAGGGTTCGGGATGCGCGATCTCCAAAGCCTCGGCGTCGATGATGAGCCAGGTGCTGAAAGGAAAAACCACCGCACAGGCCGAAGCGATGTTCAGCCGCTTTCATCGCATCATGACCGGCGATGAGGGCGGCGACGCGAGTGAACTCGGCAAGCTCGAAGTTTTCGCCGGTGTTGCAAATTTCCCCACGCGAATCAAGTGCGCCACGCTTGCCTGGCACACGCTGCAAGCCGCGCTGCGCGGGGAGCAGGTAGCTTCAACAGAATAGCTGCCGGGATCCAAGGATGAAGGAGAACAAATGCCACAACAGATAGTCGCTCTGACTCGCGATTGCAAAGCCACGGAAATTCCCAGCGGATCTCTGCATTTATTGACAGAAGGTACGCCGGTCATCATCACCCAGACCCTGGGAGGCAGCTTCACCGTTACGGTAGGCTATGGCCAGCTCATGCGCGTGGATGCAAAGGACGCGGATGCACTCGGCTTCGAGGCATTGGCGCAGCCGGACACGTCGGAGTTCAGCGAACAGGCGGTGTGGGATCAGCTTAAGCTGGTTTATGATCCGGAGATTCCGGTCAACATCGTTGACCTCGGACTCGTTTACTCCTGCATTATCGCGGAAAAAGACGGTGGCCACAGCATCGACATCACCATGTCCATGACGGCTCCCGGATGCGGGATGGGCGATGTGCTTAAGTCCGACATCGAAGAGAAGCTCAACCCATTGCCCACTGTCAACCATGTCAACGTAGAGGTGGTTTTTGATCCTCCCTGGACTCCGCTCATGATGTCGGAAGCAACTCGTCTCCAGCTGGGTCTGGACTACTGAAGTGGATTACTGAAGGCGCGCTGCCCGGATCTCTTCGCGCCGGCAGCGTTCCCCAACCAGCGAAATAGCGCCAAGGTGATTTCCATATTTGTGGAAGAGCCGCCGCATCGCAAGGATCCGGCTTCCAAGCGATGGATTTGTGGCAACGTTGAAGGCTATGCGCAGACTGCCCGCAATACCCTCATCCTGCAGTAGCCGACGCGGTTCGAGCAGGTGCATTGGGGCGTCTCCGCTCCACTTCACCTTCAGTCCGTTTTCTTCAAACAGCCGTATCCACTCGCTGCAGCAAAGTATCTGGACGCCGACGTGGATTTCCTTCGACAGTGCCGCCTGAATCTCGCGGCGCACATCCTCAGAAACGTGGTCAGGCAGCAGACATAGCTCCTGAATGCCGTAGCGGCCGCCTTCGCTCAGCAACCGGCAGGCCTCGGCGATGATGCGGCTTTTTTGCTGAGGCGTCTGCATGCTCAACAGAGCTTCACTGTAGACCACGCTCGCGCACGCATCCGGCAGGTGTGAGTCTTCAGCTGGCTGCTGCACAATTCGGACACCGGCAAACTTTTTCTTCATCAGTCCGGCCGCCGAGGCGTCGCGCTCAACCGCGCAATAGGACTGAGGATGCCGCTGCAAGACGATGCGGGCAGTGGCGCCCATCCCCGGTGCAAACTCGACTACGTCGTCTCCGCGACCGATCTCCAGCGCCTCCAACATTTTCCGCGTGAGCTCAATGCCGCCTGGACGCAGCACTCGCTTCCCCGCTCGAGCCAACACCCAATGCCCCTGCATCTTGCTGGGCGTCTGTCCTTCGCCGGGCAATTCAGTCGAAGCAAAACGAGCTTCACTCACCGTCGCATCCGAATCGGTCTGCTGCATAGTATTCGCTCCCAAGTTCGATGGTTAACTTTTCACCGCCTGTGGTATAGGACTAAAGTCACGCGGTCGCAGCTCATTCCCGTCTCAATTGGCTAACTGCAGGCTGTCGCTATGCTTCGCCGAAACCGCGCCCTTACGTCTGGCGACCACGACCAGTCCCGCTTTGGTTGTGAATCGCAGCGTAAACTTGGAACAGCACTTTTCGCACAGCCAGAAATTGACGGTCGCGTGCGATGGATTTCTCTCACAGATGGCGCGGGGAACGTCGTGGCAGGGCGCTTGTGGATGTCTCACTTCAAAGGAATACAATCGACCGCGGCCAGCATAACGGAACTCGGCGTTGCATTCAGGATTGGAGCATTTCTGGATCACGAGCCCTCCCGCCTCTCGAGGATTCAGCATCCCAGCTAACACTGTAACGCGATGTTGCCTCTATTCGTGTGACCATGGTCACAGCAACCCGCGCAAACCAGGGCGCACTATTAGATAGGAGAGTTGACCTATGGCCTATGTAATTGCCGAGCCATGCATTGGCGTTAAGGACACGGCGTGTGTTGACGCATGCCCTGTTGATTGCATTCATCCTGGCAAGAAGGAGGCGGACTTTGAGGGAGCAACGCAGCTCTACATTGATCCGGTGGAGTGCATCGACTGCGGTGCCTGCGTTCCCGTTTGCCCGGTGTCAGCGATCTTCGCACTTGATGATCTGCCGGAGAAGTGGAAGGGTTATGCTGAGGTAAACGCCGAGCACTACGGCCGCTGAATGCCGAGCACCGCGGCCGCTGAACCAGGATGCACGCACGACAAGCGGCGCGCTACAAGCGAGGAGAAGCTTAAGGCAAATCCCGTTTCGCCTTCGCGCGCAAGCCGGACGCATTCAGAATTACAATGCGATGTCCACGAATCTCAATCAGGTGCTCATTGACGAAACGGCGTAGAATACGCGTGATGACTTCGCGCACGGAACCCAGGCGCGCAGCAATTCTCTGGTGGGAGTCTGGCAGAGAAAATGACGCGCCGTTCGCGACCTTTCCCCGCGCTGCCGCCTCCTCAATCAGCATCGCTGCCATTCGTTGGGCCACATCCTGCAACGAGAGCTGCTCCAGCAATAGCGCGATCTTTCTGAGTCGGCTCGCCAGAAGACTCAAGGCAGAGAGCGCTGCGTCCGGATTCTGAAGCAGAAAATGGCGCACGTCCTCCTTCTTCAGAAACAGGACCACGGATTCTTCCTCGGCGATTACGGTTGAAGGATACGGGCCGTCATCAAAAACCGGAACCTCGGCAAACGTAGCGCCAGCGCGCTCGACATGAATGGTCTGCTCCCGCCCTTCCTCGCTCTCCCTGAAGGCGCGCAGCAAACCGGAAACCGCGACATACAAGCCGCGCGCAGTATCGCCGCTGAGGAATAGTATCTCGCCAGCATGCAGGCGATGTTCAACCGCGCATTCGGCGAGCGGCTTCAGCGCCTCGGCTGGAGCATTGCCGAAAAGTTGAGTTCCGCGCAGCACATCGATCCGTTCCTGTACGGTCATTCTCCTATTCTCCCATCTCGCGCGAAAGCGTTCCGGCAAAGCGCCGAATTATGTGATGGAAACCGATTCTGAGGACCATATTTGCTACAATTCAAGGAACGGGACAGAGTCCGGATTGTGTCCGCATAGCTCTTTCGCAAGAGTGTCCATCGGGCAATCCCTGTGGACGTCGCTGCCAAGGGACTGATGATCGAAACAGGCGCGTAGCTCAGTTGGTTAGAGCGCTACCTTGACACGGTAGAGGTCAGGAGTTCGAGTCTCCTCGTGCCTACCATATTTTCAAATACTTACAGCAAGTTCCTCGGAAGGGTTTGCGGCTTTTTGTGGCAAACGCTTCAAACTCTCTTGCGATTCTCCTCCTTTCATGAGCTTGGTATAGACCGAGCCGACCATCTTCTTCACGCTCTCCGGCAACTCCTGCATGTACTCGTTGGCGGTGGTGTCGGCCTTCGCGTGCCGCAGGTGCGCCTGGATGTCCTTCACTGATCCCATGCTCTGCGCCTGTGTAGCCATCGTGCGGCGCATGACTTGAAAATTCAGTTTCGGAAGGCCGAGCCTTTCGGCAAGTGGATTCAGAACGCGGTTGCGATAGTTCCCCGTGTCCATGAATCCGCCGCGCGAGTTCGGGAATATGAACGCTGCTGGAGAAACCACTCCGTTCGGAGATGCTTTGGCGGTCTCCTGCTTCCATAGGCGAAGCTCTTCAGCTAGCCCCGGGGGCAGGTGAACGTCCGTGAGGCTTCCATTGGTCTTTCCGAAAGGCCGAATCGTTCCTTTGTAGACGGTTTCGGTGATCGACAGCGTGTCCACGTTATCGAAGGAGCGCCACCGCAGAGCGAACAACTCGCTGGGCCGCAGCGCCTCTGTCATGTCCAGCATCAGGAGCAGACGATCTCTCCTGTTGGTTCGTTCAAGAGCCAACCAAAGTTGTTCCCATGCCAAGACCTGCTTATCCTTAGGCCGAAGATTTCTTGGAGTCTTCAGCTTCCGGGTCGGGTCTTTGACCAGGAAATCCTGATCGACAATTTCTCCGAAGATGGACTTCAGGTAGGACCGAGCCTGCTTCACACGATCCTGCGACATCCGTTCTGCCAAATTGTTCAAATGCGTTTGCAACATGAACTTGTCCATCGAGTCCAGGGGATACTCCTCGAACTTCGCCAACAAGTCTTGCTCAATCTGGATTTTCTTCACCTTCGCCGTCTCCGGTCGCCAATCCCCCTCTCGCAGCGGGAAATAGCGCTTGCGAACAAACCATCCGAAGGTAGTCGAACTGTCCTTAAGGACCCTGCCTCCGAGATTCTGGCCAGTCTGTTTGGTGACCTCCATCCGCAGCGCATCCCGCGCTTCGGACTTGGTCATTTTTGATTTGAGGGCGAGTTTGACGCAAACTTTCTTCACTCGTTCCTCGTTGGTTTCAGGATCAAGAACCGTCTGACGGAAATAACCAAACCACCGTTTTCCGCGCAGAGACACCCATCCTGCCTGGTGCGACTTGCCCATTTGTTCCTCAATTTCTGTGGCGGAAGAACCGTGGGCCGCTCTTATTCTACCGGCGTCCGGATCGTAAAACAGAAAGGCGTTCCCGTTCGCTGATGAATTCTTCGATCCGGCTCGCCCTGTACCGCAGAGCGCCATCCCCCATTCGAATCACGGGCAGCCGCGGGGTCTTGCGAGACGAATGGTCCCAGACCCAGTCCTTGCTTACCCTCAAGCGCAGCGCGACCTCGTCCGCGGTCAACAGCGGATCGACTGATGTTGGGCCTATGCGGGCCTGCGAATGATTGCCAGGCTCCGGGTGTGCCACCGCCGCACTATTCTCTTCTTGCGATACGGGCGGCGCGTTCACGAGACGCAGTTTCAAAGAATCTTGCGGCATTTGCCCTCCTCACGTTCATTCGGTTGATTTCGCGCCTATCGCCATGAGTGTGAATCGTGCAAATGCTTCCGTCCAATACTTCCTGTCTATGGAGTCATGCCTTCTGTCTATGGTCGAGCCTCCAAAATGGCCGCTTTTACGCGGTGCGATAGCTTCTGTCTATGGCAGAATCTGCCTGTATCCGGCTCGGGGCACCAAATAGTGCCCGATTGACAGCTTCAGGAACCTAATCGAATCTGGAGCAGAAGCGATTGAAGCAAGAAGCTCGAACTGCATCTGATGACGTTCTTTTCGACGCCGCCTTTGGTTTTTGGAGTTCCGAGGCATGTTCGATCTTGTCGAGTTCCGTCACCTGAAGTACATCGCGGCCGTCGCGGAGACATTGAACTTCACGCGCGCCGCCGAGCGCCTCTTCCTGGCGCAGCCCTCGCTCAGCAAGCAGATCAAAGACCTCGAAGACGGAATCGGGATTCAGATATTTGTGCGTCATCACGATGGCGTGCGCATCACGGCCGCCGGACAGATGATGGTCTCGTATGCGATAGAGGCAGTGAAGGCAAGGAACGAGATCATCCTGGCAGCCCGCGCCGTGCATTCCGGCGCGATTCCTGCCTTGCGGATCGGCTTCTCCTGCTTTGTCCACCAAGAAATTCTGCGATCATTGAGCGATGCTTACGTCGGCCTGTTCCCTGACTGCCGGATTCAGTTCGCCGGCGGCGATCCGGCCCAGATTCTTCATCGCATGGAGGAGAAGAGCCTCGATGCCGCGGTGCTTCCTCTCCCTGTCAGCGGAGGCAATTGGGTAGTGGAGCAGGTTGCATCTGCACCGCTCGTCATCTGTATGCGTGCCGATGACCCGCTGGCGCAGCAGACTGAGATTCAGTCTTCGAAACTTGGAAAGAGGCTGAAGATATTCCGGAGTCCTGAGTCACATCCCGAGGCGCACGCTCGCCTGATGGAAATGCTGGCCGAGATTGGTGTTGAGCCGGAGGTTCCCTGCGTGGCGACGACACCGGCGGACATTCATTGGATGATTCAGAGCGGAAACGGACTGGCGCTGATCGACCAGAAAACTCCGCTCGATCCAAGTCTCACCACGCGGCCCATAGCGAACGTGAACTGGACCGTGGACACGGCATTCGTGCATCCCATCTATGCGGAGCATCCTGCATTGCCAGTTCTGATCCGTCATTTCAGGAAAGCAAACGGTATCAAGGCCACCACGCGTCTTCCGCGCAAGCGACAAGCGAGTGATCTTCAAATGAAGTTGCTTGCCTGAGAACCGTCATTCTCCCTGGGACTGTGCTTTTTATCAGCCATGAGCGCATTGGCATGAATGCAACAACTCTCCGCGGATCATAGCAATGAGGGAATACGAGCTGCGATCAAGGGAGGAACTCGCTTACTGCTATCTGCGTTCTTGGATTGAGCGATTGGCCTGCGTGTGTGTCCGAAAGCCCGCCTATTCCATCCTCAACGCCTGCATCGGGTCAATGGATGCGGCCCGACGCGCCGGTATGACCGCTGCAACCAGCCCAATGGTTCCGAGCAGGCACGCAACGGCGGCCAGTTCCCAGCCGATATGTTGCAAATGAATGAACAAAAGTGAATTTAGCAATCGATGGATCGCCAGCATACCGCCCAGCCCGATCACCAGTCCGATTACGAGTAAAATGCCTGCTCTGATCACGATTGATCGCGCCACCTCGGAACGGGTCGCGCCAAGCGCCATGCGGATGCCGATGTCATGAGTCCTGCTGGCCACCTCCTGACTGAGCAGCCCGTAGACGCCGATCATCGTAAGCAGCACCGCGATTCCGGCGAACAGGCCGAACAGCCAGCTCAGCATTCGATTGGTCACCAGCGCATCGGAAAGCACATCCTCCATCGTTTCGGGCGTGCGGAAGGCGACGTTTGGCGCTACATCATGTAACGCTTTCCGCAGCTGCGGAACGATGCTTGTTGGCGGGACCGCCGTCCGAACAAAAAGATAAAACTGGGGGATGAATAATTTCCACCCTTCGGGCATCTGCGTCATCGGAAAATCGGCCTCGGCCATGGGATGCTGCATTATGGCTTGCCGACCACTGCGCGCGACGCCCACGATCGCAGTATTGGGCGTTCCTGGCTCGTTCGCGAAAGCCTGCGCCAGCGGGTCCTCGCTCTTGTTCAGAAACTCCTTCACCCAGGCGTCATTCACAATGGCGACCGGCTGGGACTTGGCCGTGTCCTGCACGGTGAAATCGCGCCCTTGCTGAATGGGAAGCTGCACTGCTGCAAAATATCCCGGCGTGACCCAGCGCATTTCTGTGAGCCGCTGCTTGTCGAGTGAATCGGCGGATCTACCCACAATTGCAAGGTCGCTGTTCGAACCCCACTGCAGTATCGGCATGAGATCGTTGCTGCCGACGGCAGTCACTCCGGGGATGGCCTTAACGCGAGACTCAAGCGGTTGCACCAGCGCTTGCACATAATCCCTGCCCTTGTATTCGCCGGATGGAATATCCACCTCCAGCGTGAGCAATTGCTTCGGATTGAAGCCGAAGTTTCGTTCCAACATAGAACGCAGCCCGAGCAGAAGCAGTCCCGAGCAGGCCAGCAAAATCAGCGAAAGCGCCAACTGCACCACAACAAAGCTCGCCCGTGTGCGATGCTGCACCCTGGTGATACCTACACTGCCGCCTGACTTCAGTGACTGATTCGGGTCCACACGCGCCGCTCTCCATGCGGGAACCAGTCCGGCAGTTACGCTGGCCAGCAGAGATACGACGAAAGTCGCAGCCACGGCGGCAAGGTTCAAGTGAACATCGCCACCGCGCGCAAACGCCTTTTCCAGAAACTGCCGCATTGCAACCAGAAGCAGGTAGCCCAGCACCAGTCCACCGACGCCGCCGGCCAAACCCAGCAGAATGCTTTCCGTGAGCATTTGTGCAGCCAACCGCTTTCGCCCTGCCCCCAACGCGGCCCGCATTGCCATCTCACGCTCTCGAGGCAATCCACGCGCCAGCAGCAGCCCCGCGACATTCGCGCACGCGATCAGCAAAACAGACAGCACCGCAGCCAGCAAAATCCATACCACGGGGAGGTCATTGTGTGTTCCCCCGGCCCCGTTGAGAACCTCATCAATGGAAAAGAGCTGGGCGGTCTTCTCTTTGTCCTGGTTCGGGAACTGCTTGCCCATTTCGCTGAACACATGATTCATATCCGCAGTTGCCTGTGCGACGGTCACCCCAGGTTTCAACAAGCCATACGTCAGAAACCAATGCATGCCCCGATACTTGATCTGTTCGGCTGTCAATGGGAAAGGGGTGTAGACCACGTTGGACGCGTCGAAAAGCACCCGGAACCCTGCCGGCATGACTCCGATAATCGTGTACGGCGTGCCATCCAGATGCACCGTCTCATCGACAATGTTCCTATTTCCCCCGAAATCCTGCTGCCAGACTCCATAACTGAGGACGACAACATCGTTCTTCCCGGGTTGATCCTCCCCAGGCAGATACGTTCTGCCCAGGAGTGGCCGAACTCCATAAAGATCAAAGAAGTTGTCTGTCCCCTGAACGGCGTGAAGGTAAACCGCATGGCCATTCTGGGTCAGCGTGACCCCGCCACCGTTTCCCATTCCGGCCACAACGCTGAATTTAGAATTCAAGCGGCGCATGTCCTGGTATTCAGGCCAGGATTCGGACTGCTGATATCCGGCGGACGCCTTGGTTTTGATAAAGACAATCCGGTCCGCATTCCTGTACGGCAGCGGACGCAACACAACCGCCTCCAGGACGCTGAACATGGCCGCTGCCGCGCCAATGCCCAGCGCCAGCGTCAAAACCGCCGCAATCGTAAAGCCCGGCGACCGGCGCAATTGGCGCAGCGCATAGCGGATATCGCGCCCGAGATTTTCCAGCCACACGATGCTGCTCATCCGCCGCACTTCCTCACGAATCACCGTTGGATTGCCGAGCTTCAGATGCGCCTGACGACGCGCTTCTTCCGGCGCGAGACCCTGCTTCAGAAATTCCTCTTCAAGCAATGAAAGATGGGACGCGATTTCTCGCTCGCGGTCCTGCTCGGCACGCGCGCCGCCCAAAAGGCTGCGAAACCTCGCCGCCAGTCGCCTCGCTCGCGTCGCGTTCACGACTCCTCCAGAAGCCGCTCGACCAGCCCGGCCATGGTTCTCCAACGTTCGGTCTCTTTTTCAAGAGCTTTGCCTCCGGAATGGGTGAGCGAGTAGAACTTCGCCTCGCGGTTGTTCTCTGTGCGCCCCCACTCGCCCTTGATCCATCCGTACTGTTCCAGCCGCACCAGTGCCGGATAGAGCGTGCCCTGGTTGAGATTGAGGAGGCGATCGGAGACCTGCTCCAGGCGCGTTGCAATCTGGTAAGCGTGCTGCGGCCCCATCGTAAGGAGCGTACGCAAGACAATGAGATCAAGCGTGCCTTGCAGAATTTGTACCGGTTCCCGTTCTTTACTGGACATCCAAGTAAACCCTCGAAGCAAAGGATGCTCTCTACTTTACTTGATTGTCAAGTGATGATTGCCGCTGAACCGGAATAGGGCGAGGGGTCTTGGCCTCAGTAACATTCCGCATCGTCGTATTGCAATCGGCCATAGATACGGTCTATGGCTCCATAGACAAGAAGTCTTGGACGGATCGGAAAAGCGGCGCTAACGTTTGGCACATGACGGCGACGTTCTTGCCGTCGGAGGTGCCAATGTTCACTCTGATTCAGACTTCTCTGCGAGGCGGAATCGCCCGCGCAAAGGCCCTGCGGCGGTTCTCGCAGCCCGCCATTCTCCTTTCACTATTGCTCCTCTTCCCGATAGCAGCGCTCGCGCAGAGCGGTTCGCCGTTCGATACGGGATTCACCGCGCTCCAGAACCTTTTCACCGGTACGGTTGCCAAGGTGGCGAGCCTGATTGCCATCGTGATCGGCGGCTACCAGTTCGCGCATGGCGAGCCAGGATCGAAGAAAGCACTGGCCAGCGTGGCCGCCGGGACCGGCATTGCCGTGCTTGCGGTAAACGTCCTGAGCTGGCTATGGGGAATCTGATCTTCCCGAACGGCAACGGCCACGATCCAATTTCTTCAAGTGTGAGGGGCATTCGATGCAGACACACACCACAAACCGGCGAAGGAACCGCGTTTACAAGAGCCTGCACAAGCCCCTCACGTATCTGGGCGTGGAACGGACGCTGTTCTATTTCGTCTGCGTAGGGGCGGTGGGCACGTTCAACCTGTTCAACAGCCTGCTGGCTGGCGTGGCCGTGTTCCTTGGCGCCTACGTCTTCGGCCATTGGGTGACGGCGAGCGATCCCGCCTTTCTGCGCATCCTTGCGAAGGCCGAGCGGTACAAGCCCCGGTACGACGCTGCCAAGCGAAGCATTCCGCGCGTGGAGGTGGTTTGATGCTGCGTCTCGACAAGGTGATAAAGCCGTGGACGGACGCAGCCGCGTTGTGCGACCACATCAACCTGTACGGCTTCTGGAACGAAACGGCGTTCCTGACAAAGAGCGGCGATCTCGGCATAGTGCTCCGGGTAACGGGCGTCGATTACGAAAGTCTCGATCACGCGCAACAGGAGTATGCGGTGAAACGGCTTGAATCGGCGCTCAAATTATTTGGTCCCGGCTTCCACGTCTACCAGTACCTCTTCAAGGCGAACCATCCGCATATTCCGTTTGCCGGGTACGACGACCCAATTGTGCAGACTGGGCAAGATCGGCGGCGGCAGTTCTTTCAAGAGAAGGCGGACAGGCTCTTCGAGATCGAAATCTATTACTGCATCCTTGTCCGGGGCGCGCGGTCGAAGACCGGGGTGGGCGCGGCATTGGCAGAGGTGTTCCGCGATCCGGCGGGAGGCTGGAATGAGCTAAACGCCCAATTCAGCGGCAGAGGGATGAAGACGCTGCTGCGTTCACAGATTGAGCGCGATCTCTCGCGTCTGGAACAGCGGGTTCAGGCATTCACCAAACAGCTCAGCGACTTAACGCCGATGGAAGTGCTCGATCAGGAGGGCCAGTTCCGCTTCTTCCGCCGCCTGCTCAATTACGACGACTGGCGGATTGCCGGAAAGCCACAGCATTCGCAGTTCCTCGACTGTCAAATTGTCAATTCTGACGTTGAAGCTGAGCGCGATCATCTCCGCGTTGGAGGTCATTTCGTTCGCGTCCTGACGATGAAGGAAGCGATCAGCGAAACCCGGCCACTGGTGCTTGATGCGCTATTGAAGATTCCGGCAAACTTCATGTCCTGCATGGAGTGGGCACAGCTCCCCGCGGATAAGGCGCGCAAGGAAGTCAACAAGCGGCGGCGGCACTTCAATATCGCGAAGACGGGCTTCGTGTCGCAGATCGGCAATGACCCGGCGAAGACGGATCCGCGCAACGTTCTGGTGGACGAATCGAAGCAGGCAGACATTGAGAACCTGGGCGATTGCTTGCGGGCGCTGGGCGATGGACAGCAATTGGGCGAGCTCTCGCTGACGATTGTTCTTTATGACAAAGATCGCCAGACGCTTGAGTCGCAAGTCGGAGAGTTCGCTGGGATCTTCACCAACGCGGACGGCGGCCTGTATGCGGAGACGTACAACCAGCTCAACGCCTACTTCGCGATCATGCCCGGCAATTATGCCTTCAATCTCCGCAAGCTCTGTCTGCTGAACACGAACTACGCGGACCTGAGTTTTCTGTTCACCATCCAGCCGGGCGAGACGACGAACGTGTACCTCGGCACGGAATATCTTGCAGTCCTCGAAACCGACAACGACACGCCCTACTTCCTCAATCTGCATTGCGGCGAGGTGGGACACACCCTGATTTTGGGGATGACCGGATCAGGCAAAACGTTCCTCTCGGTGTTCCTGGTACAGAACGCCCAAAAATACCGGCCGCAGACCTACATCTTCGATATCGGCGGCAGCTATGAATCGGTCACGCGCATCTTCGGTGGCACTTACCTGAACGTCGGGCGCGAGTCGCGCGACTTCACGATCAATCCATTCTCGCTTCCGCAGACATCGGAGAACCTGCAATTTCTCTTCAACTTCTTTCGGGTTCTGATCGAAGGACGAGACCAGCGCTACAGGATGGACTTCCGGGAAGAGCAGCGGCTCTGGAATGCCATTGAGCGGATTTACATCCTGGAGCCCGGCCAACGCACGGTCTCGAACCTGGCCGGCATCATCGGCGAAACGAAGGACCGGCTGCATCGCTGGACCCGCGCGGGCCAGTACGGATTCCTGTTCGACAACGCGGAGGACACGCTCTCGTTCGCGCAGTTCCAGACCTTCAACTTCCGGGGATGGGGCGATGCGCCGGAGGTGCTGGAGCCGCTCTTGTTTTATGTTCTGCATCGGGCGGGCAATGAGATTGCCGACCCGGACAAGCTTTCAGTCTTCAAGATGTTTCTGATGGATGAGGCGTGGCTCTTCTTCAGGAATGAAACCATCCGGAATTACGTGGTGCAGGCGCAGAAAACATGGCGCAAGCACCGCGCGGCGATGGTTCTTGCCACGCAATCGCTCAAAGAGTTGCAGGAATCGGGGTTACTACCGGTAGTGGCCGAATGCTGCCCGACGAAGATCTTCCTGGCGAATCCAGAGATGGACCGCGCGGTCTATGCCGAAGCGTTCCACCTGAATGATACAGAGCTGGACCTGATTGCCGAACTCATACCTCCAGGTCAGATGTTGATCCGCAAAGCGCAAAGCTCGAAAAAGGTGCGGCTGAACGTCGATCCCGTTTCCTACTGGATTGCAACCAACAACGCGCCCGACAACCTGAAGAAATGGAAGTACTTTGCCGAGTTCGGTTTCGCCGAAGGGTTGCGTCATCTGGCTGAGGAGTCGCAGCCCCAATCAGTTTCCTACAACACGACCCATCCCCGCTTGAAAGGAGTTGCCGCATGAGACACAAGCTGATCTCGCTCGCAGTGCTGGCCATGACCGTTCCATCTATAACCGCGGTTGCGCAGGACGCCTCCGCCCGCACCGTAGAGTATCACTCTCAGGACATCGTACCGATTCACGCCAAGCTCAAGTACACGACGCTGATCGAATTGCCGGCGACGGAGAAAATCATGGAAGCCGCAACAGGCGACAAGGATTTCTGGGTGGTCGATATCGTCAATAATTTTTGCTTCGTGCATCCGGCGAAGGCAGGTATTTCATCGAACTTGAACCTTATTACCGACAAAGGCAACATCTACTCCTTCACCTTGCAGGACGTTTCGCAAACGGACGAGACACCAGATCTCAAGGTCATCGTCGTTCCGGCAGACCGCTCCTCAATCGTTGCTTCCAGCGGACCAGCGCAATTCGTGCCCGCCGCGCAATTGGAGCAGTCGAAGCAGCAGCTTGCAGCGGTCGAGGCGCACGTCACTCAAGCAGTGGATGAGTACAAGAGCGCGTATCCATTGCAATTGAAGTTCGATTATGAATTCAAGGCCAACGAGCCACCGTTCAACATCCGGGCCATCTACCACGACGACAAATTCACCTACATCAAAACAACCGCACCGGAGAAGTTCTCTGTTTACGAGATGCGCGACGGCAAGCCGAACCTGGTCACGTATCAGCTCACGAACGGCACCTACATAATTCCGAAGGTGATGGACTCCGGTTACGTCGAGTTGGGCAAGAAGCGGATGGAGTTCTCCCGCAAGGGATGAGGAGGCCAGCAATGCCGGAGCAAATGGTGAACAGCCCCAATACCGTGCCGGTCGATCCGGAGTTGCGCCGTGACGAGCACGTGCCCAGGGGCGTGCTCCAAAAGAACCTGAAGCCGATGCTGTATCTCGGCGCTGCGCTGCTGGTGATTCTGGCGGCGGTCTTCAGCGGAACGGCCAGAAAGTCGCCCAAGCAGCAAGCCGGAAACGGCGTACCGCAGCCGATGCTTCAGGACAACACGGCCAACAATGTTGCCGACCTCAAGAGTGAGGTGGCCGCCGCCGAGGAGCGCGCGGCCCAAGCCGCCGCGCAGCAGCCCGCTGCAACCGCGACTACGGGTATGACAGCGGCGCAGCAAGCCGCGTCCGCCGCTTACGGTCCGACAGGCCAGCCGGTTGCGTGCGCTCCCGGCCAGCCCTGCGCACAGTCGCAGGCGGCGTACCAGCAGCAACTCTCGCCCGCGCAGCAGGAGAAACAGCAACTCGCAGCCAAAGATCGCGAGTTGGCCTACGCATCGCGCTTCGTGTCGAATCTGGTCTTCGCTCAAAAAACGACCGACTCGGCGCAGACCAATCAACAGCAACATCTTGGTTCAGCGACAGCGCCGGCTTCAGGCACCACCAGCCTCGTTGCGCCACGGGCCGCAGGTGATCCACCAGCCAATGCGACTGCGCAAACACCCGTGCAAAGCAAGGCGGAGATCAATATCGACTCGGCAAGCGGGCAGCCGTATGTGCTCTACGAAGGTACGGTTCTCGACACGATTCTTGTCAATCGTCTTGACGGCGACGCCCCCGGCCCGGTGAAAGTGATGGTTTCAAATCCCGTCTACTCGCATGATCGCCAGCATGTGCTCATTCCGGAAGGAACCATCGTGCTGGGAGAGGCGCGAAAGATCGGCGCATCAGGTTTCGGCCAGCAGCGGAGGATGGCCGTGGTCTTTCACCGCATGATTATGCCCGACGGCTATTCGGTCGATCTCGACCAATTTCAAGGATTGAACCAGTCAGGGGCTGAAGGGCTGAAGGACAAGGTCAACAACCACTATTTTGAGATCTTCGGAACCTCGATTGCGCTGGGCGTGATTGCCGGCGCGGGCGAGATTACGCAAGGTGGGGGTACGATTTCTACCAGCGGGTCGCAGGCATTTGCGACCGGAGCCTCTGGCAGCGTTTCGCAGTCGGCTACGTCTATTCTTGATCGCTTTCTTCAGATACCACCGACGATCACGATTCGCGAAGGCCATCGGGTGAAGGTCTACTTCACGCAAGACATGCTGCTGCCCGCGTACGAGAACCACACCATCCCACAGACGTTTTAAGGAGAAACCAGATGTCTCGGAACGCCATTCGTCTTGCGCTTGTGACCGCTCTTGCCTTTGCCTCTGCCGGATGCCAGAGTCACCAGGCAAAGGTAGCGAACCTCCAAAAACAGTATGACGCGATCAACCAGCAGTTCGCGAAGGACTGCTCCGCGGAGATGCTGAACCTTCCGAAGAGCCTTAGCCCTAAGTGCGCTGACGAGAGCAAGAAGTTGAAAGAAGCATCAGATCGGCTTCAAGCGGAGCGCTCGAAACAATAACGCGCTAAAGGAGAATTGATGAAGACGTTACTCACGACCGCCCTCTTGGCGGTGATACTCGGAGTGTTGCCCGCACGCGCCCAACTCGGTTCCGGGATCGTTTTCGATCCGACTCAATCCGCGCACGCCGTCCAGCAAATTGCCCAAGCCAACCAACTCTACACGACCACAGTCGCCACCACCCGAAATGTAATTGCCGCTTACAATCTCGCTCGGCAGATGGCAAGCTTTCCGCAGACGCTCTACACCACCTACAGCAATCTAGGGCGGCAGCAGTGGACCACGCTCATTCGACCGGCCAATACTTACGGCAACTCTTTAGTCTGGATGAACGCAGCTTCCACCGGTTATGGTGCGGAAGCGGCGGCCCAAGCCGCAAGCATCGACACGACAGGGCGCATCGTCGGATACAGCTCCCTCAGCCCGCAGGGCCAGCGGGAGATGGCGGCACAGGGTGCGACCGTCGATCTCGCCAACGCTGTCAACGCCACCAACATCGGAACGATTGGCACAATCCGGGCGGACTCTACGCAACGAGAGGCTGACATCAGCCGACTAGAAGCCGCCAGTCATTCCACCGACCCATCCCAGCACACCGAGATGGCGACCTTACAGCGGATTAATCAAGCCCTGCTGATCGAGCTGCGCTCGCAGCAAGAAACCAACCAGATTCTCGAAGCACAGGCGTTGCAACAGATGGTCGGTCAAAAGGTGCAACAGGACAATCTTAAATCGCTGTTTCAGACCGGCAACGGCTATCAGCAGAACTTCAATGAAATCACGCCGCAGCAGACGAGCGCAGGCACCGAGTGGTCCTTCCATTACTGAAGACCAGGAGAACAGGTATGGACTTCCTCATTCTCATCAAAAACGGTTGCGAGAACCTGACGGCAACGGCCTCGCCCTCAATGGACGCACTTGGCCTACACATGGTGCTTTCACTCGCCACTATCATGCTGGTCTGGTTCGGCGTTCAAGAAGCGCTCGCCTCCGCGCAGGGCGGCTCCGGCTTCAATGTGGCGAAGTTCCTGAACTTTTTTCTGCTTATCACGTTCGCCTACTGTTTCGTGAGGTTTTACGACGGCTCAATTCCGGGCATAGGGTATTCGCTCAAAGGCTTCGTTAGCGGTGGCACCAGCAGCCTAGTCGATTACATCGGCAGCGACTCAACCCAGGAGGTGCAAAACACAATCCATGCTGCTCTGAGCAAGATTGGAGCGCTGTCTCCCTCGTTCACGGAGCCTTATACGCTGCTCTGCACCTACACAGTGCAGGTCATCCTCAGCATCCTTACCGCATTGATCGGCGTAATCATTGCCTACGGCGCGATCGGAGCAACAATCGTTGGCTTGGTCGGCCCCGTGTTCATCCCATGGATGGTCTTCAATAAAACCGAATTCCTCTTCTGGGGATGGCTCAAGGCATTCGTCGGTTTCGAGTTTTACAAGGTTGTAGCGGCGGCAACGATGAGCGTTATCAGCCATCTGCTCATCACGTATCTGACGAGCGGAGCGATGCACGCTGATAGCGCCGCCCATCTGGTCTACCTCATGCCCGGTCTGCTGATTCTTTGTTTTGTCGCTGGTTTCATTCTGCTGAAGATCCCCACGATGACCGCTTCGCTGTTCTCCGGTCACGTCGGCGGACACGGTATCGGCGCGGGGGGATTCATAACCGCGGCATTTCTAAAGATGGTTTAGGCGGAATGGAGGCATTTATGGGTTCACTTGAGATCACCCGCGCGGCGGAACGCTATCTCGAACAGTACGGCGATCCGCTGGTGATGAACACCTGGCTCAAGATCACGATTCTGGTGCTGGCCGTCGTATGTCTCGTCCTCGCTGGCCTGGTGTTCCGGAGCCAGAAGGCGCTCGCCAGTATGCACCCTCTCATCATCCGCATCAACGAAGTGGGCCGGGCCGAAGCGATTGACTACCGGAATTTTCAGTATCGCCCGCAGGAGGCCGAGAACAAGTATTACCTGACGCGGTGGGCGGAGCTCTATTTCAGCCGGAACCGCTTCACCATCGAGCGCGATCAGACCGATGCCCTCTACTTTCTGAATGGCGACGTGCAGCACGCTGTCATCGATCAGGAGCGCAAGGATGGGACGATCAGTAAATACTCGACCGACAACTCGCTGCCCTTTGTCGATGTCACGGTGAAAAACGTGGTCCTTGACGACCTACGACAGTCGCCGTTTTCGGCGCGGATCGAGTTCGAGAGAGTATTCACAAATCCAACGGACAACTCCGTGCTCAAGCGGGAGCAATGGACCGCCAGCGTGACCTATGTCTTCCGGGACAAGGTCAAGAACAACGAGTTGGCCGTCAATCCTCTGGGCTTGACCATCGTCCGCTTTCGGGCCGACCAGGCGTTCGAGTAAGAGAAGCGGACTTCCCAAGCGAGGCGGTCTTCATGTCCCAACGCGGCGCACATTTTCAGTCAGGATACACCTCGGTTCTTCCGCGTCCTCCCGCCCAAAGAAGGCGCAAGCACAAGGGTCTGGCCGATCCGTTCGCCTTTCTCCTTGTGCAGTGGGAGCAGGGCGATTTCGCTCCGTGGAGTGCAGCGTTGGAGGCTACGAGGAAAACTCTGGCGATGCGATCCATGAAACGCTTGTCTCCCGTGCCTCTCCCTTGCTTGTCCGGTCACACGCTTCGGGGCTATACATGCGCCCGGCGGCACGGCGTCGCTCTGCTTCGGCTTCGCCGCCCTTCGGGTCTTGGTTCCTCCCTAAAGGGCGCCCTCCAAGAAAGCGCGGCTTGGCACTTGGGAGCATGGCCCACTCGCTCAGGCTTCGCCAATGGGTGACCCGGTCAATCCGGGAATTCAACTCAGGAGACTTCACCATGTATCAGAACCGCATCACGCTTATCGGATTCCTCGGTCAAGACGCCACCGCAGTAGCCACCAAGAACGCGAGCTTCACAGCCCTGTCACTCGCCACCAAGAGTTCATACAAGGACAAGGCGACCGGCAAGTACATCGACCACACCGAGTGGCACCGCTGCATCGCGTGGGGCAAGCTGGCCGACTACGCCAAGACCCTGAAGAAAGGCGCGCATCTGTCCGTCGAAGGCGAGTTGCGCAGCCGCGAACGGGTGGACAAGAAGACCAGCCAGAAGCAACGCATCTGGGAAGTGCGCGTCTCTTCGATCCTGAAGCTCGACCGTGCAGAGAAGGCCGGCCCGGAAGAAGCGTCAGGCGATGACTTCAACCCCGAGGAAGAGGCGGCCTAACCGCCGCTTCTTCCTCACTCCCGGAAGCCCGGCTCGACGCTGGGCTTCCTTGCTGGAAACCCCCGCGATGAGCTTCGAATTACTACGCCCGTTTCTCCGCCCCATCGAGCCGCTTTTGCTCGACGACGAGGTGAGCGAAATCATGGGAAATCCCAATGCGACCTGGTATGCCGAGCGCGCTGGCGAAATGCTTCCGCAGCCCGGAATCTTCTTTGAGGCCGGGAGCCTGCGCACCGGTCTGGAAGTGATCGCCAACCACCTCGGCAAGAGGCTCGACGAAGACAACCCAAGGCTCCATGCGCAGCTTCCGGACGGAAGCCGGATTGCAGTATGGATTCCGCCGGTGGTCGCCCCCGCTCCGGCCGTCGCTATCCGTAAGTTCAACAGCCGTCACTTCACCATTGAGGACCTCATCGCTCGCGGCACGCTTACGCGACCGCTTGCCGAGTTCCTTGCTGAGCAGATTCAGGCGGGCAAAACCCTGCTGATTAGCGGCGGAACGGGGTCGGGCAAAACAACACTGCTACGGATTCTTGCCGACGCCATTCCGGACGAGGAACGCCTCGTGGTGATCGAGGACACCCAAGAGCTTCAGATTCGCAAGCCGAACATCGTCGCCACCGAATCGCAGACGCACACGTTCAAAACACCCGTCTCGTTCGATGATTTGCTGAAGGATGCTCTCCGATTCCGGCCCGACCGGATCATTCTGGGCGAGGTGCGCGGGGCGGAGGCGCGGACGCTGCTCGACTCCTTCAACACCGGGCATTCTGGATCGCTCGCGACCATTCATGCAAACTCTGCGATCAAGGCACTACGACGCTTTGCCAATCTCGTGCTCCGCAGTCACTCGCAGGCGAGCTACGAGGACATTGAAGCCGAGATCGGGGAGGCGGTCGATTACGTCGTCCATATCGAGCGCCAGCCGGGACGCCGCATGGTTAGCGAAGTGCTCCGAGTGGCTGATTACGACCGCCGCTCACGGCAGTTTTTAACCGAGTACGCATTCCACGCCGATGCACAGGCGGAACTGGAGGCTATCCCATGCTGAAAGCGGCTCGCAAGCGAGAGCGCTTAGATATCGCTTCGGCCAATCTCTGGCTGGCCCAAAGCGCGCCGATTGCAGACGTTCTGACCATGCTGGAAGTCCGGCACCGGTTCGAGTTTTCGAGTGCCGATTGACGGGCTTATGCCGCTGAAATTCTCTGGGCTGCACAGCAGCAAATACACACCACGAAACCGAACCTGAAGCCACACCGCAAGGAGCCTCATCATGCCGCTGCTTGAGATCGTTCAAATCCGCCAGATCACGGCCACGATCCGGCTCGACGAAACTACCGCCGGGCAGATCGACCAGTACGCCGCTTTCCTCCACGCTTCCGCTGACGAGATTGTGGACAAAGCACTTGCTTATGTCTTCACCAAGGACCGTGACTTTCAGGAGTTTCTGCGGACCCCGGAAGCCGCCCATGTACCGACTAGTCTTCGCATCCGTCGCTTTGGACAGAACGGCGCGGCACCGGAGCCTGCCAATGGCGCAGTGAATCCGGCCAGACCACCGGAGGCAACCCATGATTTGCGTCCGCGTAGCTAATCGTAGCGAGGCAAGTACCCCGTTCGGTGCTGCGCACCGGGTTTATTTCGTCGCGGTAGGGATACGGATCACTCCGTACCCCCCGCACAGATCCGGACGGGCGGATTTCCCGCATCCGGCTCTTGCCTCAGGTAGTGACGCGCGGACGGCGCGAGGGAT
>JBAPRH010000069.1:0-1618 GCA_049280995.1 Acidobacteriaceae bacterium
AACCCGAAGGCGGCAACGAGTAGTCTTCAGGAAAATTGCCAACAGCATTTTGAGCGCACCCCGCTTTGGGGTGCGTTTTCTTTTGCGGATTTCAGTCGCGCATCCACTGGGGCAGGCCTGAGGCAATGGCATCACGGACTGCTTCCATGAGTGCTTCGCGGTCGGGATAGTGGGCGGGTAGGATCGGCTTGTGAAAGGTGATGTGCGCCGTGCCTGGGCGGATGGCGAGGCTGCCTTTCCGCATCATTGCTTCTGTGCCGTAAATGGAGACCGGGATGATGGGCGCCTGCGCTTCCATCGCGAGATAGAACGGCCCTTTTTTGAAGGGCAGCATGTGGCCGTCCGGCGAGCGCGTGCCTTCAACAAATGAGGCCACACTGATGCCGGAGTGCAGCACTTCAAGCGCGGTTTGTACGCTGGCTCGTGCCGCTTCGACATCGCCCCGGCGATCGACCGGAATGAATCTTGCCACTCGCATGCAGTAGCCGAGAATGGGGATCTTCATCAGAGGGCGCTTGATGAAGACGGCGATGCGGACGGGGATGATCGGAAGCAGCAGGATGGGGTCGAGGTTCGAGAGGTGGTTCGAGAAAAACAGGTACTGCGATTTGCGGTCGATGTGCTCCATGCCGGTGATGACCGGACGCAGGCCCACTACGCGCACGCCCAGGCGGGCAATGCCCATGCCCCAGCGGTACATGAGTGAAATATCGCGGGTAAGGAGCACGATGGGGATACAGATGAGCGCCGCCGGAAAACCCAGCAGGATGTATAAGATCACGAGTGCGAGCGGGCGCAGGATGGCAGAAATCGGCATGGTTTATCCCTGTGGGATCGGCTTTTCGAGCGCCTGCGGCAGCTTGGTGTAGATTCCGTCGAAGCCCCCATTTGAGAGAATCGCGATGACGTCGCCAGGGCGCGCTTCGGCGCCGATAGTGTCGACAATGGTGGGTACATCGGGGATCAGTTGTGCGGGTTTCCCCAGAGCTATAAGACCTTCTATGACGCGATGGGGCTGGAGGCGCTCTGTTACCGGCACGGCCTCACTTTTGAAAACCTGGGCCATGAGGATGCGGTCGGCGAGGGCGAGGCTATCGATGAGTTCCTGCTCGAAGACGTTGCGGCGGAGGGTGTTGGAGCGTGGTTCGAGGACGGCCCACAGACGCGCGTCTGGGTAGGCACCGCGCAGTGCGCGCAGGGTCTCACGAATGGCGGTGGGGTGGTGGGCGAAGTCGTCGATGATGGTGATGCCATTGATTTCGGCGCGAATTTCGAGACGGCGTTTCACGCTGCGGAAAGATGCCAGCGCATCCTGAATGGCTGCGACGGGAATGCCTTGTCCGGCGGCGAGTGCGGCGGCGGCGGTGGCGTTGAAGGCGTTGTGTTGCCCGGCGAGTTCCATCTGAAAGTCTGCCCAGGATTCGCCCTTGTGTAGCACGGACCACCACATTTCACGGCCCTGTTGCTGAAGACCCGTCACTTGCCAGTCGGAGCCGGGCTGCGCTCCGTAAAATTCAACCGGGCAGAGCGCGCGCTGGACGCAGTCACGGAGGTGGGGCGAGTTGTCAAAGGCTACGATGCGCCCTCGACGCGGAACGAGATTGACGAGGCGTTGGAA